>NZ_JBITEN010000024.1:0-133762 GCF_044455165.1 Streptomyces sp. NPDC051315
CTCGGGGGAGCACGTCCCATCGGGGGAGCACGCCCCTTCCGAAGAGCGCACCCCCGCCCACCACGCCGCCCCGCACGGCACCGGCGACGCACCGGGCGCCCCCCCCCCCCCCCCCCCCCCCCCCCCCCCCCCCCCCCGGCCCCCCCCCCCCCCCCCCCCCCCCCCCCCCCCCCCCCCCCCCCCCCCCCCCCCCCCCCCCCCGGTGCTTCGTGCCTACGGGCTCCGGGTTCGGCTGGGGCCTCGTCGGCAACGCCTCGTGGTCGGCCGGAGCCTCGTGTCCAGGCCGTCCTCACGTGCCGTCTTCATTCACGTGCCGTCTTCACGCGGTGCCTTGACGTGCCGCCTCGTGTCGGAGAGGCGGTTCACTCGAACGAGTGTCGTGAGGTGGGATCTCCGTTCGGAAGCGGCTCGTTCTATGAGGTGCTGGGGCAGAACTCGGCGGCGAGCAGGGCCGGTTCGAGGTCGGGGTCGGCCAGCGCCGTCGTGTTCACGCGGAAGGTGAGGACACGCCGGCCGTCGACGGTGGCCGCGGTGCGCACGTAGCTGCCGGAGATCCGGCCGTTGTGTCCCCACACGGTCACACCGCAGGGAAGCGTCGCAGGGAACAGGCCCATGCCGTACGAGCCGTGTGCGGCGCGGGTGTCGAGCATCTCGCGCAGCCAGCGCGGGGTGAGCAACTCACCGCCCAGAAGCGCCCCGTAGAAGCGGTCCAGGTCGGTGAGCGTGGTCACCAGCTCGCCCGCGGCTCCGGCCGTCCGTGGGTCGAGTTCGGTGACGTCGGTCCCGTCCGTGTCGTAGGCACGGCCGTGCGGTGTGGGCAAGGAGACGCGGGAGCCCGGGAAGGAGGTGCCCGTCAAGGCGAGCGGAGCGATGATGCGCCGCTCGGCCTCCGCGGCGTAGGAGCGGCCGGTGACGTGTTCGACGACCAGGCCGAGCAGGACGTAGTTGGTGTTGGAGTAGGCGAAGCGGCCGCGGTCGGCCGGAGGGTGGGTGAGCGCGATACGGACGGCTTGCACAGCGGTGACGGGTTCGGTGCCGCGGGTGTCCCGGGTGTAGTCGTACAGACCGCTGGTGTGGGTGAGCAGGGAACGCAGGGTCAGCGCGCGCCCGTGGTTTCCCGCTCCGCGCACCAGACCGGGCAGGTACCGCTCCACCGGGTCGGACAGCGACAGCCGGTGCTCGGCGGCCAGTTGGAGCACGACGGTGGCGAGGAACGTCTTGGTGATGCTGCCGGCCCGGAAGTGGTCAGGTCGGGCGATGCCCGGTCCCGCCTCGGCATAGCGGGTGTCGGCCTCCTCGCGGGCCAGCAGAGCCGCCGCGGGGGCCTTGCCCCGGGTGAGCAGCAGGGAGAGGAGGGGGTCCGTGGCCTGGGGCGAGGTCGCCCGGGAGCCGGCCGTGGTCAGGACGACGAGCAGCAGCGCCGCCGGCACGGCCAGCAGACTCAGCATCGGCGGGACGGGGCGCATCGGCGGCACCGCAGGCATGGGTGGCATCGACGATCCTCCCCTCCCCTTCGGCCCTGATGTGGTGCCCATCATGCAGGGCGGAGGGACGGGCGCTGCGGCGGACCCGTGTCGGCCGGCCCCGGACGGGACGGGCACGTGCTGTGGACGTGCCGGACCCGCGCCGGGCGGGTGCCCTGCTTGTGTCGGAAAGGTGCCGGACCCGCGCCGGACTCGCGCCTGTTCCGCGCCGAACCTGTGCAGGACCCGTGCCTGTCCCGCGCCAGGAATGTGCCGGACCCACGCCGGGCGTGCCGGGAACGGGCCGGACCCGCGCCGGGAACGGGCCGGACCCGCGCCGGGCAATGCGGAGTCGGTTGGAGAGGTCGCGGCGGGGCTTGGATGGGGCGCCGTAAGACCTGGCAGGAGGCTGTTCCGTGTGGTGAGGGGTGGTCGTTCCGTCCGCCTGGCCGGAGCCACCGGTCGGCTTGGCCGAACGCTGCCCGGGCCCGGGCGGGCGCCGCCCCGCTGCCCGGGTGAAGTCGGCGCCGTGCCTCGGTGGGGGGACGAAGGGACGTCAGCCCGGGGCCAGTTCCGGGGGCTGGCTGGAGTGAGCTGTACCTTCTGGCCGAAATGCGCCGGTGCTGTGGCGCGGTGAGGGGCACCCTGGGCGTTGGGCACTTGTCGGGTGAGGGACAATGGAGGCTCTGTCAGGGCGGGTTGCATGAGGGGACGCATGTCGGAGGCGGAGCGGGCGGGGGCATCCCGTCAGGACAAGAGCGCACGTCTCCTCGCCGGGCGGTACCGGCTGGGAGACGTACTCGGCCGCGGCGGCATGGGGACGGTGTGGCGCGCCGAGGACGAGACCCTCGGGCGGACGGTCGCCGTCAAGGAGCTGCGGTTCCCGTCGAACATCGACGAGGAGGAGAAGCGCCGGCTGATCACGCGGACGCTGCGCGAGGCCAAGGCCATCGCGCGGATCCGCAACAACAGCGCGGTGACGGTCTTCGACGTGGTCGACGAGGACGACCGGCCGTGGATCGTGATGGAGCTCGTCGAGGGCAAGTCGCTCGCCGAGGTCATCCGCGAGGACGGCGTGCTCGAACCGAAGCGGGCGGCGGAGGTCGGGCTGGCGATCCTCGACGTGCTGCGGTCGGCCCACCGCGAGGGCATCCTGCACCGTGACGTGAAGCCGTCGAACGTGCTGATCGCCGAGGACGGCCGGGTGGTCCTCACCGACTTCGGCATCGCCCAGGTCGAGGGCGACCCGTCCATCACCTCCACCGGCATGCTCGTCGGCGCACCCTCCTACATCTCCCCGGAGCGGGCCCGAGGGCACAAGCCCGGACCGGCGGCCGACCTGTGGTCGCTCGGCGGCCTGCTGTACGCGGCGGTCGAGGGCACGCCCCCGTACGACAAGGGCTCCGCGATCGCGACGCTCACCGCCGTCATGACCGAGCCGTTGGAGGAGCCGAAGAACGCGGGTCCGCTGAAGGACGTCATCTACGGCCTGCTCACCAAGGACCCCGCGCGGCGGCTCGACGACGCCGGTGCGCGGGAGAAGCTCAACGCGGTGATCCACGCGCCCGAGCCCAGGGACGCCGAGCCGGCGGACGCGACCAAGCTCGTGCCGCTGCCGATGCAGCCGGACGGCCCGGGTGGCAAGGGCGGTCCGGCGGTCGGCGAGGCGGCCGAGAAGCTGCGCGGGGCCCTGCGGTCCGTGCGGAAGGCCGCCGTCGCGGCGGGGGCGGCCACCTCGGCCGCGGCCCGCGCCAAGTCGGCGAGCGGTACGACCCCCTCGGGGAGCGTGCGGACGGAGGAAGCGGCGACAGGCGGCGCCGGCGCCGGTTCCCGTGCCGGTTCCGGGGCTGCGGGTGTCGCCGCTTCCGCGGCCGCCGCGCCTGCCGTCCCGGCCAGGACGAAGCCCGCCACCAGCGGGGCGGCGTCCGCTTCCGGGTCCCGCCCCTCCTCGGCCGGTGTGAACGGCTCGTCGGGTGCTCAGGGCGCTCGTGCGGGCAGCGGCGGGGCCGGAGCGCGGAGTTCGGGGTGGCCCGTGATGACCCCGCCGGATCTGCCGCCGCGGCCCGTGCCCAGGGCGCCGCTCACCGACGTGGTGCCGAAGCGGACCCTCGTGATCATCGCCGTGGTGGTGGTCCTCGCGGTGCTCGGCACGGTGCTCGCCCTCACGCTCGGTGGGGACGACGGCGACAACGCCGGCGGTGCGCAGGGCGGTGGGGCGAAGGTCACCGCCAGCCGGAATACCGGCGCGGACACCAAGGACGACGAGACCGGCGGGACCCGTACGGACGGATCGGCGTCGCAGTCCGCGCCGGCCGGTTCCGCGTCCGGCAGCAGCTCGCCCGGCGCCGGCACCTCGACGACCGGCGGCACCGGATCCGGCGTCTCCCCCACCGACAGCAGCACGGCCGCGACGACGCACCGGGGCAAGCAGGGCTACTCGATCGGGCTGCCCACCGGGTGGAAGTACCGGTCCACGGACGCGGCGGGGGACCGGTTCACCGGCCCCGACGGACAGAAGCTGCTCGTCGCGTGGACGACCACGCCCAAGGACGACCCCGTCGCGGACTGGAAGAACCAGGAGCGTTCCATGCAGCGCTCCCAGTACAGCAGGATCCGAATAGCGCAGGTGGACTACCGCGGCTGGAACACGGCCGACTGGGAGTTCACCTATGTGGACGGCGGGACCGCCTACCGCACGATCGACCGCGGATTCGTCGTGAACGACCATCAGGGGTACGCCCTGATGTACACGGCGAAGTCCGCCGCGTGGGACAGCGACCTGCGGCAGAGCACCTGGAAGACGCTGACGGAGACGTTCGCGCCGAAGAAGTAGGGCGGGGCCGGTGCTGCGCGGTGGGCGCCGGGCGGCGGCCGGGCGTCGCGTGTTCGGTGCGTGAGATCTGGCATCCCCTCTCTGCGGATTGCCTCCGGCACGTATCGTGAATGCCTGCGGACCGTACGCATCCAGCTGTGCGGCTGGATACGGCCGGACACGGCGGGAACGGGCCGCTGGGCGAACGGACTTGACCGACCGGGTGGCCGGGGGAGGCAACGTGGACGACTATGCGGGACGGGTGCTCGCCGACCGCTACCGCCTGCCGCTGCCGCCCTCCGACGAGTACGAACTCACCGAGACCCTGGCCTTCGACACCTACAGCGGGCAGGAAGTCCTGGTCCGGCAGGTGCCGTTGCCGGAGGTCGTCGAGGCGGAGGTGCTCGACGCGGAAGGGCTGCCCGAGGGCTTCACGGCCCGTGAGCGCGGTGCACGGCGTCCGACGGGGCGCGTGGGCGCGAGTACGCGGCGGCCCGCCGACCCGGTCGTACGGCGGGCGGTGGAGGCGGCGCAGGCCGCGGCGAGCATCCCCGACCATCCGCGGCTGGACCAGGTCTTCGACGTGTTCGCCGAGGGCGGCTCGCTGTGGATAGTGAGCGAGTTCGTGGCCGCCCGGCCACTGGCGGCGCTGCTCGCCGAGAAGCCGCTGACCCCGTACCGGGCGGCCGAGGTCGCCTCCGACGTGCTCATGGCGCTGAGGGTGCTGCACGCGCACGGCTGGGTGCACCGGAACATCACCGCGCGCACGGTCCTCGTCTGCGACGACGGCCGGGTCATGCTGACCGGGCTGGCGGTCGGGGCGGCGGAAGAGGCGTTGTGCGGGTACGACCCGGTGCCGCCGGAGGAGGCCGACGAGCCGCAGGCGGGTCGGGAGGGCCTCGCCGCCCAGGAAGGCGCGGGGCTCAGGGGGCCGGTGGGCCCGGGCCCGGCCGGCGGCGGTTTCGGTGGTGCCCTGGAACCGGCGGGCGGTGGTCCCGCGGGACGGCCGGGGCCCGGTGGGTTCGCGGCCCTCGGCGGGGCCGCGGCGGATCCCGAGGCCGCCCGGCGGGCCGCGATCGAGGCGCGGGCGGCCGGCGGGCTGCCGACTGCGGGGACCGAGCCGGCGCCCGGGGACTCCGGTGCGGTGGCCCGCAGAACCGTGGAGACCGGCGGGGACATTCGCGCCGCGCGAGCCGGGGCGATCGCCGCCTACCGGGCCGGCGCGCGGGCGGCGGCCCGGGTCCAGGAGGCCCAGCAGAGCGAGCGGGCGGCACTGCCGGGGGCCCGTACCGCGGCCGAGGGCGACACCGCTGCCGGAGGCACGCCGCCGTCGCCGTACGCCCTCGGCACCGGGCGGGAGCCGGGGCCGGTTGGCACGCGCGGCACGTCCCCGGGGCAGATCGCCGACCCGTACGGCGTGCGGGGTACGCCCGGGCCGGCGGGACCCGTGGGACCTGTCCCCGTGCCGCCG
Source organism: Streptomyces sp. NPDC051315 (assembly GCF_044455165.1). Classification (NCBI taxonomy): domain Bacteria; kingdom Bacillati; phylum Actinomycetota; class Actinomycetes; order Kitasatosporales; family Streptomycetaceae; genus Streptomyces; species Streptomyces sp. NPDC051315. Next base: position 5,747 of record NZ_JBITEN010000024.1, read on the forward strand.
CAGGGCGTGCAGGCGGCAGGTGCTCCCGTGCCCGCGCAGGGTCTGGCGGCGGGTGGTCCCATGCCCGCGCAGGGCATGGCGGCGGGTGGTGAGGTGCGGGCGGGGGCCCGTTGGGACGAGTTGGTGGCCGGGGCCGGGGCGCGGCGGGGGCCCGCGACCGCGTTGGCCGCCGAGCGGGCGCGGCAGGCGCGGATGGCCGTCGTCGGGCCCGTCACCGAGCGGTGGGCGCCGGAGCAGGCCGGACCCGTGCACGAGAACTGGCAGCTGGCCGCACCCATCGGGCCCGCCACCGACCTGTGGGCGCTCGGCGCGCTGCTCTTCCGTGCCGTCCAGGGGCACGCGCCGTATCCGGAGGAGTCGACGGCGGAACTGGTGCAGATGGTGTGCGCCGAGCCGCCGGCCTTCGCCGAGGAGTGCGGGCCGCTGCGACCCGTCGTGGAGTCGCTGCTGCGCCAGGACCCCACCGAGCGCCTCGACTTCGAGGAACTGCGCGGCTGGCTGCGCTCGCTGGTGCGCTCGGCGCCGGAGCCGGAGGCGGGCACCTACGTCGTCGCCGCGCCGCCGACCGATCCGCGCCGGCTGCCGATCGTGCGCCGCAAGGGCGAGCTGGTGCGCCGCCGGCGCGCCGGGCTGCCCGCGACCAGCGGACGGCACAAGCGGGCCCGGCGGGAGACGACCCGTTCGCCCCGCAGCCTGGGCCGCACCCTGCTCGTGCTGGTCCTGCTGGCGCTGGCCGCGGCGGTCGCGTACGCGGTGCTGTTCATGCCGAAGGCCGGTGAGGAAGGGGCCGACGGCGCGCCAGGGGCCGAGCGGACCGGCGCCGCCGGCCAGGTCGAACCGGCACCCGAGGCGAGCAGTGAGCCCCGGCCCGACGACGAGGACGCCCCCGGACCGAGCTCCGGTGCCTCCGCGTCGTCCGACTCGGGCGTCACCGAGACGCAGTCCGACGCCGACGTGCCCGACGGATTCACCCTGCGCGACGACGCCGAGGGCTTCCGGATCGCCGTCGCCAACGGCTGGGACCGCACCCCGAAGAACGGGCGCGGGCAGGTGGTCTACTCGCACGCCGGCTTCGAGCTGATCATCGTGCCCGGGCGTGACGCCGCGTCCCGGTACGGCAGCGACCCGATGGCCTACCAGCGGGAGAAGGAGAGCGAACTGCAGCCCTACCGCGACTCCAGCTGGGCCACCGCCTCCGGGCTGCGGACCATCGAGGTGGGCGGGCGGATCATGGCCGAGGGGCAGTTCACCTGGACCGGCGACGACGGGCGCGAGCTGTTCGTGCGCAACCTCGCCCTCCTCCTCGACGGGCGCTACCACGTCGTCCAACTCCGCGGCCCGGAGGCCGAGCGGGACGAGGTGACGCGGCTGTTCGAGCAGGCGTCGGCCAGCTACCGGTACACGGGCTGAGTCGACCGGCAGGTCACCCGCTCCTGCGGTTCCCCGTTCGTCCCGGAAGCGACAACCGTCACAGTGCGGTTTCCTTGGGCCCCCGCCGGTTCCCCGGACGCGGACCGGTCTTTACTCTGACCTTGTCAAGAGCATTGCGGGGCAACGTGAATCAGATGCAGGGCCTGCTCATCGCGGGCCGCTACCGGCTCGTCGACACCCTCGGCAGCGGCGGCATGGGCCGCGTGTGGCGCGCGCACGACGAGCTGCTGCACCGGGGCGTCGCCGTCAAGGAGTTGACCGCTGCCCTCTACGTCTCCGAGAGCGACCAGGAACGACTGCTCGCGCGCACCCGGGCGGAGGCCCGCGCCGCCGCGCGGATCAACCACTCCGCCGTCGTCACCGTGCACGACGTGCTCGAACACGACGGCCGCCCGTGGATCGTGATGGAGCTGGTCGAGGGCCGCTCGCTGGCCGACGCGGTCCGCGAGGACGGGCGCGTCGAGCCCACCGAGGCCGCCCGGATCGGCCTGTGGGTGCTGCGCGCCCTGCGCGCCGCGCACTCCGCGGGTGTCCTGCACCGCGACGTCAAGCCCGGCAACGTGCTCCTCGCCCACGACGGCCGCGTCCTGCTCACCGACTTCGGCATCGCCCAGATCGAGGGTGACACCACCATCACCCGCACCGGTGAGGTCGTCGGTTCGGTCGACTACCTCGCCCCCGAGCGGGTCCGTGGCCAGGACCCCGGCGCGTCCTGCGACCTGTGGGCGCTCGGCGCGACGCTGTACACGGCGGTGGAGGGCCGCTCGCCGTTCCGCCGCACCTCGCCGCTGAGCACCATGCAGGCGGTCGTCGAGGAGGAGGCCGCCGAGCCCCGGTACGCCGGTCCGCTCGAGCCGGTGATCGCCGCCCTGCTCCGCAAGGACCCGGCGGCACGGCCCGACACCGCCGAGGCGGAGCGCCTGCTCGCCGAAGCGGCGGAGGGCCGCCGCCCGAGCGGGGCCCAGGCGTACGTGCCGACGCAGCACGCGGGTGCCGGCCGGTCGGGCGGGGGCACACACGGCACCGGGACGCTCCTGCCGTCCGGGGCCGCGCAGGGCGACGGGACGCACTTCGCCTCCGGGATCACGCGGGGCGCGCCAGGTGCGCGGGGCAGTGGCACCCACTTCGTGCCCGGAGCCACGCACAGCACGCAGACCACGCCGGGCACACCGGGCGCTCAGGGCGGCGGGACGCACTACGCGTCCGGCAGCCCGTACGCACCCGGGCCGGAGGCGTCGACGTCCGTCCCGGGGCCCGGGGGCGTCCCGGCCGCCCACCCGGCCCCGCCCAGGGCCTCGTCCCCGCACCGCCGGCTGCGCACGCTCGCGCTCGTGGTCGCCGTGGCCGCGCTCGTCGGCGGCGGTACGGCGGTGACGGTGCAGAAGTGGGACGAGGACCGTCGGTCGAGCGCGGAGTCCGCCTCCTCACCGAGCCCCTCGCCCACCACCACCGGCAAGGCGGCGCAGGAGGGCACCGTCCCCGACACCTGGGAGCCGGTCACCGACCCGCTGGGCTTCGGGCTCTCCCTGCCGGAGGGCTGGGAGCGGCAGGTGTACCAGGACGACGGCGACCTGAAGCAGGTCGACTACACGCCCGACGACGGCGAGCACCTGGTCCGCATCGCCCTCGACGCCTCCCCGGACTACGACGACCCCTACGTCCACCAGATCGACCTCGAGCGGGAGCTCCAGCGGCTGGTCGACTACGACCGGGTCACCCTCGAGCGGAACGTCTACCGCGACCGCCGGGGCGCCGAGTGGGAGTACACCTGGACCGCGCTGGCCAAGGACACGGACTTCCCCGGGCCCCGGCGCGCGATCGAGGAGACGTACATCTCCCGCGACGGCACCGAATACGCGATCTACATGTCCTCGCCGGCCGAGGACTGGGACACGACCGCCCAGCAGTTCAGGGCCGTGCTGCAGAGCTGGCGGGAGCCGCAGAGCACCTCGTGACCCCGTGACGCGTGGTCGCCGTGCGGCCCGTTCACCGTCCCCGACTTGGCCGGTCGGCGCCCCGGAGGCGGGGCGTCCGGTGCGGCATGATGGGGCGCATGGGGACCGAGGGGGAGGCCGGCGTCCGGGTCATCGCGGGCCGCTACCGGCTCGAGGCGAGACTCGGGCGCGGTGGCATGGGTGTCGTGTGGCGGGCCACCGACCGGCTGCTGGGGCGGCAGGTGGCCGTCAAGGAACTGGTGCCGGACGACTCCCTCTCCGAGGAGGAGGCCCGCGCCCGCCACGACCGGACCCTGCGGGAGGCCCGAGCGGTCGCCCAGCTGAGCCATCCGCACATCATCGTGGTGCACGACGTCGTCGAGGAGGACGAGCGGCCTTACATCGTCATGGAGTTGATCGACGGCGGTTCGCTCGCCGACCGGATCGCCGAACACGGCCCGGTCGAACCGCGCGAGGCGGCCCGGATCGGCGCCGACCTGCTGGGCGCTCTGCGCGCCGCCCACGCGGCCGGGGTCCTGCACCGGGACATCAAGCCCGCGAACGTCCTCGTCGAGTCCGGCTCCGGGCGCGCCGTCCTCACCGACTTCGGCATCGCCCAGGTCGCGGGCGCGACCACGCTCACCGAGACCGGCTCGTTCGTCGGCTCCCCCGAGTACACCGCGCCGGAACGCATGTCGGGGGAGCGGACCGGTCCCGCCTCCGACCTGTGGTCGCTGGGCGCGCTGCTGTGCACCGTCCTGAGCGGCGAGTCGCCGTTCCGCCGCGACTCCCTGGGCGGCATCCTGCACGCCGTCGTCGTCGCCGACATCCGTACGCCCCCGCAGGCGGCGCCGCTCCTGCCCGTCGTACGGGGGCTGCTGGAGCGGGATCCGCAACGGCGGCTGGACGCGGCGGAGGCGGAGCGGATGCTGCGCGCCTTCCTGGCGACCGGGCGCACGCCGCCGGCGCCGGCGCGGACCGGATACACGCCCACCCAGGCGGACCTGCCCCGTCAGCGTTCCGCGGACCCGTCCGTGCCCGCCGGCCGGGAGCGGCCCACGCGGGGCGTGCTGGTGGCCGCGCTGCTGGTCGCCGCGATGGCCGGGGCGGGGGTGTCGGCGGCGGCGCTGCTGATGGACCGGGGCGGCGGGGGCGGTACGCCGCCGTGGCCCGGCCCCACGGTGAGCGGCTCAGCGGCCACCCCGACGGTGAGCGGCTCGGTGCCCGTCCCCACGGTGAGCGGCTCGACGGCCGTCCCGACGATGAGCGGTTCCGTGTCCGCCCCCGCCCAGGGCCGTCCCGGCGCGCCCTCCGGTTACCGTGTCGTCGACGACCCGGCCGGGTACGCGTTCGCGGTCCCCGAGGGCTTCACCCGGGTCCCGCAGGGCGAGCGGGTCTTCTACATGTCCCCGGGGCGGACCTTCCGCCTCGGCGTCAGGGTCACCCAGCCTCAACCCGGCGGCCCACTCTCGGTGTTGAAGGCGGCGGCCGTCAAAGGCGCGGACACCAATCCCGGTTACCGGAACGGCCGGGTCACCGAGACCACGCGCGACGGACGCCCCGCCGCCCTCTGGGAGTTCACCTGGGACGGCTTCAGCGCCGCGGAGGGCCCCCGGCACACCTTCGACCTGTGCTGGGAGGAGGGCGGCCGGCTGTACGACGTGTGGGTGTCGGCGCCGGTGGAGAAGGCGCGGGAGGCGCGGCAGTACTTCGACGTGGCGGTCGACACGTTCGTACCGGTATGAGGCCGCGACCGTATCGGCGTGAGGCCGCCGCCGTGTGACGTGAGGACGCGACCGTGTCGGCGTGAACCGCCGGCGGGTTGGCGTCGGGCGACCGCCGTGCCGCGCAGGTCACCACCGTGTCGGTGTGGGCCGACCGCCGTGCCCGCGTGCGGCGACCACCTGTCCCGCCGGCCAATGCGGAGATAAGGGGCGGCCCGCGTCACGGGTCTGTGACCGGTGTGGGCTGCCGGTGGAAACCGGTCCGCGTGGCGCGATATGGATAAAGTCATGAGCCACAACGGGGGAGCCGGCCACGGGCCCGACGAGACGACGAGTTTTGTTCTGCAACCGCCGCAGTCGCCGCCACCGCCGCATTCACCGGGTCCTGCGCAGTCGCCGCAGCCGGTGCCGCAGCCGGTGGCCCAGGGGGTGCCGCAGGCGGCCGCCGTGCCGCCGCGAAGGGCGTCCGAACCGCAGGAACCGGGTGTCGGACGGCTCATCGCGGGCCGCTACCGGCTCGTCTCCAAGCTCGGGCACGGTGGTATGGGCACGGTGTGGCGGGCCAAGGACGAGACGGTGGACCGCGAGGTCGCCGTCAAGGAACCCCGCGTACCGGACCACCTTCCCGAACGTGAACGGGCCAACGCCTTCGAACGCATGCGGCGCGAGGCGCGGGCCGCGGCCCGGCTGGACCATCCGGCCGTCGTGAACGTCCACGACGTCGCCGTCGTCGACGGGCAGCCGTGGATCGTGATGGAACTGGTCCACGGACGCTCCCTCGGCAGCGCCCTGCAGGAGGGCACGCTCAGCGCGCGCGACGCGGCGCGGATCGGCCTGGAGGTGCTCGGCGCGCTGGAGGCCGCGCACGCGGCCGGCATCCTGCACCGCGACGTGAAGCCGGACAACGTGCTCCTCGGCCGGCACGACCGGGTCGTCCTCACCGACTTCGGCATCGCGCAGATCGAGGGCGAGACGAACCTGACCGACACCGGCGGCTTCGTCGGCTCCCCCGAGTACATCGCGCCCGAGCGGGTGCTGGGCCAGCGCCCGGGCCCGGCGTCCGACCTGTGGTCCCTCGGGGTCGTGCTGTACGCGGCGACGGAGGGCGTCTCGCCGTTCCGCCGCAGCAACACCCCGGCCACGCTCCAGTCCGTGCTCAACGCCGCGCCCGCGCCGCCCGCCGCCGCGCAGGGCCCGCTCGCCGAGGCCATCAACGGCCTGCTGCAGAAGGACCCGGCGCGCCGGCCGCAGGCCGCGCAGGTCCGCGCCCTGCTGGAGCGCGCCGCGAACCCGCCGGCTCCGGTGCCGACCCAGGTCGTGCAGCACACCGAGGTGTCCCGCAGACGGTTCCGGTTCGGCCGTTCGGCGTGGATCGGGCTCGGGGCCGCGGTCGTCGCGGCGGCGGTGACGGCGTATCTGGTGCTCGCCGATCCGTTCGCGGGACCGCTGCCGGAGGGCTGGAAGACGGTCCACGCGAAGGACGTCACGGCGACGCTGGCGGTGCCCGACGGGTACCAGAAGGGCGTTCCCGACCGGACCTCCGACGACGGTCACTGGGTCAGCTACACCGACCCGAGCGGTGCCCTGTCGATCGTGCTGTCGGTGGAGCGCAAGGCGGAGGACACGGTGGGCGACATCAAGGACTCCGCCGCCGCCGAGATGTACGAGGACAACGACGAGTTCAAGACCAACGGCAGCTACCGGCTCGACATGCCGAAGGCACCGCGGACCCGGCCCGACGGCGACGCGGCCTTCCACGGGAGGAAGGCCGCCGAGAACACCGTCACGTACACCACCGACGACACCCAGGCCCCCCGTCCCCGCGAGCTGAGGATCCTGTACTACAAGTCCTCCGCCGGCGACATGTACCGGCTCACCATCGCCTACCCGGGCAAGGGCGACTTCGCGGAGCGCGGCCGCGAGGTCGCCCGGACGGCGATCGCGAACCTGGAACTCGACACGTTCTGACCGCGGCGGAACGGTTCGCCCGCGGCGATGGGTGGGACCGCCCGCTCGTGGTAGTCATGGGGCATGAACGATGGCGGGGACCCCGGAGCCGACAAGGGCCGTACGGTGGGCGGCCGTTACCGGCTGCTGGAGCGTATCGGCTCCGGCGGCATGGGCACTGTCTGGCGGGCGCGCGACGAGCTCGTGGCGCGCGAGGTCGCCGTCAAGCAGCCCCGTCTGCCCGGCGACCCGCAGGACGAGTCCCACCGGCGGGCCGCCCACCGTCTCTACCGGGAGGCCCGGGCCGCCGCCCGCGTCGACCACCCCGCCGCGGTCTCCATCCACGACGTCGTCGTGGAGGAGGAGGACGGGACCGCCGGCCCGGACGGACTGCCCTGGATCGTCATGGAGCTGGTCCGCGGCGAGTCCCTGCACGAGGTGCTGCGGCGCGGGCCGCTGGCACCCGCCGAGGCCGCCCGCATCGGCCTCGCCGTCCTCGGCGCCCTGCGCGCCGCCCACGCCGTCGGCATCGTCCACCGCGACGTCAAGCCCGCCAACGTCCTGCTCGGCCCCCACGGCCGGGTCGTCCTCACCGACTTCGGCATCGCGCACGTCCAGGGCGAGGAATCGCTGACGGTCAGCGGGGAGTTCGTCGGCTCGCTGGAGTTCATCGCACCGGAACGCATGTCCGGACGGATCGCCGGCCCCGCCTCCGACCTGTGGTCCCTCGGCGTCCTGCTGTACGCGGCGGTCGAGGGCTGGTCCCCGTTCCGTCGGACGACCCTGGAGTCCACGCTCGCCGCGATCCTCGCCGCCGAGCCGCCCGAGCCGAAACAGGCCGGTCCGCTCGGGCCGCTGGTCGTGCGGCTCCTGGAGAAGGACCCCGAGCGCCGCCCCGGCGCGGAGCAGGTCGCCGTGGTCCTGGAAGCGGTGGCCGAGGGGTGGCCCGTACCGCCCGTCCCCGAGGACGAGGTGACGGAGACCCAGGACTGCTCGAGCCTGCGCGAATTCGCCGACGACCTCGGGACCGTACGGCTGACACAGCCGGCCCGGGCTTCCGATCCCGCCCCGGCCTCCGACCCCACCCCCACGCCGGGAGCGACCCCCACCCCGGCTCCGGACACCGCCTCCACCCCGGACACCGTCACCACCCCGGTCCCGACCCCGGCTTCCGCCCGCCCCCGCCGCCCGGTCCTCGTCGGTGCCGGCCTCGCCGTCCTTCTCGCCGGCGGCGCCTGGCTGGCCACCTCCGGCGTCCTCCTCGAGGCGGAGGACAGCGCGGCCACCGAACGCACCGTCGCCGACGCCCCCGGCCCCGCCGCCCCGACCGCCGCCGCCACGGCGTCCGCCTCCCCCACGGGCTCTCCCTCTCCCGCCCCCGGCACCTGGATCGCCCACCGCGAGAAGGACCTGGACGCCGTCCTCGCCCTCCCCGCCGAGTACAAGGAGGCCGCCCGGGAAGGCGACGCCGACGACCAGCCCCGGCTCGTCGTCTACGACACCGGCCTCGTCCAGGTCCGCCTCACCCGGTGGGACAAGGCGCCCGGCACCCCGATGGCCCAGGCGCAGGAGTCGTACGAGACCTGGAACAGCTACAACCACGACGCGCGCAACCAGACGACCCGCACCAGCTTCCAGGGCCACGACGCCGCCCTGTCCGACACCACCTACGACATGGAGGAGTCCCCAACCCGCGTCATGGAGCTCTTCGTCCTCACCGGCGACGGCCGCATGTACGCACTGCGTGTGGACATGCCCAAAGGCACGCCCAGCGAGAAGAAGGGCACGGCGGTCTTCAAGGGCGCCCGCGACCGCCTGCGGATCGAAGCGCCGTAGGACGCGCGAGACCACGGGAACGCGCGGAGCGCTCGGGACGCGCGGACCGCACCGAGCGCTCGGCACACGGGGATGACGCGAAGCGCTCGGAAGGCTCGGAACGCGGGGAAGGCTCAGAAGGCGGGGGAACCGCGGAAGACCGCCGGACATCACCGCACAACGCCCTGATCAGCAGCTTCGCTGCCAGTGACCACTGGCAGTGTGTGTGCGGTCGGTGAATGCCTATTACCGACGGGTACCAAAAGCCCTCCCCACGTCATACCCTGCGCGTCATGACGGACTCGCAGGCCCCGGAGAAGACCGGCACCACGACCACGGTCGGTACCAACCCCCTCGCCCCCGCCCCCGTCGGCGTCCGTACCGCCGCCGACGTGGTCACCCCGCAGCTCGTGGCCCACCTGACCAAGGGCGTGGTGGGATCCGGTCGCACCGCGAACCACACGCCGTTCACCGGCGAGAAGCTCGCCGACCTGCCCGAGTCCACCCCCGAGGACGTGGAGAAGGCGTTCGCGGCGGCCCGTGCCGCGCAGCAGGTGTGGGCGCGGGTGCCCGTGCGGGAGCGCGCCGCGGTCCTCCTCCGCTTCCACGACCTGGTGCTGGAGCGCCAGGGTGAGGTCCTCGACCTGATCCAGCTGGAGACCGGCAAGGCCCGCCTCCACGCCCACGAAGAGGTGCAGGCGGTCGTGGTCGCCGCCCGCCACTACGGCCGCAAGGCCCCCGCCTACCTGCGGCCCAAGCGGCACGCGGGCGCCATGCCGACCCTGACGAAGGTCACCGAACTGCGCCACCCGCGCGGTGTCGTCGGCCAGATCGCCCCCTGGAACTACCCGCTGGAACTCTCGGTCGGCGACGCGCTCCCCGCCTTCGTCGCGGGCAACGCGGTCGTCATGAAGCCCGACACGGAGACCTGCCTGACCGCCCTGTGGGCCCGTGACCTGCTCATCGAGGCGGGCCTGCCCGCCGAGGTCTTCCAGGTCGTCATCGGCGAGGGCCCGGTCGTCGGCCCGGAGGTCGTCCGGCACGCCGACTACGTCTCCTTCACCGGCTCCACCCGCACCGGCCGCGAGGTCGCCCGGGGCGCCGCCGCCCGCCTGGTCGGCGTCTCCCTCGAACTCGGCGGCAAGAACGCCATGCTGGTCCTCGAGGACGCCGACGTGGAGAAGGCGGCCGCCGGTGCGGTCCGCGCCTGCTTCTCCTCCGCCGGCCAGCTCTGCATCTCCATCGAGCGGCTGTACGTCCACGAGTCCATAGCGGACGCCTTCCTCGAGCGCTTCGCCGCCCGCACCAAGGCCATGCGCCTCGGCACCTCCCTCGCCTACGGCGCCGACATGGGCTCCCTCGTCGGCGAACGCCAGCTGGAGACGGTGCGGCGGCACGTGGAGGAGGCGGTGGCCAAGGGCGCGAGGGTGGTGGCCGGCGGGGTCGCCCGCCCGGACGTCGGCCCGTACTTCTTCGAGCCGACGATCCTCGACGGCGTGACGGAACCCATGTCCGTCTGCACGGAGGAGACCTTCGGCCCGGTCGTCTCGGTCTACCGCTTCAAGACCGACGACGAGGCGGTCGAACGCGCCAACTCCACCCCGTACGGCCTGAACGCCTCGGTCTGGACGAAGGACGGCCGCCGTGGCCGCGAGGTCGCCGCCCGCCTGCGCACCGGCACGGTCAACGTCAACGAGGGATACGCCCCCGCCTACGGCAGCGTCCAGTCCCCGATGGGCGGCATGAAGGACTCCGGCCTCGGCCGCCGCCACGGCTCCGAGGGCATCCTCAAGTACACCGAGGCCCAGACCGTGGCCCAGCAGCGGCTGCTGCCGATGGCGCCCGCGCTGGGCATGGACGACGAGAGGTACGCGCAGTTCATGAGCAGGAGCCTGCGACTGATGAAGGCGTTCCGCTTCCGCTAGACAGCACCCGTTCTCAACGAGGAGAGCACGTGTCACAGGAGAACTCTGCCCAGATCCGGGACGGGTACCGGAAGGAGGACGGGTACCGGGACGAGGACGGACCCCGGGACGAGGACGGGTACGACTACGACGTCATCGTGGTGGGCTCCGGCTTCGGCGGCTCGGTCACGGCGCTGCGCCTGACGGAGAAGGGCTACCGCGTCGGCGTCCTGGAAGCCGGCCGCCGCTTCACCCGCGCCACCCTCCCCAAGAACTCCTGGGACCTGAAGAACTACCTGTGGGCGCCCAGGCTCGGCCTGTACGGCATCCAGCGCATCCACCTGCTGGGCAACGTCATGGTCCTGGCCGGCGCGGGCGTCGGCGGCGGCTCCCTCAACTACGCCAACACCCTGTACGTCCCGCTGAAGCCCTTCTTCGAGGACCCGCAGTGGCGGGACATCACCGACTGGGAGGAGGAGCTGAAGCCGTACTACGACCAGGCGCGCCGCATGCTCGGTGTACGGCTCAACCCGACGACGACCCCCTCCGACGTGCACCTGAAGGCGGCCGCCGAGCGGATGGGCGTCGGGGACACCTTCCACATGGCGCCGGTCGGCGTGTTCTTCGGGGACGGGCAGGACGCCGACGGGTCGGTGAAGGCGCGGCCGGGCGACGAGGTGCCGGACCCCTACTTCGGCGGCGCGGGCCCGTCCCGCGGGGCCTGCTCCGAGTGCGGCGAGTGCATGACCGGCTGCCGCCACGGGGCGAAGAACACCCTGAACGAGAACTACCTGTACCTCGCCGAGAAGGCGGGCGCGGTCGTCCACCCCCTGACGACGGTCGTCTCGGTCACGGACGACTCGCGGGGCGGCTACGCCGTGGCCACCCTCCCCACCGACCGGAGGAGGAAGGGGAAGGGCAGGACCTTCAAGGCCCGCAGGGTCGTCCTCGCCGCCGGCACCTACGGCACCCAGACCCTGCTGCACCGCATGAAGGAGAACGGCCGGCTGCCGTATCTCTCGGACCGGTTGGGCGAGCTGACCCGCACCAACTCCGAGGCGCTGGTCGGCGCCCAGACCGACGACCGCCGCTACCACAAGGTGACGGGGCAGGCGAAGGTCGACTTCACGCGCGGGGTCGCCATCACCTCCTCCATCCACCCGGACCCCAACACCCACATCGAGCCGGTCCGCTACGGCAAGGGCTCCAACTCGATGGGCAGCCTGTCGATCCTCCAGGTGCCGTACGTGGAGGGGTCGTCGCGGGTGGGTGCCTGGCTGGCGAACGCGGCCCGCCACCCTCTCCTCGTCCTGCGCTCCCTCTCCAACCGCCGCTGGTCGGAGCGGACCATCATCGGCCTGGTGATGCAGTCGCTGGACAACTCGCTCACGACGTACCTGAAGCAGAGCGGTGTGGGCAAGGGCCTGCTGACGGCACGGCAGGGCCACGGCAGCCCCAACCCCAAGCAGATCAAGGCGGCCTCCGAGGCCGCGTCCGCCATCGCCGCCGACATCAACGGCTTCGCCGGCTCCAACGTCGGCGAGCTGATGGGCACCCCCCTCACCGCCCACTTCCTCGGTGGCTGCCCGATCGGCGCCTCCCGCGAGACCGGCGTCATCGACCCCTACCACCGCCTGTACGGCCACCCGGGCATCTCGGTCGTGGACGGCGCCGCCGTCTCGGCAAACCTGGGCGTCAACCCGTCCCTGACGATCACCGCGCAGGCCGAGCGCGCGATGTCCTACTGGCCGAACAAGGGCGAGGAGGACCCGCGCCCGGCCCAGGGCACGGCGTACGAGCGGCTGAAGCCGGTGGAGCCGAAGGCGCCGGTGGTCCCGCCGGAGGCGTTCGCCGCGCTGCGGCTGCCGTTCCTCGGGATGCCGACGGTCCCGCCGAAGAAGTAGGGACCGGAGGGGCAGCAGGGGGCCGTCCGGGCGTGGGGGATCCCCGCCCGGGCAAGGGATGGGCGGTCTTCCGGCGGCGGCCGCCGTGGGCGCAGCCGCCGGTTTTCCCGCCCAGGACATGGGCGAGGGGACCTGCGCCCCCCTCCGAGCGCAGGTCCCCTCGCTGGTCCAGCCGGGTGCTCCGGCGTGTTACGCGTGCGCGCCGGTCTTGCGGCGACGGGCCACGAACACCGCGCCCGCGCCGGCGATGACGGCGACGCCGCCGACCAGGCCGATCATCGGGAGGGCGGAGTCGGAGCCGGTCGAGGCGAGGCTGCCGCTGATCGGCTTGGCGCTGCCCTGGGGCTTGGCGCCGTTGCTGGGCTTGTCACCGTTCGGCTCGGCGTCGTCGACGTCGCCGGCGTTGCTGCCCGCGGCGAGGATCTGGACGTCGTAGAAGTCGCCGTTGAAGTGGCAGTCGGCCTTGTCGCCCACGTAGATGGCCTGGCTCAGCGCGAACGAGGCGCCCGCCGGGGCGGCCGCCTTGACCTTCACGCGCAGGTCGAGGGCGGCGGAGTCACCCTTCTCCAGCTCGTCGAGCAGGGCCACGAAGGAACCGGTGACGTTGACGATCTTGCCGTCCTCGTCCTCGTAGGCCTCCTGGTAGGCGTCGGTCCACTTGCCGTCTTCCTTGACCTGGATGACAGCGAGGCCCTCGGACAGCCAGGCGTCCGTCTCGTCGGCGTACTCGAGGAACGTGGTCATGTACAGGTTCTTGAGATCGGCGCCGGTGTTGTTCTCGACGACGTACTCGAAGTCGTGCCAGCCGGAACCCGCGACGATCTTGCTGGGCAGGCCCTTGATCATGGCCGAGAGGTTCTCGTCCAGGTCGATGGTCTCGCAGTCCGTGTACGGGTCGAACGAGTCGTCGTCCTCGCTGGCCGACGCGCTCGCGGAGGTCGACGCCGAGGAGGACGAGGACTGCGACGCGGAGCCGGACGGCGAGCTGGAGGTGGTCTGGCTCTCCGACGCCGACGCCGACGCCGAGGGGGACGTGGTGTCGGACGCGGAGGCGGACGCCCCCGTGGTCTCCGACGCGGACGGGGAGGCGGACGTGCTCTCCGACTCGGAGGCGCTCGCGGAGGGCGACCCGCTCTCCTCCGCCAACGCGGCGGGCGCGGACAGCAGGGCGAGCGGCACGATCGCGGCCGTCGCGGCAGCGGTGACCAGAGTGCGGCGAAGCTTCATGAAGACCTCGGAAATCGGTTGGGGGAGGCCTTCCGCAGAATGTGGGGGCGCGGGAGTGGCCCATGTTTCGCTAGGTGTGACTGCCGAAGTCTGTGAAGAGTTGTGCTCGATTCACAGGATCTTTATGTGTCCTGTGTCACATGACGAAGGGCCCCGCGGGACGGAGCCGCGGGGCCCTTCTTTATCGTCAGCACCGGCGTCAGGGCAGCGCCGGTGCCTGGGAGCGGCGCCGGGGGGTTGCGCCGCTGGTCTGTCGTGCGCCCTCGTCCGCCGGTCGCCGCCGGGGCGCGCACGGGGCGCACGGCCGGTCTGGACCTGTGGCGGTCGATCGGGACGGAGCGCCCACCACGGTTCATCCGGGTGCGGTGGGTGCAAAGCGGTCGTCCGTGGCGGGACTTGGGGCTTTCCACGCATCGTGCTGGATGAGCGCGGCGCCCGCAACCGTTTGACCCGGCCCTTGTGCATTTTTGCCATTCCCGCCGGTCGACCCCGGGCGTCCCCGAGGCCGACCGTTCTCTTGGGTGACCGGGCTGCTGTCCCCTGCCGTCCGGTCACTTCCCTGGAGCGAGGTCCCACGACGCACGGCAGGATCCGTACGCCTCATCGCTCCAGTGAGCCACGCGTGGTTCTTCCGGGCCCGCCCCTGGCTGGAACGGACATCGGGACCAACGAAGCCCTCCGGGGCCGGTCACGCGCCGTACGGGTGAGACGGGGCCCGAACTCAGATGCGACCCCGGCACAGTTCGAGCAGCGTCATCGCGAGGGCCGTGCCCGGCTTGCCGAGGGCGTCGCTGTAGTGGCCGAGGACCTCCATCTCGCGGGAGAGGTTCACCCGGCGGCCGCCCGATGTGATCCGGGCCTCCTGGATCACCGCGGAGACGGCCATCCGTTCCTGGATCAGGCCGATGATCCGGTCGTCGAGCGCGTCGATGCGTTCCCGGGCGTCGGTGATCAGTCCGGCGGCCTGGTCGGTACGGGCGCCGGTCCTGTCGGTGGCGATGACGGTGTTGCCGGCGGGGGCGGTGGCCGTGGCGTTCTTGTCGACAGCGGTGGCGGTGGCGGTCATGTCGGGGCTCCTCGGAGGGGGTGGGTGCCCCGGTACGGCAGGACCCGGAAAAAACGACAGGCGCCCCGGGCCTTGTCGGCCCGGGGCGCCTGGGAAGTCGCTTGGCGGTTAGCTCAAGCAGCACGACCATGGCAGCCGGCGGGCCGGGTGCCATAGGTAAAGAGGAAGGTCGCGTGCGAAAGCATGGGGCCCAGTATGCACGGGGGAACGTGCCTGTCCAACTCCCGACGCGGTCGCCGTTCGCGCAGGGCGCTCCCCTGTCCGGTGCCGTTCCCGGCGAGTCGGCCCGTCCGGCGGGCGAGGACGAGGCCCGTTCGGGGCCGTCGGCGGAGGCCCCGCGGGGCAGCCGTCCCCGGCGACGGGACGTGACCCACGCCCACCTCGGTAGAATCGCTAGCACAGAGACCAGCCCAACCGCCGGAAGGCACCCCGTGTCATCAGCGACTCCCGCTGCCGCCGCCCCCGACACCGTCCTGGTCGTCGACTTCGGCGCGCAGTACGCCCAGCTCATCGCCCGCCGAGTCCGCGAGGCCCGGGTCTACAGCGAGATCGTGCCGAGCACCACGCCGGTCGCGGAGATGCTCGCCAAGAACCCGGCGGCGATCATCCTCTCCGGCGGCCCCTCGTCCGTGTACGAGGAGGGTGCCCCCCGCCTCGACCGCGAGATCTTCGAATCCGGCGTCCCCGTCTTCGGCATGTGCTACGGCTTCCAGCTGATGGCGCAGTCCCTCGGCGGCACTGTCGACAACACCGGCGCCCGCGAGTACGGCCGCACCGACCTGCACGTCTCCCGCGCGTCCTCCACCCTCTTCGAGGGCACCCCGGCCGAGCAGGCCGTGTGGATGTCGCACGGCGACGCCTGCTCCGCCGCCCCCGAGGGCTTCACCGTCACGGCGTCCACGGACGTCGTCCCGGTCGCCGCCTTCGAGAACGACGAGAAGAAGCTCTACGGCGTCCAGTACCACCCCGAGGTGATGCACTCCACGCACGGCCAGCAGGTGCTGGAGCACTTCCTGTACCGGGGCGCGGGCCTGAAGCCGAACTGGACCACCGGCAACGTCATCGAGGAGCAGGTCGCCGCCATCCGCGAGCTGGTCGGCGACAAGCGCGCGATCTGCGGCCTGTCCGGCGGCGTCGACTCCGCCGTGGCGGCCGCGCTGGTCCAGAAGGCCATCGGCTCCCAGCTGACCTGCGTGTACGTCGACCACGGCCTGATGCGCAAGGGCGAGACGGAGCAGGTCGAGAAGGACTTCGTGGCCGCGACCGGCGTGCAGCTGAAGGTCGTGGACGCGGAGGAGCGCTTCCTCAAGGCGCTCGCCGGGGTCTCCGACCCCGAGGAGAAGCGGAAGATCATCGGCCGCGAGTTCATCCGCGTCTTCGAGCAGGCGCAGGCCGAGATCATCGCGGACGAGGGTCCGGCGGTGGAGTTCCTGGTCCAGGGCACGCTCTACCCGGACGTCGTCGAGTCCGGCGGCGGCACCGGCACCGCGAACATCAAGTCGCACCACAACGTCGGCGGTCTCCCCGAGGACCTCGAGTTCAAGCTGATCGAGCCGCTCCGCAAGCTGTTCAAGGACGAGGTCCGCATGGTCGGCCAGGAGCTCGGCCTGCCGGAGGAGATCGTCCAGCGCCAGCCGTTCCCCGGCCCGGGCCTGGGCATCCGGATCGTCGGCGAGGTGACGAAGGAGCGTCTCGACCTCCTCCGCGACGCCGACGCCATCGCCCGCGAGGAGCTGTCGGCGGCCGGCCTCGACCGCGACATCTGGCAGTGCCCGGTGGTCCTGCTCGCGGACGTCCGCAGCGTCGGCGTCCAGGGCGACGGCCGCACCTACGGCCACCCGATCGTCCTGCGCCCGGTCTCCTCCGAGGACGCCATGACGGCCGACTGGTCGCGCCTGCCGTACGACGTCCTCGCGAAGATCTCGACGCGGATCACCAACGAGGTGCGGGACGTCAACCGGGTCGTGCTGGACGTGACCTCCAAGCCGCCGGGCACCATCGAGTGGGAGTGAGCCCCTCCCGGGGGTAGGGGTCAGGTCCGCCTGAGAGTCCGCACCGGCTCTCCGGGCTTCCAGACCTGGACGACGAGATACGTGTCGTCCTCGACGGAGGTCCGTACGACCTCCGTCAGCTCGGTGCGGAAGAGGTGGAACGGCTGCGGCGGTTCCACCTCTTTCACGTATCGGGCCCTGGTCTCCCCGTCCTCGACCTCGACGGCCCGCCCGCTGATCCGGACATCGCCGCCGCCCATGCCGGTGCCCTCGCCGGGGTTGGTCTGAAGGCTGAAACGGGGATCGCGGCGCAGGTCGAGGGCCTTGAGCGAGCCGGGCATCATCCCGAGCCACAGCTCACCGTCCAGGAACCGGACCTCCAGGCCGCTGGTGCGGGGAGAGCCGTCCTTGCGCAGGGTCGCGAGAACGTGGTGGGTGTAGGCGCCGAAACGGTCCTCGACGGTCTTCGCCAGGTCCGGTTCCGCTTCCGCGAACACCATCCAGCTCGCTGTCGTACCAGGTGCAGTCATACGGCGAGTCTCCCGCCGATACCCGACATCTTCTGTCGGGTATCCGACTCACACGCCGTACGGCACCGGCCGCACGTACCGCTCCCGGCCCGTCTCGTCCCGTACGGGCGCGCAGCCGGCGGCCGTGAGCCGTCGTGCCAGCTCGGCGCGGCGGGAGGCATTGAGCCGCAGGGCGCCCAGCATGCCCAGCGGCGTCAGGACGGCGAGCGGGAGCAGCACGGCGTACTTGCCGGTCAGGACCGCCAGCAGCAGGAACAGCGCCGCCGAACCCCAGGCGACGGTCAGCAGCTGCGCGCGGTTGGCGGCCGCCTCCAGGGCCTCGTAGCGGATGAGGGCCGTGAGGAGGTCGACGTCCGCCTGCGCCTCGGGGAGCGGAGTGAGCGAACCCGGCCGCATGCCGGGGACGGGGCGGCCGGGCCCCGTGTCGGGGAAGGCGGCCGTGCTGGCCGCGGCCCGCTGCCGGGCCCACGGGGCGGCGTCGCGGACCAGCTGGACGTGCACCAGCCGCTGCTTGCCGACCAGCCGGACGCTCTCGTAGCGGAAGCCGTAGCACTCGGCCACGTACGCCAGCGCGCCGAACGTCTGCCACTCCGCGAAGGGGTGGATGAGCTCGATCGCGTTGCGCGTCGCGATCTGGCGCAGGAGGGAGTCGAGGTGGCGGTCGGCGAGGGTCAAGACATGCTCCATAGGTGACGGAAATCGTCATCTTTGCATAACGGCTCTGCCCTTTTGCCCTGACCGACGGTACCTTCCGCCCCGTAAAGCAACCCAGTGCTGGAGGACCGATGCACGGGCCCACACCGCCTGCCCCGCTGCCCACCGACCGGCTGCATTTCGCCATGCCGCCGATGCACGAGTCGGTCGAGGACGAGCGGCGGCACCGCAAGGAACGCCTGGCGGGCGCGGTGCGGATCTTCGGACGGCTCGGCTTCGAGGACGGTGTCTCCGGGCACATCACCGCCCGCGACCCCGAGTACAGCGACTGCTTCTGGGTCAATCCGTTCGGGATGCCGTTCAAGCACGTCACCGTGAGCGACCTCGTGCTGGCCAACCGGGACGGGCAGGTCGTCGAGGGCCGCTACCACGTCAACCAGGCCGCCTTCACCGTGCACGCCCAGGTCCACGCCGCCCGGCCCGACGTCGTCGCCGTCGCCCACTGCCACTCGGTGCACGGCCGCGCCCTCGCCGCCCTCGGTGAACTGCTGGACCCGATCACCCAGGAGAGCTGCGCCTTCTACGAGGACCACGCCCTCTACGACGCCTACACGGGGGTCGCCGTCGACGCCGAGGAGGGCCGGCGCATCGCGTCCGCGCTCGGCAGCCGCAAGGCGCTCGTGCTGCGCAACCACGGGCTGCTGACCGTCGGCGACTCGGTGGACGCGGCGGCCTGGTGGTTCCTGTCCATGGAACGCTCCTGCCAGGTCCAGCTGACCGCCCGCGCCGCCGGCCGCCCGGTACTGATCGACCACCGGGCGGCGGTGGCCACTCGTGAGCAACTCGGCGGCGACCTCGTGGCCTGGATCAACTACCAGCCGCTGTGGCAGGACATCAGCCGGAGCGAGCCCGACCTGCTGAGCTAGCCGGGGTCCGCGGAGTCAGCCCGGGTGCCAGGGTGCCCGGGCTTGCTGAGCTAGCGGGGCTGCCGAGTCAGCCCGGGT
Source organism: Streptomyces sp. NPDC051315 (assembly GCF_044455165.1). Lineage (NCBI taxonomy): Bacteria > Bacillati > Actinomycetota > Actinomycetes > Kitasatosporales > Streptomycetaceae > Streptomyces > Streptomyces sp. NPDC051315. The sequence continues at coordinate 24,878 of NZ_JBITEN010000024.1, forward strand.
TTGCTGAGCCGGCCCCGACTTGCTGAGCTAGCCGGGGTCCGCGGAGTCAGCCCGGGTGCCAGGGTGCGCTGAGCCGGCCCGACCTGCTGAGCCGGCCCGGGTTTGCTGAGCCGGCCCCGACTTGCTGAGTCAGCCCCGGCCAGCCGAGCCGGCAGCGGGCCCGCCGCGTCAGAAACCGCGCAGGACGACCGCCTTCGTCCGCGCGAACTCCTCGTCCGTCAGCACCCCGTCGCGGTGCAGCTGCCCCAACTCCCGCAGTCGGCGCAGCAGGACGTCGTGGTGGTCGGACCGCGGGGACAGGGTGACCGCCGTACGCGCCGAACGGTCCTGCAGCCGATCCTGCCGCCCGTCCCGGCACCCGTCCGCGTGGCGGTCGCGTCCCTCGCCGGTACGGCCGGACGGATGCGGCAGCCGGGCGGTGACCGCCGTCGCCACCAGCGCCGTCAGCAGGTCGCGCCGCGCGCTGCCCCACAGGTCCAGTGCGTACGGGTCCTTTTCCGGCGGCGGTTTCGCGAACACCGTCTCGCGGGTCACGAAGCGCAGGAGGCCGTCCTCGTGGCCGGTGTTGGGCAGCCACTCGACCTGCACGAGGTCGCCCACGTCGATGACGCGCGGGCCCGTCGCCCGCTTCACCCGGTCCGCGCTGTCCGCCCAATCGATGCGCACCTGGGTGCCGTCGAAGGAGACCGTGCCGTCGGAGGAACGCACGGACACCGGGACCGGTGGCCCGGGCAACAGATAGGCCCTGGCCGGCTCCTTGGGAACCTGGTCGAGCAGCAACGCGTGCCGGATCTCCTCGGCGACGTACTGGGCGACCCCGGAGGCGTCCATGTCCACGACGAGCCGGTACGGGTCGGCCCTGTCGGGCAGGCGCCCGCCCGTCGCCTGCAACAGCGGGTCGGCCCCCTCCCGCAACCGCAACCGCAGCCGGCCACGCTTGCGTTCGGGCTCGTAGACGATGCCGGCGACCGCCTCCAGCGGCACGGCGATCTCCCCGTACGTCTGCCGGAACAGCGGCACGCTGCGGTGGAGTCCCGGCGTGATCCTCACCGTCGTGCCGTCGAAGGCCCAGGCTCCGTCACGTTGGATGATCTCGGCCATACGGACAATTCTCGCAGCCGGGTCAACACGGCGGACCCCGGATCACCCGCGCTGACCAGACCTGCCGGAGGCGGAGGGTGTGTCGTAAGGCACAATTCGCTGTCATCGCAGGGGAGTTGTTCGCAGCGCGGCGGCCTGTTTCTTCGGGGGCCGCCGGCCGTGACGGTCGTGGGGAAGGCAGGCGTCGGACGTGGCGGTGCAGGAAGCGAGACAGAGGCCGGAAGCGGCCGCGCACGAAGGCGGCTGCACCTGCGGGGACTGTCCGCACGGGGCACGCGAGGGGCACCGGCGCGCCGTCGCCGCGTTCCTGGTGAAGCGCGACGAGTTCGCCGCCGGGCAGGGCCTGCCGGCCGCCGTCGCCCACTCCGCCTCGGCCTCCCGCCAGTGGGTGTCGGAGGAACTGACGCAGTCCGCGGAACTGGTCGCGGAACGCGGCCGCGCGGAGGGCGAGGCCTGGCTCGCGCGCCTGTGGGCGCGTACCGCGGGCACGGTGTGGGCCGCGGTCGTCCTTCTGCTGCTCGTCCAGTCCCTCACCGCGATCGGCGCGGGCTGGACCACGGCCCGCACCGCCGGCCTGCTTGCCGCGCTCGCCGTCGCCGGCGCGCTGACCGCCGCCTCCTGGTTGCACCGGGCTCGCGGCGGCGCGCTGGCGCCCGTCATCGGCGAGGACAACCGCCTGTCCACCTCCCGCGCGGTCGCCGCCGCCTGGGTGCTGTTCATCGCCTACGCCGTGCTGGTCCTGGTGGGCCGGCTGGCCGCCGCCTCCGGCCCCGCCGAACGCGACGCGCTCATCTCCGGTCTCGAACTCGCCCGCGCGGCCGGGGTGGTGACCGTCCTCGCCGTGGTCTGCGCGATCGCCGTGCTGGTGCGCCGGGTGGTCGGGCTGCGCGTCCTGGCCCAGCGGCTGCAGAAGGTCCGCGCGCACCGGCCCCGGGCCGCCGACCTGCTCACCGACGACGCGGGCCGCGGCACCTTCACCGACATCCAGTACGTCGTCATCACCGCCGTCGCCCTGGCCTTCGCCGCGGTACGCCTCGCCCGCCGCCCCGACCAACTGCCCGACCTGCCCTGGGGACTCGCCGTGGTGGTGCTGGTCTCGGCCGCGACCTACCTCGCCGGCAAGTACGCGGAGGGCGGCCGCCCGGTGATCCTCTCCGTCGTCCGCTCCCGCGAGGCCGGTGACCTGGACGCCCCGATCCGCACCGGCGACGACATCGAGATCCGCGGCGCCGGTTTCGTCCCGCCCGGAGCACAGGCCGCCGACCGTCTCTCCCGCATGGTCGTCCGTATCGGCACCGTCCACGTCCACGTCCCCCTCGTCCCCGTCACCGGCGGCTTCAGCAACCCCACCGACGCGGTCCTGACCGTCCCGGTCCCGGCGGAGGTCGAACCCGGCCGGGTCGAGGTCCAGGTGGTGACCGCAGCCGGCGTGGAGACGAACCGGTACGCGATCGACGTGACGGAGTAGAGGGACCGGACGGACCTGACGGATCAGAGCGACGGGATGGAGTAGAGCGACGCCGAGCTGGCCGAGTGGACCGCGTGTGCCGAGCGAACGGATTACACCGATCAGGCGGATTACACCGATCAGGCGGAGTACTCCGAGTGGGTGGAGTAACGACGGCCACGGAAGGGACATCTCCGGTCCGGTCCGGTCAACCATTGAGCGCACCTCCCATTTCGTACGTATGGTCTGTCGAGGGGTCCCACCACGTCGGGCGAGAGGCGACCACGGGCGATGACTCACAGCATGCGAACGGACACCCGCTCCCCCTACCTCAACAGCGGCCAGGACTGGCGGGACTCCGCCACCCGGTACGCCCTCCTCCCACTCCGCGTCTTCCTCGGCGTCACCTTCATCTACGCCGGCCTCGACAAACTCACCGACGGCGCCTTCCTCAGGGACAGCGGCGCCGGCTCCATCGGCGACACCATGCGCGCCGTCCGTGACTCCTCGGCCATCCCGGCTCTGGTCGACCTGGCCCTGAAGAACCCGACCGGCTTCGGCTACGCCATGGCCTTCGGTGAACTCGCCGTCGGTATCGGCACCCTCCTCGGCCTTCTGACCCGCCTCGCCGCACTCGGCGGTGCCCTGATCTCCCTCAGCCTGTGGCTGACGGTGAGCTGGGCCTCGGACCCCTACTACTACGGCAACGACCTCGCCTACCTGATGGCCTGGCTCCCGCTCGTCCTCGCCGGCGCCCCCTTCCTCTCCCTCGACGCTGTGTGGCGGAGCAGGAAGCGACAGCGGGCCGGGGGCTATTAGGGAGCCGACGGCGGGCTGGCAGGAACCATCCGCCGACCGCCGACCGCCGACCGCCGATCGTTGACTGCGGGACTGCGGGACTGCGGGACTGCGGGACTGCGGGTGGGGCGGCCCCGCAGGCGGTGGCAGGGGCCGCAGTCTTCCGCGGCTGCCGGCAGGGACGGACCGCCGACTGCGGACTGCGAACTGCCGGCTGTGGCAGCAGACTGTCGGCTGCGGACCACCGCCTGCGGGCGATCGGCCTCCGCGGTCGGGGCGGCGCACCCCGTCAGGCCGCTCCGTCCGCTCCCGCCTCGGTGGGAGCGGACGGGCGCCGGCCGTGCCGCCTGCGTATGGAGCGGGTCAGCGCCCCGGTCGCCCCTGCCAGGCAGAGGCCGGCCACCACGATCGGGATCACGGCGAACCACGGGGTCTCCCAGAGGCCGCCCGCGTCGCCCGCGTAGACGACGCCGGCGAGGGTGAAGGCGGCGCCGGCCACCAGCCTGCCCGGACGGAACTCATGACGCAGCACGGGCCACCTCCACCTGTCCCGCCCCGACCTGGAGGTCGAGGTCGATCGTCCCGCTGTCCTTGCCGCCCGTGACCGGCGACAGGGTCACCTCCTTGTGCCTGCCCGGCTGCACGTCCACGTCCTCCTGACCCTCACCCGGCAACTGGATGTCGCCCAGACCCACGTCGATGCGCACCTTCACCGTCACGTCCGGTGGCACGATCACCCGCAGTCGGCCGACCCCCACGTCGGCGTTGGTGCTCACCGTCTGTCCCGTGGCCGGCTCGAGCCGGGAGAGGTCCAGGGTGCCGTCGCCGGTGCCGAGGTCGTAGTCCTCGTGGACGTCCGCCACCGTCGCGGGCCGCCAGGTCGTGTCGACCCAGTGCGTGCCGATGTCCTTGGGCAGTGTGGCCGCCCCGGCCAGCAGGCCCGCGGTGATGATCGCCAGAAAGACCGACCCCGCTCCCGTACGTCCCAGGAACGAGCTGACCGTGATGCCGAAGCCCAGCACGATGAGCGCGGTGGCCAGGCCGGCCTGGAGGCTGGTGCCCAACGGGTGCTCGTCCCAGGCGATCCGGGTGGCGAGCCCGCCCGCGAGCGACGCGAGCAGGAACAGCCAGCCGCCGATCCAGCGCGGGCCACGCGGCTTGGGGGCGCGGCCGTACGGGGTGCGTATGTCGTCGTGGCTGCTCCGGTGGCCGGTGAGCCGCACGTCGATGATCGAGGTGATGTCCGGGTTGCGGGAGTCCTGGGGCCCCCACAGGTAGCCCGTGCCGCCGTAGTGCGTGCCGTCCTTGACGATGGGATCGCGCCACCAGGAGGGGTACGCGGCCGGGACCGGTGGGGCCTGGGCCTCGGGCGGAGCGTCGGCGACGGCCTGGGCGGCGAGCGGGTCGGCGTCGGAGGCGTCCCGGTGTCTCGACCAGTACGCGGCGCCGGCCAGGAGGAAGGAGAGGACGACGGCGAAGGTCAGCACGCCGCCGTTCTTCAGCATCGACAGGAACACCCCGCAGCCGACCAGCGCGAACAGCACGGCCGCGAGGGCCTGTCCGTCCACCCGGCCGGTCAGCAGCTTGCGCACCTCGTTCTCGTCGTCGTCGGAGTACGGGACGAAGAGCCAGGCGAAGCCGTAGAAGATGAGGCCGATGCCCCCGGTCGCGGAGAGCACGGCGAGCGTGATCCGGAAGATCACCGGGTCCATGTCGCACTGCCGCCCGAGCCCCGCGCACACACCGGCGAGCATCTTGTGCTCACGGTCGCGGCGGAACCTGTGTGGGGGGTCGTCGAGGGTGCCGTGGTCCTCGGGGGGCACGGGCGTCTCGGGTGCCCCGGGTTCACTCGTGCCGGGGTGCCGGTGTGTCGTGCGGGTGCCGGTGCCGGCCGTCGCTGTCTCCTCGTTCACGTCTGCCTCTCCGGCCTTGCCCGGTCCCGCCGGCGCACCCTGCTCTCCGTGTGCACCCGCCTGCTCGCGTGTGCCCGTCTGCCCGTGCGCGCCCGCCTGTTCGCGTGCGCTCGCACCCTCGTGCGCGCGCGGTTCCTCACCTGCGGCGCCGGGGGCGCCGCTGGACGGGGTGGCCGCGTCGGGCGCGGCGCCCCCGTCGGGCGCGGCGTCCGCGGCGTGCTGGTGATCTGCCATGGGTCCATGGTGGCGGGCGAGCCGCCCCGGCGGCAGTCGGAACGACCCTGGTCGGACCCTGATATCGGCCCTGAGCCGGCGCCCGGGAGGCGTTCGACGTGCGAGGACGTCGAAGATCAGGGGCGTCTCGGGGGCGAACCCTGATGCCCGGGTCGGGCGGCCGTGTGACCATCAGTGGCATGCCGGAAGCCGCAGCAGCGCCACTCGTCGAACCGCGGCCGCCGCGCAAGCTCTACCGCAGCAGCGACGGACGCTGGCTGGGTGGCGTGGCGCGGGGGCTCGCCGGGCATCTCGGGCTGCCCGTCATCTGGGTGCGGCTCGTCTTCGTCGGCCTGTTCCTGGCGGACGGCCTCGGCGCCCTGCTCTACGCGGCCTTCTGGTTCTTCGTGCCGCTCGGGGTCGGCGGCGTCGGCGGCCAGAAGTCACCCTCCCTCGTCGCCACCGAGACCGCGCCCGACGGGCGGCGCAGACTCGTCGCCCGCAAGCCGGACAAGGGCCAGATCGTCGCCCTGCTCCTCATGGTCGTCGTGGCCATGGTCTTCGTGGGCAATGTGAACCTGGGCAGCGGCGCCAAGGCGTACCTGCTGCCGGCCGTCCTCGTCGGCGCGGGCGTCGCCCTCGTGTGGCGCCAAGCGGACAACGCCCGCCGGGCCCGTTGGGTCGAGGTGGGCCGCAGACGTCGGACGCTCACGCTGCTGCGTACGGGCGGCGGTGTCCTGCTGGTCACCGCCGGCGTGTCCGGCATCTTCGTCCTGCAGGGCTCCGCCGCCCACCTGGGATCGGTCCTGCAGGCGGCCCTCGCCGTCCTCGTCGGCATCACGCTGCTCGCCGGACCGTATCTCGTCCGCATGACGCAGGATCTCTCCGAGGAGCGTCTGATGCGCATCCGCGCCCAGGAGCGGGCGGAGGTCGCCGCCCATGTCCACGACTCGGTGCTGCACACCCTCACGCTGATCCAGCGCAACGCGGAGAACGCGAACGAGGTGCGCCGTCTCGCCCGCGCCCAGGAGCGCGACCTGCGCACCTGGCTGTACAAGCCGGAGGGCACCGGCAAGGACGAGGCCGACGAACCGACCACCCTCGCCGACGCGGTCCGGCACAACGCCGCGGAAGTCGAGGACAAGCACGGTGTCCCCATCGAGGTCGTGGTCGTCGGTGACTGCCCGCTCGACGAGCGGACCGCGGCACAGATGCAGGCCGCGCGCGAGGCGATGGTGAACGCCGCCAAGTACGGTGGCGAGGGCGGCGCCGTGCAGGTATACGCGGAAGTCGAGGGAAGGACGGTCTTCGTGTCCGTCCGGGACCGCGGTCCCGGATTCGACCTCGACTCGATACCCGCCGACCGCATGGGCGTCAGAGAATCGATCATCGGCCGTATGGAGCGCAACGGCGGCACGGCGCGGCTGCGGCCGGTGCCGGACGGCGGCACGGAGGTCGAGCTGGAGATGGAGAGGGCGGAGAAGACGTCATGAGCGACCCGACCGAGGCGAACGGAACAGCGGGAGCGGCCGGGCCGGCGAAGGCCTCCGGCGACGGCACGGGCGGGCGCCATGTCCGCGTGGTCCTCGTCGACGACCACCGTATGTTCCGCACGGGTGTCCAGGCCGAGATCGGCCGGACCGAGGAGACCGGCGTCGAGGTCGTCGGCGAGGCCGCGGACGTCGACCAGGCGGTCACGGTCATCAACGCGACCCGGCCGGAGGTGGTCCTGCTGGACGTGCATCTGCCGGGTGGCGGCGGGGTCGAAGTGCTGCGCCGGTGCGCCGCGCTGATGGCCGACGCCGAGCAGCCGGTGCGCTTCCTCGCCCTGTCCGTGTCGGACGCGGCGGAGGACGTGATCGGAGTGATCCGCGGCGGCGCCCGGGGCTACGTCACCAAGACGATCACCGGCACGGATCTGGTCGACTCCATCTTCCGGGTGCAGGAGGGCGACGCCGTCTTCTCGCCCCGCCTCGCCGGGTTCGTTCTCGACGCGTTCGCCTCGACCGACGCCCCGCCGGTCGACGAGGACCTCGACCGTCTCACCCAGCGCGAGCGTGAGGTCCTGCGCCTCATCGCCCGTGGCTATGCCTACAAGGAGATCGCCAAGCAGCTCTTCATCTCCGTGAAGACGGTCGAGTCCCATGTCTCGGCGGTCCTGCGCAAGCTCCAGTTGTCCAACCGGCACGAGCTGACGCGGTGGGCGACGGCACGGCGGCTGGTGTGACGCGGGACGCGGGGCGCTGAGAAGCGCTCACGCCGACCGCCGGTCACGCCGATCGCCGGCCACGCCGACCGCCGCTCACGCCGACCGCCGGCGCGGACGTTCCTTGGCTCACTGGTGCCCCACCGTCGGTGTCGGTCCCAGCACCCGTAGCGCCCACCGGTAGTGCCGTACCGCCTTCACCATGCCGATCAGACCGGTCAGCCACAGGATGGTGCCGATGCCCATGCCCAGGGCGACGTCGGCGTACGGCGAGCGGCCCGCTTGCGCGCCGGCCGCGGTCCCGAAGGACGCCCACAGGCCGATCGCGGCGACCGTGAAGGAGGACAGCAGCCAGAAGAGGCTGAGGCCGGGGGCGCGCAGGCGGGCGTCGGACAGAGGCTGGCGGTCCAACGCGAGCCAGGCGTTGAGGAGTTGCCGTACTTGGTGGTCGCGGCGGATGGCGAGGACGACGGCGATGACGGACGGGGCGAGCGCGGCAAGGCCGAGGAGCGCGAAGACCGGGCCGAGCAGGAAACCCGTGGGGTCCCTCTCCTCGAACTGCTGCACCGGCAGGATCAGCAGCGCCCATCCGATGATCGCCGCGAGTGCCAGCAGCCACAGCAGCAGCACGCGGTGCACGCCGAGGCTGCGTCGGTGCAGTTCCTGCAGGGCCTGTTCCCTGTCGGCCAGCAGCGCCGACCGGTCCGGCCAGACGCGGATGTGCGGCGGGGGAGGGGGAGGAGGCAGCGTGGCGCCGGGCATCGGGGGCTCTTTCGGGCGGGTCGGGGAGGGGGAGCGACGACATGCAACGGCGGGCCGTTGCCGCGCGCCGAACCTACCGCGTCAACATGTCCATGTCGGCTCCGGTTGCCCCGCCGGGGCTCCCTCACACCACCCGTGTCGCCCCCGCGTAGGGCATCTCGTCGAGGGGCGCCACCCGCACCGGTGCCGACGGGTTCGGGGCGTGGATCATTTTGCCGTCACCGACGTAGATGCCCACGTGGGTGATGCCGGAGTAGAAGAACACCAGGTCGCCGGGGAGGAGTTCGGAGCGGGGGACGCGGCGGCCGGCGTCGATCTGGGCGTAGGTGGTGCGGGGCAGAGAGACGCCCGCGGAGCGGTACGCGGCGAGGACGAGGCCCGAGCAGTCGAAGGCGTTCGGGCCGGTCGCGCCCCATACATAGGGACTGCCGAGCTTGGAGTAGGCGTAGGAGACGGCCGCCGACGCGCGCGAGTTGGGGGCGGCCGTGGTCGTCGAGCCGGGAGCCGGGAGGTCGTCGCGGGTGTCCGTCGAGGTCCGCGAGGCACGGGTGCCCGTGGCGCTGCCCGCGCCTGCCTCGAGCCGGGCGCGTTCCTGGGCCGTCAGCAGGGACAGCAGACGGCGTGCCGCTTCCAGCTTGCCGGTGATCGTCTTCTTGTGCCGCTTGAGCTCCGCCTGACGCGACTTGAGGGAGGCCAGTTGGACGCGGGCGGCGCCGCGCAGGCGTTCGATCTCCCCCAGTTGCCCGCGGACGCGGGCGACGGCAGCGGACTGGCGGTCTCCGGCGCGTTCGGCGAAGGCGGCGCCGTCGAGGTACTGGTCGGGGTCGTCGGAGAGAGCCAACTGCATCGCGGGGTCGAGTCCGCCGCTGCGGTACTGTGCCGCCGCCATCGACCCCAGTTGCTCACGCGCCGAGTTGAGCCGCGCCTCCTTGCGGGCGGCCTCGTCCCGCAGGGCCTTCAGCCGCTGCTCGGCCGCGGTCGCCTTCTCCTGCGCGCCGTTGTACTTCTCGGTGGCTGCCTCCGCCTCCTGGTACAACTTGTCCACCTTGGCCTTCACCTGCGCCGGTGTGGGGTTCGGCTCGGCGTGTCCGGTTCCGTCGAAGCCGGCCGCGCCCGCCGCGCCGGCGAGGGCGATGGTGGCCGCCGTGCGGACGGTATGGCCGCCGAGCGAGCGCTGTCGGGGCTTGCGGTGCGCTGCCACGTGGGACTGCACGTCCTTTCGTACGACCGCCTCGTCGGTACGGCCGTCAGGGGCCCCGGGTGGGGCGGGTGCCCGCCAGGGGGAGCGGACGGACGTACCACCGCGGGGTGCGGCTGACGCGTCCGGCGGCGGCCCGCACAGGGGACCGGGGCGCCACCGGACGTCTCGGCGGTGGTGGCCGACTGCCGCCCCTGGCCCGGGCGGCGGTGGGGAGCCGGTCACCTGGGGGAGGACGCTAGGCCCGTCCGTGCCGGATCGGTGACGCGTTGTGCGGAAGTGACGCGAGCGGACTGTCGGGCGACCGGAAGTGCTCGGTGATCCGGTCGGGAGGGGTCGACTTCGGGCGGGCCGCTGACCGATACGGCGCATTCGGGTCATCTTCGCGCGGCGGGGTGCTATGGCGCGCATATATGCAGCGCCCGGTGCCCGCCGGGCAGGGCGTCCGCCGGGCTGATGTCCGCCGCGCAGGCCGTCCGCCGGACGGGGCGCCCGCCGGACGGGCCGGAAACGGCCGGTGGCGCGTCACCCGGGGTGGGCCGGTGTCGGGCGGCACCGGAGCGGCTGATTAGCATCCGGCTCCATGGACGTACTCATCCATCTTTTCGTCGGCCTGCACATCATCGGCATCGGCGCGCTGCTCGGCGGTTTCCTCACGCAGATGAAGGCGATGGGCCGGGGCACGGCCCGCTTCGTCCCCGCGATGCTGCACGGCGCGGCGACGATGCTGGTCACCGGCGTCATCCTGGTCGGCCTCAACCAGGCGGACGACCAGCACGTCAACAACATCAAGATCGGCGTGAAGCTCGCTCTGCTGATCGTGATTCTCGGCCTCGTCTACGTGAAGCGCGACGACGAGAAGGTGGAGAAGCCGCTGTTCGGCCTGGTCGGCCTGCTGACCGTGGCCAACGTCTTCATCGCGGTGCTCTGGACCTGACGGACGCGCGGGCGGCCAGGGCCGCCCCCGCGGTGGCGGCCGGCCGGGACCGCCACCGCGACCCACACCGGCACCTGCATGGGGCCCGTCCGCCACGGGACGGGCGCCCTCGGCGAGCTGCCCCAGCCAGAAACCGGGTCAGCGCGAGCACAGAGAGCACCAGGCCGAGTCAGAACAGCACGGGCGCGGCGTGCGCGAGCCAGGGCGCCTCCTGGGCCGGGGCCAGGGTCGCGCCCAGCACGGCCAGCCTTTGTGTGCCCACACACCACAGAACACCGCGCCAGGCATGCGCCGCTCCCCATGGCGTACGACGTCCACCAGCAGGACGGCCACAGTGCGGCCGCCGGCGCCAGCAGCGCCCCGGGCAAGCGACCGACCGCCACCCCAGCGCGCAGACGCGCGTGTCGGGCACGCTGGTCACCGCCACGGTCGTGAGCGCGGGCCGGCTCACCCGCCTCGGCCCCCCACCGCTCGCGCTCCCCCAGCAGCCGTGCAGCGGTACGACGGAGTCCGCCTCCGGCGCCACCCGCCAGCGCGAGTGTGATCCGGGAGGCAGCACCTCGTCCCCGGTCAGACGCAGACCGATCGACAGGACGCCGGTCGCCGGCAAGCGGCCCCGGCAGCCGACGGACACCGCGCTCCCCGACGGACACCGCGCTCCCTCCCGACGGACCGCGCCCGCCGGGCGTACAGGGGGGAGGAGGAGCCGGGCATGCGGCCGATGGTGAGGAGGGCGGGGAGGCTCGCGCGGGGCACGCGTGCGGGAGCGGTGAAATACGCGCGGGCGCAGCACACAGGCGGCCGCCTCGCCGTCACGCGCCGAACCGTCGACCGCGCTGCCTCGCCGTCACGCGCCGCCCCGCCGCCGCGCGGACAACGCCCACGCGCGTGTGCTCCGGCCCGCCGCGCCGGGGCCGGTCGCTCAGGCCGGTCGCACCACGCTGTGGATCGACGACTCGCCGTCGTAGTACACCGACTCCTCGCGCACGTACGTGCCCGGCTTCGGGGCGTGGATCATCATGCCGTTGCCGATGTAGATGCCGACGTGGGTGACGTCGTCGTAGAAGAAGATCAGATCCCCCGGCTGGGCGTCGGCGAGGGGGACCGTGTTACCCGCGTTCACCTGGTCGTAGGTGGTGCGCGGGAGGGTGACGCCGGCAGCCTTCCAGGCGGCCTGGGTGAGGCCGGAGCAGTCGTAGGACTCGGGGCCCGTGGCGCCCCAGACGTACGGCTTGCCGATCTGGGCGCGGGCGAAGGCGAGCGCCTTCTCCGCCTTGGTGGCGTAGGAGGCGTCCGAGCCCGGAGCCGACGAGGGCGAGGAGGACGAGGAGGACGGCGTGGAGGCGCCCGTGTTCGACGAGGCGTCGCTCTCCTGCTGGGCGGCCGCCTCCGCCGCCTGCCGCTGTGCCAGTTCCGCCGCCTTGCGGGCGGCCTCCTGCTGCTTCTGCCGCTCGACCGCGGCGAGCCGCGCCTTCTCCTCGGCCGTCAGCTGCGACAGCAGCGCGCGTGCGGTGCTGAGCTTCTTCTGGACGGTGGCCTTGGCGGTCTTGAGGTCGTTCTGCGACTCGGTGAGCGTCTCGAGGCTCTGCGCGGCCTCCTGACGCTTCGTCATCGTCTCCGACTGCTCGGTGACGTAGTCGTCGACCGCGCCCTTCTGCCGGTCGGTGAGCCGGCTCATCAGCTGGCTCTGGTCGAAGTAGTCCTGCGGGGTGTCCGCGAGCAGGAAGGTCGCCGTGTCGGGCGCGGAGGCGCCGGTGCGGTACTGGGCCGCGGCGAAGGAACCCAGCCGCTCCCGTGCTTCGTTGAGCTTCTGGGTGCGCTGGGCCACGTCGTCGAGGAGGGAGTCGACGCGCTTGCGCTGCTTGGTCGTCTTCTCCTTGGCGGCGTTGTACTTCTCGGTGGCCGACTCCGCCTGGCGGTAGAGGTCGTCGACCTTCTTCTCGACCTCCTCCAGGCTCGGCTTGCCGTCGGCGGCGGGTGCCGCCTCGGCCGTCTGGGAGAGCAGGGCCACCGAGGTGAGAGCGGCGGTGGCGAGGGCGGGCGTGCGTATGCCTGCTACGCGCGTACCCGCGGGGCGCGGCTTGCGGTGCTGCGACGCCAAGGGAGGCGACTCCTTCCATGTTCCGCCTACCGGGTTAGCTGTCGGGTTCGGGCGGATGCTCTGGAAGGGTTGCCCTACGGCCTCGTCCCCGGAAGGGGAGTCGGGCCGATTCACCCCAAGGTCTCGGTGGGTCCCCGGCTCCGGCTGCCGCGAGGGGGCGCGCCGGACTCGGCGGAGGCCGCGCGGCCCGGCGAGGTTCGCCGGTGGGGGTCGTACGGCCTGCCCGGCACCGTAGCCAACTCGTGTGGCTCCTGTGAAGGTTGATGGGTGATATGCCCGATACATTTTCGTGACCTTGGTTCAGGTTTCCCGGTTCGTCGCACAGCGTGACCAGGCCGTCCTGAAGGGTGAGGCGGGGTCGGGCGGGCGGTGGCCGAAGATCGTGGGGCGCCGGGTGGCGGGGAAAGCCGGGATGTTTTCGGGACGGCGGCCGGTTGTCGGTGGGGCACCCTAGACTCGGAGAGCGATGAGCAGCCTCTTTGACGACAGCTTCCTGGCGGACCTCCAGGCCCCCCGCGGCCACGAGGAGGAACCCCCGCCGCCCGAGGACGATCACACTACGGAGCCGCTTCCGGACGATCTGTTCGGCGGGAAGTTCGACGTGCCACCGGACCGGGACGCCTACTACCGCGACGGCGCCCCGCGCCCGGCGATCGACGCCGCGGCGCTTCTGGAGGGGCTCAACGACAATCAGCGCGCCGCCGTCGTCCACTCCGGCACCCCGCTGCTCATCGTCGCCGGCGCCGGCTCCGGCAAGACGCGCGTGCTCACCCACCGCATCGCCCACCTCCTCGCCGAGCGCCACGTCCACCCGGGCCAGATCCTCGCGATCACCTTCACCAACAAGGCCGCGGGCGAGATGAAGGAGCGCGTCGAGCAGCTCGTCGGCCCGCGTGCCCACGCGATGTGGGTGATGACCTTCCACAGCGCGTGCGTGCGCATCCTGCGCCGCGAGAGCAAGAGGCTCGGCTTCACGTCGTCGTTCTCGATCTACGACGCCGCCGACTCCAAGCGCCTGATGGCCCTGGTCTGCCGCGACCTGGACCTCGACCCCAAGCGTTTCCCGCCGAAGTCCTTCAGTGCCAAGATCAGCAACCTGAAGAACGAGCTGATCGACGAGGAGGACTTCGCCGCCCAGGCCACCGACGGCTTCGAGAAGACCCTCGCCCAGGCCTACGCCCTGTACCAGTCGCGGCTGCGCGAGGCGAACGCCCTCGACTTCGACGACCTGATCATGACGACGGTCAACCTGCTGCGCGCGTTCCCGGACGTCGCCGAGCACTACCGCCGCCGCTTCCGGCACGTCCTGGTCGACGAGTACCAGGACACCAACCACGCCCAGTACGCCCTCGTCCGTGAGCTCGTCGGCACCTCCGAGCACCCCGTCGACGTACCGCCCGGCGAGGACGACGTCCCTCCGGCCGAGCTGTGCGTCGTGGGTGACGCCGACCAGTCGATCTACGCCTTCCGCGGCGCGACGATCCGCAACATCCTCCAGTTCGAGGAGGACTACCCGGACGCGACGACGATCCTGCTGGAGCAGAACTACCGCTCCACCCAGACGATCCTCTCCGCCGCCAACGCGGTCATCGAGCGCAACGAGTCCCGCCGCCCGAAGAACCTGTGGACCAACGCGGGCGCGGGCGCGCGCATCACCGGCTACGTCGCCGACACCGAGCACGACGAGGCGCAGTTCGTCGCCGACGAGATAGACCGCCTGACGGACGCGGGCGAGGCGAAGGCCGGCGACGTCGCCGTCTTCTACCGCACCAACGCCCAGTCCCGTGTCTTCGAAGAGGTCTTCATCCGTGTCGGCCTGCCCTACAAGGTCGTCGGCGGCGTCCGCTTCTACGAGCGCAAGGAGGTCCGGGACGTCCTGGCCTACCTGCGGGTGCTCGCCAACCCGGAGGACTCCGTCCCGCTGCGCCGCATCCTCAACGTGCCCAAGCGCGGCATCGGCGACCGCGCCGAGGCCATGATCGACGCCCTCGCCCAGCGCGAGAAGATCAGCTTCCCGCAGGCGCTGCGCCGCGTCGACGAGGCGTACGGCATGGCGGCGCGGTCGACGAACGCCGTGAAGCGGTTCAACACGCTGATGGAGGAGCTGCGCACGATCGTCGAGTCGGGCGCCGGCCCGGCGACGGTCCTGGAGGCCGTCCTCGAACGGACCGGCTACCTCGCCGAGTTGCAGGCATCGACTGACCCGCAGGACGAGACCCGGATCGAGAACCTCCAGGAACTCGCCGCCGTGGCACTGGAGTTCGAGCAGGAGCGCGGTGAGGAGTCGGTCGGTCTGGCCGAGTTCCTGGAGCAGGTCGCTCTGGTCGCCGACTCCGACCAGATCCCCGACGAGGACGAGGACGGCTCCGGAGTCATCACCCTGATGACCCTGCACACCGCCAAGGGGCTCGAATTCCCCGTGGTGTTCCTCACCGGCATGGAGGACGGCGTCTTCCCGCACATGCGCGCGCTCGGCCAGACCAAGGAACTCGAGGAGGAGCGCCGCCTGGCCTACGTCGGCATCACGCGCGCGCGGGAGCGGCTCTACCTGACGCGGTCCGCGATGCGCAGCGCGTGGGGGCAGCCGTCGTACAACCCCCCCTCCCGGTTCCTGGAGGAGATCCCGGCCACGCACGTCGACTGGAAGCGGACGGGGGCCACCTCGCCCGTGTCCTCCGGCCCGGCGTCCGCGGTGGCGGCCTCCCTGTCGTCGTCCCGTTCGCGGTCCTCGGCGGCCGGCGCGTCCGGTTTCGCCACCCGGCGGACCGCAGAGAAGCCGGTGGTCTCGCTGGCCGTCGGCGACCGCGTCACCCACGACCAGTTCGGGCTCGGCACGGTCGTCGCGGTGAAGGGCACGGGCGCCAACGCGGAGGCGACGATCGACTTCGGCGACACCAAGCCGAAGCGGCTCCTGCTGCGGTACGCGCCGGTGGAGAAGCTGTAACGCCCGGACGCCGGGCCGCACATGAGGAAGGCCCCCGCTGGACAGCGGGGGCCCGCCCGGCGGACGGGGTTCGGCCTACGTCGGGTCGAGGCCGTGGCTGCGCAGCCACGGCAGCGGGTCGATCGACGAGCCCCCGCCCGGCCGGACCTCGAAGTGGAGGTGCGGGCCGGTGGAGTTGCCGGAGTTCCCGGAGTACGCGATCGGGTCGCCGGCCTTCACCGTCGTCCCGGAGGCGACGCGGTAGCTGGAGAGGTGGCAGTACCAGGTCTCCGTGCCGTCCTTCGCCGTCACGATCATCATGTTGCCGTAGGCGCTGTTCCACTGGGTGCGTACGGTGCCGTCGGTCGCGGCCATGACCGTGGTGCCGTAGGAGACCGGGAAGTCGATGCCGGTGTGCAGGGACATCCAGTTGATGCCGGACTGGCCGTAGTAGGCGCTCAGTCCCTGGTTGGCGACCGGCAGGGCGTACTTGGGGCGCAGCCGCTCCTTGCGGGCCGCCTCCGCCGCCGCCTTCTTCTTCTCGGCCTCCTGCTGCGCCTTGAGGTCGATACGTTCCTGCGTCCGGCTGGCGCGGTCGGCGAAGTCGTCGGCCTCGGCGGTGAGGGTCTCGAGCTGGGAGTCCAACTTGTTGTTGGCGGTGGACGGTTTCACCGCCTGCGCGTCCGAGGCGCTCGCCGAGGTGTCCTTGTCGTCGCCGGTCAGCGTCCCGACGGAGGCGGCGGCGATGCCGGCGACCCCCATCACACAGGCCGAGGGCACGGCCACCGTCAGCAGCGCGGAGCGCTTCGGGGGCGTACGGCGCCGCGAACGGTTCGCGTTGCGGGCGGCGGCACGGGACGTGGGGGCCGGGGCCGCCTCCTCCTGGTCGTCGAGGAGGGGGTCCGCCGAGACGGCGGGCAGCTCGCCGGTGGCGGTCGTCTCGCCCTCGTCCGCGGAGTGTTCCTCGTGCGCGGCGGACTCGTCGTAGCCGGACTGCTCGAAACCGGACTGCTCGTAGCCGGACTGCTCGAAGGCGGCGTCGGCCTGCTGGTCGAACGGCGGCTCGGTCCGCTGCTCGTACTCGTCGGAGCCGGGCGTGGCGGCGCCGCCGTCGGAGTTCCACTGCGTGGCGTCGTAGGCGCCGGTGTCGAAGGCCTGGGTGCCCCATTCCCACTGCTGGGTCTGGTCGGCGGGCCCGCCGGACTGGTCGGGCTGCAGCCAGGTGCTCGCGTCCCACTGCCCGCTGGTGTCGGGCGCCGTGGTCTGGTGCGGGATGGCCGCGAGGTGCTGCTGGTCCGTGTTCCAGGCGGTCGTGTCGTACGCGCCCGTGTCGTAGGCGGCGTGATGCTGGGCCGCGTACGGGTCGTAGTTGGGGGTCTGCTGGCTGCCCGTGGACCACTGCCCGGTGTCGTACGCACCCGTCGAGGTGGCGTCGCCCGGGAGGTCACCGAAGAGGGGGTCGGCCGCGTAGTGGCCGGTGGTCTGTGCTCCGGTGTCGTAGGCGTTGTAGCTGGTGAAGTCGCCGTACTGGGCTTCCTGGGAGTCGTACGACGCGTAGTGCGTCGCTTCGGCGTCGGAAGCCGGAGCCGGGGTGGTCAGGGTCCCCGACGGGTGACGATCGTTCACCAACTTCTCTCTCGCCTCGACAACAGGGGCTGCCAGAGCAGTGCGGTGACTGTACCCGGCGGTACGCGGGCACGACAATCTTCCGCAGGTTTCATGCCCGCGGGAAAGGGGCAATCGGCACTGTTTCGGGGGAGGGCGGGCGCGAGTTTTGGCCCTGTGTTCGAAATGCGTTCGACGCTGGGTTGCTTCAGGGCGGCTGTCGGGCTGCTGTGAGAGTGGGGTTCGGTTGTGTGGCTGGACGGGCGCTCAGGCCACCGTGAGGCCGTCGGTCTCCGCGGCGGCCGCGGCGGCAGCCGTCGGGTCGGCGTCGAGGGCCTGACGTATACCGGTCGCGACGGCCGGATGCACGAGCAGGGCGAGGTGGCCGATGCCGCTGACCTGCACGTTCTCCGCGCGCAGGTCGGGGTGGTCGATCCGGGCCGCCTCCAGCGGGTCCATCAGGTGATCGAGGTCGCTCCAGAAGCTGACGAAGTGCGTACGGCAGCCGGGGGCCGGCCGGGACAGCTCCTCGATGAGCTCCGAGCCGGGGCGCATCTGGCGCACGATCGGGTGCGCGTTCGCCAGGGGGGCCACCCGGGTGCCCCCGTGCGGCGTGCCGAGGGTGACCAGCGTCCGTACGCGAGCGTCACCGCCCAGCCGCTGTACGTAGTAGCGGGCGATCAGGCCGCCGAGGCTGTGTCCGACGACATCGACCCGGCTGCTGCCGTTGCGCGCGCATATTTCCTCGATGTGCCGGCCGAGCAACTCGGCCGCGATACGGATGTCGCAGGTCAGCGGTGAGTAGTTCAGCGACTCCACCCGGTGCCTGCCGTGCTGGGCGAGGCTGCGGCGCAGCAGGACGAAGACGGAGCGGTTGTCGATGAAGCCGTGCAGCAGGACGACCGGGGGCTGGGCCCGGGTGGGCAGGCGCGCCGGATCGGTGTCGGTGCCCTCCAGCGCGGGCAGCGCGGCGGCGACCGAGTTGCGGCGCTCCTGGGAGATACCGGAGGGATACAGCAGCAGGTGCCCGGCGAGGATCGCCAGGTCGAGGGCGGTCGCCTTCATGAGCGCCATCGAGAGCCCCGCCAGCCTGGTCGGCAGGAAACGCTGGCAGTACGGCACAAACGGCTGCAATATCCGCGTGACCTGCATGGCCGACCTCCTGTCGGCACGCCGGGGACGCCTGTGTCCCCCGTGTGCCCTAGTGGAAGTCGCGGCGGAGGAGGTCGGCTGCCTGTGCCGATTCACCGCACCGCCACGGCGCGCGGCCTGCGACGCGGCGGTGCCGCGACCTCGTTGCGGCTCCCGTTTGCGCGATGTCCCCCCGAGTTCCCCCTGAGGGGAGAAGGAACCGCGCGCTGTGAACGTGTCCCACCGTGTGATTTCCCCCTCGGTCCGCACCGTAAAACTGCCGGTTGCGGGATGCTGGCGATAACGTTCGTTCACTTCCCCCGGCCGGTGTGGTGGTACCTCTCGGTACGCAGGGAATCGGTACGGATGGATGTAGTCGCTTCATGGAGGCAGTGATGGGTGTGGCAGCCGGTCCGATCCGCGTGGTGGTGGCCAAGCCGGGGCTCGACGGCCACGATCGTGGGGCCAAGGTGATCGCGCGGGCATTGCGCGACGCCGGTATGGAGGTCATCTACACCGGGCTTCACCAGACCCCCGAGCAGATCGTCGACACGGCGATCCAGGAGGACGCCGACGCGATCGGCCTGTCCATCCTCTCCGGGGCGCACAACACGCTCTTCGCCGCCGTGATCGAGCTCCTCAAGGAGCGGGACGCGGCGGACATCCTCGTCTTCGGCGGGGGGATCATCCCCGAGGCGGACATCCCGCCGCTGAAGGAGAAGGGCGTCGCGGAGATCTTCACGCCCGGGGCGACGACGGCTTCCATCGTGGACTGGGTGCGGGCCAACGTCCGACAGCCCGCGGGGGCGTAGGTCCCGTCCGAGCGGTGCGGGTGGTCCGGGTGGCGGTCCCCGGCGGGGGCGCCCCCGGACCGGTCACGGTCAGGCGGTCCCGAACTCCTCCGCCATCACCGCCCGCAACCGCAACGTCGTCCCCAACCGCTGGAACGCCTCCGCCCAGTAGCCACCGGCCCCGGGTGACGCGTCCTCCGGTTCGTCCGGTATCGCCAGCAGGGCGTCGAGGCGGCCCGCCTCGGCCGGGTCGAGGCAGCGTTCGGCCAGGCCCATCACCCCGCTGAAGCTCCACGGGTAATTCCCCGCGTCCCGCGCGATGTTGAGCGCGTCGACCACCGCCCGGCCCAGCGGCGGTGCCCACGGCACCGCGCACACCCCGAGCAGCTGGAACGCCTCGGACAGACCGTGCGCCGCGATGAACCCGGCCACCCACTCGGCCCGTTCGTCCGTCGGCAGGGTGCCGAGCAGTTTGGCCCGCTCGGCAAGGGAGACCGCGCCCGGACCGCCCGCCTCGGGCGCCGACGGCACCCCCAGCAACGCCCGTGACCAGTCGGCGTCCCGTTGCCGAACGGCCGCCCGGCACCAGGCCCCGTGCAGTTCGCTCAGCCAGTCGTCGGCCACCGGCAGCGCGACGATCTGCGCCGGCGTACGGCCGCCCAGCCGCGCCGGCCAGGTGGCGAGCGGGGTGGCCTCCACCAACTGGCCGAACCACCACGACCGTTCCCCCCGGCCGGACGGCGCCTTGGGCGCCACGCCGTCACGTTCCATGGCCGCGTCGCACTCGTGCGGCGCCTCCACGACGAGCGTCGGGGTGTCGCGCGTGTGGTCGACGGCCACGCACGCCGCGGCCCGCACCGCCATCCGTGCGGCGAGAGCCGAGCCCGGCAGCGCCGACAGCAACTTGGCCGCCGTGGCCCGGACGTTGCGGCTGCGGTCGGCCAGGGCCTCTTCCAGGAACGGCTCGTCCCGGGGGCCGAGGCCGGCGCGCAGCGAGTCGAGGAACATCAGCCGGTCCTCCGCGCGCTCCGTGGGCCAGGTGGCCGCGAGCATCTCGCGGGCGGCGTCGGGATCGCGGGCCCGGATCGCCGCCAGGAGAGCGACCCGCTCGGCGAACAGGCCCTCCTGCCAGAGCCGCTCGATCCGGCCGGTCTCCTCAGGGCCCGGCGGGGACGCGCCCGCGCCCGGAGTCGCGCGCAGCGCGAACCGCCAGTCCGGGTTGAAGCGCGCCAGCCACAGGGCGCGCGGCCCCGCGAACTCCAGTGCCGCCGGGCGCAGGTCCGTGCGTCCGCGGGCCGCGTCGAGCAGCGCGGGCAGGGCTTCGGCGGGCGCGGCGAAACCACGGGTGTTCGCCGTGGCCAGCCACTGGGGCAGCAGTTCCATGAGGTCGGGCGCGGTGCCCCTGCGGCCGCCTCCGCCGGTGCCGGGGCGGCCGGCCAGCAGCAGGGCGAGTCTGCGGGCCGCGGCGGCGGGCAGCGCCGGGCGCGGGTCCTCGGGGGCAGGCTCCGGCCGGGGCGCGGCCCGGCCGGGGCGCAGACCGGCCCGGCGCCGTACGGTCTCGGCGGCCGACGCGTCCAGGAGGGCCGCCGGCGCGCTCCGGCCGGGGGCCGCTCCGGGGGGCGGACGGCGGTCCGTGCCGAGGAGGGCCGCGGTGACCAGCTCCTCCCAGGCGGGCGGTGGGGCGGCGGGGGCCGGGGTGCCGTTCATGAGGTCTCCTTCCGTCCCACGGGGTGGCCCTCTGCCGGATGCTGCGGGGCGGACACGCCGCCCGGGGCGGGGGCGCTTCGGGGGGTGGAGAAGTCACCCTGGACCAAGGTGCCTCGTGGGGTGGGCGGGTCAATCGGGGCGGAGGTGCTTGTGCTTGGTGAGGAGGGCGTGTCCCTCGGGGCGACGTCGCTCGGAGTGAAGGTGCGTCTCGACGTGAGTGTGGCGCCCGGCGGCAAGACGCGTGCGTTTCGTGAGGCGGGTGTGTCAGTCGGCGCGAAGGTGCTTCGTGAGGTGGGCGTGGCGTCCGGCTTCGACGCGGACGGCGTGGACGGGGCTCGTCGGGTCAGCACAGCCGCACCGCCTCTCCGGGGCCCGTCGGCCAGGCCGTCAGGGGGGTGAAACCGCGGTGGCCGCATTCGCCGAAGACCCTGACGGGGGCGCCACCGGAGAGCGCGACCAGGCGCCACAGTCCGGGACGGGACGCCGCGGCCGGGGTGAGCGGGAGGGCGGTGTCCCCCTCGGCGTCCGCCAGTTGCCAGCGGTCACCGTCGGGGGTCGGTAGGACGTCGCGCAGGGTGACCGGGACGGAGTCCAGCCAGGGGTCGTCGCGGAGGGCCGCGCCGTAGCGGGCGGTTGCCTCGGCCGTCGTCACGCCAGGCGGCCGGATGCTCGTGGGCGCCGGTGGGGCGAACTGCTCGCCCAGGGCCGCCCGTGGCTGCCCGGTGCCCGGGTAGGCGGTCACCTCCGCGTCCACGGCCAGCCCGACCGGCAGGGCGATCTCGGGTGCGCGGCCGGCGGCGCCGTAGGAGAGCAGGAGGGCCGTGCGGCCGGAGGTCGCGCCGTGGAGCCAGATACGGCGGGTCGTCAGTTTCGTGTCCGACGTGTCGTGCTGGGCGAGGACCAGCCAGTCGTCGCGCAGGGGCGGGCCGCCCGGAGAGGCGAGCAGGCCGACGCGGGTGCGGACCGTCGCCGCCAGGGCCTCCGGCAGGCGCTCGCGGTGCAGCCAGCCCTGGTCGAGGAGGTGGAGCAGCGCGCACTCCTCCAGCAGGCGCACCGGCCAGCCGGGACCGGACGACGGGATCGCCCCCAACTCCCGCACGCGTGCGGCCAGTCCGGGTGCCTGGGCGTCGACCATGCGGGCCGCCGTCTCCTCCCACATCCCGTACCCCGCCTGCTCGGCCGTGGCCAGGCCGGAGCGCAGGAGGTCGGCCAGCCGCTGTTCCAGCTCCGTCACCCCCGCCGTGATCCGTTCGGCGCGGCGCCGCGCTCTGCGGCGGGCCGCCTCCGGGTCGGCGGTGCCGGAACCCCCCGCCTCCGCCTCCCGTTTCTCGTGCGTGCGCCCGCGCCGTCCCGCGATCCACTCCTCGGCCCAGTCCGGCGCCCGGCCCGTCGCCACCACCGCCTCCCCGCCCGACCACAGCAACAACAGCCCGAGCACGTGCTTGCACGGGAATGTGCGGCTGGGACAACTGCACGTGTACGCCGGTCCCGACGCGTCCGCGACATCGACCACCGTCCGGTACGGCTCGCTGCCGCTGCCCTTGCACAGCCCCCACACCGCCCCCTCGTCGGAACTCCCCGTCCCGGACCACGGACCGGCCGCGCCGAGCTTGCTTCCCGCCTTGCGTGACGCGGCGTCAGGCGCCAGTGCCAGCACCTGGTCCGCGGTCCAGCGCACCCCCTGCTGAGTCATGCCATCGAAGGTAGATCCACCCACTGACAATCGGCCTCGCTAGGACATCTTCGCAGGTCAGAACGGATTGTCAGTGCCGTGGTGCACGGTGGACACCAGATCCGAACCGGCCGAGCTGGAGGGGACCTCAGCCATGTCTGTGTCCGTCGACCCGACGTTCGTGGAACCGAGTCAGAAGCAGTCGACCGAGGCGCTGCGGCCGCACGCCGAGGACGCCTTCGCCGGCGAACTCGCCGCGCTGGCCGCGCAGGACGACCGTCCGCGCCCGGCCCGCTGGAAGCTGTCGCCGTGGGCGGTCGCCACGTATCTCCTCGGCGGCACCCTGCCGGACGGCACCGTGATCACACCGAAGTACGTCGGCCCGCGCCGCATCGTCGAGGTCGCCGTCACCACGCTCGCCACCGACCGGGCCCTGCTCCTGCTCGGCGTGCCCGGCACCGCCAAGACCTGGGTCTCCGAGCACCTCGCCGCGGCCGTCAGCGGCGACTCCACCCTGCTGGTGCAGGGCACGGCGGGCACCCCGGAGGAGGCGATCCGCTACGGCTGGAACTACGCCCAGCTCCTCGCGCACGGGCCGAGCCGGGACGCGCTCGTGCCCAGCCCGGTCATGCGGGCCATGGCGGAGGGGATGACGGCGCGCGTCGAGGAGCTGACCCGCATTCCGGCCGACGTGCAGGACAGCCTCATCACCATCCTGTCGGAGAAGACGCTGCCGATACCGGAGCTGGGGCAGGAGGTGCAGGCCGTCCGCGGCTTCAACCTGATCGCCACGGCCAACGACCGCGACCGCGGGGTCAACGAGCTGTCCAGCGCCCTGCGCCGCAGGTTCAACACGGTGGTGCTGCCGCTGCCGGCAAGCGTCGAGGCGGAGGTGGACATCGTCGCCCGGCGCGTCGACCAGATCGGCCGCTCCCTGGAGTTGCCGACCGGGTCCGACGGCATCGACGAGATCCGCCGCGTGGTGACCGTCTTCCGCGAGCTGCGCGACGGGGTCACCTCCGACGGGCGCACGAAGGTGAAGTCGCCGAGCGGCACCCTGTCGACGGCGGAGGCGATCTCCGTCGTCACCAACGGGCTCGCGCTCGCGGCGCACTTCGGGGACGGCGTGCTGCGGCCCGGTGACGTCGCCGCGGGCATCCTCGGCGCCGTCGTCCGCGACCCGGCCGCCGACCGGGTCGTCTGGCAGGAGTACCTCGAGGCGGTGGTCCGCGAGCGGGACGGCTGGACGGACTTCTACCGCGCCTGCCGGGAGGTGAGCGCGTGACCGGGGCCGGGGACAACGGGGTGCGGTCCATGCCGGTGGGCCGGCGCGGGGCGGCCCGGTGCGCACGGCCGGGGGACGACGACACGACGTGGACCCGTAGGCGAAGGGGGACGGGATGAGGGGCGGGGTGGGCGCCGGGGGCGCGGACACCGAGGCCGTGGGCGCCGGGCAGCAGGGGAGCCGGGCGGCCGGGGCGGGGGTGCCCGGGGCCGGGAGCCCGAGGGCGGTCGCGGGGTGGGGCTGTGGTGACGGGACTGCCGGGGGGCGGGTGGGCGGTCGAGAGCCTGTCGCGGGGCGGGCTGGCGGCCAGGGGGCTGCTGGGGAGCAGGTCGGCGGGCCGGAGCCCGGCGAGGGGACGGCCGGCGGTGGAAGGGAGGTCGAGGGGCGGCCGGACGGGCGGCGGCGCGCCGTGGGGCAGGGGGATGGTGACGGCCGGCCCCTGTTGCTCGGGGTGCGGCATCACGGGCCGGGGTCGGCCCGGGCCGTACGGGGGGCGTTGGAGGCGGCGCGGCCGCGCGTCGTGCTGATCGAGGGGCCGCCGGAGGCCGACGCGCTGGTTCCGCTGGCCGCCGACGAGGACATGCGGCCGCCGGTCGCGCTCCTCGCCCACGCCGTGGACGAGCCCGGGCGGTCGGCGTTCTGGCCGATGGCCGAGTTCTCACCGGAGTGGGTCGCCATCCGGTGGGCCCTGGAGCACGCGGTCCCGGTCCGCTTCATCGACCTGCCGGCCACGCACACCCTCGCGTGGGACAAGACGGAGCCGTCGGCCGACCGCCTGCGGGTCGATCCCCTCGCCGCGCTCGCCGACGCCGCCGGGCACGACGACCCCGAGCGCTGGTGGGAGGACGTCGTCGAGCACCGGGGAGCCGGCGGGAGGGACCCGCTCGCGCCCTTCGCCGCGCTCGAGGAGGCCATGGGTGTCCTGCGGGAGACCTACGGCGACGCGGGCAGCGACCGTGACCCCGTCCGGGAGGCGTACATGCGGCTCCAGGTGCGGGCCGCACAGCGCGATTTCGGCGAGGCGGGCGTGGCCGTGGTGTGCGGGGCCTGGCACGTGCCCGCCCTGCGGCGCAGGACCACCGTCGCCGCCGACCGGGCGCTGCTCAGGGGGCTGCCCAAGGTCAGGACCGACCTGACGTGGGTGCCGTGGACGTACCGCAGGCTGGCGCGGGCCGGGGGCTACGGCGCGGGGATCGAGTCGCCCGGCTGGTACGGGCACCTGTTCGCCGCGCCGGACCGGCCGGTCGAGCGATGGCTGGCCAAGGTGGCGGGGCTGCTGCGCGGGGAGGACCGGATCGTGTCCTCGGCGCATGTCATCGAGGCGGTACGGCTGGCCGAGACGCTCGCCGTGCTGCGCGGCCGGCCGCTGCCCGGGCTGAGCGAGACGACGGACGCCGTGCGGGCGGTGCTGTGCGAGGGATCGGACGTGCCGCTGGCGCTCGTGCACGACCGGCTGGTCGTCGGGGACGTGCTGGGGGAGGTTCCGGTCACCGCCCCCGCGGTGCCGTTGCAGCGGGACCTCGACCGGCTGCAGCGCCGGCTGCGGCTCAAGCCGGAGGCGTCGGAGCGGGAGATGGAGCTCGACCTGCGCAAGGAGAACGACGCCGAGCGCAGCAGACTGCTGCACCGGCTGCGGCTGCTGCGCGTCGAGTGGGGTGAGCCGGCGGTCTCGCGGGGCAGCACCGGCACGTTCCGGGAGACGTGGCGACTGCGCTGGGAGCCGGAGTTGTCCGTACGGGTGGCCGAGGCCGGGGTGTGGGGGACGACCGTGCTCGCCGCCGCGACCGCGAAGGCGGAGGCGGACGCCGTCGGTGCGGGCAGCCTCGCCGACGTGACCGCGCTCGCTGAGCGCTGCCTCCTGGCCGGCCTGCCGGAGGCCCTGCCGACGGTGATGCATGTCCTCGCCGACCGGGCGGCGCTCGACGCGGACGTCGGTCATCTCGCCCAGGCACTGCCCGCGCTGGTCCGTTCCCTGCGCTACGGCGACGTGCGCGGCACCGACACCGGCGCGCTGACCGACGTCGCCGTGGGCCTCGCCGAACGCGTCTTCGTCGGCCTGCCGCCGGCCTGCACCGCGCTGGACGCCGAGGCGGCCGAGCAGATGCGCGGCCATGTCGACGCGGTGCACGGGGCCGTGGGCTTGTTGGAGGAGGCGCTCTCGCAGGGAGGGGGCCCCGGGGACCCGGGGGATCCGCGGGACCAGGGGGGCGACGGGGACCGGCGGATCCAAAGGGGCGACCCCGGAGCGGGTGAGCGCGAGACCGCGGAAGAAGAACGCGGCCCCTACGGCACCGGCGCATCGCGCCACGGCGACCTGCGGGGCCGCTGGCGGGGCGTGTTGCGGGTGTTGTCCGTGCGGGACTCCGTGTCCGGAGTCATCCGGGGGCGGGCGGTACGCCTGTTGCTGGACGAGGGGGAGGTGCAGGGTGATGACGCGGCACGGCTCATGGGGCTCGCTCTGTCACCGGGGACGCCGCCGGGGGAGGCGGCCGCCTGGATCGAGGGCTTCGTCGGCGGCGGCTCGGGGGGAGGACTGCTCCTCGTGCACGACGAGCGGCTGCTCGCCCTGGTCGACGGGTGGCTGACCGGAGTGCCGGCGGAGGCGTTCACGGACGTCCTGCCACTGCTGCGGCGGACGTTCTCGGCGTACGAGGCGGGGGTGCGCAGGACGCTCGGGGAGTTGGTGCGGCGCGGACCGGGGGAGCGGGGGAGCGCGGTGGGGACGGACGCCGGCAGACCCGGTTTCGCGGCCGGACTCGACGCGGGGCGCGCGGACGCCGTTCAGCCTGTGGTGCGGCTGCTGCTGGGACTCGACCAGGACGGCGACCGACGGCCCGACAGCCGGCCGGGGCCTGACGGCGAGCGACGGCCGGATGGCACGCAAGGGGCCGACGGCGAGCTACGGCCCGACAGCCGGCCAGGGCCCGACGATTCGCAAGGGCCCGACGGACATGCGTGGGACGGCAGCGATCTGCGGGACGGCAACGGCCTGCTGGGGGTGGGCGGATGACGAGCGAGGCGGGCGGGACCAGGATGACCGGCACGGCCGGGGCCGCCGGGACCACCGGGGTGACCAGAGCCGCCGGGACTATCGGCGCCACCACCGGCAGCACTGACGCCACCAGCAGCACTGACGCCACTGGGACGACCGGCGCCACTGGGACGACCGGCGTCACCGGGATGACCGGGGTCACCGGGGCCGGCGTCACCGGCTCGACCGGTGCCAACGGGATGACCGGAGCCGCCGGGACTACCGGCACCACGAGAGCGACCGGCACCACCAGGGCGACTGGCACCACGAGAGCGACCGGCACCATAAGGGCGACTGGCACCACGAGAGCGACCGGCACCACCAGGGCGACTGGCACCACGAGAGCGACCGGCACCACCAGGGCGATCGGCGCCACGGGAGCCGTTGGAACGGCCGGAGCCGCTGGCACAGCCGGGGCCGCCGGGGCGGCCGGGGTGACGGGCCCGGGTCAGGAGCGGCTGAGGCGGTGGCGGCTCGTGCTCGGCGGGGACGAGGCGGACGGCACCGGGTACGCGTTGTCCGGGCGGGACGCGGCCATGGACGGGACGCTCGCCGCGCTCTACGGGAAGCGGGACGGAGCGCGGACGGGACGGGACCGTTCGGCGGGGCTGGGGGCGTCGGCGCCGTCCGTGGCGCGCTGGCTCGGGGACATCCGGACGTACTTCCCCTCCTCCGTGGTCCAGGTCATGCAGCGGGACGCCATCGACCGGCTCGGGCTGGCCACGCTGCTGCTGGAGCCGGAGATGCTGGAGGCGGTCGAGGCCGACGTGCACCTGGTCGGCACGCTGCTCTCGCTCAACAAGGCGATGCCGGAGACGACGAGGGAGACGGCACGGGCGGTCGTGCGCAGGGTCGTCGACGACCTGGAGAAGCGGCTGGCCACCCGCACCCGGGCCACCCTCACCGGCGCCCTCGACCGCAGCGCGCGTGTCTCCCGCCCCCGCCACCACGACATCGACTGGAACCGCACGGTCGCCGCCAACCTCAAGCACTACCTCCCCGAGTACCGCACGGTCGTGCCGGAGCGGCTCGTCGGGTACGGCCGGGCGTCGCAGTCCGTGAAGAAGGAGGTGATCCTCTGCATCGACCAGTCCGGGTCGATGGCGGCGTCCGTCGTCTACGCCTCGGTGTTCGGGGCGGTGCTGGCCTCGATGCGGTCGATCAGCACCCGGCTCGTCGTCTTCGACACGGCGGTCGTCGACCTCACCGACCAGCTCGACGACCCGGTGGACGTCCTGTTCGGCACCCAGCTCGGCGGCGGTACGGACATCAACCGGGCGCTGACCTACTGCCAGTCGCTGATTACCCGGCCAGCGGAGACGGTGGTCGTGCTGATCAGCGACCTCTACGAGGGAGGCATACGGAACGAGATGCTGAAGCGGGTCGCGGCGATGAAGGCGTCAGGCGTGCAGTTCGTCACGCTGCTGGCGTTGTCGGACGAAGGAGCGCCCGCTTACGACCGGGACCACGCTGCCGCGCTCGCGGCACTCGGCGCGCCGGCGTTCGCCTGCACGCCCGATCTCTTCCCGGAGGTGATGGCCGCAGCGATCGAGAAACGTCCGTTGCCCGTCCCGGACAAGGAGTAGCGACAGGCCCAGGGACGTATGCCACGGGCGGATGCCACGGACGGATGGCAGAGACGGATGCCCCGGACGGAGGACAGCGACGGATGACAGGGGGACGGATCACCATGACGAGGGTCGGGTGACGGGGACGGGACGGACACCTCGGCTGTAAACGGGACATGACTACCCATCGGTAACGGGGGGCTTGCGCGACCTCGGCACTGCCGTGCAAGGATCGACGCCTGGCTTCGCCCCGTTCGTCGCACTGAAGGATCCCCCTCTTGGCCCGGCCCGCCGCTCTCTTCCGAGCCGCTCTGCGCGTCCTGCGCACGGCGGCCGGGCGGCGTGCGCTGCAAGGCGCGCTAGTGGTGGGCGGGTTGTTCACCCTAGGGGTCCTTTTCGGCGGGCAGGCGCAGGCGGCGGACCGAACGTCGGTGCCGGCACCGGCATCTGCACCCTCCTCCGCGCCGCCCTCCGCACCTCCCTCTGCACTGTCATCTGCCCTGACAGCGACATCCCTGTCCGGGGCGTCGGCGTCGGTGTCGAGGGCCGTGTCAGCGTCGGTCCCGGTCCCGGTCCCGGTCTCAGCCTCGGCCTCGGCGTCGACGGCGACCGCCACCCCGACCGAGACAGCTGCGTCGATTTCCTCGGCGTCCTCGCCCACCTCGCCCACCTCCGCATCCTCGGCTCCGTCGTACCCCGAAGCCCCCGCGCTCCCCGTCGGCGGCAAGGTTCTGCGGTCGGCCGGTGATGTCGTGGCGGCGGTGACCGAGACGCTGGGCGGGACGCGGTCGGACGTGCCGTCAGGGTCGTCGCCGGGCCTGCCGAGTTTCCCGGCGCTGCCTTCGTGGCCCTCGCTGCCTTCCCTTCCGGGACTGCCGGACGATCCGTACCTGCCGTCCCTGCCCTCCCTGCCGTCCCCGCCGTCCCTGCCCCCGCTTCCAGGGGAGCAGCCGGAGGGGACACTGCCGGCGCCGGTGGCGTCGACGCCCCAGGAGGACTCCGGCGTCACTCCGTCGTCGGACGGTGACGGGCCGGCCGGCTCGGCGGCGGTCACGTCGTCGTACGGGCCCTGGGGCGGAGCGGAACATGCCGAGGCGGTCGTGGCGGCGCACGGTGGTGGACACCG
Source organism: Streptomyces sp. NPDC051315 (assembly GCF_044455165.1). Lineage (NCBI taxonomy): Bacteria > Bacillati > Actinomycetota > Actinomycetes > Kitasatosporales > Streptomycetaceae > Streptomyces > Streptomyces sp. NPDC051315. Next base: position 54,393 of record NZ_JBITEN010000024.1, read on the forward strand.
GGCCGGACACGTCACCCACCTGACGCACCTGCCCGCGCACCGGGCCCCCGCGGGTGGCCCCGGCGGCGTGCTGGGCAACGCGCCGGTGGTCGACAGCGGCTCGTCGCGCCACGGCGACGCGCACGCCGTCACGCCGTATCACCGGGTGCCGCTGCGGCTGGTGCCCGGCAGTGCCGTGCGGACCGACGCGTCCGAGACCCAGGACAGGTACCGGGACATCCCCGTCTTCCCCGGCTAGGGCAGACCTCCATCCCTCGTAGACCTGCCGCGCGGGGGCGGAGACAGGTCTGCCCGCCCGCCCGGAGCCCTCCCCCAGCTCCGGCGCCGGGATTGTCCCCAAGCCTTCCGAAGTCTCGGAACCCCTAAGGATCTGACGCACGCATGAACAAGAACATCCGTCGTTCCATCGTCATAGCCGCCGGTGTCACCGGTGCGTGGGCGCTCGGCTCGGCCGCGGCCACCGCCGACGAGCTGCCCGCCTCGTCCCTCTCCCTGCCGGACGCGACCGCCGGGACCGGCGACACGCTCGGTACGGTCACCGGCGCGGTCTCCGAGACCGTCACCGGCGCGGTCTCCGACGTCACCGCCACCGCCTCCGGCACCCTCCGCACCGCCACCGGGACCACCGCCACCGCCGAGGTCACCGGTAAGGCCGCGGACGCCGTGGACCAGGCCCGTGGCGGGGCCGAGGCCCAGGCCGCCGCTCCGAAGGCGTCCAAGATCCGGGGCGCGCAGGCCATCGAGGGCGCCCGGGCGGCGCGGGCCGCCACCGCCGACGTCGAGACGCAGGCAGGGTCCGCCGCGTCCGCGGCCGCGCAGGCCGACGAGGCCGCCGGCACGGTGGCCGCAGCTCTGTCCGGCACGGACACCCCGGCCGTCCCGACGGACGGCACCGCCGTCGACTACCTCTTCGGTCCGCTCGCCGCCTTCGCCCCGGAGCTGGAGAAAGCGCTCGCCGCGGCGCAGACGAAGCTCGCGGGCGTCCAGTCGGCGGCGCGCACGCAGGCGCAGGGCGTAGACGGCGTCGTACGGACGAAGGCCCAGCACGTCGTCGCGGGCGCGGGCCGTACGGCCGCCGGTGTGCAGGGTGCGGTGTCCGGTGCCGAGAGGCGTGCGACCGCCGCGGCTGCCACCGCCACCGCCACGACCACGACCACGGCGGGTGTCGGTGCGACCGTGGCCGGAGCCACCGTCTCCGGCGTTCCGAGCCACGTCCTCGGCATCGTCGAGGCCGTCCCCGGGACGGTCACGCCGGTCGTCGGGGAGACGGCCGCCGCGGTCGTCCCGCCGGTGGCCGGTTCCGCCGTGGACGGAGTGCTGCCCATCGCCACCGACGCGGTGCACGGGGTCACCCCGGTCGCCGGGCGGGCGGTGTCGGGTGTCGCCCCGGCCGCCGGACACGCCGTCGGCGCGGCGACCGCGCTGGCCCGGGGCACCGTGGCCGATGCCGGGACGATCGCGGACGGTGCCGTGCGGGGGCTGGGGCCGGTGGTCGGGGGCGTGGTGGCGGACGTACCGCCGTACGCCACCGGGCTGGTCGGTGAGGTCGCCCAGGACACCACCGCCGCCGTGCTGCCGCCCGTCGCGCACACCGCCGTGCGGGGTGTCGTGCCGGTCGCGGGCCAGGCGGCCGTGGACGCCGGGGCGCTGGCCCATGGCGTCGGCGGTGACGCGGGCTCCTTCACCCAGGGCGTGACCGGCACCGCCCACGGCCTCGTCCACGACGTGACCGGCGCCGCCCAGGGTCTCGCCCCCGGCGTGGCCGGCGCCGCGGGCGGCTTCGCCCACGACGTGACCGGCACCGTCCACGGCTTCGCGTACGACGTGACGACCCCGGTCGGTCCCTTCGCCCAGCAGGTCACGGCCCCCGTCGTCGCCGTCGCCCAGGAGGTGACGGCTCCCGTCGCCCCCTTCGCGCACGGTCTGGCCGGCACCGCCGACGGTTTCGCCCACGACGTCACCGGCACCACCGGCGGCTTCGCCCAGGGCGTCACCGGCACCGTGGACGGCTTCGGGTACGGGCTGACGGCCCCGGTCGCCCCCTTCGCGCAGGACGTGACCGGCGACGTCGACGGCTTCGCGTACGACCTGACCGGCACCGTCGGCGCCACCGCCCAGCCGCTGGCCGGGCACGCCGTCACCGGGGTGGCGGGCGTCGCCGAGGCGATCACACCGCCGTCGGTGCGTGACGCGAGCACGACGGCTGCGCCCTACGGCATCTGACGCCCCACCGCGGGGCCCGCGCCCCCACCCCGGGGCCCGCGCCCCCACGGCGGGGCCCGCGCCCCCACGGCGGGCAGGACCGTCCCCCCCATAAACGGGCAGGACCGCCCCCACCAAACCGCCCCCCAACACCCCCCACGAAACCCAGCCCCACGCCCCCCACGAAACCCGCGGACGCGCACGGCCCCCACTGCGGCAGCAGACCCGCACCCGCCGTCGCCTCCGCACCGCCCAGTCTCCGCGGGGCCGAAGACCCGGACGGCCGAAAGCCGTCGGACACGTCCGGCCGTAGGCCCGGCGGATGGGGGCGGGCCGTCCTCATTGGGGTGAGGACGGCCCGCCCCGAGCCCTTCGACGGGCCGGCTCATGAGCCCCTCCGGGGCCGCTCACGAGCGGCACCGGAGGTGCTCACGGGGTCTCACCGGGTCAACCCCAGCCCGGTGAGACCCCTCACCGGCGGCACGGCGTGCCAGTGAGCCCGGCATCATGTGACAGGTATCACCGCTCATGTGTGACCCGCGATTTAGAGGCCCCCCGCAAGCAGAGATAACCTGCGAGACGGACATGCCGCGCGCTCGGACACCGTGTGCGCTTCCCTTGTGACACATGCGGTCGTCACGTTGCCCTTCGCGGCACGCCCACGCATCCAACGAACCGCGAGATCACTGATAGGGACGGAAGCGCGTGGACCTGTTCGAGTACCAGGCGAGGGACCTCTTCGCCAAGCACGATGTACCGGTGCTGGCCGGTGAAGTCATCGACACGCCTGAGGCGGCGCGCGAGATCACCGAGCGTCTGGGCGGCAAGTCCGTCGTCAAGGCGCAGGTGAAGGTCGGTGGTCGCGGCAAGGCCGGCGGCGTCAAGCTGGCCGCCACCCCGGACGAGGCCGTCGCCCGCGCGACGGACATCCTCGGCATGGACATCAAGGGCCACACGGTCCACAAGGTGATGATCGCCGAGACCGCTCCGGAGATCGTCGAGGAGTACTACGTCTCCTTCCTCCTCGACCGTGCCAACCGCACCTTCCTCTCCATCGCCTCCGTCGAGGGCGGCATGGAGATCGAGGAGGTGGCGGCCACCCGCCCGGAGGCCGTCGCCAAGACCCCGATCGACCCGATCGACGGTGTGGACGAGGCGAAGGCCCGCGAGATCGTCGAGGCCGCGAAGTTCCCGGCCGAGGTCGCCGACAAGGTCGTGAACGTCCTCGTCAAGCTGTGGGACACCTTCATCAAGTCGGACGCCCTCCTCGTCGAGGTCAACCCGCTGGCGAAGGTCGCCTCCGGTGACGTCCTCGCCCTCGACGGCAAGGTGTCGCTCGACGACAACGCCGAGTTCCGCCACCCCGAGTACGAGGAACTCCACGACAAGGCCGCGGCCAACCCCCTCGAGGCCGCCGCCAAGGAGAAGGGCCTCAACTACGTCAAGCTCGACGGCGAGGTCGGCATCATCGGCAACGGCGCGGGCCTGGTCATGTCGACCCTGGACGTCGTCGCGTACGCCGGTGAGAACCACGGCAACGTCAAGCCGGCCAACTTCCTGGACATCGGCGGTGGCGCCTCCGCCCAGGTCATGGCCAACGGCCTGGAGATCATCCTCGGCGACCCGGACGTCAAGTCCGTCTTCGTCAACGTCTTCGGCGGCATCACCGCCTGCGACGAGGTCGCCAACGGCATCGTCCAGGCACTGAAGCTCCTCGAGGACCGCGGCGAGGAAGTCACCAAGCCGCTCGTCGTCCGCCTCGACGGCAACAACGCCGAGCTCGGCCGGCAGATCCTCACCGACGCCAACCACCCGCTGGTCCAGCGCGTCGACACCATGGACGGCGCGGCCGACAAGGCCGCCGAGCTGGCCCACGCCGCCAAGTAAGCACTCAGGACGAGGACACCAACACACCATGGCTATCTGGCTCAACAAGGACAGCAAGGTCATCGTCCAGGGCATGACGGGCGCCACCGGCATGAAGCACACCAAGCTCATGCTCGGTGACGGCACCAACGTCGTGGGCGGCGTGAACCCGCGCAAGGCGGGTCAGACCGTGGACTTCGACGGCACCGAGGTACCCGTCTTCGGCACCGTCAAGGAGGCCATCGAGAAGACCGGCGCCAACGTCTCCGTCATCTTCGTGCCGGAGAAGTTCACCAAGGACGCGGTCGTCGAGGCCATCGACGCGGAGATCCCCCTCGCCGTCGTGATCACCGAGGGCATCGCCGTGCACGACTCGGCGTCGTTCTGGGCGTACGCCGGCAAGAAGGGCAACAAGACCCGGATCATCGGCCCGAACTGCCCCGGCATCATCACGCCCGGCCAGTCCAACGTCGGCATCATCCCGGGCGACATCACGAAGCCGGGCCGCATCGGCCTGGTCTCGAAGTCCGGCACGCTGACGTACCAGATGATGTACGAGCTGCGTGACATCGGCTTCTCGACCGCCGTCGGCATCGGTGGCGACCCGATCATCGGCACCACGCACATCGACGCGCTCGCCGCGTTCGAGGCCGACCCCGAGACCGACCTGATCGTCATGATCGGCGAGATCGGCGGCGACGCCGAGGAGCGGGCCGCGGACTTCATCGCGAAGAACGTGACCAAGCCGGTCGTCGGCTACGTCGCGGGCTTCACCGCGCCCGAGGGCAAGACCATGGGCCACGCCGGCGCCATCGTCTCCGGCTCGTCCGGCACCGCCCAGGCGAAGAAGGAGGCCCTCGAGGCCGCCGGCGTCAAGGTCGGCAAGACGCCGACCGAGACGGCGAAGCTGGCGCGGGAGATCCTCGCCGGCTGAGTCTCCCGGTCCGACACCGGTGGGCCCGTCCCCTCTGCGGGGGCGGGCCCACCGGCGTGTCCGGGGGTGCTCGGCGTGTCCGGGGCCGCCCGGCGTGTCCGGAGCGTGTCCGGTGTGTGCGGGGGCGCACCGTGCGACGACTGCGGCCGGCCCGCCGGAGGCCGGGTGTCACCGTGGTTCCGGCAGGAGCCTCTCCGGGCCGTGGGCCGTCTGCGAGCGCAGCCTCGCCCGCAGGGACAGTTCCGCGGCCGACAGCGGGCCCGGGGCCGCCTTCGGGGGAACTCCCCCCACCGTCGCGCCCGGGGGCACCGGGGGCTCGTACCGGGTGGGGGCGGTGTACAGGGTCAGGGAGATCGCGCCGATGAGGGCGACCGTGAAGGCGATGGCCGCCCGGGTCCAGAAGCGGGCACGGCGTTCGCCGTCCATGCGGACGGCGGGCGGCTTGGCGGCGCGCAGGCGTTCCGCGGAGGCCATCTGCGCCAGGCGGCGGTGCAGTTCCGCGGGGTCGGCGAGGGCGGGGAGGCGGGCGGCGACCGCCTCACGGGCGCGCAGCAGGCGGTTGGCCGCCGCCGGTGTGCTCGCCTCCGTCTCGGCCGCCGTCTCCGGCAGGTCGAGGCCGACCCCGTCGTACAGCACGAGGGTGCGGCGGTGGGGCGGCGGAAGGGCCAGCAGCGCGTCCAGCAGCGCGCGGTCGGCGGCGGAGGCGGGCGGGGGCTCCGGGTCGCGGTAGCGGGGGCGGAACCGGTGCCAGGGGGAGAGGGCGTAGTCGTGCGCCGCGGCCCGGACCCAGCTCGCGGGATCGGGGTCGACGGCCACCTCGGGCCAGCGATGCCAGGCGATCTGGAAGGCCCGCTCCACCGACTCGCGGGCGAGTTCGCGGCGGCCGGTGAGGAGGTAGGCCTGGCGTACGAGGGCGGGGGCGCAGAAGGCGTAGAGGGCGTCGAAGGCCTGAGCGGGGGACAGGTAGGGGGAACGGCGGGGGGAACGGCGGGGCGGGGGCGAGGCGCGTTCGGGTGCGCCGGGTGGCGCGGGGGCGGAGGCGGTCGTGAGGTGCCGCATGCGCTTCTCCGGACGGGCCGTCACCGCCGGTTCTCCCCCCGGCCGCGCCAGTGAGGCCAGCAGGGCCGCGTACGCCTCCCGGGCCCCGCCCTGGGGAGTCCTGCGGCCGGACTCCCACGTGCGCACCAACGCCCGGCTGACGCCCAGTCGCGCGGCCAGCTGAGCCTGCGTCAGCGAGGCCGCCTCCCGCAGGCGTCGGCGTTCCGCGGGCGGGGGGAGCGGGGTGTCGGGGTTGTGTGTCACCGGACACCCCTCCGGACGGAAAAGTACATAAACGTATATTGAGCGACACAGCGGAGCTTCGCCTGTTACGACGGAAAAGCGCGTGTCGTTGGCAGAGTGACGGGCGTGATCCAGATGACCGCTCGCCGACCGCCGTCGTCCCTGCTCACCCTGCTCACCCGGATGCGCGGCCCTTCGCCCGGACTGGGTTCCAGCCTCCTGGGCGGGGTGCTGGCGGCCGGGCTGGGGCTCGCTTCGTTCGCCGTGCTCGTCATGGTGATGTGGATCAGTTCGCCTTACCCCGACAGCGGCCCGGGGGGCGCGCTGCATGTCGCCGCCGCGCTCTGGCTGCTGGCCCACGGGGCGGAACTGGTGCGCACCGACACGTTGTCCGGGGTGCCGGCACCGGTCGGTGTCACGCCGCTGCTGCTGCTCGCCCTGCCGATGTGGCTGCTGCACCGGGCCGCGCGGGACGCGGTGTACGGCGGGAAGGAGGACGCTCCGCTGGTGGGCGTGCGGACGGCCTGGGCGGGGGTCGTGGTCGGGTATCTCGCCGTCGGCGTGGGGGCCGCGGTCCATGCGGCGGGGGGTGTGCTGCGGCCCTCGTGGGGGTGGACGGCTGTGTGTCTGCCGGTCGTCGCGGTGACGGCGGCCGGGGCCGGGGTGTGGACGGCGTACGGGCGGCCGCGCGGGCCCGGCGGCGGCGCGCTGCTGGTGCTGCCGCGGTGGGCGCGGCAGCTGGTCCTCGGCGCGCAGGGGCCGGAGTGGGCGGGGGCGGGGGCGCGGGCGGCGGCGGCCGGGGCGGCGGTGCTCGTCGGGGGCGGGGCGTTGCTGGTGGGGGTGTCCTCCCTGTGGCATCTGTGGGTGGCGCGGGAGGCGTTCCTGCACCTGACGGAGGGGTGGTCGGGCCGGTTCGCGGTGATGCTGCTGTGTGCCGCGCTCGTGCCCAATGCGGCGGTGTGGGGGGCGTCGTACGCGCTGGGCCCGGGGTTCGTGCTCGGCGCCGGGCATGTCGTGGGGCCGCTGGCGTCGGACCCGGCGCCGTTGTTGCCACCGTTTCCGCTGCTCGCGGCGGTGCCGGAAGCGGGTGCCGGGGGGCCGTGGAACTGGGCGGCCGGGGCGGTGCCGGTGGCGGCCGGCGTGGCGCTGGGCGCGTTCGTGGGGCGGGTGTCCGTGCGGCGGTCACCGTGGTGGGCCGTGGGGGTGGTGCTGCTCGCGGCGCTGCTGTGCGGCGGTCTGATGGGGGTGCTCGGGGAACTCGCGGGCGGCCCGTTGGGCGTGGCGGCGCTGGCCCGGTTCGGGCCGGTGGGCTGGCAGGTGGGGCTGGCTGCCGCGGCGTGGGCGGTGGCGGTGGGGGTGCCGGCGGTGCTGGCGGTCCGGGGGTGGCTGCGCCGGAGACCCGCAGGGGCGGAGCGGGAGGGCGTCGTCCCGGTGCCCCTGCCCGCGCCCGTGCAGGCACCCCCGGAGGACGACTTCGGATCCGAGCCGTACGACTTCGCGCGGGTGGAGGCCGAGGAGGCCACGAAGGCGGTGTGGTACCGCGACGAGGCGCGCGAGACCCGCTGGGCGGTCCTGCGGGAGGCGGCGGACCACGGCAAGGCGAACGAAGGGCAGGCGAACGAGGGGCAGGGGAACGAAGGAGAGGGGAACGAAGGGGAGGGGAACGAAGGGCAGGGGAACGACGCGAAGACCCCGGACGGCGACGGGGGTCAGGGCGGCGGGGAACCGAGGGAACGGGAACCGGGGTCGCGATGACCGGCGCGATGACCGGCGGTGGCTCACCGTCCCCGCCGGGCCCCGTCACCGACCCGCGCCGGACCGGGCTCTCGGCTCAGCCCTCCGGTACCCGCTCTCGCCCGTCACCGCCGGCTCAGCCCTCCGGTACCGGCTCGCGCCCGTCACTACCGGCTCAGCCGGCTCAGCCCTCCCGTACCGGCTCCCAGCCTCCGGTACCGGCCCCGGCCCTCAGCCCTCCACTCCCAGGACCCCTCGCAGCTCCTTCGGCAGCAGCTCGCTGCACGACTGCTTCGCCTCGTTCGTCAGCGCGTCGCTCGTGCACGTGTAGTAGTCCCGGTAGACCAGCTGGGCGGTGAAGGTCACCGCCACCAGGACCAGGGCCAGGGACGCCGTGACCAGGCCGCTGACGGCGGCGGTCGTCTGAGGGCGGCCGGTGGGCTCGGGGGCGGGCGGGCTGTCCGGGTCCGGGGTGCGGGGCTTGGCGCGCAGGGCGCTGATGCCCCAGTTGAGGGCCAGGGCGCCGAGCAGCAGGGCCACGTACGGCCAGCCGAAGAGGGCGAAGAAGAAGGCCCACATGCCGCACAGCAGCGCGTACCGGGCGCGACGCTGGGCGGGGTCCGTCGGGTCCCAGCGCGGCGGAGTCGGTCCGGGGCCGCCGGGGCCGCCGGGGCCGTTCTCCGGGCCGCCGCCGGGGCGCTCGCCGAACCCGCCGGGCTGGCGGCCTGGCTGCCGGTCGCTCCACTGGCTGCCCCAGGGGGAGCCGTCGCCACGGCCACCGCCGGAACCGCTGTCACCGGGGGACGGGTGACGGGGCTGCCACGGACGGTCGGGGGCCCCCTCGGGGGGCGGCGCGAAGGGGTTGTCGTCCCGCTGGTCGTCCCGCTCGTCGCCGTTCTCGCGGCCGGAGGGCGCGTCGGGCGGGGAGGCTGGGCGCTCCCGCAGCAGCACGGCGCCGCGCTCCCCTCCCTGCGGTGACTGCGGGGGGAGCGTGAGGAGTCGCAGACTGCGGTCCGGCATCAAATGAGCGTCTTCCCCTAAGTGATCACGGCGGTGATTCAACGGATACGGCTGTCTGGTGCGAGCGGTTGCTACGAGAACGCTCCGCGCAACGACCGCGTTCCCGACCCCGCTCGCCCCAGACGCTACCTTCCGGCCACGCCCCCGTCCCGTGGGGGCCGTCCGGTGTGCCGGTATCGTTGCTGACGGTCGGCCGCTTCGTAGACTTCCCCGTATCCCGGGGCGCGAAGCATTCGTATGAATGTACAAGCGGTGTGCGAGCGTGGTGCTAGGGCGCCGGCCGACGTAACAGAACGCTTCCCCGAGAAAGGGCCCCGCCGTGGCCGCCAAGCCCGTGGCCGAGCCGGTCAAGCGCCTCGTCGTGCTGGTCTCCGGATCCGGTACGAACCTTCAGGCGCTGCTGGACGAGATCGCCGCCACCGGAGCCGAGACCTACGGCGCCGAGGTCGTGGCCGTCGGCGCCGACCGCGAGGGCGTCGAGGGGCTCGCGCGGGCCGAGCGCGCCGGGATCCCCATCTTCGTGCGGAAGGTCAAGGACTACGGCACGCGTGAGGAGTGGGACGCGGCCCTCGCCGAGGCCGTCGCCGCCCACGAGCCCGACCTCGTCGTGTCCGCAGGGTTCATGAAGATCGTGGGCAAGGAGTTCCTGGCGCGGTTCGGCGGACGGTTCGTCAACACCCACCCCGCCCTGCTCCCCAGTTTTCCCGGTGCCCACGGCGTCCGTGACGCCCTCGCGTACGGCGCCAAGGTCACCGGCTGCACCGTCCACTTCGTCGACGACGGCGTCGACACCGGTCCGATCATCGCCCAGGGCGTGGTGGAGGTCCGGGACGAGGACGACGAGAGCGCACTGCACGAGCGCATCAAGGAAGTCGAGCGAAGGCTGCTCGTCGAGGTCGTGGGGCGGCTCGCCCGCAACGGCTATCGCATTGAGGGACGAAAGGTAGTTATCCAGTGACCGCCGACAGCACTGTCACGGCCGAGAGCACCCAGCGGGCCATCCGTCGCGCGCTCGTCAGCGTTTACGACAAGACCGGGCTCGAGGAGCTCGCGCGCGGGCTGCACGAGGCCGGTGTCCAGCTCGTCTCCACCGGCTCCACCGCCTCCCGCATCGCCGCCGCCGGCGTCCCCGTCACCAAGGTCGAGGAGCTCACCGGCTTCCCCGAGTGCCTGGACGGCCGCGTCAAGACCCTGCACCCCAAGGTCCACGCCGGGATCCTCGCCGACCTGCGGCTCCCCGAGCACCAGCGGCAGCTGGAGGAGCTCGGTGTCGAGCCGTTCGACCTCGTCGTCGTGAACCTCTACCCGTTCCGCGAGACCGTCGCCTCCGGCGCCTCGCCCGACGAGTGCGTCGAGCAGATCGACATCGGCGGTCCGTCCATGGTGCGCGCCGCCGCCAAGAACCACCCCTCGGTCGCCGTCGTCACCAGCCCCGAGCGCTACGGCGACGTCCTCGCCGCGGTCGAGGCCGGCGGCTTCGACCTGGCCACCCGCAAGCGCCTGGCCGCCGAGGCCTTCCAGCACACGGCCGCCTACGACGTGGCCGTCGCCTCCTGGTTCGCCTCCTCCTACGCCCCCGTCGACGAGTCGGGCTTCCCCGACTTCCTCGGCGCCACCTGGGAGCGCAAGAACACCCTCCGCTACGGCGAGAACCCCCACCAGCCCGCCGCCCTCTACGTGGACGGCACGGGCGGCGGCCTCGCCGAGGCCGAGCAGCTGCACGGCAAGGAGATGTCGTACAACAACTACACGGACACGGACGCCGCGCGCCGTGCCGCGTACGACCACGACGAGCCGGCCGTCGCGATCATCAAGCACGCGAACCCCTGTGGCATCGCGATCGGCGCGGACGTCGCCGAGGCGCACCGCAAGGCGCACGCCTGCGACCCGCTGTCGGCGTTCGGCGGCGTGATCGCCGTGAACCGGCCGGTCAGCAAGGAGATGGCGGAGCAGGTCGCCGAGATCTTCACCGAGGTCATCGTCGCGCCCGACTACGAGGACGGCGCCCTGGAGGCCCTCGCCAAGAAGAAGAACATCCGCGTGCTGAAGGCTCCGGGTGCCCCCGCCAACCCCGTCGAGGTCAAGCCCGTCGACGGCGGCGCGCTGCTCCAGGTCACCGACCGGCTCCAGGCCGACGGCGACGACCCCGCCACCTGGACCCTGGCCACCGGTGAGCCGCTCTCCGCCGACGAGCTGCGGGAGCTGGCCTTCGCCTGGAAGGCCTGCCGGGCCGTGAAGTCGAACGCGATCCTGCTCGCCAAAAACGGCGCCTCCGTAGGCGTCGGCATGGGCCAGGTCAACCGGGTCGACTCCTGCAAGCTCGCGGTGGAGCGGGCCGGCGAGGAGCGGGCCCGCGGCTCGTACGCCGCGTCGGACGCCTTCTTCCCGTTCCCGGACAACATCGACGTCCTCGGCGCGGCCGGGGTCAAGGCCATCGTCCAGCCCGGCGGCTCGGTCCGTGACGAGCTGGTCGTCGAGGCCGCGCGGAAGGCCGGCATCACGATGTACTTCACCGGGACCCGGCACTTCTTCCACTGAGCCACCCCGCCGACAGCGCAGGGCCGTGCCCCTTCCCCCTTCGGGGACGGGGCACGGCCCTGCTGTCGTGCGGGCGGGATCAGTGGCGCGGGCGGCGGAACCAGTCCGCGCTGACCCGTTTCGCGCAGAAGACGATCGCCACGACGGCGACCGCCATGAGGAGCAGGCCGAGACCCCAGTACGCGAGCATGAAGATGCCGGTGACGATCGCGAACGAGGCGTAGACGATCGAGCACACCCGCACCGCGTTGCCGCCCTTGGCGTACTGCAGCACCAGCACCACGCCGAGGACGGCGTACACACTGGCCAGGCAGAGGAAGAAAACGACGACGCCCTTGCCGAGGTCCGCCCACCTCTCCGCCTCCGCGTCGCCGGTGACGCCCGCCTCCTCCATCACCCTGTCCCACTGCGTCAGGTAGTAGAGGTACGACCCGGCGATGACGCCGTGGGCCAGGGCGATCACACCGACCAGGATCTGCGCGACCCGGGTCAGCCGCGGCATCTCCACCGGCCCGCCCGGATAGCCGCCCTGGAACTGCGGATCCCCACCCGGGTACTGCGGGTACGGCTGCTGCGGATAGGGCTGGTGCGGGTGCGGCTGCTGCGGGTACGGCGGGCCCTGCGGCGCGCCGTAGCCCTGCGGGGGCGCGCCCGGCGGCGGACCCTGCTGCGGGTAGCCGTATCCCGGGCCGGCCGGGGGCTGCGGGGGCGCCGGGGGCTGCTGGGGCGGCGGCCCGTAGGGGTTGTGCGGCTCGCCGAAACTCATGGCGGTCCTTCCTCCGTTGGGTTCGAGTGCGGGGACGACGCGCGGCACGGTGCGGAGGAAGTGTGTGTACAGATGCGGTCCGTCCCCCCGGTACTGCCCGCGGCACTGTGCGCCAATCGTTCTTCAGTGGCCGGTTTGTTGTCCAGCCGCTTTCGGCACGAAGTTGTGCAGGTGCAATCCCGCCGGTCGCACCCGGAACGGGCATCGGGCCGGGCCGGGCGGGGGCCTCGGCGCCGGGGTCACCCGGATTGGAACCGGGAGGCCGTCATCCGGGAGGATGGGTCCATGACCGCCCAGATTCTCGATGGCAAGGCCACCGCAGCCGAGATCAAGTCGGATCTGACCGCCCGCGTGGCGGCGCTGAAGGAGAAGGGCGTCACGCCCGGCCTCGGCACGATCCTCGTCGGGGACGACCCCGGCAGTCAGAAGTACGTCGCCGGCAAGCACCGCGACTGCGCGGAGGTCGGCATCGCCTCCCTCCAGCGCGAGCTGCCCGGCACGGCCACGCAGGAGGAGATCGAGGCGGTCGTACGCGAGCTGAACGAGGATCCCGCCTGCACCGGTTACATCGTCCAGCTGCCGCTGCCCAAGGGCATCGACGAGAACCGCGTCCTGGAACTGATGGACCCGGACAAGGACGCCGACGGCCTCCACCCGATGAACCTCGGCCGGCTCGTGCTCAACGAACCCGCGCCGCTGCCCTGCACTCCCAACGGCGTGCTGACGCTGCTGCGCCGCCACGGCGTCGAGATCAAGGGCGCCGAGGTCGTCGTCGTCGGCCGGGGCGTGACCATCGGCCGCCCGATGCCGCTGCTGCTGACCCGGCGCAGCGAGAACGCCACGGTGACCCAGTGCCACACGGGCACCCGGGACCTCTCCGCGCACCTGAAGCGGGCGGACATCGTCGTCGCCGCCGCCGGTTCGGCCCATCTGATCCGGGCCGAGGACATCAAGCCGGGCGCGGCCGTCCTCGACGTCGGCGTCTCGCGCAGCGCGGAGGGGAAGATCGTGGGCGACGTCCACCCGGACGTCCGCGAGGTCGCCGGCTGGATCTCCCCCAACCCGGGCGGGGTCGGCCCGATGACCCGCGCGCAACTGCTCGTCAACGTGGTCGAGGCGGCGGAGCGCAGTGTCGGCTGAGCCCCGGGAGATCCCCGGCGAGAGCGAGGAGATCGAGGTACGCGACCCGGTCAGCGCGCCCGACGTCGACGGGGTGCCGCGCCGCGCCACGCGCCGCTTCCCGCTGTTCACCCGGGACACCGCGCGTCCCGAGGGCGGCGGCCGGGCCGCGCCCGGTGACGCCCCGGCGCCCGCCCGCCAGTGGCCGGTGCTCGCCGTCCTGGGCGTGGTCGCGCTCGGCCTGCTGCTGACCGCGTTGGACCAGTTCCGGATCGGCACCATCCTGATCGGCGCCGGCCTGCTCGCCGGCGCGGTCCTGCGCTGGCTGCTGCCCGGCGTCGGCCTGCTCGCCGTCCGCTCCCGCTTCACCGACATAGCGACCTACGGCGTGCTGGGCGCCGCGATCGTCCTGCTGGCGCTGATGGCCCAGCCGGACCCGTGGCTGCAGATCCCGTTCCTGAAGGACACCCTGCACTTCACGGTCGACAGCTGACCGCACGGCACGACCGGCGGCCCGTCCTCTCCCCCGAGCCAGGACGGGCCGCCGACGCGTTCCACGCTCCCGCACGGCCGACGGCCTGTTCAACGGCTGTCCGCCCGCTGTGGCACAGCGGTGACCGTTCCGCCACCGTGTACGCGCCCGGCCACAGTCCCCGCCCGCCCGGGAACCGGCCGCCCGCCGGACGTCGTCCCCCGAACGGGCGAAGGGGAGGACCGAAGGGAAGCCGAGTGATGGGGACGTGGCAGCCGCTGCCGGACGACCTGCCGTCGGAGGTACGGCACTTCGTGGAGCAGCTGCGGCAGCTGAAGGACACCACGGGCCTCAGCCTGGCCGCGCTCGGCGCCCGCACCGCGTACAGCAAGTCCTCCTGGCAGCGCTACCTCAACGCCGTCCAGCCGCCGCCCCGGCAGGCCGTCGCCGCGCTGTGCCGGGTCGCGGGCCTGGCGGGCGCGGACGCCGAACGCCACGGCGTGCGCTGGGAACTGGCCGTCGAGGCCTGGCCCAGGCCCGCGCCACCGCCCCCGACGGCCGCGGCGGATTCGGGGTCGACGGGGGCCGCCGAGGACTACGAGGACGACCCCACGCTCCCCTGGTGGGACCGTCCGGAGGAACCACCACCGCACCGGCCCGCCGGACGGCGGCTCCTGCTCTGCGCGGTCCTGCTGCTGCTCCTCCTGCTGGCCGCCGCGGTCGGGGCGGCCGTGGCGTCCGGCTGAGCGCTAACGTGGCCGAAGGGGACGCGGCGGAGGAAGGGGGGATCGATGCCTCGCTGGAAGGACCTGCCGGACGAACTCGACCCGCGGGTCGGGGAGTTCGCCGGTCAACTGCGCCAGGTCGTGGACCGCGCCGGCCTCACCCTCGCGCAGCTCGCCGACCGCACGCACTACGGCAGGGCGTCCTGGGAGCGGTACCTCAACGGCCGGCTCCTCGCCCCCAAGGGCGCGGTCGTCGCCCTCGCCGAGGTCACCGGCACCGACCCCGCCTCCCTGGTCACCCTGTGGGAACTGGCCGAGCGTGCCTGGAGCCGCGCGGAACTCCGGCACGACCTGGCGTCGGAGGCCGTACGCCTCTCCCGCGCGCGGACGGTGACGGCCCCCGGGCCCGGCGTCGCGGGCGCCGCGGGCGGGTCCCCGACGCTGCCGCCGGTGCCGGGGGACCCCGGCGGGGCTCCCCCGGAGGAGGCCGGTCCGCCCGTGCGCCGCCACGCGCGGCGACCGGCGCTGTTCCTCGCCGGCGTGGTCGGCGTGGTGATCGCCGCCTGGGGCGCCTTCCTCCTCACCGACGGCGGCACCCCGAGGGAGAGCCGGACCGCCGCCGAGCCCTCCCCGTCCGCCACCCCCGGCCCTTCGCTGCCGCCCGGCGTGCTGTGCGGCGGCGTCGACTGCACCGGCCAGGACGCGGAGCGGATGGGGTGCGGCGGCGACCTCGTGACCACCGCCGCGAGCGTGACCGTCGGCACGACCCTCCTCGAGGTCCGCTACAGCAGCACGTGCGGCGCGGCCTGGGGCCGGATCACCGGGGCCGGTAGGGGCGACATGGTCCGGGTGACGGCGGGGGCGGTCCGCCACAGCGGTGACATCACGACCGCCGGCGACACGATCGCGTACACCCCGATGGTCGCGGTGAGGGAACCGGGGGAGGCGCGGGCCTGCGCGGTGCTGGCGTCGGGACGGCAGGGCTGCACGCCGTGACGAGCGGGGCCGTGCGCCCTGACGACAGGACGAGCGAAAAAAACCGGCGTGCACAGGAATACCGTCCCGTGGTGCGGGCACGCGAACCGTACCCCCACGGGAGTCCGGCAAGACCCGGCACCCCCACCCGGCGGCCGCCCGTTCCCCCTCTCCCGGATCGGCGGCCGCCGCTTCGTGTGCGAGGGAGCCGTCCGCGTCGCCCCCTCTGTGGGGCGGACCACACCTCACCCCGGACGTCCGTGATCCCGGATGCGCGATAGCCTGACCGCTGGATGGATCTCTTGGCATCAAGAGATCGATCAAACGTCCGGGGCAGGGACGCCCCACCGCCAGCTGTCATACGGAGAACGCCATGACCCGCACTCCCGTGAACGTCACCGTCACCGGCGCGGCCGGCCAGATCGGTTACGCCCTGCTCTTCCGCATCGCCTCCGGCCAGCTGCTCGGCGCGGACGTGCCGGTCAAGCTGCGCCTGCTGGAGATCACCCCGGCGCTGAAGGCCGCCGAGGGCACGGCCATGGAGCTGGACGACTGCGCGTTCCCGCTGCTCCAGGGCATCGACATCAGCGACGACCCGAACGTCGCCTTCGACGGCGCCAACGTCGCCCTCCTCGTGGGCGCCCGCCCCCGCACCAAGGGCATGGAGCGCGGTGACCTCCTCGAGGCCAACGGCGGCATCTTCAAGCCGCAGGGCAAGGCCATCAACGACCACGCCGCGGACGACATCAAGGTCCTCGTCGTCGGCAACCCGGCCAACACCAACGCCCTGATCGCCCAGGCCGCCGCGCCGGACGTACCGGCCGAGCGCTTCACCGCGATGACCCGCCTCGACCACAACCGCGCGCTGACCCAGCTCGCGAAGAAGACGGGCTCGACGGTCGCCGACATCAAGCGCCTGACCATCTGGGGCAACCACTCCGCCACCCAGTACCCGGACATCTTCCACGCCACGGTCGCCGGCAAGAACGCCGCCGAGGTCGTCAACGACGAGAAGTGGCTGGCCGAGGACTTCATCCCGACCGTCGCCAAGCGCGGTGCCGCGATCATCGAGGCCCGTGGCGCGTCCTCCGCGGCCTCCGCCGCCAACGCCGCCATCGACCACGTCCACTCCTGGGTCAACGGCACCCCCGAGGGCGACTGGGTCTCCATGGGCATCCCGTCCGACGGCTCCTACGGCGTCCCCGAGGGCCTGATCTCCTCCTTCCCGGTCACCACCAAGGACGGCAAGTACGAGATCGTCCAGGGCCTGGAGATCAACGAGTTCTCCCGCGCCCGGATCGACGCCTCCGTGAAGGAGCTCGAGGAGGAGCGCGAGGCGGTCCGCTCGCTCGGCCTCATCTGAGTCCTCCCCCTCCGGTCCCCGGGCGGCACCCGCCGCCCGGGGACCGGTGCGTTTCCGGCGCCTGCCGACCCCTACGGGCCGGCCACCACCTTCTCCGCCAGGTCGAGGAACGCGGTCAGCGTGGCCCCCCGCAGCCGGCTCAGCTCACGGAACCGCGGCGAGGCCAGCGCCTTGTCGAAGGGGACCGGCACCACCTGGTTGACGCTGACGCCGAGGTGCCCGGCGAGGGCGAGCGGCACCCGGCGGGCCGAGGGACCCTCCACCTCGGTGACCACGATGATCGCCTCGTCGGCGAGCCGCCAGCGCCGGGCGTCGCGCAGCCGCTGGAGCACCCGCCGGGCCGCGGCGAGGAACCAGTCGGCGGTGCCGCAGCACAGGATCAGCCGGTCGGTCAGGTCCAGGACGGTGTCGGCGGAGGCGTCGAGCCGCTGGGGCGCCCAGTCGGTGAGGACGAACGAGTAGTAGGGCTCGGTGCGGGCGAGGACGTGCTCGTAGGCCTGGGCGTGGACGAGGTTCGGGTTGGAGTGGCCCGAGGGGTGGGCGGCGACTTCGAGGCCGGAGGGCAGGCGGGTGGTGAGGGACCGGACCTCCGCGTAGGAGGGGTCGGCGGGGAGGCCCGCGAGATCCCGCACGGTGGCCGGGTTGCGGTGGGTGAGGAAGCGGTCGAGGCCGCCCTCGTGGGCCGCTCCGTCGAGGGCCAGGACGGGTTCGCCCCGGACGGCGGCGAGGAGCGTGCCGAGGACCATCGTCGTCGTGGCCCGGCCGCCGTAGTGGTAGGCGCCGACGAGGGTGAGGCGCTTGCCGTGGCGCAGCGGGGCGCGCAGCCGGGCCAGGCGGGCCTCCGCCTCGCGGCGGGCGCCGCCGAACCGGGGCAGCGGCAGGTCGCGGATGCCGGAGGGCGTGACGGCCGGCGGGAGGGCGAGCGGGACGCGTTCCGTGGGCCGCGCGGTGACCGAGGACGTCGGCGGTACGGTGCGTTCGACGCGGGACTGGGCTATGTAGCGGGCGAGCACGTCGGCGACGTCGCCCGCGCTGGGACGTGCGGCCGGGTCCGGGGCGAGGCAGCGCAGGACGAGCTGCCGCAGCCGGGTCCAGGTGTCGCCCTGCCAAAGGTGCATGCCCTCGGGGCGGCCCGGCATTTCCCAGCCCGCCTTGCTGCTGACCAGCTGGAGCAGTTCACCGAGCGCGCGCACGTTGTCCTCGGGTGTCGGCAGAGGCCCCGCCCCCGCGTACGACCCGTCCACGGCGCAGTCGGACAGGTCGGCCAGGACCACCGAGCGGCGCAGTACGACGATGTTCTCGGCGTTGAGGTCGGCGGGCACGAGCCCGTGCAGGTGGCACAGGGCGAGGGCGCTCGCGAGGTGCCAGCCGACGACCAGCGCGGTGATCTTGTCGAAGGGCGCGGCGCCCTCCGCGTGGGCGGTGTTGAAGATGTCCGCGAGCCGGGGCGGCCGGGGCTGTCCGCCGGGCGCGCCGACCGGGGCCGCCGCCAGCCAGGGCGGGTCGTCCCGGACCCCGGTGGCGAGCAGCGCGGACGCGTACTGCCCGCCGAGCCGGCGCAGCGCCTCGGCCTCGACGTCGATCAACAGGGCGTTGTCGGCGGGCAGATCGGGGCGCGGAGTCCGCACCAGGGCGAGGGAGCCCTGCTCGTCGACGCCGTCGTACTCCATCAGGCGGCGCAGGCGCCGACGGCGGCGCAGCCGGTACGGGCCCAGCCGCCGGGGGTCGCCGTCGGTGAGCGGGCCCCAGCCGTCCGAGGGCGCGAGGCCGTGGTCCCGGCCGCTCTCCAAGCCCTGGGTCTCCCGGTCGAAGGAGACCCCGAAGCGGGTGAGGAGCCTGCGCTCCACACTGGTGAACGGCCGACTCGAGCCGAAGAGCCGCGCCGGGCCGTCCGGGTGGGCCAGCCACGCCGGGAAGTCGGGGGAGCGGCCCGCGAGTTGCTCCAGCCGACGGCCGATCCGGCGACTGGTCCGCAGGAGTTCGGCCTGCGGGACCGCGTCCAGGAGCACCAGCCGGGACGCGTCCGAGAAGTCGAAGACCTGGTGCTTGGCGGGGAGTGGACCGGGCACCGGCGCGGGATGCGGCCGCATCAGGCCGCCGAGGAACACCTCCGCGAGATGGGAGGTCCGGGCCCGCCACGGGACCGCCGTCTGCACGAGCCGCATGACCGGCACGGTGAGCGGCGACACGGCCGCCAGATGGGCGGCGAGACGGTACGCCTCCGGGGTCGCCGCGTCCCGGAAGTGCTGGGCGTCGCCCGGCTCGCCGGCCGGGTCACCGGGCCCGTAGCGGCCGGGCCGGCCCAGCAGGGGCAGGGAGACGGTGGCACCGGGGGAGGCCAGGAGGTGGGCCCAGTCACGCAGGGAGGCGGGTGTCGGTTCCAGGACCGGGACCGGGACGCCGTCGAAGGCGGCGAGGTCGGCGGGCAGCACCGGGTCGGTGATGTCCCAGGAGGCGTTGGCGCCGCCGATGCGCCGGGTGGTGGCCTGCCAGCGTTCGGCGTGGATGCCGGAGCCCTCCCACAGGTCGGGCGGCAGGGTGTGCAGGACGGCGGTGGGCCCGCGCGAGGCCCACAGGGACAGCAGCCGGTGCAGGGCACCGCTGCGCCAGGCGGCTCCCATACCGTCGCTGACGACGAACACGAGGGTGTGCCCGGAGGGGTCGCTGACCGTGCTCAGCGGCACGGGCGTGCTGTCCTGCCGGAAGGGACGGGCGTGCAGCCGCGGTTCGTGCGCGTCGCGGGTGTCGAGGCCGAGGACACGGCTGGTGGCGAAGGCGCCCAGTCGCTCCAGGAGAGTGCGCAGTTCGGCGCCGAGGCGGTGCCACAGGAGCATCGACAGGCCGTCGTCGACGAGCAGCACCAGATGCAGCCAGCGCTCCTGCACCGGCCGTTGCACCACGTCGGGCAGCTGGGTCTCGGCGAGTTCGGCGGCGGTGCGCTCCTCGTCGATCTCCATGCGGTGCGGGCTGGCGCGGCGCCGCCTGAGCGGCCGCAGCGCCCGGCCGAGGACGAGCTCCCCCGCGAGGGCCTTGTCCTCGGGGATGCGGACCGGCATCGCCCGGCCCGGGTCGGGGGCCTGCCGCAGCCGGATGTCGGGCATCGAGGCCGCCGGTGTCTGCCGGGCCGCCGCGTACAGGGAGGGCGCGGTGAGGTCGGGCAGGTCGGGGTCGTCGGGTTCCGGCACGGGTGGTGACGGGTCGGCCGGGTCCGGCGCGGGCTCGGTCGGCTGCGCGGCCGCCGGCGGTTCCGCGAACCCGGCCCGGTTGAGCGGGGCGGCCGGTCCGGCGGGCAGCCGCCGGGCCAGCCACAGCACGTCGAGCACCTGGTCGGCATCCAGGTCCTGCCCGCACGCGCGCAGCACCCGCAGCGCCTCCGCGAGCCGCGCCCCACCGCCGCCCCGGCCCCCGGTTCCCGGCCCCCCGCGCCCGTTCATGGCCTCACATGGCCCCGGTGAGCTGGTGCAGTACGGCGTCCAGCAGACCCTCGGCGTCCAGGTCGACACCGCCGGTGCGCAGGAAAACGGCGTTCAGGAGCTGGTCGGTGGCGAGTTCGCCGGGGGCGCGGCGGCGCAGGAACGCGTCGATCAGGTCGTCGGCCTCGCGCAGTGCCTCCTCGCCGAGGTGGGCGCTGACGATGGCCCGCAGCCGTGCCTCGTCGGGGACGGGCAGGTCGAGGCGGACGCAGCGGCGCAGGAAGGCGGGCGGGAAGTCGCGCTCGCCGTTGCTGGTGATGACGACCACCGGGAACTCGGCGCACTGGACCCGCCCCTGGTGGACGGTCACGGCTCCCCGGTGGTCGGCGGTCTGCACGTCGACGTCGGCCATCTCCTCGGGCAGCCGGGTCAGTTCGGGGATGTCGAAGTAGCCCTCCTCGAAGACGGTCAGCAGGTCGTTGGGCAGGTCGACGTCGCCCTTGTCCATCTCGTCGATGAGCAGGGCGCGCGGGGTGGCGGACGGGACCAGTGCGGTGCCGAGCGGGCCGAGCCGGATGAACGTGCCGATGGACGGCTCGCCCTCGCCCCGGTCGCGGCTGAGGGTCGTCTCGCGCAGTCGGCCGATGGCGTCGTACTGGTAGAGCGCCTCGCGGACGGTGGAGCGGCTGTTGATGGACCAGCGCAGCAGCTCGCCCAGCCGCAGTTCGTGGGCGACGGCGCGGGCGAGGGAGGACTTGCCGGTGCCCGCCGGGCCGGTGACCAGCAGGGGGCGGCGCAGGTGGAGGGCGGCGTTGACGACGTCGGCGTGCTGCGGCTCGATCAGGTACGGCAGTTCGGGGCGGACGGCCGGAGTGGGGCTGAAGCGGCGCCACGGCGGGGCCGAGGGCAGGTCGACGGCGCGCGGGACGCCGTCGCCGCGGAAGAGGCGCCAGCCGGCCTCGGGTGCGGAGGTCATGCGCTCTCCTGGGGTTCGGTCAGGTGCAGCCGGGGCACCGTGCGATCGGCGTCCGCCCAGGCGAGGACCGGGCGGCCGGGGAACTCCGGAGCGCGTGTCCCCCTGGCGTTGGCCCGGTAGACGCGGACTCCGTCGGGCAGTTCACGGGTGGCGACCTGCGCCATGTGCTGGACCACGTGCGAGGACGTGGCCGTTGTGTCGCGTCCGCGGTCCCACACCACCACCGGTATGCCCACGGCGAGACAGATCTGAACGATGGCGTCGCGCGGGCCCGGGGGCACGTCGACGGAGACGCGGACCGTGTCGAGCCGGCCCATCAGCTCGTAGTACACCTGGTGCGGGTCCTGGGCCGGATCGGACACGATCAGCGTCTCCCCCGAGTCGAGCTGCCTCCACCGCTCACGCCAGTCGGGGAGAAAACGCTCGTGCCGGTGCAGGAGTTCCGGGCAGTGCACGACCAGCGGGAACTCGACGCCGAGAACACCGGGCACGACCTCGCCGGGGGCCTGCGCGGCCCACTCGTCGACGGGCAGATCGAGGTCGGCACGGTCCACCAGCACCTCCACCAGTGGCCGGCCGCCGTCCGACGCCGTGGGGGAGAGGGTCTCCAGGACCCGCAGGAGTTCGCGGGCCGCCTCCGACGCCGAGTAGGTGGCGGAACTGTCACTGGACACCTGGCGGGGCCCGGTGCCCTCGTCGCACCACACCCGCAGCCGGTGCCGCCCCCGCTCGGCGCGCGTCACCCGGGCCAGGACCCGCACCCGCCGGTCCCCGGCCCGCAGCAGCCGGGCCCAATCCTGCGCGTCGGAGCGCCGCTCACGCAGTGCCGCGAGGGGGATTCCGAGCCGCCCGGCCACACCGTCCGACCACAGCCGCAGGTCCGCCTGCCGGGGCACCGGGCACAGCGCGGCCACGTACTCGACGACCCGCAGCAGCACCGGCACCCGGGGCCCGCCGTCGTCGGAGTGGCCGTCGCCGGGCAGGGTCTCCAGTCGGTCGAGCAGGACGTCCAGGGTCTCCCCGTCGTACGGCGCCGCGACCCGCTTCGTGGCCTCGCGCACCGCCTCCGGCACCCGCGCGAGCACCGGCCGCTCGACCCGGCGCAGCAACTGGTGCAGCCGCCGGTGTTCGCGCGGCGACAGCAGCAGCGGCGTGTCGGACAGCCGTCCGGCGACCAGCACGCGGTCGGCGGCGCGAGGGTCCCCGGGCCGCAGGAGCTCGGAGAGGGCGGCCAGGGCACGCGGCTGGGCCAGCAGGAAGTCCGCGAACTCCTCCACCGTCGGCGGTGTCACCGGGCTGCCCGGCGCGACCCCGCACGCGTGGGCGAGCCGGCGGGCGGTGTCACCGAGGGTGTACGGCGACGGAAGGGCGTTGCGGATCGCCGACCCGAGCATGGCGTGGGCGGGATCGTCCGACTCCTCCGCTCCGGCCGTGTCCCCGGCATCCAGGGCGCCCACGGAGCGCAGCTCGGCCGCCACCCGCTGCCAGGGGATGCCCCAGCTGCGCCGGATCAGGTGCTGCGGATGGTGCGGCACCGGATCCCCGCCGGGCCCGCACTCCGGCATGAAGTGCGCCGCGACCAGCCCCACGACGGCCCCTTCTTCCTCCGACCACAGGGGACCACCGCTGTAGCCGGGGCCGACCGCCATTCCGGTGCTCTTGCCGTCGAGGTAGCCGATCGGCCCGTCCAGCGCGGCGACGTGGAGATCGGCGAAGGTCGCGCCGCGCCCGCTGCCGTGCCAGGCCCGCACCTTCTGCCCCGGCGCCATGGCCGTACGGCGATGCGGCGCGGGCACGCTGCCGGGCGGGGCGTCGACCCGCAGCACGGCGAGGTCGCCGAGCCATTCGTCGTCGCCGTCCCGTACCGGTCCGCCGTCACGCGCGCGGGGCGCGATCCAGTGCACGACGCGCGCGGGGAACCGCTCGCTCCGCCACGGCCCCTGCAGGTCGACCAGCACCTCGTCGAGCCGGGGCACCCGCGGCTCGAACATGGGTCTGCCCAGGGCGTCGTTGACGACGTGTGCGCACGTCAGCACGGTGTCGACGGCGAGGACGATCGCCCCGCCCGCCGTCCGGCCGTCGCCGGACCGGCGTACGGAGGCGACGCACGGCCCCGTCCCGTCGCCGTCGGGGGCCTCCACGGGCCTGAACCACCCCACGGTTCACTCCGCGCCGGACGCCGGTTTCCAACTGGCGGTCACGGTGAGGTGCGCCTGCCCGTTGCCGCCGACGATCCCCAGCCGGAGGTCCTGCCCGACCTGCACGCCGAACGTGACACTCAGCTCGTCCGGCGGGTCCGGCACGCCCCGCACGGAGTCGTGCACCTCCTGGAGCAGCGGCCCGAGCGGTCTGAGCGCCCCGCGCAGCGCCCCGGCCGCGAGACTGGCGACGGCTCCGCCGCCCGCCGCCACGGGGACGGCTCTGCCCATTCCCTCCGGGCGGTCGTCGTCCCGGGGCGCGGGGGCGCCCGCGCCGGGCGCGAGGAGGAACCTGACGGGCGTGCCGTCCTCTAACTCTGTGTTCATAGCGGTGGACACGACAGCATTCTGATCGACGTCACGGGGGCGAACCAGGCCTTCGCCGAAGAAGGTGACGTGTCCGGCGCCGGCGAGCCCCCGCCACGGGATCCGGGCACCGGGCGTCCGCCGTGGCGGAACGGCCCGTGTCACGCCACGGGCTCCCCCGGGAGCTCCGACGGGCCTGGCCGTGGGGCGCTGACGGGCGTGGCGGTGGGCCGCTGCCGGGCGTGGTCGTGGGCGTGCCGACCGCGTCTTCGACGGGCCTGGCCGTGGGCCCCTGACAGGCCCGAATGTGGGTCTTCGACGGGCCCGGCCGTGGGCCCCTGACAGGCCCGACCATGGGCCGTTACAGGCCCGACCGCGGCCGCTGCAGGCCCGGCCGTGGGCCTGCGGCGGCCCGGTCGTGGTGGGCCTCAGCCGCCCAGCAGCTTTTCTTCGATCTTCTCGATGTCCACCGTCTCGTCCGCCGACGGCGTCTGTGACGGAACCGGCTCGTCGTAGTCCGTGATGGTCAGCCTCCTGTCGGTGCCGTCCACCCTCTGCGCGGCACCGACGAGGCGGTGCGGGGAGTCCGAGGTGACGTACAGCGTCGTCGGCCTGCCGTCCTCCTCGCCTTTCAGCGGGATCACCTCCGTGCCGTCGAGCGTCGTCTCCTCGCCCTTGGTCATGGACGCGCCGTCGGACGACAGACCGGACGAGTCCAGTTCCTCCTGAACAGAGTCCAGGTCGCACATGCCGGCCGTGTCCTCGAGCGCGGCGTCCCGGGTGGAGGCGTGGACATAGCGGTTCTTCACGAGTTCGGCCACCTCCTCGCCCTGGCCGCCGGGGAGGTGCGACGTCCAGAACGCGGTGTCCGGCTTCACCCACACCTCTTCGCCGCGCTTGACGATCTGGAGGCTGCCGCCGTTCGAGCCCATCTCCACCGTGCCGACGCAGTTGCCGTCCCGGTCGAGGAACAGGTCCATCCCCGTCGGCTCGGTCCTGCTGCCGGTCGCGTCCGCGCCGCGGTCCGCCACCCTCAGCCGGGCGGACTCCGCGTCGGCCAGGCTGTCCCCGGCCCGCTCCGCCAGCTCCCGGGCGGTCAGATCGTCGGCGTCGCTCGCCGCCGCCGGGGCGGGGCAGAGGAGAAGCGCGGCGCTCGCCGTCGCGCAGATCAGCGTCTTCCCGGGCATGACGTCACCTCCGGAGGTGAGGATCATTCCTCAGCCTACGAATCGCCCCATGTGTCCGCATGCTCAGTGACGCGGGGCACTTTCGGCCACCGATTGCGCATGCAATCGAGGTCCGGGGGCAGGTGCTCACGATCCCGATGAGTGACACCCGTGTGACACAGGGGCACTGAACAGGAACGGAAGGCAAAGCCCGATCATGGCGGACACAGCAGAACTCCAGGCGCGGAAGACCATCCACGCGGACGGGGAATGGCGCGAAGCCGTCTCCGGCGCCACGCGCGAGATCCTCGACCCCGCGGACGCCGTGCCGTTCGCCGTGGTCGCCGAGGGTGACGAGAAGGACACCGATCTGGCGGTCGCGGCGGCCCGCCGGGCCTTCGACCACGGCCCGTGGCCCCACACCCCGGCCGCCGACCGGGCGGCCCTGCTGCGCCGCGTCGCCGACCTCCTCACCCGTGACCGCGAGCGGCTCGGGCTGCTGGAGAGCCGGGACGCGGGCAAGACCGTCGAGGAGGGCCGCGTCGACATCGACTGTGTCGCCGACGCCTTCCGCTACTTCGCCGACCTCGTCGCCGCGGAGGCCCCCGGCCGGGTCGTCGACGCGGGCTCGCCCGACGTCCACAGCGTCGTCGTGCACGAGCCGGTGGGTGTCTGCGCGCTGATCACACCCTGGAACTACCCCCTGCTCCAGGCCAGTTGGAAGATCGCGCCGGCCCTCGCGGCAGGCAACACCTTCGTCGTCAAGCCGAGCGAGATCACCCCCCTGACCACGATCGCGCTCATCGACCTGCTGGCCGAGGCCGGGCTGCCCGCCGGGGTGGCCAACATCGTCACCGGCCCGGGGCACTCGGTCGGAGCCCGCCTCGCCGAGCACCCCGACGTCGACCTCGTCTCCTTCACCGGCGGCCTGGTCAGCGGCACCAAGGTCGCCCAGGCGGCCGCCCCCACCGTCAAGAAGGTCGCCCTCGAACTCGGCGGCAAGAACCCCAACGTCGTCTTCGCCGACGCCTGTGCCACGGAGGAGGGCTTCGACACCGCCGTCGACCAGGCCCTCAACGCGGCCTTCATCCACAGCGGCCAGGTCTGCTCGGCGGGCGCCCGTCTGATCGTCGAGGAGTCCGTGCGGGATCGTTTCGTCGCCGAACTCGCCCGCCGGGCGGGCCGTATCCGCCTCGGCCGCGGCACCGAGGACGGCGTCGAGTGCGGCCCGCTCGTCTCCGAGCAGCAGCGCGCCAAGGTCGAGGCGTACGTCGAGTCCGCCCTCGAGGAGGGCGCGGTCCTGCGCTCCGGCGGCAGGCGCCCCGAACCCTCCGCGCAGCGGCCCGCCACCGGCTACTTCTACGAGCCGACCGTCCTCGACCACTGCCACCGCGAGATGAGGGTCGTACGGGAAGAGGTGTTCGGACCGGTCCTCACCGTCGAGACCTTCCGCACCGAGGACGAGGCGGTGGCACTCGCCAACGACACCGAGTACGGCCTCGCGGGCGCCGTCTGGACCGCCGACGCGGGCCGCGCCCGCCGGGTCGCCGGCCGCCTGCGCCACGGCACCGTCTGGATCAACGACTTCCACCCCTACCTGCCGCAGGCGGAGTGGGGTGGCTTCGGCAAGAGCGGAGTGGGCCGCGAACTGGGCCCCGCCGGACTCGCCGAGTACCGCGAGACCAAGCACGTCTACCAGAACCTCGCCCCCCAGCCGGTCCGCTGGTTCGCCGGCTGATTCCCCTCGTCCCCCCTCACCTCATGTCCCAGCGCCGGCCCCACCTGGAGTTCCCCCCATGTCCCACAACAATCACGTCTACGACTATGTCGTGATCGGCGGCGGCACCGCCGGCTCCGTCATAGCCTCCCGTCTCACCGAGAACCCCGACGTCACGGTCGCCGTCATCGAGGGCGGCCCCAGCGACGTCGGCCGCGACGACGTGCTCACCCTGCGCCGCTGGATGGGCCTGCTCGGCGGTGAGCTGGACTACGACTACCCGACCACCGAGCAGCCGCGCGGCAACTCCCACATCCGGCACAGCCGGGCCCGCGTCCTCGGCGGCTGTTCCTCCCACAACACCCTCATCGCCTTCAAGCCGCTCCCGTCCGACTGGGACGAGTGGGAGGCGGCCGGCGCCGAGGGCTGGGGCGCGGTCCCCATGGAGGCGTACTACGCCCGGCTCCGCAACAACATCGTCCCGGTCGACGAGAAGGACCGGAACGCCATCGCCCGCGACTTCGTCGACGCGGCGCAGGCGGCGCTCGGCGTCCCCCGCGTCGAGGGCTTCAACAAGAAGCCGTTCGACGACGGCGTCGGCTTCTTCGACCTCGCCTACCACCCCGAGAACAACAAGCGGTCGAGCGCCTCGGTGGCCTACCTGCACCCGGTGATGGACGAACGCCCCAACCTCCGCATCCTGCTGGAGACCTGGGCGTACCGGCTGGAGCTGGACGGCACGAGGGCGCGGGGCGTGCACGTCCGCGCCAAGGACGGCGAGGAGTTCGTCGTACGGGCCCGCAACGAGGTGGTGCTGTGCGCGGGCGCCGTCGACTCGCCCCGGCTGCTGCTGCACTCCGGCATCGGTCCCAAGGCCGACCTGGACGCGCTCGGCATCCCCGTCGTCCACGACCTGCCCGGCGTCGGCGAGAACCTCCTCGACCACCCCGAGTCGGTGATCGTCTGGGAGACCCACGGCCCGATCCCCGAGAACTCCGCGATGGACTCCGACGCGGGCCTCTTCGTGCGCCGCGACCCCGAACACGCGGGCCCCGACCTGATGTTCCACTTCTACCAGATCCCCTTCACGGACAACCCGGAGCGCCTCGGCTACGAGCGGCCCGAGTTCGGCGTCTCCATGACCCCGAACATCCCCAAGCCGAAGAGCCGTGGCCGGCTGTACCTGACCAGTGCCGACCCGTCCGTCAAGCCCGCCCTCGACTTCCGCTACTTCACCGACGAGGACGACTACGACGGCCGCACCCTCGTCGACGGGATCCGCATCGCCCGCCAGATCGCCAGGACCGAGCCGCTGGCGAACTGGCTGAAGCGCGAGGTGTGTCCCGGCCCGGACGTCACCGGCGACGAGGAGCTGAGCGAGTACGCCCGCAAGGTCGCCCACACCGTGTACCACCCGGCGGGCACCTGCCGCATGGGCGCGGCGGACGACGAACTCGCCGTGGTCGACCCGCGGTTGCGCGTGCGCGGCCTGGAGGGTCTGCGTATCGCCGACGCCTCCGTGTTCCCGACCATGACCGCCGTGAACCCGATGATCGGGGTGCTGATGGTCGGGGAGAGGGCGGTCGATCTCATCACGGAAGGGTCCGCCGGCCCGGTGGGGGGTGGCGCGCGATGACCACCCTCCCCAACGCCCCGGTGTTCTCCGTCGAGGGCCTGTGGAAGGTCTTCGGCCCCAAACCCGAACGCGTCCCCGTGGACCCGGAGCTGGCCGCCCTCCCGGCCGCCGAACTCCGCGCCCGCACCGGCTGCACGGCCGCCGTCCGGGACGTCTCCTTCGACGTGCGCAGGGGCGAGGTCTTCGTCGTGATGGGCCTGTCCGGCTCGGGCAAGTCCACGCTGGTGCGCTGTCTGACCCGGTTGATCGAGCCGACGGCCGGCATGATCGCCGTCGACGGCGAGGACGTCCGCGCCATGGACCGCACCCGGCTGCGTGAACTGCGCCGCCACCGCGCCGCCATGGTCTTCCAGCACTTCGGCCTCCTCCCGCACCGGACGGTCCTCGACAACGTCGCCTACGGCCTGGAGATCCAGGGCGTCGGCAGGTCCGAACGCCGGGCGCGGGCCCAGGAGGTCGTCGCCAAGGTCGGCCTGGAGGGCATGGAACAGCGCCGCCCCGGCCAGCTGTCCGGCGGCCAGCGCCAGCGGGTGGGCCTCGCCCGCGCCCTGGCCGTCGACCCCGAGGTCCTCCTCTTCGACGAGCCGTTCAGCGCCCTCGACCCGCTCATCCGGCGGGACATGCAGGAGGAGGTGGTCCGCCTCCACCGCGAGGAGGGCCGCACCATGGTCTTCATCACCCACGACCTCAACGAGGCGCTCAAGCTCGGCGACCGCATCGCCCTGATGCGCGACGGGCGGGTCGTCCAGCTCGGCACCCCGGAGGAGATCGTCGGCTCGCCCGCCGACGACTACGTCCGCGAGTTCGTCCGTGACGTCCCCCGCGAGCAGGTCATGACGGTCCGCACGGCCATGCGCCTCCCCGCCCCCGAGGAGGCGGCCACCGGCCCGGCGGTCTCACCCGACGCCACGGTCTCCCAGGCCATCGAGGCCGTCGCCAGGGCGGGCACCCCGGCCCGTGTGGTGGACCAGGGCCGCTGCGTGGGCGTGGTGGACTCGGACGCCCTCCTCGGCGTCGTCGCCGGAACCCAGCCGGACATCCCCGCTGCCGGAACCCAGCCCGACCCGCCCGCTGCCGGGAGCCGGTCCGGTGACACCCGTGCTGCCGGGACGGAGCCCGGCGACGCCGCGGCCCCCGGAACGGAGCCCCGCAAGGAGGTGGTCTGATGGCCACCGTCACCGCTCCCGCCGTCCGTGTCTCCCTGCCCGGTTTCCTGAAACACCGCGCCGTCCACAAGCTCCTGGTGCTCGCGGTCGTCGCGGCGGTCCTCGTGCCGGTGGTCACCGCCCGCTGGGCCGGGGCCGCCTGGCCGGACGCCCTCACCGTCGACCTGTCCGACCCCCTCACCCGGGTCAGCGACTGGATCATCGACAACCGGGACAGCCACCCCCTGTTCGTCTACTTCCTCGGCCACGTCAGCAACGCCGTCGTCCTCTCCGTACGCGCCGTCTACCTGCTCCTGCTCGCCGTGGGCTGGGCCGGCGTCACCGCGCTCGGCGCGCTCGTCGCCTGGCGGGTCGCCGGGGCGCGGCTCGCGGCGGGCACGGCCGCCGCGTTCCTGGCCTGCGGCCTGCTCGGCATGTGGGTGCCGACGATGCAGACGCTCGCCCTGATGACCGTGGCGGTCCTCGCCTCCGTCGTCGTGGGCGCGCTCCTCGGCCTCGCCGCAGGCCTGTCCGACCGGATGGACCGCGCCCTGCGCCCCGTCCTGGACACCATGCAGGTGCTGCCGGCGTTCGCCTATCTCCTCCCCGTCGTCCTGGTCTTCGGCATCGGCGTCCCGGCGGCCGTGCTGGCCACCGTCGTATACGCCGCCCCGCCCATGGCCCGCCTCACCGCCCTCGGTCTGCGCGGCGCCGACAGGGAGGTCCTGGAAGCCGTCGAGTCGCTCGGCGCCACCGCCCGCCAGCGGCTGGTGACCGCCCGTATCCCGCTGGCCCGCAGGGAACTCCTCCTCGGCCTCAACCAGACGATCATGATGGCGCTGTCCATGGCGGTCATCGCCTCGGTGATCGGCGCGGGCGGTCTCGGCGACCGCG
The DNA here is from genome assembly GCF_044455165.1 of Streptomyces sp. NPDC051315. Classification (NCBI taxonomy): domain Bacteria; kingdom Bacillati; phylum Actinomycetota; class Actinomycetes; order Kitasatosporales; family Streptomycetaceae; genus Streptomyces; species Streptomyces sp. NPDC051315. Next base: position 84,839 of record NZ_JBITEN010000024.1, read on the forward strand.
TCTACCAGGCGCTGGCCTCGGTCGACGTGGGCGCGGCCCTCGCGGCCGGCATCCCGATCGTGCTGCTCGCGGTCGTCCTGGACCGGGTGACGGCCGCCGCCGGGCAGCTCGGCGACGGCGGCCCGGGGGCCCACCGGCGGCCCGCGTACTGGCTGTACGCCCTGCTCGGCACCGTCGCCGTGGCCCTCGCGGGCCGGCTGACCGGCCGTCTGGAGTGGCCCGACGCCTGGACGGTCGCCATCGCCGAGCCGGTCAACCGGGTCGTCGACTGGATGACCGACCACCTCTACTCCGGTGTCCCCGTCGTCGGCGGCACCGCCGACTGGGCGGGCCGCTTCACCACCTGGGTCCTCGACCCCCTCCGCGACGGCCTGCAGTGGCTGCCCTGGTGGGCGGTGCTGCTGCTGGTGGCCGCGGCGGCCTGGCTGATCGGCACCTGGCGCACCGCGCTCACCGCGGTCCTCGCCATGGCCGCGATCGGTGTGCTCGGCGTGTGGGAGCCGAGCCTGGACACGCTGTCCCAGGTGCTCGCCGCCGTCGCCGTCACCCTCGTCCTGGGCTTCGCGACCGGTATCGCGGCGGCGCGCAGCGACCGCTTCGAGCGGATGCTCCGCCCCGTCCTGGACGTCTTCCAGACGATGCCGCAGTTCGTGTACCTGATCCCGGTCGTCGCGCTGTTCGGCGTGGGCCGTGCCCCGGCGGTCGCCGCGGCCGTCGTCTACGCCCTGCCCGCCGTCGTCCGCATCACCACCCAGGGCCTGCGCCAGGTCGACCCGGCCGCCCTGGAGTCGGCGCGTTCGCTCGGCGCGACCGGCGGCCAGCAGCTGCGCCAGGTCCAGCTGCCGCTCGCCCGCCCGGCGTTGCTGCTCGCCCTGAACCAGGGCGTGGTGCTGGTCCTCGCCGTCGTCATCATCGGTGGCCTGGTCGGCGGCGGAGCCCTCGGCTACGACGTCGTCTTCGGCCTGGCCCAGGGCGACCTCGCGACCGGTCTGGTGGCCGGCGCCGCCATCGTCTGCCTCGGTCTGATGCTCGACCGGGTGACCCAGCCGGCCGACCGGCGCGCGAAGAAGGGAGCGTGACATGCGACTTCGCACCACCGCCGTGGCGGCGGGACTCGTGCTGCTGACCGGCTGCGGCGCCGCCGACATGACCAAGCAGGCCTCGCCCTTCGCCAACGCGCAGGGCGCGAAGACCGTGACCCTGTCCGTGCAGTCCTGGGTGGGGGCGCAGGCCAACGTCGCCGTCGCCCAGTACCTGCTGGAGCACGAGCTCGGCTACCGCGTCGACACCGTCCAGGTCGACGAGGTGCCCGCCTGGGACGCGCTCAGCCAGGGCCGCGTCGACGCCATCATGGAGGACTGGGGCCACCCCGAGCAGGAGCAGCGCTACGTCGACGACAAGAAGACCATCGCGCGCGGCGGCGACCTCGGGGTGACCGGGCACATCGGCTGGTACGTCCCGACCTACCTGGCCGAGCAGCACCCGGACATCACCGACTGGAAGAACCTGAACAAGTACGCGTCGCTCTTCCGCACCGCCGAGAGCGGCGGCAAGGGCCAGCTGATGGACGGCTCCCCGTCCTACGTCACCAACGACAAGGCGCTGGTGAAGAACCTGAAGCTGGACTACCAGGTGGTGTTCGCCGGCTCTGAGGCCGCGCAGATCACCCAGATCAGGCAGTTCGCCAAGGAGAAGAAGCCCTTCCTGACGTACTGGTACGCCCCGCAGTGGCTGTTCGAGAAGGTCCCGATGACGGAGGTGAAGCTGCCCGCCCACAAGGAGGGCTGCGACGCCGACCCGGAGAAGGTGGCCTGCGCCTATCCGCACACCCCGCTGGAGAAGTACCTCAACGCGGACTTCGCGAGGACCGGCGGCAGGGCGGCCGCGTTCCTGAAGAAGTTCCGGTGGACCACCGAGGACCAGAACGAGGTCTCCCTGATGATCGCCGACCAGAAGCTCACCCCCGAGGAGGCGGCGAAGAAGTGGGTGGACAGCCACCCGTCCACGTGGAAGGCGTGGCTGTCCTGACCCCTACCCCAGCCGTGCGGCGATCTCCCCGAGCGCCGCGGCCGCCCGGCGCTGGAGCCCCGGTCCGAAGGTGACCCGGGTGGCCCCTCGCGCGCCCAGCTCGGCGGGCGAGGGGCCCTCACCCACCGTCGCGAACACGTTCACCGGCCCCTGGATCCCGGACCGCAGCAACGGCAGCACGGCGGCCGGGGCGCCGATCGGGTACACGCAGTCGGCGCCGGCGGCGACGTAGAGCGCGGCCCGCTCGATGGCCCGTTCCGGGTCGGTGACGCCCCGGACGAAGGTGTCGACGCGCGCGTTCACGAACAGCTGGTCCGCGGCCGCCGACCGCACCTCGGCGAGCCAGTCGGCGTGGGCCCGCGCGTCCTTGAGGACACCCCCCTGGGAGTCCTCCAGGTTGCAGCCCACGGCCCCCGCCTCCAGCAGCCGTTCGACCAGCTCCTTCGGCGGCAGGCCGTAACCGTCCTCGACGTCCGCCGACACCGGTACGTCCACGGCCCGCGCGATCCGCGCGACCGCCGCGAACATCTCCGCCGCCGGGGTCTGTCCGTCCGCGTACCCGAGGGAGGCGGCGACCCCCGCGCTGGGCGTGGCCAGCGCGGGGAAACCGGCGTCGGCGAGGACCCGGGCGCTGGCCGCGTCCCAGGGGCCCGGTAGGACCAGCGGATCCTCGGGGGAGGGACGGCGGTGCAGGGCACGGAACGTCTCGGCCTTGCTCATGGACGGTGACCTCCCGGCGGGATCCGGCGCGAGACCATCACCCGGTTCCAGTTGTTGATGGCGGTGATCAGGGCGACGAGGTGGGCGAGCCGGACCCCGTCGAAGTGCCGGGCGGCCTCCTCGTACACCGCGTCCGGCACGAACCCTCCCCCGGACTCCGTCGGGGAGGTGCCCCCGGTCAGGACCGTCACCGCCTCCGTCAGCGCGAGCGCCGCCCGCTCCCGCCCGTCGAAGACGTCCCCGGCCTCCTCCCAGACGCTCACCAGGTCGAGCTGCTTCTGGCTCACCCCGTGCTCGCGGGCGAGGGCGAGGTGCATGTCGAGGCAGAAGGCGCAGCGGTTGAGCTGCGAGGCCCGGATCACGACCAGCTCGGCGAGGCCGGGATCACCGAGGCCCTTCTTGGCGGCGGCGCTGAGCGCGGACATGGCCCGCGCGACGTCCGGGTCGAGCAGCGCGGTACGCGGCATCGTCACGCGTGCTGCCCCGGCTCGTAGTGTCCCGGCACCAGCCGGCAGGTCACCCCGAACCGGTTCCACGCGTTGATCACCGTGATCGACGCGATCAGCTGCGCCAGTTCGGCCTCCTCGAAGTGCTTCGCCGCCTTCTCGTACACCGCGTCCGGCACGAACCCGTCGGTCAGGACGGTCACCGCCTCCGTCAGCGCCAGCGCCGCCAGCTCCTTCCCGGTGTAGAAGTGCCCGGACTCCTCCCACGCGTTGAGCTGGACGATCCGCTCGACGCTCTCGCCCGCCGCGAGGGCGTCCTTGCTGTGCATGTCGACGCAGAGCGCGCAGCGGTTGATCTGCGAGGCGCGGATCCTCACCAGCTCCAGCAGCTTCGGGTCGAGGCCCTTCCGGGCGGCGGCGTCGAGCCGGATCATCGCCTTGAAGACGTCGGGGGCCAGCTCGGCCCAGGCCAGGCGGGGGGTGTGTTCGGGGGCGTACTCCACGGTCGTCGCGGTGGCGTCGTTCGTCGTCATACCGTCGACCCTAGGAGCGAGGCAGCCCACGGGTATGGTCCATTTCCATGGCGAAACCATGGGCCACTCTGGGGGTCGACCTGCACGTGGAACCGACCGGTCCCGGGCTGCGCCGAGGCCTGACCGACGCCCTGCGCGAGGCGGTCCGCAGCGGCCGCCTGGCCCCCGGCACCCGGCTGCCCTCCTCCCGCGCCCTCGCCGCCGACCTCGGCATCGCCCGCAACACGGTCGCCGACTCCTACGCCGACCTGGTCGCCGAGGGCTGGCTCACCGCCCGGCAGGGCTCCGGAACCCGGGTCGCCGAACGCGCGGTCGTCCCGCCCGCCGGCGCGGCCCCCCGGCGCCGTGAGTTGCACCGGCCGGCGTACGACCTGCGTCCCGGCTTCCCCGACCTCGCCTCCTTCCCGCGGGCGGAGTGGGCCAGGGCCGCCCGCCGCGCCCTCGCCGCGGCCCCGAACGAGGCGTTCGGCTACGGCGACCCGCGCGGCCGCCTCGAACTGCGCACCGCGCTCGCCGGCTACCTCTCCCGGGTACGGGGCGTGCGCGCCGCCCCCGACCGGATCGTGGTGTGCGCCGGGTTCTCGCAGGGCCTGAGGATCCTCGGCACGGTCCTGAGGGCGCGCGGTGTCCGCACCGTCGCCGTCGAGTCGTACGGCCTCGACGTCCACTGGACGCTGCTGAGCCGGGCCGGGCTGCGCACCCTCCCGCTGCCCTTCGACCACCTGGGCACGGATCCCGCGCCGTTGACGGACGAGGGGGCCGTCCTGCTCACCCCCGCCCACCAGTTCCCGATGGGTGTGCCCCTGCACCGCGACCGGCGGGCGGCCGTCGTGGACTGGGCGCGGCGCACCGGCGGACTGGTCCTGGAGGACGACTACGACGGCGAGTTCCGCTACGACCGCCAGCCCGTCGGCGCCCTCCAGGGCCTCGACCCCGACCGCGTCGTCCACCTGGGCACCGCCAGCAAGTCCCTCGCCCCCGGCCTGCGGCTGGCCTGGATGGTGCTGCCGCCCGGGCTCGTCGAGGAGGCCGCGGCGGCCAAGGGCGGCATCGACACCTGTGGCGTCGTCGACCAGCTGACGCTCGCCGAGTTCATCGTCTCCGGCGCCTACGACCGCCACGTCCGCTCCGCGCGCCTGCGGTACCGCCGCCGGCGCGACGCCCTCGTCGCGGCCCTCGCCGAGCGCGCTCCCGCGGTGCGGGCCACCGGCGTCGCCGCCGGACTGCACGCCGTGCTGCGGCTGCCGTCCGGCACCGAGCGCCAGGTGCTCCGGGCAGCCACCTGGCAGGGCCTGGCGGTCGACGGCATCGTCCGCTACCGCCACGCCGACGCGGACGTCGAGCCGATGGACGCCCTCGTGGTCGGGTACGGGACACCGCCGGACCACGCGTGGACGGGCGCCCTGGACGCGTTGTGCGCGGCACTCCCCGAATGATCGCTCCGTGCACGGCGGCCGCGTCCCGGACGAGGTCCGCGCCGGGGCGGCGCCGGTCCTCCCCGCACACGCTCCCGCGGCCGGACGGCACCGTGCCCCGGCCATGGGAGCGCGGCCGTCCGGGGGCCCCGTGCACGCGCCCTCCCACCCCTCTCTAGGCTGACCGCCGGAAACACGCACCTGGCGACGGTGACGACGGGGAACGGGGAGACGGGTACATGGCGGACACAGGACGGCGACTGCGCTCCAGCACGGTCGTGCTCGGCGGAATGGGCGTCGTCGCGGCGACCCTCACCTCCTGCGGCTCCGACCCCGACCGCCGCTGCGTGGACCGCGACAGCTACGACTACGTCTACGGCTACAAGATCGTCGCCGACAAGAACTGCTCGTCGTCCGGCTCGAGTTCGTCGAGCGGCGGCCGCAGGAAGACCGGCACCGGCACGAGCGGGACCATGGACGCCGCCTGGTACTACGACGCCGACGTCAGCTCCGGCTACGCCGACGACGGCACCTTCAGCCGCAGCGAGGCCGTCGACCGCGGCGGCTTCGGCTGCTCGGGCTCCGGCAGCGGCGGCGGCTGAGCGGCCCCCGGGACGTACGCCATGGAACGCCGCACCATCGAGCCCCGCCCGGACTGGCAGCGGACCGTCGAGGAACAGGGCCTGATCTACCCCCTCACCCGCCACCCCGACGGCACCCTGCGGCCCTACTGGGACGAGAGCGCCCACTACGTCTTCACCCTCGACGAGGTCGAGGCGCTGGAGGAGACCGTCGAGGAACTCCACCGCATGTGCCTCGCCGCGGCCGCCCACATCGTCGAGACCGACCGCCTCGCCGACCTCGGCATCACCGACCCGCGGGTCGCCGCGGCGGTCACCGAGGCCTGGCGCCGCCGCGCCGAACTCCCCTCCCTCTACGGCCGGTTCGACCTGCGCTACGACGGCGGCGGCCCGGCCAAGCTGCTGGAGTACAACGCCGACACCCCCACCTCCCTGGTCGAGGCGGCGAGCCCCCAGTGGTTCTGGATGGAGGAACGGTTCCCCGGCGCCGACCAGTGGAACTCCCTCCACGAACGCCTCGTCGACGCCTGGCGCAAGCAGGCCCGCCTCCTCCCGCCCGGCACGCCCCTGTACTTCGCGCACTCCACCGCCGACGAACTCGGCGAGGACCTGATGACGGTCGCCTACCTCAAGGAGACCGCCGAGCAGGCCGGCCTGGACACCGCCTGGATCCCCATGGAGGACATCGGCTGGGACCGCCTCTCCGGCCGCTTCGTCGACCACCGGCTGCGCTTCATCCGCAGCTGCTTCAAGCTCTATCCCTGGGAGTGGCTGACCACCGACCGCTTCGCCGGGCACGTCCTCGACACCCTCGACAACGGCGGCGGCACCGGCACCACCCTGTGGATCGAACCGGCCTGGAAGATGCTGCTGAGCAACAAGGCCCTGCTGGCGATCCTGTGGGAACTGTTCCCGGAGCACCCCAACCTCCTCCCCGCCTACCTCGACGGCCCCCGGGAACTGGCCACGACCACCGGTTACGTGGCCAAGCCCCTGCTCGGCCGCGAGGGCGCGGGCGTCACCGTCCACGAACCCGGCACCGCCCCGGTCCCGCGCCAGGAGCCCTGCTGCTACCAGGAGCTGGCCCCGCTGCCCGCCTTCGACGGCAACCACGTCGTCCTCGGCGCCTGGGTGGTGGAGAACGAGTCCGCCGGCCTCGGCCTGCGCGAGTCCTCCGGCCTGATCACCGACGAGTACGCCCGCTTCCTGCCGCACGTGATCCTGTAGGGGCGCCGAAGCTCCCGGAGCGGGTGGTCCGTCGACGGCGAGGCCCCCCGGAGCTGGTGGTCCGCCGGCGGCCGCAGCCCAGCGAGCCGGTGGCCCGCCGCAGCCCACCTGAGCACATGCTCCTCCGCACGATCCGCCGGGCCGACAGGCGCCCCGGATCGACGGGCGCCCCGGTCCGGCGGGCGATCCCCCCGGCCGACGGGCCGCCCCCCGCCGTCCTCCACCGGCCCGGCCCCTCAGAGACCGAGGACGGACCGCAGCTGGTCCAGCCCCCAGTCCAGGTCCTCCTTCGAGATCACCAGCGGCGGCGCGATCCGGATCGTCGGCCCGTGGGTGTCCTTCACCAGCACCCGCCGGTCCACCAGCCGCTCGGAGACCTCACGCCCGGTCCCGAGAGCGGGCGCGATGTCGACGCCCGCCCACAGCCCGCGCCCCCGCACCCCCGTCACCCGTCCGGTCCCGGCCAGCGCCCCCAGCTCCCGCAGCAGGTGCTCCCCGAGCTCCGCCGCCCGCGCCTGGAACTCGCCCGACCGCAGCATCGCGATCACCTCCAGCGCCACCGCGCACGCCAGCGGATTCCCGCCGAACGTCGACCCGTGCTCCCCGGGCCGGAAGACGCCGAGGACGTCGGCGCGCGACACCACCGCCGACACCGGCACGATCCCCCCGCCCAGCGCCTTCCCCAGCACGTACACGTCCGGCACGACCCCCTCGTGCTCGCACGCGAACGTCCGCCCGGTCCGGCCCAGCCCCGACTGGATCTCGTCGGCGACGAACAGCACGTTCCGCTCCCGCGTCACCTCCCGCACCGCCGGCAGATAACCCGCGGGCGGCACCAGCACCCCCGCCTCGCCCTGGATCGGCTCCAGCAGCACCGCCACCGTGTTCTCGCTCACCGCCGCCCGCAGCGCCGTCACGTCCCCGTACGGCACGATCTCGAAGCCCGGCGTGTACGGCCCGTAGTCCGCCCGCGCCTCGGGGTCGGTGGAGAAGCTGATGAGCGTCGTCGTACGGCCGTGGAAGTTGTGGGCCGCGACGACGATCTTCGCCATCTCCGCGGGCACGCCCTTCACCCGGTAGCCCCACTTCCGGGCCGTCTTCACCGCCGTCTCCACCGCCTCGGCGCCGGTGTTCATCGGCAGCACCATCTCCATCCCGCACAGCTCGGCCAGCTCCGCGCAGAACGCGGCGAACCGGTCGTGGTGGAAGGCCCGGGACGTCAGCGTCACCCGCTCCAGCTGGGCCTTCGCCGCCTGGATCAGCCGCCGGTTGCCGTGTCCGAAGTTCAGCGCCGAGTAGCCCGCGAGCAGATCCAGGTACCGCCTCCCCTCCACGTCCGTCATCCAGGCGCCGTCCGCGGTGGCGACGACCACCGGGAGCGGGTGATAGGTGTGCGCGCTGTGCTGCTCGGCGGCGGCGATCAGGGTTTCCGTGGCGCTCACGGGGCCTCCAGGAGTGCGGCTGAGGTGCGGCTGCGGTGCTGCCGTCCTCCCTTCCTAGCGTCGCTCGCATGGTGGACGCGGCACCTTCGCCGTTCGGCGCGCCCGGTAGGCTTTCGGCAGGCCGTGACTGGCGCGCTGGGATGGGACGGACCATCGGGGAGCGGCCTGGAGTGACGAGTGCCGTGCGCCTGGGCCAGACCGAGAACCGTGACCGCTCGCACGCCACGCCACCGGAGGCCGACGACATGTCAGAGCAGCAGCCCCTCTCCACCGAGTCCACCGCCTTCCGCGCCGCCCTCGACGTGATCCGCGCGGTCGAGCCGCGCGTCGCCGACGCGATCGGGCAGGAGGTCGCCGACCAGCGCGAGATGCTCAAGCTGATCGCCTCCGAGAACTACGCCTCCCCGGCCACCCTGCTGGCGATGGGCAACTGGTTCAGCGACAAGTACGCCGAGGGCACCGTCGGCCGCCGCTTCTACGCCGGCTGCCGCAACGTCGACACCGTCGAGTCCCTCGCCGCCGAGCACGCCAAGGAGCTCTTCGGCGCCCGCCACGCCTACGTCCAGCCGCACTCCGGCATCGACGCCAACCTCGTCGCCTTCTGGTCCGTGCTCGCCCAGCGCGTCGAGGCCCCGGCCCTGGAGAAGGCCGGCGTGCGCCAGGTCAACGAGCTCTCCGACGCCGACTGGGCCGAGCTGCGCAGCGCCTTCGGCAACCAGCGCATGCTCGGCATGTCCCTGGACGCCGGCGGCCACCTCACCCACGGCTTCCGCCCGAACATCTCAGGAAAGATGTTCGACCAGCGCTCCTACGGCACCGACCCGGCCACCGGCCTCATCGACTACGAGGCCCTGCGCGTGTCCGCCCGCGAGTTCAAGCCGCTGATCCTCGTCGCCGGCTACTCCGCCTACCCCCGCCTGGTGAACTTCCGGATCATGCGCGAGATCGCCGACGAGGTCGGCGCGACGCTCATGGTCGACATGGCGCACTTCGCGGGCCTCGTCGCGGGCAAGGTGCTGACCGGCGACTTCGACCCGGTCCCGCACGCCCAGATCGTCACCACCACCACCCACAAGTCCCTGCGCGGCCCGCGCGGCGGCATGGTCCTGTGCGACGACTCCCTCAAGGACCAGGTCGACCGCGGCTGCCCGATGGTCCTCGGCGGCCCGCTCCCGCACGTGATGGCCGCCAAGGCCGTCGCGTTCGCCGAGGCGCGGCAGCCCTCCTTCCAGGACTACGCCCAGCGCATCGTCGACAACTCCCGCGCCCTCGCCGAGGGCCTGATGCGCCGCGGCGCCACGCTGGTCACCGGCGGCACGGACAACCACCTCAACCTGATCGACGTGGCCACGTCGTACGGCCTGACCGGCCGGCAGGCCGAGGCGGCCCTGCTGGAGTCCGGCATCGTCACCAACCGCAACGCGATCCCGGCCGACCCCAACGGCGCCTGGTACACCTCCGGCATCCGCATCGGCACCCCGGCCCTGACCACCCGCGGTCTGGGCACGGCGGAGATGGACGAGGTCGCGGGACTGATCGACCGCGTCCTGACCACGGCCGAGCCGGGCACCACCAAGTCGGGCGCGCCCTCCAAGGCCGCGCACGTCCTGGACCCGAAGATCGCCGACGAGATCGGCCGCCGGGCGACCGACCTGGTGGCGGGCTTCCCGCTGTACCCGGAGATCGACCTCGGCTGACCTGCCGCGGGCGCGGGGGCCGACCGCCGTGCGGCCCCCGCGGGCGGGCGCCACCGGCCCCGCCGGCCGGCGGTTCCCCGCGCACCGGACCCACCCCCCACCCTCTGCGACAATGATGTGCATGGCTTCTGACCGACCCCGCGTGCTCTCCGGAATCCAGCCCACCGCAGGCTCGTTCCACCTCGGCAACTACCTGGGCGCCGTCCGCCAGTGGGTGGCCCTGCAGGAGTCCCACGACGCGTTCTACATGGTCGTCGACCTGCACGCGATCACGGTCCCGCAGAACCCGGGGGAGCTCACCGCCAACACCCGGCTGGCCGTCGCGCAGCTCCTCGCGGCCGGGCTCGACCCGGACCGCTGCACCCTCTTCGTCCAGAGCCACGTCCCCGAGCACGCGCAGCTCGCCTGGATCATGAACTGCCTGACCGGTTTCGGCGAGGCGTCCCGCATGACGCAGTTCAAGGACAAGTCCGCCAAGCAGGGCGCCGACCGCGCGAGCGTCGGCCTGTTCACGTACCCGATCCTCCAGGTCGCCGACATCCTGCTCTACCAGGCCCACGAGGTCCCCGTCGGCGAGGACCAGCGCCAGCACATCGAGCTGACCCGCGACCTCGCCGAGCGCTTCAACGGCCGCTTCGGCGAGACCTTCACGATCCCGAAGCCGTACATCCTCAAGGAGACGGCGAAGATCTACGACCTCCAGGAGCCGTCGATCAAGATGAGCAAGTCGGCGTCCACGCCGAAGGGGCTCATCAACCTGCTCGACGAGCCGAAGGCCACCGCGAAGAAGGTCAGGAGCGCGGTCACCGACACCGACACGGTCATCCGCTACGACGCCGAGAACAAGCCGGGCGTGAGCAACCTGCTCACCATCTACTCGACGCTGACCGGCACGAGCATCCCGGAGCTGGAGCGGCGGTACGAGGGCAAGCTCTACGGCGCGCTCAAGACGGACCTCGCCGAGGTCGTCGTCGAGTTCGTGACGCCGTTCAGGGACCGCACCCAGCAGTACCTCGACGACCCCGAGACGCTGGACTCGATCCTGGCCAAGGGGGCCGAGAAGGCGCGTGCCGTGGCCGCGGAGACGCTCTCCCAGGCGTACGGGAGGGTGGGCTTCCTGCCCGCCAAGCACTGAGGCGCACCACCGCACACAAGTCCACCGGCAGAGCGCTGCACATCACTTCCGCTGCGCCTGCCCACAGCACAGCCGTGGCCGTACAGTCGATAGCCGTACGACTGCGTACGAGGGAGCGCGGTGGAGTGCGGGCGAGCACGAAACCGGACAGCACATTCGGCACGACGACAGGAGACGACGTGGGGACCGTAACGATCGGCGTGTCGATCGCGGTCCCGGAGCCCCACGGCAGCCTGCTCCAGGAGCGGCGCGCGGGCTTCGGCGACGCCGCGGCTCACGGTATCCCCACGCACGTCACCCTGCTCCCGCCGACCGAGATCGACCACACCGACCTGCCGGCCGTCGAGGCGCACCTCACCGAGGTCGCCTCGGCGGGCCGCCCGTTCCCCATGCGCCTGTCCGGCACGGGCACCTTCCGGCCCCTGTCGCCGGTCGTGTACGTGCGGATCGTCGAGGGCGCCGAGGCCTGCACCTGGCTCCAGCAGCAGGTCCGCCACCCCTCCGGGCCCGTCGCGCGCGAGCTGCAGTTCCCCTACCACCCGCACGTCACCGTGGCGCACGGCATCGACGACGCGGCGATGGACCGCGCGTTCGAGGAGCTCGCCGACTACGAGGCCGAGTGGTCCTGCACCGGCTTCGCCCTCTACGAGCAGGGCCCCGACGGCGTCTGGCGCAAGCTGCGCGAGTACGCCTTCGGAGGCCCGGTGGTGCCCCCGCAGGCCGCCCACGCGGACCGCGGCTCCCTGCCGACGCGATAGCCGCCTACACCGGCAGCTTGCGGAACAGCCCCCGCGGCATGTGCCGCAGCACCGACATGACCACGCGCAGCAGCCCGGGCACCCACACCGTCTCCGAGCGGCGGCGCAGGCCCAGCTCGATGGCCGTGGCGACGGTCTCCGGCGTGGTGGCGAAGGGCGGCTCGTCCAGTTCGGCGGTCATCTCCGAACGGACGAAGCCGGGCCGTACGACCATGACGTGGACGCCGGTGCCGTGCAGCGCGTCGCCCAGGCCCTGGGCGAAGGCGTCCAGGCCGGCCTTGCTGGAGCCGTAGATGAAGTTGGCGCGGCGGGCGCGTTCGCCGGCGACGGAGGACAGGACGACCAGGGAGCCGTGGCCCTGGGCCTGAAGGGCGCGGGCGGCGACCAGACCGGAGGAGACCGCGCCCGTGTAGTTGGTCTGCGCGACGCGGACGGCGGCCACCGGATCGCGCTCGTCGTGGGCCTGGTCGCCGAGGACCCCGAAGGCGAGCAGCACCATGTCGACGTCGCCCTCCGCGAACACCTTGCCGAGCACGGCCTCGTGGGACTCGGGGTCGAGGGCGTCGAAGGCGACGACGCGCACGTCGGCGCCCAGGTCGCGCAGCTCGCAGGCGGCCGACTCCAAGGCGGTCGAGGGGCGACCGGCCAGCCACACCGTGCGGGTGCGGCGGACGATCAGGCGGCGCGCGGTGGCCAGCGCGATCTCGGACGAACCGCCGAGGACGAGGAGGGACTGGGGGAGGCCGAAGGCATCCTTCACGACAGCTCCTGGAGAGTGCTCAGAGGGAGAGGCGGCGGGCGAGATCCGAGGTGAACACCCCGCGCGGGTCCAGCTGCGCGCGCAGGGCGCGGAAGTCGTCCAGCCGCGGGTACATCGAGGCGAGCAGCTCCGGCCGCAGCCGGGAGTCCTTGGCGAGGTAGACGCGGCCGCCGGCGCCGGCGACGTCCTCGTCCAGCTTGTCGAGGAGGGTGACGAGGCCCGGCATGCCGGTGGGGATGTCCAGGGCCAGCGTCCAGCCCGGCCGGGGGAAGGAGAGCCAGCCGGGGTCGGCCTCCCCGAAGCGCTTGAGGACGGCCAGGAAGGACGGGCACCCGCGCCGCGCGATCCGGCGCACGATCCGGCGCAGGGTGTTCTCCTCGCCGTGACCGACGACGAACTGGTACTGCACGAAGCCGCCGCGGCCGTACACGCGGTTCCAGTGGGGGACGCCGTCGAGGGGGTGGAAGAACGCGGTGAGCTTCTGGAGTTCGCCGGTGCGCGCGCGGGGGGCCTTGCGGTACCAGAGGTCGTTGAACAGGCCCACGGTCCGGCGGTTGAGGAGTCTCCCGGGGACGAAGGCGGGGGCCGGCGGGAGCCGGGAGGGGCGGAAGGAGAGCGGGGCTCTGCGCGCGCGTGCGGGCAGCGCGGTGAGGGGGGCGTGGTCGCCGCGGGTCAGGACGGCGCGTCCGGTGGCCGCTCCGCGCGCGAGGAGGTCGATCCAGGCGACCGAGTACCGGTAGCGGTGGTCGGTGGCCGTCAGCCGGGCCATCAGGTCGTCGAGGTCGCTCGCGCGCTCGGTGTCGACCGTCATCAACGTCGTCTCGACCGGCTGGAGACGGAGGGTGGCCGTGAGGATGACCCCGGTCAGGCCCATGCCGCCGGCGGTGGCGTCGAACAGGGGGGTGCCGCGGCCGACCGTGCGGACCGAGCCGTCGGCGGTGAGCAGCTCCAGTGACAGGACGTGGCGGGAGAAGGAGCCGGACACGTGGTGGTTCTTGCCGTGGATGTCGGCGCCGATCGCGCCGCCCACGGTGACGTAGCGGGTGCCGGGGGTCACCGGCACGAACCAGCCCAGCGGCAGCAGCACCTCCATGAGGCGGTGCAGGGAGACGCCCGCGTCGCACAGGACGGTCCCGCCGGCGGCGTCGATGGCGTGGATCCGGTCCATGCCCGTCATGTCGAGCACGGCCCCGCCGGCGTTCTGCGCCGCGTCCCCGTACGCCCGCCCCAGACCCCGGGGGACGGCCCCGCGCGCCCCGCACTCCCGGACGGCGGCCACGGCCTCCTCGTACGTCCGCGGGCGGACCAGGCGGGCGGCGGTGGGAGCGGTGCGTCCCCATCCCGTGACGGAGACGATCTCGGAGCCGGTCGGGGAAGGCGTCTCGGAGACGGTCTCGGAAGCGGTCTCGGCAGGCATATAGGTGACCGTATCGTCCCTTTATGGGCGACTGGTTTTAAAACATCCCACTCTCCCCGAAATGGGTGATTAATGGGATGTCGCTCAATATTGCCGTAGTTCCGGCGGGGCCGACGTGAACAGTGAGTCCACATGGACCACCACACGGATGACATCCCGGATGACATCGACCACCGCATCCTTGCGGCGCTCCGCGCGCGTGGTGCGGATCCTCGCGTGGCGGGCGCCGCGCGCACCCTGTCGTGGGCCGGAGAGCACGGCGCCCTGTGGCTCGCGGCGGGGCTCGTGGGGGCCGCCGTGGACGGCTCACGGCGCGGCGCCTGGCTGCGGGCGACGGCGCTCACCGCGGGCGCGCACGTCGCCAGCATGGGCGTGAAGCGGATCGTGCGCCGTCCCCGTCCCGCGCATGTCGCACCTCTGGTGCGGACCGCCGGCCGGCACTCGTTCCCCAGCTCGCACGCGACCTCCGCGGCGGCCGCGGCCGTCGCCTACGGCACCCTCGGAGCCCATGTCGTTCCCCCGCTCGCCGCCGCGGTGTGCCTCTCGCGCCTGGTCGTCGGCGTCCACTACCCCTCCGACGTGGCGGCGGGCGCGGCCCTGGGGGCGCTCGCGGCGCGCATCGGAGCGCGCTGGATGAGAGAGGGAGCACGAGGTGGGCACAGGGGCGCTCGAGGGGGCGTGCATGACTGAGGCCGCGCCCCTCACCAACACCCCACACCCTGCCGGGCACGCCTCCTCGAAAGAGCCCGCTCCCTCGAAAGAGCCCGCTCCCTCGGGGGAGCACGTCCCATCGGGGGAGCACGCCCCTTCCGAAGAGCGCACCCCCGCCCACCACGCCGCCCCGCACGGCACCGGCGACGCACCGGGCGCACCCCCCACCCGCCCCGGCTCCCTCCTCACCGGCCTCGTCCGCACCGCCCGCCCCAAACAGTGGGTCAAGAACACCCTCGTCGCCGCCGCCCCCGCGGCCGCCGGACGGCTCTTCTCCTGGCCCACCCTCACCGAACTCGCCCTCGTCTTCACGCTGTTCACCGCCTGCGCCGCCGCCGTCTACCTGATCAACGACGCCCGTGACGCCGACGCCGACCGCGTCCACCCCACCAAGCGGCACCGCCCGGTCGCCGCCGGACAGGTTCCGGTGCCGATCGCCTACGCCGTCGGAGGCGTGCTGGCGGTCCTCGCGCCCGCCGCCGCGGCCTGGCTGACCTCGCCCCCCGTCGCGGCCCTCCTGACGGCGTACCTCGGCATGCAACTGGCGTACTGCGTCAGCCTCAAGCACGTCCTGGTCGTCGACCTCGTCGTCGTGACGACCGGGTTCCTGATGCGGGCCGTGGTCGGCGGCCTCGCGCTCGGTATCCCGCTCTCCCGCTGGTTCCTGATCACCACCGGGTTCGGGGCGCTGTTCATGGTGTCGGCCAAGCGCTACTCCGAGGCCGTGCAGATGGCCGGCGCGGAGGGCGCCACGCGCGCGCTGCTCACCGAGTACACCACCGGCTACCTGCGCTTCGTGTGGCAACTGGCCGCCGGGGTCGCGGTTCTCGGCTACTGCCTGTGGGCCCTGGAGGAGGGCGGTCTCCCGCACACGAGCGTGCTGCCCTGGCGCCAGCTGTCGATGATCGCCTTCATCCTGGCCGTCCTGCGCTACGCCGTCTTCGCCGACCGCGGCACCGCCGGCGAACCCGAGGAGGTCGTCCTCGGGGACCGCGCCCTCACCCTGATCGGAGCCGCCTGGCTGACCATGTACGGGTTGGCGGTGGCCAACTGGTGAGCACGCGCGCGTGGCCGCCCCGCCGCGGCGAGGTGCTGTCCTTCGCCGCCGTCGGCCTCCTCGCCTACGCCGTCGACCTCGCCGTGTTCACCTGCCTGCGCGGCCCGGCCGGCGTCGGCCCGCTCACCGCCAAGGCCGTGTCGTTCCTGGCCGGTTGCGCCGTCGCCTACACGGGCAACGCCCTCGGCACCTACCGGCACGCGCGCGTGCGGGGACCGCGCCCCTGCGCCGTCTTCCTCGCGGTGAACGCCGCCGGCGCCCTAGTCCAGCTCCTCTGTCTCGCCGTCAGCCACTACGGCCTCGGCCTCACCTCGCAGCGCGCGGACACCGTCTCCGGCGCCGTGATCGGCATGGCGCTCGCCACCGTCCTGCGCTTCTGGGGAACCCGCACCCTGGTCTTCCGAGTCATCCGCCGCGAGGAGGGCAGAGTCGGTTCATGGACTGGCTGAAAAGGCTCCCCGGAATCGGGCCGTACGCCACGCGTCTGATGGCCACGCACGCGTGGCGGTCGTTCGAACGGCTGGACCGGGTGAAGTGGACGCGGCTGGCCGCCGCGATGACGTTCACCAGTTTCGTCGCGCTCTTCCCGCTGCTCACCCTGTCCGCCGCGATCGCCGCCGTCACCCTGAGCACCGAGCGGCAGAACACCCTCGAGGACAAGCTCGCCGACCAGGTGCCCGGCATCGCCGACCAGCTGGACATCGACGGCCTGGTGCAGAACGCCGGCACCGTCGGACTCATCGCCGGCGCAGCCCTGCTGTTCACCGGCGTCAACTGGGCGGGCTCCACCCGCGAATGCCTGCGGGCGGTGTGGGAGCTGCCCGACGAGGAGGAGAACCCGGTCCTGCGCAAGGCCAAGGACGCCGGCATCCTCCTGGGGCTGGGCGGCGCCGTCCTCGTCACCCTCGCCGCCTCCACCGTCGCCTCCGCGATGGCCGGCTGGATCACCGGACGGCTCGGCGTCGACGAGGGCGGCCGGGGCGGTGTCCTGCTGTGGATCGCGGCGTTCACCGTCGCGGTCCTCACCGACTTCCTGCTGCTCCTCTACGTCCTGACGCTCCTGCCGGGCGTCGAGCCGACCCGCCACCGCCTGATCGTGGCCGCGCTGACCGGCGCGGTCGGCTTCGAACTGCTGAAGCTGCTGCTCAGCGGCTACATGCAGGGCGTGGCCACGAAGAGCATGTACGGCGCGTTCGGCGTGCCCATCGCCCTGCTGCTGTGGATCAACTTCACCTCGAAGCTCGTCCTGTTCTGCGCCGCGTGGACGGCGACGGGCAGCGCGCGGGACGCGCCGGACACGGACGTCAGCGACGACGGCGTACCAGATCCGGCAACGGCCAGCGGCGGTTGATCAGGAACGCGGCGCCCGCGAGCAGCACCAGCGCGCCGCCGGTGATGGCCAGCGCCGTGCCCATGCCGCCGACGGCGTTCCCGGTCACCGTGCTCGCCACGGGCTTCTCGGACACGTTCCCGGAGCCGCCCGCCTCGCCGGACGCGTCGCTCCCGTCGGGCGAGTCGTTGCTGCCGGGCTGTGCGCCGGCCTGGGCGGCACCCTTCGGCGGGACCAGCTCGCCCACCGGGCGCACCTTGCCGGCGGCCTGGAAGCCCCAGTCGAACAGGGCGGCGGTCTCCTTGTAGACCTCGTTGTGGTCCGTCTTCTCCGGGTTCATCACCGTGACGAGCAGCACCCGGCCGTCGCGCTCGGCGACGCCGGTGAAGGTGGCGCCCGCGTTGGTGGTGTTGCCGTTCTTGACCCCCGCGATGCCCTGGTACTGGCTTATGTCGTAGTCGCCGGTCAGCAGCCGGTTGGTGTTCTGGATCTCGAAGGTCCCGCGGACCGTCTTGCCCTTCTTGTTCTTCTTCGTCTCGCCCGGGAACTTCGCCGTCAGCGTCGAGCAGTACTCGCGGAAGTCCGCCTTCTGCAGCCCGGAGCGGGCGATCAGCGTCAGGTCGTACGCCGAGGAGACCTGGCCGGAGGCGTCGTAACCGTCGGGGGAGACCACACTGGTGTCGAGGGCCTGGAGCTCCTCGGCGTGCTCGTTCATCTCCGTCACCGTCTTGCCTATGCCGCCGTTCATCGACGACAGCACGTGCACCGCGTCGTTGCCGGAGCGCAGGAAGACGCCCAGCCACAGGTCGTGGACGGAGTAGGTCTCGCCCTCCTTTATGCCGACCATGCTGGAGCCGGAACCTATGCCCTCCAGGTCCTTCGTCTCGACCTTGTACTGCGTGGTCTTGGGGAAGCGCGGCAGCAAGGTGTCGGCGAAGAGCATCTTCAGGGTGCTCGCCGGGGGCAGCCGCCAGTGCGCGTTGTGCGCGGCGAGCACGTCGCCGGACTCGGCGTCCGCGACGATCCAGGACCGGGCGGTCAGGTCCTTCGGCAGCACCGGCGCGCCGCCCGCGAGGTCCACCTGCGTCCCGGCCTGCCCGAGACGGGCGCCGCCGACGGTCGACATGTTCGCCGGGGGAGTCACCGACGGCTTGGCCGAAGCCGAAGCCGAAGCCGAAGCCGAAGTCGAAGCCGACGCGGAAGCCGAAGCCGAGGCCGACGGTGAGGCCGAGGCCGACGGTGAGGCCGAGGCCGACGGTGACGGTGACGGGGCCGCCAGGGACACGGGCGCGGTGAGCGCGAGGGACGCGAGGGACGCGGAGGTGACCAGCAGGGATCGCCTGGCGGTCTGCTTCAAGGGTGCGGGCACGACGGAGAAAGTACCTGGCAGACGACGGGAAGTCGCCTCCCCCTCCCCACCCCCGTCATGGAACCGGACACCGGGCGGCGATACTGAACGCATGAAGCTCAGCCGCCCGGTGTCCTGGTTCCTGCTCGCCTTCGGGGTGTGGAGCTGGGTCATCTGGGTCACCTTCGTCAAGAACCTGATCAAGGACAGCAGCGGTCTCGCCTTCGAGGACGGCGACCCCACCGCGTACTTCTGGGTCCACCTGACCCTCGCTGTCGTCTCTTTCGTATGGGGGACGGTCATCGGGGTCATCGGGTTGCGCGGACTGCGCGCACTGCGCCGAACGTCATAGCCGAACCGCCGGACCTCACGGCCGGACCACCGATCCGACAACGGGGATTACGACACCGTGGCCATCCTTTTCGTGCTGCTCGTCCTGGCCGTCCTGGTGACGGCCAACTGGTACCTGTGGCGCCGCCTGTTCCGCGACACCACCCGCGCCCCGGGACGGGTACGGCGCGGCGGCGCGGTGCTGATCGCGGGCGGCTGGACGCTGGCCGTCGGTGCCCTGGTCGCCGAGCGTACGGGCGCCCCCTTCTGGCTCCAGCGCGTCCTGGCCTGGCCCGGCTTCCTCTGGCTGGCGCTCTCGATCTACCTGCTCCTGGCGGTCGTCGCGGGAGAGGCCGTACGGCCTCTGCTGCGCCGCCGGCTGGAGCGGCGCAGGCCGGCCGCGGTGACCGCGCCGCGCCCGCACCCGGCGCCGGAGGGCGCGCCGTCCGAGGAGGCGGAGCCCGTGACCACGGGCGGCTCCCGTGAGCGGACGGCGTCCGGAGCGGCCGGGCCGTCGGGGGAGACCGTTTCCGCGGGCGCGGTGGGCGAGGGATCCCCGGGCACTGCGTCCGCGGAAGCCGACACCCCGGGCGCGGCACCCGAGAGCCCGCGCGGCCCGGCGAGCGCCGACCCCGCCGCCGATTCCCCCGCCGGTTCCTCCCCGCTCGTCGCAGCCCCCTCCCGCCGCCTGTTCGTCTCCCGCGTCCTCGCCGGCGCCGCGGCCGCGGCCGCCGCCGGGACGGTCGGCTACGGCACGTACGGCGTCCTGAACGGGCCGACGGTCAAGCGCGTGACGGTCCCGCTGGCCAAGCTGCCCCGCGCGGCGCACGGCTACCGGATCGCCGTCGTCAGCGACATCCATCTGGGCCCGGTCCTCGGCCGGGGGTTCGCCCAGCGGGTCGTCGACACCATCAACGGCACCCAGCCGGACCTGATCGCGGTCGTCGGCGACCTGGTCGACGGCAGCGTGAAGGACCTGGGCCCGGCGGCGGCCCCGCTCGCCGGGCTGAAGGCGCGGCACGGCAGCTTCTTCGTCACCGGCAACCACGAGTACTTCTCCGGCGCCGCACAGTGGGTCGAGGAGGTGCGGCGGCTCGGCCTGCGCCCGCTGGAGAACGCGCGCACGGAACTGCCCTGGTTCGACCTGGCGGGCGTCAACGACGTCGCGGGCGAGAGCGAGGGCCAGGGCCCCGACTTCGCGAAGGCGCTCGGCGACCGGGACACCACGCGCGCGTGCGTGCTCCTCGCCCACCAGCCCGTCCAGATCCACGACGCCGTCGACCACGGCGTCGACCTCCAGCTCTCCGGTCACACCCACGGCGGCCAGCTCTGGCCCGGCAACCTCCTCGCCGCCGCCGCGAACCCGACCGTGGCGGGCCTGGAGCACTACGGCGACACCCAGCTGTACGTCTCCCGGGGCGCCGGCGCCTGGGGGCCGCCCACGCGCGTGGGCGCCCCGTCGGACATCACGGTGATCGAGCTGGCCTCGACGCGCGCCTGACGAAACGATTCGGGCCGGTCCGGGCATGCGCCCGCGTGCCACCGGGCAGTCACCCGACGGGGCTTCATGCGGCGGAGGTGTGCACGGGGTGAGGAGCAGACGTGTTGAGACGCAACTCCTTCCGGCTGCCCCGGCACCCGGCGTCGGTCGGTCTCGCCCGGCGCCGGGTGCGGGACCATCTCGCCGACTGGGGCCACGGCCCCGGCGACGCGGCCCTGGAGGACGCGGTCCTGGTCGTGTCCGAGCTGGCCACCAACGTCGTACGGCACGGGCCCCTGCGGGAGTGCGAGTTCGAGGTGGCCGTCACCGCCCTCGGTGACGGCTCCTGCCTCATCGAGGTCTCCGACGAGAGCCGGCACGAACCCCGGCCACGGGCCGTCTCCGAGTGGGACGAACACGGCCGCGGCCTGCACCTCGTGGAGACCGTCGCCGCCGCCTGGGGCGTCTGGAACAGGGGCCGGCACGGCAAGACGGTCTGGGCCCTGCTGACCACCGCGCACGCGTCCTAGGCAGCGTCTTCAGCCGCACCCCTCCGCCCTCGCCGGCAGTTCCACCGTCACCGTCAGCCCCTCGCCCGGGGCCGTGCGGACCGTCACCTCGCCGCCGTGCGCGTGCACCACGCCCTGCACGATCGCGAGGCCCAGGCCGCTGCCCGCGCCGCCGCCGGCCCGGAAGAACCGGTCGAAGACGCGCGCCGCGTCCTCCGGGGCCAGCCCCGGCCCCTTGTCCTCCACGAGCAGCCGTACGACGCCGTCGGCGCGCCGCACACCGAGCCGCACCGGCACGTCGGCGGGCGTGTGCGTGCGGACGTTGGCCAGGAGGTTGGCGAGGACCTGACGCAGGCCCGACTCGTCGGCCCGCACCAGGACGGCGCCGTCGGCGTCCACGGTGAGCGGCCGGCCGGGCTGCTGGGCCCGCAGGTCCTCGGCCGCGTCCCGCACCAGCCGGCTCACGTCGACGTTGCGCAGCCGCAGTTCGGGCCGCTGGTCGAGGCGGGCCAGCGTGAGCAGCTCGTCGACGAGCCGCCCCATGCGGTCCACCTCGCCGTTCATCCGGTCCCAGGCCCGCCGCCGCTCCTGCGGCGCGCGCAGCATTCCCTGGTCGTACAGCTGGAGGTAGCCGCGGATCGCGGAGAGCGGGGTGCGCAGCTCGTGCGAGGCGTCGGCGACGAAGCGGCGCAGCTGGGCCGCGCTGTGCTCGCGCGTGCGGTACGCCGTCTCCACCTGGTGCAGCATGGAGTTCAGCGCGAGTCGCAGCTGTTCGACCTCCCGGGTGGAGTGGTGGCTGGAGGGCACCCGCCGGGTGAGGTCGCCCTCGGCGATCGCCGACGAGGTCTCCACCATGTCCTCCAGCGGCCGCATCCGCCGCCGCACGCTGAACAGCGTCAGACAGGCGAGCAGCGCCAGCAGCAGCGTGCCGACGGCGAGGTCGAGCCGGAGGGCCTTGGTCATGCCCTTGTGCAGGGCGTCGGTGGAGGTGGCGAGCAGGATGTAGGGCCCGTCGGCGAGCCGGGTCGCGGTCACCCGGTACGTGGCGCCGTTCACCGTGACGTCGTGCGGCGCCGGGTCCCCGGCGAGGGCCCGAGGGTCGTCCACCGCCGCCGCGAGGCCGCGCTGGGCGACGGTGGGCCTGACGTCGAAGAGGGTGAGGGCCGCGCCCCGGCCGTCGACGGCGGTGAAGATCGAGTCCGGGGCGGGCCGTGTGTCCGCGCCCGTGGGCATGATCCGGTCGCGGACGACGCCCAGCACGCTCAGCGAGTCGATCTGACGCATGGTCAGCCGCGAACTGCCCAGCGACGAGCGCATCTTGAGCAGCTCGGAGTCCATCTGGCCGAGCAGGTAGTGCCGCATGCCCATCAGGCTGACGGCGGTCGCCACGACGATGCCGAGGGCGAGCAGCACCACGTTCGCCAGCGTCAGCTGCACGCGCAGGGAGTGGATGCCGCGCCGGCCGTGGAGGAACGTCATGCCAGCCCGTACCCCACGCCCCGCCGGGTGGTGATCACCGGCGGACCCAGCGCGTCCAGCTTGCGCCGCAGATAGCTGATGTAGGTCTCGACGACGGTCGACTCGGGCGGGGTGTGCTCGTACTGCCAGACGTGGCGCAGGAGCTGCTCCTTGGGCACGATCCGGCCGCCGTTGCGCACCAGGAAACGCAGCAGCGCGTACTCGGTGGGGGTGAGCTCGACCGTGCGGCCCGCGCGGTGCACGCTGTAGGTCGTCTCGTCCAGCTCCAGGTCGCCGTAGCGCAGCGGCGGCCGCTGCGGGAGGACGTCGGCCGGCCGGGTACGGCGCAGGACGGCCGTCACGCGGGCGACGACCACCTCGATGTCGAACGGCTTGGTGATGTAGTCGTCGCCGAAGGCCAGCGCGCCGACGATCTCCGCGGGCGCGTCGCGCGCGGTGAGGAAGACCAGTCCCAACCGCGGTTCCATGTCCCGTAGTTGCCTGCCCAGCGCCCGCCCGTCGCCGTCCGGCAGCATCACGTCCAGCAGGGCCGCGTCGGGCCGGGTGCGGGCGGTCAGGGCGAGGGCCTCGCGGACGGTGCCCGCGGTCATGACCTCGAAGCGGTGGTAGCGCAGGGCGATGGCGAGGACGTCCGCGATGCTCGGTTCGTCCTCCACGACCAGCACGGTGCCGGGGGCCGTCGTCATGCTCCCAGTATCGGCGGGACCACCGACGACCGGGCCGGTTCGCGCTTTGGAGTTCCTTGAGAGTCATGGCCGTTGGTCTCCCCGCGCGCGTGCCGCCGCCGATCCTGGTGCCCGGGACCTCGGGGGGACCGACCGGCCGATCGGGCCGTCGGCCGGCGGACACCGCCGCCGGCGACCGTCGGCCTTCGACGAAGGAGCTTGAGCGTGGCGGCATTGGCGCGATGGTGCTATCGGCACCGGCTGGTGGTCCTGTTGCTGTGGGTGGGGGCACTGTTCGGCCTGGGCTTCACGGCCTCGACGGCGGGCACGGACTACGCGAACGTCTTCTCCCTCCCCGACACGGACTCCAAGAAGGCGTACGACCTGATGGAGAAGGCGTTCCCGGCGCGCGCGGGCGACACCGACACCGTGGTGTGGAAGGTCGCCGAGGGCTCGGTCCGCGACGAGGACGTACGGTCCCGGATCCAGCCCGCGCTGGACGAGATAGCGGGGATGAAGGGCGTCGGCAGCGTCGCCGGCCCCTACGCGGGACCCGAGGGCGCGGCGCAGGTCAGTCGCGACGGGCGGATCGCGTACGCCCAGGTCACCTTCACCGACCAGGCGAACGCGGTCCCGAAGGAGCTCGTCGAGGACGTCGTCGACACCGCGCGGGCCGCCGAACGCGACGGTCTGGAGGTCGAGTTGGGCGGTCAGGCGATCCAGCGTGTGCAGGAGCCGCCCACCGGCCTGGCCGAGATGGTCGGCCTGGCCGCCGCCGCGATCGTCCTGTTCCTCGCCTTCGGTTCCGTCTTCGCGATGCTGCTGCCCATCGCCGTGGCGGTCTTCGGCGTGGGGACGGGTCTGTTCGGCACCCAGCTCCTCAGCCACGTCACCGACGTCCCCGACCTGGCCCCGCTGCTCGCCTCCCTGATCGGCCTCGGCGTCGGCATCGACTACGCCCTGTTCATCGTCACCCGGCACCGCAAGGGCGTCCTGCGGGGCGTCGACCCGCAGGAGTCGGCGGTCACCGCCCTCAACACCTCCGGCCGGGCCGTCCTGTTCGCCGGCGGCACGGTGTGCATCGCGCTCGCCGGGATGCTGGTGACGAACCTGCGCTTCCTGGACGGGGTGGTCATCGGGACCTCCCTGACGGTTGTGCTGAGCGTGCTGGCGGCCACGACCCTGCTCCCCGCGCTGCTCGGCTTCCTGGGCCCGCGCGTGCTCAGCCGCCGGCAGCGGCGCCGGCTCGCCGCCGAGGGCCCGGAGGAGGAGAGGACGAGCGGTCCGGCGGCCCGCTGGTCGGCGGGCGTGCAGCGCCGGCCCCGTACGGTCGCCGTGCTCGCGCTGGCCGTCATGGCCGTGCTCGCGCTGCCCGTGCTCTCCCTGCGCCTCGGCGCCACCGACCAGGGCAACGACGACACCACGACGACCACCCGGCAGGCCTACGACCTGCTCGCCGAGGGCTTCGGGCCGGGCTTCAACGGCCCCCTCCAGGTGGTCGTGTCGGACGGCGACCCCGCGGCCGTGGTCCAGGGCATCGAGAGCACCTCGGGTGTCGCCCGGGTCGCCGCGCTGCCGCCCGCCGGAGGCGTCACCGTCATCCAGGTGATCCCGACGACCTCGCCCCAGTCCGAGGAGACGGACGCCCTCATCGACCGCCTGCGTGACGACGTCATCCCGGGGGCCGGGGCCGAGGCGCACGTCGGCGGCGTCACCGCCGTCTCCAAGGACTTCGCGACCGTCACCGGGGACCGCCTGCCCCTGTTCATCGCGACGATCATCGGCCTGGGCTTCCTGCTGCTGCTGGTCGCCTTCCGCTCCCTGGTGGTGCCGCTGACGGCCGCCGTGATGAACCTGATCGCGGCGGCGGCCTCCTTCGGCGTCCTGGTCGCGATCTTCCAGTGGGGCTGGGGCCTGGAGCTGCTCGGTCTCGGCAAGGAGGGCCCGATCAACGCCTTCCTCCCGGTCATCATGCTCTCGCTCCTCTTCGGCCTGTCCATGGACTACCAGGTCTTCCTGGTGAGCCGGATGCACGAGGAGTGGGTGCACACCCGGGACAACGCGCGAGCGGTCCGGGTGGGCCTCGCGGAGACGAGCAGGGTCATCAACAGCGCGGCCCTGATCATGGTCTGCGTCTTCCTGGCGTTCGTCCTCAGCGGCGACTCCGGCGCGGCGATGGCGGGCGTGGGCCTGGCCGCGGCGGTCGCCCTGGACGCGTTCGTGCTGCGCACGGCCCTGGTCCCGGCCGCGATGCACCTGCTCGGCACCTCCAACTGGTGGCTGCCGGCCTGGCTGGAGAAGCGGCTGCCGCACCTGGCGGTGGAACCGAAGGAGGAGGACGTGGCACCGGCGGAGCAGGGCGGCCCCGCCTCCGTGGTCCACGGCTTCGTACGGGACCGGGCGGGCGACCCCGTCGAGGGCGCGGCGGTCACCCTGATGTCCAAGGGCGGCCGCGGGCTGGACCGCGTCACCTCCCTCGCCGACGGCTCCTACATCCTCTCGGTCCCGGCACCGGGGACGTACCTGCTGTCCACCACGGCCCCCTCGTACGCCTCCCGCGCGCGCCAGCTGATGGTCGCGGACGAGCCGCTGGTGTACGACGTGGAGCTGACGGAGCTCTCGGGCGACGAGGTGGACGCGGTCAACTAGCCCCGAAGCCTCGACCGCGGGAGTCCCGACGGTCGGAGTCCCGGCCGCCGGGCTGCGGGTCGCCGGAGTCCCCGCCGCCGGAGCTCGGGCCCTCGGCCTCCTCGCCCGCGGACTCCCCGCCCGTCGTTTCCCCGTCCCGGTCCGCCGAACCCGGCGCGCTCTTCCTCCTCGCCGGGTCCGGCAGGGCCTTCGTCATGCCGGGCAGGAAGTCCGTGAACAGCTCGTGCACCTCGTGGACGAGGGGCCGCAGCACCCGGAAGCGGGACAGCGCCACACCGCGCGCGGTCAGGCGCGCGCCCCGCTCGGCGAGCCGGTAGCTGCGCTCACGGCCCTCCGTACGGTCGAAGATCCAGTAGAGGACGAGCCCCATCTGGGAGAGCCACATCAACTCGGGCAGCACGTCCCGCAACTCCTCCGGGACCTTCGCCCTGGAGCCGGCCAGCACCTCCCGGTGGACGCCGATCGCCTCCACGCGCGCGTGCTCCGACTCCGGGGAGAAGGGGCTGAGCGGGCTGTCCGGGTCGGCGGCGTTCTTGAAGAACTGCACCGCGAACTCGTGGTACGGCGTGGCCACGTCCAGCCAGGTCCGCAGCACGCCCGCCAGCCGCGCCTCCAGGCCCGTCTCCCGCGCCAGCACCTCCCGGACCGCCTCCCGGTGCTCGGCGGCGAGCCGGTCGTAGAAGCCCTGGATCAGGTGCTCCTTGCCGGCGAAGTAGTAGTACGCGTTGCCGACCGACACCCCGGCTTCCTGGGCGATGGCCCGCATCGTCGTCCTGTCGTACCCGCGCTCCTGGAACAGCCGCATGGCCGTCTCCAGGATCAGCGCCCGGGTCTGCTCGGACTTGGACCGTGCGGCGGCCCCGGGGGACCCGGGCGGGGGAGTGGCCTCGGCGGGGCCGTCGTTGTTCGCGGACACGGGAACAGAGCCTAACCAGTGGCGCAGGCGTCACCGTCACACGCGGGCGGGGTGTGGCTCCAGCCCCGCCCCGGGTCGTACGCCCATCCGTCGGTCCGCCGGTACGCGGATCCACCCCACCGCGCCCCCGCCCCCCGGCCTCGGTGCCATTGCGCCCCGCGCCACTTGGCGGCGGCGAGGACGGCGGCCCGGGCGAGCGGCGCGCCGGCGGGGTTGCTCAGACGGTGGGCGAGCGGGCGGTGTTCGCGCAGGGCCCACAGGATGACGATCCAGGCGGCCGTGGAGCGGTAGACCTGGCCGGCGTCGCCGACGACGGTGATCTCGTCGAGGGTGGCGCGGTGGTCGAGGCCGGGGAAGCGGGCGGCCGCCTCGGCGGAGCCCGCCGGGACCGCTTCCAGGGGCACCAGTTGC
Organism: Streptomyces sp. NPDC051315; assembly: GCF_044455165.1. Classification (NCBI taxonomy): domain Bacteria; kingdom Bacillati; phylum Actinomycetota; class Actinomycetes; order Kitasatosporales; family Streptomycetaceae; genus Streptomyces; species Streptomyces sp. NPDC051315. Next base: position 111,883 of record NZ_JBITEN010000024.1, read on the forward strand.
GGCCGGCGGCTCAGCCAGTCGCGCAGGAAGACGCACAGCGGGCAGTCGGCGTCGTAGAGGACGGTGAGCCGGCGGACCGGGACGCGGGCGGCGTCCCGGCCGGCGGCGGGGGCCTGGGCCCCCGGGGTGACCTCCACGGTGCTCACGCCCCGGCCGTGGGGGCGACCCAGCCCTGCGGGGCGACCGGCGGGACCTGCCCCCGCTCCATGACCCCGCGCCGCCGGATCCGGTTGAGCACGTACACGTTGCCCAGGTGCATGACCCCGAGCACCAGCAGCACCACGCCCAGCTTGGCCGACAGGGCCTCGAAGACGCCCCGGGTGTCGTGGATCGTCTCGTCCCCGCTCAGGTACAGCGCGACGAAGCCGAGGTTGACGAGGTAGAAGCCGACCACCAGGAGGTGGTTGACGGCGTCGGCGAGCTTCTCGTTCCCGTGCAGGACGTCGGCGAGGAAGACCCGGCCGTTGCGGCTGAGCGTCCGGGCCACCCAGACCGTCAGTCCGATGCTGACGACCAGGTAGATGACGTAGGCGATGACCGTGCGGTCCATGCTCCCCACCCTTTCTGAACGCGTTCAAAACGCTGTCGTGAGACGACTGTAGACCTGTCTTTGAACGTGTTCAACTCCTGGGCGGGGAACCGGGTCTGATCACCCGCCACCCCCGGCCGGCCGCCCGGCCGCCGCCACCCGTGCCCGCCCCAGCTCCGGGCGCTTGGAGTAGTCGGTGAACCCCAGGACGTTCCCCCACGGGTCGGTGACCTCGACGGTCCACCCGGTGGCCACGGAGAACGGCTCGTCGAGCGGTGGGATCCCGGCGGCCGCCAGCCGCCGGGCCGCCGCCCGCGCGTCCGGCACCTCCAGCCAGACCCGCGGGGAGGTCCACGGCGGCGGCTGGTGCCTCAGCGCCTCCTCCTCCCGCAGCAGGATCCCGGGCGTCTCGCCCCCGACCCTCAGCAGCGCGATCCCGCCCTCGTCGAACCGGAACGCCACCGCGAACCCGGCCCGTTCGTAGAACCCGAGGGCCTCGCCGAGGTCCCCGACCGGCAGCAGTACGTTGTCGAACCCGAGCAGCTCGTAGGACAACTGGTCATCATCTGACATACCGTCAGAATAGGTGCCCACCGGGCGCCGGGCCGTGATTGCCGGGGGTGCTCCGCGCCGTCGTCGGCGGGGACGAGGCCCCGCGGCCGCCGGGTGGTCACGCTCCCGTACTCCGCCCTCACCCGGTCGGCGGAACCCCGCCCGACCGGCCCCTGACTTCTCCGGCACCGGATTCTTCGGGCAAGATGACCTGAACTCATGTGTGTGTCCCATCCGATCATCTGGTCTCGGGGAGAGAAGTCACCGTGTCCGAACAGCCGCAGCAGCCGCAGCAGCCCCCTCAGCCGGGGTACGGGTATCCGAACGCCGGGCAAGGGCCGTACGCGGGCGGCCAGGCCGGCCCCTACGGCTATCCCCAGGACGCCTACCAGCAGCAGGCCTACCAGCAGCAGGGGTACCAGCAGGCCGGCTACCCGCCCCCCGGTTACGGCGGGGACCCCAACGCGCCCTACGGCTACGACCCCTACGGGCGTCCCTACTCCGACAAGTCGAAGATCGTCGCGGGCATCCTCCAGCTCTTCCTGGGCAGCTTCGGCGTCGGCCGGTTCTACATCGGCAACGTCGGGATGGGCCTGGCCCAGCTGTTCACCTGCGGCGGGCTCGGCATCTGGGCGCTCGTCGACGGCATCATCCTGCTGACCAGCAACGACAAGACGGACGGTCAGGGGCGGATCCTGCGTGGCTGACGCGGTGGGCGGGGAGCGGACGTCCCCGCTCCGGCATCCGGCGGCGGCACCCCTCGCGGTGCTCGCCGCCGGCGCGGCCGGCTCCGCCTACCTGTACGTCACCGACCCGCACGAGCCCGGACACCTGCTGCCCCAGTGCCCGTTCCGGTTCGTCACCGGCCTCCTCTGCCCCGCCTGCGGCGGCACCCGCATGGCCTACGACCTGATGCACGGTCACTTCGCCCAGGCCTGGTTCGACAACCGCGCCCTGCTGCTCGCCTCACCCTTCGCGCTCGCCCTGTTGGGGCGGTGGATGTGGGAGGGCCTGCACGGGCGCAGCTGGCGCCCCCGGTTCGGCCGCCCGGCCCAGGCCGTGATCCTCGGCCTCGCCGTCACCTGGACCGTCGTCCGCAATCTCCACTAGGCCGGCACGGACGTCCGGAGAGGTCCTCGCCGGGCGGGGGTTTGATCACGGAATAGGAACGATCGTTCGGCCCTACTCCCTTTGACCCCTCATACCTCTCTAGGCTCACAGCCCACAGGGGGGACGTTCCGGCATGTCCATGCGCAGCCGGGGTACGTGAGCTTTCTCGTCGTATCCCTCCTGGACTCCCCATTCGAAGTCATTCAGGAGCAGTTCACATGACCGTCCCCACCCCTGAGGCCCCCTACGGCGTCGACCCCATGGGCCGCCCCTACTCCGACAAGTCGAAGATCGTCGCGGGCATCCTCCAGCTCTTCCTGGGCACCCTCGGCATCGGACGCTTCTACGTCGGCTCCGTCGGCGTGGGTGTCGCCCAGCTCCTCACCTGCGGTGGCCTCGGCTTCTGGGCGCTGATCGACGGCATCCTGTTCCTCACCAGCAACGACCGCACCGACAAGCAGGGCCGCATCCTGCGCGGCTGACGCGCGGTGCCCACACGGCGAGGGCCCCACTCCCGACCGGGAGCGGGGCCCTCGCCGTAGGCGGGTCCGCGGACCTCAGAAGCGGCGCGTGATCAGCGCCCGCTTGACCTCCTGGATCGCCTTGGTGACCTCGATACCGCGCGGGCAGGCGTCCGTGCAGTTGAAGGTCGTGCGGCAACGCCACACGCCGTCGCGGTCGTTCAGGATCTCCAGCCGCTGCTCGCCGGCCTCGTCACGCGAGTCGAAGATGAAGCGGTGCGCGTTGACGATGGCCGCCGGACCGAAGTACTGGCCGTCGTTCCAGAAGACCGGGCACGAGGACGTGCAGGCGGCGCACAGGATGCACTTCGTCGTGTCGTCGAAGCGCTCGCGGTCCTCTGCGGACTGCAGCCGCTCGCGCGTCGGCTCGTTGGTGTCCTTCGTGATGAGGAAGGGCATGACGTCGCGGTACGCCTGGAAGAACGGCTCCATGTCCACGACCAGGTCCTTCAGGACCGTGAGGCCCTTGATGGGCTCGACCGTGATCGGCTTCTCGGGGTTGATGTCCTTGATCAGCGTCTTGCACGCGAGGCGGTTCTTGCCGTTGATCCGCATCGCGTCGGAGCCGCAGATGCCGTGGGCGCAGGAGCGGCGGAAGGTGAGCGTGCCGTCGACGTCCCACTTGATCTTGTGGAGGCCGTCGAGGACGCGCTCCTTCGGGTCGATCTCCAGCTGGAAGTCTTCCCAGGTCGCCTCCGCCGAGATCTCCGGGTTGAACCGGCGGACCCGGAAGGTGACGGTGATGTACGGAGAGGCCGCGGACTCCGCCTCGACCTTGTCCAGAACGGGGGTTGCCATCAGTACTTACGCTCCATCGGCTGGTAGCGGGTCTGGACGACCGGCTTGTAGTCGAGGCGGACGGTCTCGGTGCCGTCGTCGCCGACCTCGCGGTACGCCATGGTGTGGCGCATGAAGTTGACGTCGTCCCGGTTGGGGTAGTCCTCGCGGTAGTGACCGCCGCGGGACTCCTTGCGGGCGAGCGCGGACACGGCCATGACCTCGGCCAGGTCGAGCAGGTTGCCCAGCTCGATGGCCTCCAGCAGGTCGGTGTTGAACCGCTTGCCCTTGTCCTGGATCGCCACGTTCCGGTAGCGCTCGCGCAGCTCGGCGATCTTCTCGACGGCCGTCTTGATCGTCTGCTCGGTGCGGAACACCATGACGTTGGCGTCCATGGTCTCCTGCAGCTCGCGCCGCAGGGTCGACACCCGCTCGGTGCCGGTCGAGGTGCGCAGCCGCTCGATCTGCTCCACCACGAAGGACGCCGGCTCCTCCGGCAGCTCGACGAAGTCCGCCTTCTGCGAGTACTCCGCCGCCGCGATACCCGCCCGCTTGCCGAACACGTTGATGTCCAGCAGCGAGTTGGTGCCCAGACGGTTGGCGCCGTGCACCGACACACAGGCGACCTCGCCGGCCGCGTACAGGCCCGGGACGACCGTGGTGTTGTCGGCGAGCACCTCACCCTCGACGTTGGTCGGGATGCCGCCCATGGCGTAGTGCGCGGTGGGCTGGATCGGGATCGGGTCGGTGTACGGCTCGATGCCCAGGTAGGTCCGCGCGAACTCGGTGATGTCCGGGAGCTTGGCGTCCAGCTGCTCCGGCGGCAGGTGGGTGAGGTCCAGGAAGACGTGGTCGCCCTCGGGACCGCAGCCGCGGCCCTCGCGGATCTCGGTGTAGATGGAGCGGGAGACGACGTCACGGGACGCGAGGTCCTTCATGACCGGCGCGTACTTCTCCATGAAGCGCTCGCCGTCCTTGTTGCGGAGGATGCCGCCCTCACCGCGGGCGCCCTCCGTCAGCAGGATGCCCATGCGCCAGATGCCGGTCGGGTGGAACTGGAAGAACTCCATGTCCTCCAGCGGGATGCCCCGCCGGTACACGGCCGCCTGGCCGTCACCGGTCAGCGTGTGCGCGTTCGACGTCACCTTGAAGAACTTGCCGCAGCCGCCGGACGCGTAGATCACGGCCTTCGCCTGGAAGACGTGGATCTCGCCGGTGGCCAGCTCGTAGGCGACCACACCGGCGGACCTCTTGACGCCGTCCACCTCGGTGATCAGCTGGTCGAGGACGTAGAACTCGTTGAAGAACTCCACGCCCTCCTTGACGCAGTTCTGGTACAGCGTCTGGAGGATCATGTGGCCGGTGCGGTCGGCCGCGTAGCAGGAGCGGCGGACCGGGGCCTCGCCGTGGTTGCGGCTGTGACCGCCGAAGCGGCGCTGGTCGATCGTGCCGTTCGGCGTCCGGTTGAACGGCAGGCCCATCTTCTCCAGGTCGAGGACGGAGTCGATGGCCTCCTTCGCCAGGATCTCGGCGGCGTCCTGGTCGACCAGGTAGTCACCGCCCTTGACCGTGTCGAAGGTGTGCCACTCCCAGTTGTCCTCCTCCACGTTGGCCAGCGCGGCGGCCATGCCGCCCTGCGCGGCACCCGTGTGGGAGCGGGTGGGGTAGAGCTTGGTCAGGACCGCGGTGCGGCTGCGCTTCGTGGACTCGATGGCCGCGCGCATGCCCGCGCCGCCGGCGCCGACGATGACGGTGTCGTACTTGTGGATCTTCATGATTCTCGCAGCCCCGTGCCTAGCGGATGTTCGGGTCGAAGGTGAAGATCACCAGCGTGCCCAGCAGGATGGTGAACACCGTGGCGGTGTAGAGCAGGCCCTTCAGCCACAGCCGGGTGTTCGCGCGCTCCGCGTAGTCGTTGATGACCGTGCGCAGGCCGTTGGCGCCGTGCAGCATGGCGAGCCACAGCATCAGCAGGTCCCAGACCTGCCAGAACGGGGACGCCCAGCGGCCCGCCACGAAGGCGAAGCCGATCTTGGAGACACCGCCGTCCAGGACGAGCTGGATCAGCAGGTGGCCGATGACCAGGACGACCAGCACGATGCCGGACAGGCGCATGAAGAGCCAGGCGGCCATCTCGAAGTTGCCCCGGGTCGACTTCGGGGACTTCTTGGTGCGCTTGCGCGGGGCCTCGATCACGGGCGCCGGATTGTCGACGTTGTAGACGGAACCGCCCTCGACGGGGCCGATCCCGGACGCGGTGGTTTCAGTGGTGGCCATCTGTCTCAGCTCCCGAGGACTTCACGAGCGGCGTGGCCGAGCACGGGGTAGATCGCCCCGATCATCAGCGCGAGCCACAGGATCATGACGCCCCAGAACATCTGCTTCTGGTAGCGCGGGCCCTGGGACCAGAAGTCGACGGCGATGACGCGCAGGCCGTTGAGCGCGTGGAAGAGGATGGCGGCCACGAGGCCGTACTCCAGGCACGCGACGAGCGGGGTCTTGTACGTGGCTACGACCTTGTCGTAGTCCTCGGGGGAGACACGCACGAGTGCGGTGTCCAGCACGTGTACGAACAGGAAGAAGAAGATGAGGACGCCGGTGACTCGGTGAGCCACCCAGGACCACATTCCTTCCCGGCCGCGGTACAGCGTTCCAGCCGGCACGGAAGAACCCTCCGGGAGCGGGGATTGGGGCCTGCCGGCTTCGTGTCGGACGGGCCCGGCCGGGTACGGTCCACCGGCCCCCAGCATCGTAGCGACGCGCTGGCGCTGGGCTTAGCGGGGGTCTCCCGGTGTGATCAAAGTGGCACGCGGATGGGTGAGCCTGAGACGTATCCGGGATGGTTTGTGCTGGTACCGCCGTCGGCGGGCACGTCGTGGCAGGTCGCGCCCAAGCGGCGGCCGCCGCGGGCCGGTTACGGCCTCGGGTCCGTGAGGCAGGTCACCAGCCGTCCTCGCGCGAGGCGCCGCAGCTCCTCCGCGGTCACCTCCCGTTCCTTCTCCGGATCGTTCGCCAATCGTGACCGGATGGCTTCGAGGGTGTGGTCGAGGGTTTCCTCGGGGGGCGTGTCGCCGAGGTAGAGGACGAAGGCGTGGCCGAAGCGGGCCTCGTAGGCGGCGTGGGCGGCGTCCAGGGCCATGTGGGCCGCACCGTACGCGTCCGCCGGCAGGGCGGGGAGGGGTTCCCCGGCCAGGGCCTCCGCCAGGTCGCCCGCGGTCAGGTCGTAGGCCGCCTCGTCGGACGCGGCCAGTAGGGCGTCCAGCGTGGGGTAGGGGCGGTGGGCCGCGACGCGGCGGGCCCAGTGGCGGCTGCCGAGGCAGGTGAGGAGGGCGCGGTGGGCCTCCTCGGCGGGCGCGGTGTTGAACGCCTCCAGCAGGTTCCCGGTGGCAGGGGGCCGGGTCTGCCCCGGGAGCGTCGGTATGGCGACTCGGCCGGAGAGGTGGGAGAGACGGTGCGCAGGCAGCGTGAATCCTCGCGTCACGTGTGATGTGGCAGGGGATGCAGTGAAAGGTGTGGCGGCCACGTTATCGAGAGTGGTCATGGTGTGTCCGTCGGTTGCCTTAATTTCACTCGAAAGAGAGAGTTTCGGACGGCGTGGTGGGCCCCTTCCGCGCGCTTGCGGCGGGCGGCGGTCGTAGGTTGGCGGGGTGAGCAGGCACAGGCACCGGCGCAGGGCGCCGGAGAGGAACCCGCAGCGGAACGCGGTGCGGCAGGCCCTGCTGGCCGGCGGTGTCGTCGTCGTCCTCGGCGCGGGGGTCGGGGTGTGGGCGTCCGGCCACGGGGACGGCGGGGCGCCGGCCGGATCGGCACGGCAGACGAGCGCAGGCGCCGGTGCGGCGGTCAGTCCCACGCCCAGCCGGTCGTACGCCCTCTCGCAGACGCCGCGGACCATCCCCGCCGTCCGCGCCCACACGCCCGCCCGGGGCCCCGGCTGGCGGCCGGCCGCCGCCAACCGGGTCGTGGTGAGCGACGCCGACCTCGCCGACGAGGGCCGGCTGATCGCCGGTGAGCTGGGGATGGCGTACGCGGGCGAGAAGGACGACGTCCGCGCCGGTGACCTGCGGCTGGCGCTCAACGACGACGAGGGCGCCGATCCGGAGTCGTACACCATGACCGTGCGCGGCGGGCGGGTCACCGTCAGCGGGCCGTCCGACGCGGGTGTCTTCTACGGGACCCGCACGCTGAAGCAGGAGGTGCGCGGCGGCGGTACGGCACCGGAGGGCGTGGTGCGGGACGAGCCGGCCAAGCCGCAGCGCGGGTTCATGCTGGACATCGCGCGCAAGCACTTCACTGCCGGCTGGATCGAGGACCGGATACGGGAACTCGGGGACCTGAAGTTCAACCAGCTCGGGCTGCACTTCTCCGACGACCAGGCGTTCCGGATCGAGTCCGACACCCACCCGGAGATCGTCTCCCCGCAGCACCTGACCAAGGCGCAGGTGAAGAGGATCGTCGCGCTGGCGGCCAGCCGGCACATCACCGTGGTGCCGGAGATCGACTCGCCGGGGCACCTCGGCGCCGTGCTCGCCGCCCACCCCGAGCTCCAGTTGCGCAACGCCCAGGGCGTGCCGACGCGCGGGGCGATCGACATCTCCAAGGACGCCTCCGCGGCCCTCCTGGACGACCTGCTGGACGAGTTCGCCGGACTGTTCCCCGGCGGTCAGTGGCATCTCGGCGGTGACGAGTACCAGGCCCTGACGGTGTCCGACCCGGCCGCCTCCTATCCGCAGCTCGCCGCCGCCGCGCGGGCCGCCCACGGTTCCGGAGCCACCGTCGCCGACCTCGCCACGGGCTGGCTCAACGACCGCGCCGACACGATCCGCGCCCACGACCGCACCCCGCGCGCCTGGAACGACGGCTTCTTCCGCGGGACCTCGGTGCGCCCCGCCGACGACCTGGTCGTCGCCTACTGGACCGGCAAGGAGATCGGCGCGCGGCCACCGTTGGAGTACCTGAGCGCCGGCCGCAAGGTGATCAACTACAACGACGAGTACCTGTACTACGTCCTGGGCGAGCCGCAGACCTTCGTCTACCCGACCGGCGAGCGCATCTACGAGCAGTGGACCCCGCGGGTCCTGCGCGGCACCACCGCCGTCCCGGCGCGCTACGACGACCAGATCCTCGGCGGGTCCTTCGCGGTCTGGTGCGACCTCGCGAACTCCCAGACCCAGGACCAGGTCGCGGCCGGCGTCCGGATGCCGCTGCGGGCGACCGCGCAGAAGCTGTGGGACCCGCGGCAGCCGTCGCTGTCCTGGACACAGTTCACCGCACTGGCGGACCGGCTGGGCTGAGCCGGACCCGCCGAATTCGATGGACGCCCGGGCTGTGTGAACCGTATGTTCCGGGGGCCGCGGGCGCCGCAGGACGGCCCGCGGACCACACACCCGGGGGGACTCTTTGACTCAGGCCCGGCTGCGCTCACCCGTCGGACTCGGGCGGGCCGCCGTCGCGGGGCTCTGCCTCGTCATCGCCACCGACCTGTTCGGCCTGTGGGCGGACTACGTCCTGTACGACGTGACGGGCGACCTCGCCGGGGGCGGCTACGGCGCGCCGCTCCTGGAGCGCGCCGACCGCGCCGACCTGCTCTACGGCACGGCCGCCCTCCTCCAGGGGACCGCGCTGCTCACCAGCGCCGTCCTGTTCCTGTGCTGGTTCTACCGGGTCCGGGTCAACGCCGAGGTCTTCCAGCCGTTCGCACACAGCAAGAAGCGCGGCTGGGCGATCGGGGCCTGGTTCACGCCGGTCGTGAACCTGTGGTTCCCGCGCCGGATCACCCTGGACATCTGGGAGGCCAGCGGCCCCTGGGGCGCGCCCCGGCCGCACGGGCTGGTCAACGCCTGGTGGACGCTGTGGATCGTCTCGCTCGTCGCCGGCCGGGTCGGCTACGTCCGGCACCGGGACGCCGAGACGGCACGGGAGATCCAGGACGCCGTCGGCCAGGTGATGTTCGCGGACGCCCTCGATCTGCTGGCCGCCGCGCTGGCCGTCCTCGTCGTCCTGCGGCTGACCCGGATGCAGCACGAGAAGGCGCTGCGGGGGCCCGTGCCGGCCGAGTCCCCGGTTGGCTGAAAACATCCCCTCGGCGCTCACTGTGACACTCCCGGGCTGTCGCACGCAGTAAGGGGAAGTGCGGGCTCCGTAAGGATGGCGCCCCGGACAGGGAGGCGTGAATGAGCCTGGTGGACCTCATCGCCAAGGCCGACGAACGCGGACTGGCCGCGAGCGGACTGGCTTGTTTGGATCGGTGCGTGCCGCTCCTCGGCGGCGACGACGAGATCCTGCGCCCGCTGTGGGGGAACCTCACGGACGACTCCGACCCGGCCGCCTGGGGCGACCTGCTGGAGCAGGTGCGCGGCAAGCTGGAGTCCGACGGGGAAGGCGACGACGAGGCCGCCGTCCTGGCCCGGCGCATGCTCGCGGCCGCCCCCGCCGAGCGGTCGGCCGCCGGGACACGGGTCTGGGCCGACGCCTGCTCGGTCGCCTCCCTCCAGATACACCGGCTCCTCGACCCCGCCGACGACCCCTCCCCGCTCGACTCCCGCCGCGCCGGCCGTACGGAGGGCATGCCGCCGCTCGTCGCCGCCGAGCTGCGCCGTCAGATCACCGTCCTGGAGGTCATCGCCGGGCACGGCGCGGGCGGGCTGCGCCGGGCCCTGGAGGTGTCCACGGAGGGGCGGCGGGTGCTGCGCGCGGTGGTGTCGCGGCGGGCCCGCGGACGGACGTGACCGGGCGGCTCAGGTGAGCAGCCACTTCACCACCGCGTCCCCGTACCGCGCGGTCGCGTAGAAGGCCGTCAGGTCCCGGTGGGCGGAGGCGAAGGCGGCCCGGGTCCGGGGTTCCCCGGCGGCACCGCCGTAGCGGGGGAGCAGCTGGGCGCGGGCCGGGCGCCACAGCTCGTCGAAGTCGGCCGCCTCCAGGAACGCGGCGACCCGGGCGGTCCGGGCCGGCGTGAGCAGCGGGAACGGCGACTGCTGCGGGCCGGTGGCGCGGACCCGCCGGCCGCCGAGGACGACATGGGCGCCGGGGCCCGCGTCGACGTGCTCCGGCGCAGCGTCGGCGTACAGGAACTGATGTTCCCCGTAGCGGTCGTCCAGGACCTCCTCGCGGTGCCGGCCGATCCGGCGCCGCACGGTGTCCCCGTCGTCGAGGAGTCTTCGCAGCCAGGTGGTGCTGTTGCGCAGTGCCGGAGGCGGTACGGCGCGGAGGTGGAGGTACGCGCTCATCACTGGCGGAGCGCACGCGGGGCGGGAGTGTCACTCCTGTGTCCGGGGTGCGGGGGACGTGGGGCGGTCCTGCGCCGGTCCGGAGGATCCCCGGAACGAGGGTGATGGATCACGGACGGGCGGCGCTCTTCCGTATGTGACCAGTGCGACGACTCAGCAGACCACCCAGCCAGGCCGGCCCCAGGCCGCCGCGAAACCCGTGCGGTGGGCGGCGGACGCCGTGGCCGCGCTGCGCGAGGGCGCGCGGCTGCGCCTCGACTACTCGGCGCAGAGCCTGTGGCGCGTCGACCGCCTCATCGACGACCTGCGGCGCGAGGACACGCCGTACGCGGCCGTGGAGACCACGCTGCGGGGACTCGGGGCGTACGCCGGGGAGGTGATCGTCCGGCAGACCGGCGCCGAGTGGTGGGCGACGGGCGGCGACCACTGGATCCGCACCCCCGACGGCCGGCTGTGGGACCCGGTCGACGAGGCCCGCCGCTGCTTCACCGGCCACGGCTCGCTGCGGCTGCTGTGCCGGGACGCGACGGGCCCGGGCCGGGGCTGAGCCGGACCACCTCCGTCTCCCGTGCCACCGCCCGATGGTGACCCGCCCGGAGCCGCCGCCATGGACAGCCACCGGCCGCCGGCTCCCGGCAGGTCCCCCATCGGGGGCCTCCGGATGGTGAGCCGGTCGATCACTGCGCACGATGGTGTCCGTGTCCGGTCTCGGTCGCCGTCGGCACAGCGCGTACGGCCTGCGGCGTCTGGAGGTGATCACGTGAGGACTCTCCCCGGGTCCCGGTTCGGCTCGCGCCTGCGGGCGTTACGGATCCCGGCGAGTCCCCGGGGGTCACTCGCGGTCCTGGCGGGGATCCTGCTGGTCCTCCTCGTGTCGGCGTTCCTGGCGGGCCGGTTCGGCATCGAGAACGTCAGCTGGGCCCTGACCTACACGGGGCGCATCACCGGTGCCGTCCTCGTCCTGGTCGCGGGCGCCACGCTGCTGGGCGCTGCCGCGGTCATGGACCACTGGTACCGGAACACCTTCCCGTACTCGGGACTGGTCGCTCTGATCGGCACGGTCGCCGCGCTCGTGACGAACGTGATGCTCCTGCTCGAGACGCTGAAAGGCGATTCCACGGCCTACCGAGTGCTGTGGGGCCTGCTCACGGCAGGGTGCCTCTGGGCCGTCTTCGCGCTGTGGCGGACCTCGATCGCGATCCCCGCTCCCAAGCGGGTGGCCGCGGCAGTGGTCGTCTCCTCGTTCCTCGCGCTGGCCAACTTCGGCTACCAGACCCTCTACAAGCCGTACCAGCGCGAGGCCAAACCGGTCATCAGGATGACCGTGGGGGAGCCGATGCCGAGCCAGGACCGCAAGGCCTTCTCGGTACCCGTCGACATCAAACTCGAGAACCAGAGCGATCTGGGGTTCTACGTGCTCGGCGCCGAGTTCCACGCCATGGGCGAACGGGTGCTGCTGAGCGCGACGGACCGGCTCCGCACGCAGTGGCGGGCCGATGTCGCGCAGTGGGGAAAGTCCCTGGAGACACACCCGCTGTCCCGCAGGGAGATCCACCAGCCCGGCCAGTTGGTGGCGGCGCAGCCGTGGATGCCGCCTGGGCACTGGATCGAGCCGAGTGACGAGTTCGTCACCCGAACGGTGGTCCAACTGCCCATCGACACGCCGTACGACCAGCTGGCGTTCTACGCCACCGCGAGCTTCGCGCGCAAGGACCGGCTCGGTATGGAGAGGATCTCCCAGGAGGGGATCTCCTGGTCCGGCGGCAAGGTGCCCCGGTGGATGAAGGATCAGAAGGACCTCGACTCCGTCATCTACCGCGGCAGGGTGCGCGAGAACAACGCGATCGACGAACTGACGAGGGACCCCCGCTTCGTCACCGTCTACTGGACCTTCGGCCCGCACGGCGCGAACGTGATCGAAACCATCACGCGAAGCGGTGAGGAAGACCGCATCCTCAGCGACGCCGAAACGCGCGAGCTGGTGACGCGGTACGGGATCGTCGAGGCCCAGACGGGCCCGTTCGAACGGACGCTGTGGGACATCAAGGGGCAGCGATGAGCGACCCGGCCGCACCGTGCGCGCGGGGGCGCCGGGCCAGTCGCTCCAGCCACGCCACGAGGGCGAGAGAGCTGTTCACACGATCCCAGGAGGTGGCGTCCCCCACACCGAGCCGCGCCTCCCGCACCGCCCGGCACAGCGTCTCGACGTCGAACATCTCCGCGACCAGCGGATGCCGTGCCGAGCGGCAGAGTTCGATGAGTTCCTCGCCGTGGGTCCGCAGGCCGCGGGCGTAGACCTCGTCGAAGGGGACCTTGACCGTCCGGCCCCGGATCCGGGGCGGGAGCAGATCCGCCATGGCCTCGCGCAGCACCGCCTTCGGACGGCCCGGACGGAACGCGGCCTCGGCGGGAAGGCGGCGCATCGTGGCGATGACCTCCGGGTCGAGGAAGGGGTGGGAGAGGAAGAAGCCGCTGCGCCGTGCGTGGTGCCAGGACAGCGGGTCGGGAGCGGCCAGGTAGGTGACCGCGTCGTAGAGGGACTGTTCGGGCTCGTGCCCGAACACGAAGCGGCTCTCCGCGATGGCGGCCTCACGGTAGCCGTGGGCCCGCGCGAACGCGGAGCGCAGCCACGGCGGGCGGGCGAAGACACCGAGGCCGCCGAGCACCGTTCCGCGCCGGTGGACGAGCGCTGTCGTCCGTTCGGCTGCCAGCGGCAGGGCCGGCCGCACGACGTAGGCGGACACGACGTCCCGCACGCCCCGCTCGCCGCCCGCGGCCCAGGCACGTGCCTGCTTCGTCATCTGCCGGAGCTGTCCCGTGCGGGCCAGCGCGTGCAGGTGCAGCGGGTTGGCGTCCGCGATCGGGTCGGCTCCGCAGCCGGTCAGAAGGGTGTCGCAGCCCAGTTCCGAGGCGGCGGCATGGAGCCTGCTCCAGAACGGGGCGCGGAAGGCGTGCGCGTGAGGCTCGTCCGGATCTCCCGCGTGGTGCCGGAAGTCGTCGAAGTCGGCCACGTCGTCGGCGTCGACGACGACCGGGCGCGCCGCGGGTGCCTGACGGCGGATCTCCTCCATCGCCTCGTCGACGTACGGCCGCTCCCCGGCCAGTTCCCCCCGGCCGAAGCGCCCGGCGAGCAGGACGAGGTCCCCGGGACCGCCCTGTCCCGCGGCCTGCTGACGCGCTGCGAGCAGCGCGATGCTCGTGGAGTCGGTGCCGCCCGAGACGTGACATGCCGTCATCTCGCCCGTACGGCGCCCGACGGCGTTCTCCAGTGCGAGGCGCAGGTCCTTCGCGGCCCCGATCACGTCGCGTCCCTCCGGTGCCGGCCACGGCGGGGCGTCGGTCCGACGGGCGGGTCGTGACACCCGCCCGCGGATCCGCCCCGTGAGGGACAGTTCCACCACCTCGCCGCCGAGAACGCGGTGCACCGCGGCGAAAGGGGTGAGTTCCGAGTGCGGTTGAGCCATGTTCCCCGTCAGATACCGGCAGAAGTAGCGCCGTTCCAGCTCCGCGGCGTCGCCCAGGCGGCACGCCGAGGTGCTCACCGCGCTCACCCGGCCACCGGCCGCCCTGAAGAACAGGGGGATGCGTGCCTGCTCGTCCCGCATCAACACGATGCGGTCGCGACCCACCAGGACAGCCGCGTAGTCGCCGGTCGGCAGACGCGGCGCGGCTCCCGGCGGTCCGAAGCCGTCGAGGAGGCGGCGCGCGCCCGCCACGCGGTCACGGAACGAGCCGACCCAGCCGACGACCACCGCGGTGCCGGCCGGTGAGGAGACCGTCGTCACGAGTCCCCGCCGCGCCATGTCCTCGGCCGCCCATAGCTTCGGGGCGCCCTCGGCCCACTCCAGGGCGAGCGCTTCCACGTCACTGTCCTCCGCCCTCGATCGAGAGAACCGGCGTGAACGCGTGCCCGTGCGGATCGGCACGCGGGATGCACACTCCGGCCGACGACGTCCAGGCATGCAGGGCGAACGGGTGCTCACGCACACCGACGTTCAGCACGGCCTTCAGGCCGCGCCGCCGCAGCAGGACGAAAGCCGTCACGGCCTCCGCCTTGCAGTCGGCGTTGACGAACCAGCCGCGGCGGCCGTGCGATGTCACCGCTCGCTTCAGCCGTGCGACGTCCTCCGCGGAGGGGGGATCCGCACGGGCGTACTCCGGGGCCGCCAAGGACAGGAGCCGAAGGGCGCGTCCGAAGCCCATCGTCCGGATCAGCAGGTGCACTCCGCGCAGCCAGATCCCCACCTCGGTGTCGGAATAATCCCTCGGGTGAACCGAGGCGCATCCGGCACGCAGGAGATCGGTGAACAGTTCCGCGCGTTCCTCAGAGTTTCCGTCACTGTATTTCCGGATGTCCGCGGTCGCCATTCCGAGAAACCGCGTCCGTCTCCAGTCCGCGATCAGCACTCCGCTCGACATCCTGGTGACACGACAGTGCGGTGACAGGATCCGCGCCATGGCTACCAGGGCATCCGTGTCCTCGGCCACCGCACCATCCTCCATGCGTGGGGTGTCAGCCCATGTATCCGTGACCGTCGTAAAGGCTGCCGCTCGCGCCCCGGATCAGACTGCCCCTGCCGAGAAGGACAAATCTGCGCGGTATACGACGGCGTATCAGTCGGAGAATCATCGCCTACCTCCAGAATGGGCTGCCGTCGGTCAATTCCAGGCTACTCCGCCCCCTATTTCCCGCAAACGAATTCCTTCGCCGGCCCGGCGGGAACGCGGGTGAGCCGGGCGCGGGCTTCCGCACGGTCGCCTGCGCGACCGTGCACCGACGGTCGCCGGACTCCGCGGTGCGAGCCGGTCCGCTGCCCGAATGTCCGTGTGACCAGTGACACATCTGTGGCCTGTGATGTTTCTGTGTGCACGTCCGCTGGGGCAGGCGGGGGGAACTGGCTCGGCGTTCCCCCTGACCTGAGGGAGGGGGACGGGACCATGGAACGGGCGGACGGCATGAGAGCGCGCGCGGCGGCCTTCGTCGCGCGGGTCACCTCGCGCCACCGGCTGCCGCTGGACTACTCCGTCGCCAGCCTGCGCGTCGTCGACTTCCTGGTCGACGGGCTGCGCAAGGGTGGCGCGGACCGGGAACGGGCGCACGACACACTGGTCGGACTGGGGGCGTACGTCGGTGAGGTGCTCGTCCGCCGGGCGGGCGCGGAGTGGGTCGACCTCGACGACCGGCAGCGGGCCTGGTTCGGCCAGCCCGTCGGGGTCCGCCTGCCGGACGGGCGGGTCTGGAACCCCCTCGGGAAGGTCGTCAACCGGTTCGAGGCGGGCGGGTCCGACGACTCCCTGCACACCTTCTACCTGACCCTGCACGGCAGGGCCCGGCGGGCGCCGGCCACCAGGAGGGCGGCGGCCTGACCACGGCACGCGCCGGCGGTACCGGCACGGTCGCGCGGGGGTGGGCCGGGTCGGTGCCGCCGCTGCCCTGTGACACATCGGTGAGACCTGACGCTGATGACCATGGGGGCGTGAACGCGGCCGGAACGCGTGCACCGCACGGACACCACGCACCCGCCGGAAACTCCGTACGAACGAGGACAGTCTTGGGCCAGGGAGGGGAACCCCGGCGCGCGCACGCGTACGACGGGGAACTGGGCGCGGCCGTGGCACGGGCCCAGGACGGCGACGAGGCCGCGTTCGCGGTCGCGTACCGGATCGTGCAACCGGGACTGCTCGGCTATCTGCGCGGGATCGTCGGCGACGACGCCGAGGACGTCGCCTCCGACGCCTGGCTGGAGATCGCCCGGGACCTCGGGCGGTTCAAGGGGGACGGCGCGGGGTTCCGGGGCTGGACGGCGACCATCGCCCGGCACCGGGCCCTGGACCATCTGCGCCGGCTGCGGGTGCGGCCCCGGTCGGCGGCGCTCGAACAGGACGTGCTCGACCTGCCCGGCCCGTACAGCACCCACGACCAGGTCCTCGAGACGCTCTCCACCGAGCGGGCCCTGGAACTGGTGCGCGAGCTGCCCCGCGACCAGGCCGAGGCGGTGCTGCTGAGGGTCGTGGTCGGGCTGGACGGGCCCGCCGCCGCGCGGGTCCTCGGCAAGCGGCCGGGCGCCGTGCGCACCGCCGCCCACCGGGGGCTGAAGCGGCTCGCCCGCCAGCTCGGCATCGAGGGTGTGACGGATGACGGCCCCCGGACGCTGGGGGAGTCGAAATGAACGGTGACGGCCGCGGCCCGTATGGATCAGGGACGGCGGACGTTCCCGAAGGCAACAGCATGAGTGAAGCGGACAGGCGGACACGGACATGGGTGAACGGATGAGCGACGGCGGGGATCACGGCCGTCGGCGTGCGCACCCGGGTCGCACCGCCTCCGGACCGCACGGCGCGGGCGACGGCACCGGCGTGGAGGCGCTGCTCGCGGCGGCCCTGCGCGGCGGCACCCCCGCGGAGGCCGACGAGGGCGAGCGGCGGGCCGTCGCCGCCTTCCGGGCCGCACGCGACTCCGGCGCCCACCGGGCCGCCCGCACACGGCACCGGGACGACTGGCGGCCGCGCGGGCGGCGGCACGCCCTGCGTTCGCTGAAGGCCACCCTGTCCGTGCTGGTCGCGAGCCTGGCCCTGGGCGGGGTCGCGGTCGCCGCGATCGGCTCCGCCCGGTCCTCATCGGACGACGTCGGCGCGGGGCGCCCCGAGCAGTCGGTGAGCACCCGGGAGAAGCAGCCGCCCGCGTCCTCCGGGACGCCGGCCCCGGCCGCCTCCGCGGACCCGGACCGGCCGGTGGCCGCCCAGGACACCGAGGCCCGCTGCCGCGCCTGGGAGCAGGTCGGCGGCCGGGGCAGGGCGCTGGACTCCACGGCGTGGCAGCGGCTCGTCGCCCTCGCCGGCGGGGAGAAGAACGTCCCCGCCTACTGCGCCGCCCACAACGCCTCCGCGTCCCCGACGGCGCCCTCCTCGGTGTCCCCCCCACGGGGGAACGGCCAGGGCAGGTCCGGCAACGCGGCCGAGGCCCCCGCGAGCGGCGGCGGGACCGGCAACGGGGCCGGCAGCGGGAGCGGTCAGGAGCAGAAGGCCGACAAGACCCCGAAGGGCAACGGCAAGAACCCGTAGGCGTCGGCCGGTAACCGACGAGCGGGGCGGTCCGGCCGGCCCGCACCTCCGCGCCAACGGCCATGGCGTTCACGCGCCGGGCGACGCGCCTGACCTGGCCGTACGTGTCTCCGCGCGTGTGTCCGCGGCCGGGCGCCCAACGAGCCGTTCGCTCGCCGAGGCAACGGCCGGGGCCGCCACCCCCCACAGGAGAGGCCCCGGCCGTCGCGCGGTACGGGCCGCCCGGCGGCCCGTACTTCCTACAGCGCCACGGGCGCGTTTACTGTCACACCCCGCATCCGTCGACCGCGTCACGAGTTAGTTGCATGTTCTACGGACATGGACGTACGACGGTTTCAGGTCGTAACGTGCCTTTCGCGCCGGACGGCGGAGCGGCTGGACCACCGTGACCACCAGCGGGCCGCGACCCTCTGCGGTCGGTGGCACCACATCCATCAACCGAGGAACCACGACGTGGGGGACGACGCGGAGCTGACAGCCGCGGTGCTTGCGGCACAGGACGGAGACGAGACCGCGTTCCGGGCTGTGTACCGCTCGGTGCACCCGCGGCTCCTCGGCTATGTCCGTACGCTCGTCGGCGACCTCGACGCCGAGGACGTCGCCTCCGAGGCCTGGCTGCAGATAGCCCGTGACCTGGAGCGGTTCAGCGGCGACGCCGACCGCTTCCGCGGCTGGGCCGCCCGTATCGCCCGCAACCGCGCCCTGGACCACATCCGGATGCGCGGGCGCCGCCCCGCCATCGGCGGCGACGAGACGGAGCTGACCGGCCGGGCCGCCGAGTCCGACACCGCGGGCGAGGCGATCGAGGCGCTCGCCACCGGCCGCACCCTCGACCTCATCGCCCGGCTGCCGCAGGACCAGGCCGAGGCCGTCGTCCTGCGGGTCGTCGTGGGCCTGGACGCCAAGACCGCCGCCGAGACGCTCGGCAAACGGCCCGGAGCCGTGCGCACCGCCGCACACCGCGGACTGAAGAAGCTCGCCGAGCTGCTCGGCGACGATCCGGACACGGCCGGCGTGCTCGACGCACTGCCGCCCCAGCGAGGAGCGCGCTCGCGCGCGGTGACGTCCGCCGGTGTGACGCATGCGTGCGCGCGGACGCAGAAGGACATGTGATGGCCGACGAGCGCTGTGTCTTCCCGGAGGACGGCGAGTCCCCCGGTGGTTCGGCCGCGGGCCGCGGTTCCGGCCATTGGCTGGACCGGGCGACGGCGGAGCGTCTGCTGCGCGGAGAGGCACCCGACAACGCTGTCGATCCCGCCCACCGCGACGAGGCCGAACAGCTGGCCCGCACCCTCGGTGCCCTCGCCGCGCTCTCCAGCGCGCCCGTCCCCGCGGACGAGGAACTCCCGGGCGAGGCGGCCGCCCTCGCCGCCTTCCGCAAGGCCCACGCCGACCGCACGGCCGAGCAGACGCCCATGGCCGGGCAGACGCCCACGGCCGACGCCGGCGAGGACCCCTCCGGCGGGACGGAGGCGTCGACCGCGTTCCGGGAGGCCCGCGCGGAGCGCGCCGAAGGCGCTGAGCGGGCCGAGGGCGCCGACCGTGTCGAGCGCGCCGACCGTGGTGCCGAGGGCGCCGACCCTGGTGCCGAGCCGGGGACCTTCGCCGCTGCTCCGGAGGCCCTCGCGGGCGAAACCGACGTGCTGGCCGCTTTCCGCGAGGCCCGTGCCGAGCGCGCCGAGCGTGAGGGCCGTGTCGACCATGAGGCCCGTGTCGACCATGAGGCCCGTGTCGAGCGTGAGGGCCGTACCGCCCGGGCCGCGACGGCGTCCGGTGAGGACTGGGCCGGGCACGGCGACGGTGGGCTGGTTCGTCTCGGTGGGTGGCGCGCGACGAACGGCCGAGTCCGCCGGCGGCACCCCGCCCGCCTGGCCGTGGCCGCCGCGCTGACCGTCGGCATGGTCGGCGGGGTCGCGGCAGCGGCCGGCACCGGTGTCCTGCCGTCCCCCTTCGACAGCGCCGACCCGGGACCCGCGAGCTCCGTCTCGGCCGCCGCGACGCCCTCGGGCTCGAACCGCCCGCTCGTCTCGCCCCCACCCGGCGTGTCCCAGGGCGGCGGCGCGGACGCGGCGACACCCGACGGCTCGGTGAGCGGCACCCCGGCCCCGGACGCCGAGGGGAGCACCCAGGGCACCGGCGATCCCGACGGCGGCTGGCCGGGCGGTGTCCCCTCGGCCTGCCGTGACCTTCGCGACGGCAAGGCGCTGGACGCCGAGCGCCGTCGCACCCTGGAGGGCGCGGCGGGCGGTTCCACGCGGGTCCCGGCGTACTGCGCGCGGGTCCTCGAGGGGCCCACCGGCCAGGGCCCCGGTACCGGCGGCCGGACCGGCAGCGGTAAGGGCGAGGGCGGCGGGCGCGAGGAGCAGAGCGGCCCGACCGGCGGCACCGGCGGCCAGGGCCGCCAGGGTGACCAGGGGGACCAGGGGGGCAAGGACACCGAGGGCGACCCTGGCGGCAAGGGCGGCAAGGGCGGCAAGAAGGACGAGGGCGGCAAGGGCGGCGGCGCCGCGGACGGCAAGGGTGCCGGGTCCGGCCGCACGGCGTCCGGTGCCTCCGGCTTCTCCGGAACGTCCGGCACGCCGGGCGGCTCGGACGCCACCCACGGGACCGGCCACCGGAAGAACGGTGGCGCAGGCGTGCTGCCCACACCGACCGAAAGCCTCTGACCTGCGGTTTTGTAACTCGTAGAAATTTTTTGGCGCGGGGTGTGACGTTTTCGGGGGCCGCGACGCAGTAACAAGTGAGCCGACTGGTCATCGGCCCTCGCACTGAGCCGGGGTTCCCCCCGTACCCGCGGCTCGTGCACCTGGCGCGGGGGGGGGGGGGGGGGGGGGGGGGGGGCGCGCCCCCCCCCCCCCCCCCCCCCCCCCCCCCCCCCCCCCGAACTCACCAGGAGACGACGACCTTGTCGCCGTTCCTCACCCGCGCGAACAGCCCGGCGATCGCCGCCTCGTCCCGTACGTTGACACAGCCGTGCGAGGCCCCGGCGTACCCCCGGGCAGCGAAGTCCGACGAGTAGTGCACCGCCTGCCCGCCGCTGAAGAACATCGCGTACGGCATCGCCGAGTCATAGAGGGTGGACACGTGGTGGCGGGACTTCCAGTAGACCCGGAACACACCCTCCCGGGTGGGTGTGTACTGCGAGCCGAAGCGGACCGACATCGTCGACAGGGTCCGTCCGTCGATCATCCAGCGCAGTGTCCGGCTCGTCTTGTCGATGCACAGCACCCGCCCGGTCAGGCACCGCGGGTCCGGCGCGGCGGCCGGCTGACCGCCCATCAGGTACAGCTCCCACTGCCCCGGTTCGCGCGTCATGCCCAGCAGCCGCTCCCAGGTGACCGTGTCCGTCCTCCCGGTCCGCGGCAGCCCCCGCTTGCCCTGGAACCCCCTGACCGCCCGCTCGGTGGACTCGTCGTACGTCCCCGTCGGCCCGTCGAACAGCCAGGCGACCTGCCGCAGCCGGGCCTGGAGCTCACGGACGTCCCGCCCGGTGTCACCGCGGGACCAGAGAACGGCGGGAGGCGGTCCCGGCGCGGCGGGGGCCGTCACGGCGGCGGGCGGCGGCTTTCCGTCGCCGGGGGCCGCGGGCGTCGAGGGAGTCGCGGGAGCCGTGGACGCCCCGGCGGGTGCCGTGGGGCCGACGTCGATGCGGACGGGTGGCACGGGTGAGCGTCCGTCGCCCCCCGAGCCGGTGGTCCGCACCGTGCAGCCGTCGCACACCGTCATCAGGGCCGCCGCTCCCGCCACGGCGGCGAGCGATCTTCGCATGCTGATCATGCCCGGGATGTTCCCCGCGGATGACGCCTCGCGAACAGCCGGGCATTGTTGTGACCGGGACCGCAACCACTCTGTGAGGAAGGTCCCAGCGTGCTCCCCTCCACCGGGTGCACGCCCGCCGCTACAGTCCGTTGAAGGGTCGGTCTGTACTGGCGAGTAACTGGCGAGTAACTCGAGTATCTGCTCAGCGGGAGGCATCACACCATGGCGCGCGAGTCGGAGTCCGGACTGCCCATCGAGCCGGTCTACGGGCCTGCCGCCCTGGAGGGCTGGGATCCGGGGGAGAAGCTGGGCGAGCCGGGTTCGTACCCCTTCACCCGGGGTGTGTA
>NZ_JBITEN010000025.1:0-132093 GCF_044455165.1 Streptomyces sp. NPDC051315
CGGCGGGACCCGCTATATCCAGGGGGACTTAATCGCAAACACCTACGGTCTCTGAGACGGCCCGCACTCGAAAAGCGGCCGCCCACCCCGGTCGGGGGTGGGCGGCCGCTTTTCGAGTGCGGGAGGCGCGGTGCCGGGCGGACCGGGGGCGCGAGAGGAACGCGGCCCGGGTCAGTCCGGGTAGAGCTCGGACAGCTCGTCGGCGTACTTGTCCCGGATGACCCGGCGCCGCATCTTCAGCGAGGGCGTCAGCTCGCCGGTCGCCGGACCCCACTCCTCGGCCAGCAGCT
The DNA here is from genome assembly GCF_044455165.1 of Streptomyces sp. NPDC051315. Classification (NCBI taxonomy): domain Bacteria; kingdom Bacillati; phylum Actinomycetota; class Actinomycetes; order Kitasatosporales; family Streptomycetaceae; genus Streptomyces; species Streptomyces sp. NPDC051315. Next base: position 291 of record NZ_JBITEN010000025.1, read on the forward strand.
CGTACCGTTTGACCTGCTCGGTGCGGTTGAGCCGGGTGTTGGCGGCGGCCACCGCGCGGTCCACCTCCGCCCGGACAGCGGGATGTTCCGCCAGCCCGGCCAGTCCCCCGTCCGCCTGGACGCCGTTGGCCGCGGCCCAGGCGGGGGCGGCCTCCGCGTCGAGCACCAGCAGGGCGACCAGGTAGGAGCGGTTGTCGCCGTGCACCATCGCCTGGCCGATCAACGGGTGTTCCTTGAGCGCGTTCTCCACCAGGGTCGGCGAGACGTTCTTGCCGGTGGAGGTGATGATCATCTCCTTCTTCCGGTCGGTGAGCCAGAGGTAGCCGTCCTCGTCGATCCGGCCGATGTCGCCGGTGGCCAGCCAGCCGTCGGCGTCGATGCCGGACCGCACCGAGCCGTCCGGCTGGAGGTAGCCGGAGAAGACGGACGAGCCCCGCACCAAGATCTCGCCGTCCTCGGCGATGCGGATCTCCACGGACTCCACCGGGCGTCCCACCGAACCGAGCCGGAAGCCGGTCTTCGGGCTGTTGCTGGTGGCCACGCCGGTGGTCTCGGTCAGCCCCCAGGCGTCCATGACGACGATGCCGAAGCCGGCCCAGAACTTCACCACGTCGACCGGCATCGGCGCCGACGCGCTGGCCGACCAGGTCACGCGGTCCAGACCGCCCGCGGCCAGCATGGGCAGCAGCACGTCCTCGCGGACGCGGGCGTAACGCTCCTCGAGCCCGGCGGGCGGCGTCTGGCCCCGCTCGCGGTACCCGACGTGCTCGCGGGCGATCTCGAACGCCTGGTCGATGACCGCCCGCTGATCGGCCGGCATCAGCGAGAGGACGGCCCGCACGGCGGCGGACAGTTTCTCCCAGATCCTCGGCACGCCGAAGAACTGCGCGGGACGCACCTTGCGCACCACCTCGCCGACGCGCGTCGGGTCGGCGCAGAGGTACACGTGCGAGGCCCGGTGGCAGGGCAGGTAGATGCCCAGCATCCGCTCGGCGATGTGGGCGAACGGCAGGTAACAGATGTGCTCGACGTGCGGCGGCAGCTCGACCACGGCGTCCAGCGCCAGGGCGTTGGACATCACCTGGCGGTGGGTCAGGACGACGCCCTTGGGCTCGCCGGTGGTGCCGGAGGTGTAGACGACGGTCAGCGCATCTTCCGGACGGGCGGCGTCCAGTTCCTTGGCGTACTGCTCCGGCACCGGCTCGCGGAGCAGGGCGGCGTACGGGAAGTGGCCGTCCTCCGCGCCCGCCTCGGCCACCACCAGACGCTCCAGCGGGGTGTCGGCGTCGGCCAGCAGCGGCTCCCACACGGCGACCTGCGCCGCCCCCTCCACGACGGCGAGGCGGGCCCGGCAGTTGCGGGCGATGTGGGTGATCTGCTCGGGGGCCGCGGTGCCGTAGACACTGACCGGGACCGCGCCGAGGCGGACCAGCGCCAGGTCCGACAGCCAGTGTTCGGGCCGGTTGGACATCATCATCAGCACGTGGTCGCCGCGGCCGACGCCGAGGGCCCGGTAGCCGGCGGCGAGGCTCCGGGTGTGCTCGTGGATCTCCGCCCAGCTGAGCGTCGTCCAGCCGCCGTCCGGGTCCGCCGACTGCCAGGAGAGGCCGGGGAGGCAGGGGTACTCGCGTGCGTTGCGGGCCAGCAGCTGCGGCAGGGTCCGGTCGGCCGGGTCGTCGGGCTGGTCGCCGGTGGTGCGGGACGTTGATGTCATCGGGGCCTCCTTGCGGGTCGGAGGGAACGTCTGGAAGACCGGGGCGGGGGGAAGCCCCTGCGGGCGGGCGCGGTGGAGCCGGGGAGGGAGGTGGGCATGCCGTCCTCCCCCGGGGCCCGGGGAAGGACGGCCCTGCCCAGGGAACCGGTGGGTGCTCGGGAGCTGCGGATTCGGGCCGGGGGCACCGCGGACCCTCGGAGCGGATCAGGAGTCGGTGAAGGTCTCCCCCTGCTCGGCCTTGCGCACCAGCAGCTCGGGCGGGGCGAAGCGCTCCCCGTGCTTCCCGGCCAGCTCACGCGCGCGGGCCACGAAGCCGGGCAGCCCGGTACCGCCCCCGGCGCCACCGTCGTAGCCGTTGATGTACTGCAGCACGCCGCCCGTCCACGGCGGGAAGCCGATGCCGAGCAGCGAGCCGATGTTGGCGTCCGCCACCGAGACCAGCACCCCCTCCTCCAGGCAGCGCACCGAGTCCAGCGCCTCGACGAAGAGCATCCGCTCCATCAGCTCGGTCAGGTCGGCGGGCTGCTTCGCGGGATCCGTGAAGTGCTCGCGCAAACCCGGCCAGAGCCCGGCGCGCTCGCCGTCGACGTAGTCGTAGAAACCCGCGCCGCCGGACCGTCCGGGGCGGCCGAACTCGTCGATCATGCGGTCCACCACCGCGTCCGCGGGGTGCGGCTCCCAGCTGCGGCCCGACGCCTCGGCCGCGCGGCGGGTCTCCTCGCGGATCTTGCGCGGGAGGGTGAGGGTGAGCTCGTCCATCAGGCTGAGGACCTTGGCCGGGTAGCCGGCCTGGGCGGCGGCCTGCTCGACGGAGGCCGGTTCGATGCCCTCGCCGACCATGGCGACGCCCTCGTCGAGGAAGCGGCCGATGACACGGGAGGTGAAGAAGCCGCGCGAGTCGTTGACCACGATCGGCGTCTTGCGGATCTGCCGCACCAGGTCGAAGGCCCGCGCCAGCGCCTCGTCCCCCGTCTTCTCACCCCTGACGATCTCCACCAGCGGCATCTTGTCGACCGGCGAGAAGAAGTGCAGGCCGATGAAGTCCTGCGGCCGCTCCACCCCCTTGGCGAGGACGGTGATGGGCAGGGTGGAGGTGTTCGAGCACAGCAGGGGGTACCCCCGGACGGAGTACGGGGAAGCGTCCGGGGTGACGACCTCCTGCACCTCCTGGAACACCCTGTGCTTGAGGCCCGTGTCCTCGAAGACGGCCTCGATCACCGCGTCGCAGCCGGCCAGGTCCTGGACGTCGGCGGTCGGGGTGATGCGGGCCAGCAGGGCGTCCGCCTCCTCCCGCGTCGAGGTGCCGCGCGAGACGGCCCTGGCGCACAGCTTCTCGGAGTAGCTCCTGCCCCGCGCCGCCGCCTCGGCGGAGACGTCCTTCAGCACGACGTCGATGCCCGCCTCGGCGCAGGAGTAGGCGATGCCGGCGCCCATCATGCCCGCGCCGAGCACGGCCACCTTGGTCACCTTGCGCGGTTCGACGCCCTGCGGGCGGCCGGCGCCGGAGTTGACCGCCTGCAGGTCGAAGAAGAAGGCCTGGATCATGTTCTTGGTGATCCGCCCGGTGACCAGTTCCGTCAGGTACCCCGCTTCCACCACGAACGCCGTGTCCACGTCGACCTGGGAGCTCTCCACGGCCGCCGCGAGGATGTTGCGCGGGGCCGGGTACGGGGCCCCGCCCGTCTTCCTCTTCAGCGTCGCGGTGAAGGCGGGGAGGTGCGCGGCCAGCTCCGGGTCCGAGGGGGTACCGCCGGGGATGCGGTACCCGGGGGCGTCCCAGGGCTGCGTGCACCGCGGGTGGGCGTCGACGAACGCCCGTGCCCTGGCGAGGAGTTCGTCCGGGTCGGCGGCGATCTCGTCGACCAGGCCGGCCTCCAGGGCGCGCGTCGGTCCGTACTGGGTGCCCTCCAGGAGGACCTTCCGCAGGGCGCCCGCCACCCCGAACATGCGGACCGTGCGGGTCACTCCGCCGCCGCCGGGCAGCAGGCCCAGGGTGACTTCGGGAAGCCCGACGCGGGCGGCCGGGCTGTCCAGCACCACGCGGTGGTGACAGGCCAGGGCGATCTCGTAACCACCGCCCAGCGCCGCGCCGTTGATCGCGGCGACGACCGGCCTGCCCAGCGTCTCCAGGACGCGCAGCGAGCGCTTGACACGCATCCCGGCCTCGAAGGAGGCGCCGGCGGTCTCGGGAGTCACGGAGATCAGGTCGCGCAGGTCGCCGCCGGCGAAGAAGCTCTTCTTGGCGGAGGTGACGATGACGCCCCGGACGGCGTCGCGGCGTTCCGCCAGCCGCGCCGCGACGGCGTCCAGCGAGTCGATGAACGCGGCGTTCATGGTGTTGGCGGACTGGTCCGGGTCGTCGAGGACGAGGGTGACGACGTGGTCGTCGGACTCTTCCCAGCGGATGGTGGAGGGTCGTGCGGTGGTGTCCATGGCTGAGGTCTCCCGTGAAGGCGAACGGCTGCGGAGGTGGACGGCCGGTCAGAGGCGCTCGACGACGGTGGCGATGCCCATGCCACCGCCGACGCACAGGGTCGCCAGCCCGTACCGCAGGTCGCGGCGCTCCAGTTCGTCCACGAGGGTGCCGAGGATCATCGCGCCGGTGGCGCCGAGGGGGTGCCCCATGGCGATGGCGCCGCCGTTGACGTTGACCCTGTCCAGGCTCAGCCCCAGGTCCTTGACGTAGCGCAGGACGACGGCGGCGAACGCCTCGTTGATCTCGACCAGGTCGATGTCCTCGACGGTCAGGCCGGCCTTGGCGAGCGCCTTGCGGGAGGCGGGCGCGGGCCCGGTCAGCATGATGGTGGGATCGGCTCCCGACACGGCGGCGGAGACGATCCGGGCACGCGGGGTCAGGCCGTGACGCTCGCCGGCCTGCTTGCTGCCGATGGCGACCAGGGCGGCGCCGTCGACGATGCCGGAGGAGTTGCCCGCGTGGTGGACGTGGTCGATCGTCTCCACCCAGTGGTACTTCTGCAGCGCCACCGCGTCGAAGCCGGCCAGTTCGCCGGTCCGGGCGAAGGAGGGCTTGAGCCCGGCCAAACTCTCGGCCGTCGTGCCGGGCCGGATGTGCTCGTCCCGGTCGAGGACCAGCAGCCCGTTGCGGTCCCGCACGGGGACGACGGAGCGGTCGAAGCGCCCGTCCTTCCAGGCGGCGGCGGCCCGCTCCTGGGACAGCGCCGCGTAGGAGTCCACGTCGTGCCGGGAGAAGCCCTCCAAAGTGGCGATCAGGTCGGCGCCGATGCCCTGCGGGACGAAGCCGGTGGCGTGGCTGGTCCGCGGGTCCAGCGCCCAGGCACCGCCGTCACTGCCCATCGGAACACGCGACATGGACTCCACGCCGCCCGCCAGGACCAGGTCCTCCCAGCCCGAACGGACTTTCGTCGCCGCCAGGTTGACGGCTTCGAGGCCGGACGCGCAGAAGCGGTTCTCCTGCACGCCCGCCACCGTCTCCGGCAGACCCGCGAGGAGGGCGGCGGTACGGGCGATGTCCGCGCCCTGGTCGCCCAGCGGGCTGACCACACCGAGCACGATGTCGTCGATCGCCCCCGGGTCGAGGTCCGGGAAGCGGCGGAGGGTCTCGTGGATCAGGCCGACGACCAGGTCGATCGGCTTGGTGCCGTGCAGGGCCCCGTCGGCCTTGCCGCGACCGCGCGGGGTGCGGATCGCGTCGTACACGTACGCCTCGGTGCTCACCTTGGGTACCTTCCATGTCGGGTCTGAAGGAAGCGTCGAACGCCACACGGGAGTCATCGAGGGGACCCGGCCGGGGCGCGGCCGAGCAGCGAGCGGCCGATGATCTCCTTCATGATCTCGGTGGTGCCGCCGTAGATGGTCTGGACACGGCTGTCGAGGAACGCCCGGGCCACCCGGAACTCGCTCATGTAGCCGTAGCCGCCGTGGAGTTGCAGACAGCGGTCGACGATCCGCTTCTGCAGTTCGGTGGCCCACCACTTGGCCATCGAGGCGTGCACAGCGTCGAGCCGGCCCTGGCTGTGCTCGGTGACGCAGCGGTCCACGAAGGTCCGGGTGACCGCGGTCTCGGTGGCCATCTCGGCGATCTCGAAGCGGACGTGCTGGAGCCCCGCCAGCGGTCTCCCGAACGCCTCGCGCTCCGTCACGTACCGCACGGTGACGTCCAGGATCTCCTCGGCCGCGGCGGCGGCGCCGACCGCGATGGCCAGCCGCTCCTGGGCGAGGTTGCCCATGAGGTAGGTGAAGGCCCGGTTCTCCTCGCCCAGCAGGTTCTCCTTGGGAACGCGCACGTCGTTGAAGAACAACTCGGCGGTGTCCTGGGCCTTCTGGCCGATCTTGTCGAGGTTGCGGCCGCGTTCGAAGCCCTCCATGCCGCGCTCGACGACGAGCAGGCTCTGCCCCCCGCTTCCGCCCTCGGGGGTGGTGCGGGCGACCACGACGACGAGGTCGGCGAGGACGCCGTTGGAGATGAAGGTCTTCGCGCCGTTGAGCAGGTAGTGGTCGCCCTGGTCGGTGGCGGTGGTACGGATGCCCTGCAGGTCGGAACCGGCGCCGGGTTCCGTCATGGCGAGGGCGGTGACGAGGTCGCCGGAGACGAAACCGGGCAGCCAGCGGCGTTTCTGCTCCTCGTCGGCGAGCCGGGTCAGGTACGGGCCGACGATGTCGTTGTGCAGGCTCAGGGCCAGGCCGGAGGCACCGGCGCGGGCGAACTCCTCGATGAGGACGGCGCTGTACCGGAAGTCGCCGGTCCCGCCGCCGCCGTACTCCTCGCCGACGGCCATGCCCAGCAGGCCCTGGCGACCCGCCGAGCGCCACACCTCGCGGTCGACGACGCCGTCCTTCTCCCAGCGTTCGTGGTGCGGGACCACCTCCTTGGCCAGGAAGGTCCGTACCGTTTCGCGGAAGGCCTCGTGGTCGGGGGCGTACAGGTCTCGTTCCAATGTCACAGCCAACTCCTCACGCGCTCGATCAGCCGAGCGGGATCGGGACCGACGGGGGTGACGTTGAGCATGGTCACGCCCGCCTCACGGAAGACCTCGACGCGGTCGCGGACGTAGCCCTCGGGGCCGGCCAGGCAGAGGTGCTCCAGCAGCTCGGCCGGTACGGCGGCCTCCGCGTCCTTCTTGCGGCCCGCGAGGTAGTGCTCCTGGATGGCGGCCGCGGCCGACTCGTAGCCGTAGGAGCAGACCAGGTCGTGGTAGAAGTTGCGGCCGGGCGCGCCCATGCCGCCGACGTAGAGGGCGACGGTGGGGCGCATCAGGTCGCGGACGGCCTCGGCGTCGTCCCCGATGGCCAGCAGGCCGCCCGCCACGACCGAGAGCGGGCCCAGCGCGGGGTCGCGGCGTGCGGTGCCCTCGGTGAGCGGCTCGCCCCACACCTTGGCGGCGTGCTCGGGGACGTAGAGGAACGGCAGCCATCCGTCGGCGACCTCGGCGGTCATCCGGACGTTGGCCGGGCCCAGCGCCGCGACGTAGACCGGGACGGTGTCGCGGACCGGGTGGTTCAGCAGCTTCAGCGGTTTGCCGAGGCTGCCTCCCTTCTCGGGTGGCAGGGGCAGGTCGGTGATGCCGTGGTGCTCGATCACCTCGCGCCGCCAGATCCGCCGGGACAGCTCGATCACCTCGCGGGTGCGGCCCAGCGGGCGGTCGTAACGGCGGCCGTGCCAGCCCTCGACGACCTGGGGTCCGGAGGCGCCGACGCCGAGGAGGGCGCGGCCGCCGCTGAGGGCGTCGAGTCCGGCCGCGGTCTGGGCGATCAGCGCGGGGGTGCGCGAGTAGACGTTGAGGATGGCCGAGCCGATCCGCATCCGCTCGGTCTTCGCGGCGAGGTATCCCATGACCGTCGGGGAGTCGAAGCCGTAGGCCTCGGCCACCCAGACGGCGTCGAGGCCCGCGGACTCCAGGGCCGCGGCCCGGTCCGCCGCGGCGCGCGGATCGCCGGCGTACGTCAGGGGTGAGGACAGTTCCATCAGCAGTGGTCCTTCAGCAGTTCGGGCACGCCCCAGTCGCGGGCCACGTCGGGCGTGTGCGCCCCGGGGACGGCCGGGGGGAGCCGGAGGGTGCCGGGGGTGTCGGAGAAACGGGGGGCGGGCGCGGGCTGGGTGATGCCGTACGCCTCGGTGTAGGTGCCACGTCCGGTCAGGTGCCGATGGCCGGCCGCCTCGTGCAGCGAGAGCACGGGCGCGACGCAGGCGTCGGTGCCTTCGAAGACGGCCGTCCACTCCTCCCGGGTGGCGGTCTTGAACCGGGTGGTGAACAGGGCCCGAAGTTCGGGCCAGTCGCGCGGGTCGGCGCGGTCCGGCAGGTCCTCGCCGTCCAGGCCCAGCAGGGAGACGAACACCGCGTAGAACTGCGGTTCCAGGGCGCCGACCGCCATCCAGCCGCCGTCGGCGGTCTCGTAGACGCCGTAGTAGGGGCAGCCGCCGTCGAGCAGGTTGCGGCCGCGGGCGTCCTGCCAGGTGCCCTCGGCGAGCATGCCCCAGAACAGGGAGGTGAGGTGTGCGGTGCCGTCCACGATCGCGGCGTCCACCACCTGGCCGCGGCCGGTGGCGCGGGCGGTGAGCAGCGCGGCGAGGACGCCGGTGGTCAGGTAGAGGGAGCCGCCCGCGTAGTCGCCGAGCAGGTTGACGGGGAAGGCGGGTGGTCCGTCCGGCGCGCCGATCATGGACAGGGCGCCGGCGGTGGCGATGTAGCCGATGTCGTGTCCGGCCAGGGGCGCGAGGGGGCCTCGCTGGCCCCAGCCGGTCATCCGGCCGTACACCAGCGCGGGGTTGGCGGCCAGGCACTCCTCGGGACCGACCCCGAGCCGCTCCGCGACACCGGGCCGGTATCCCTCCACCAGGATCTCGGCGCGCGCCGCCAACGCCCGTACCGTTGCGGGTCCTTCGGGCGACTTGAGGTCGACCAGGACGGAGCGCTTGTTGCGGTTGGTCACGTCGTGGGCGGGATCGCCGCCGAGCGGCGAGGGGCCGGGGCGGTCCACGCGCACCACGTCGGCGCCCAGATCGGCGAGGAGCATCGCGGCGAACGGACCGGGACCGATCCCCGCCAGTTCCACCACGCGCACGCCGTCCAGCGGGCCCGCCACGTCGCAGTCGGAACGGTCGGTGGAGTACTGGCTCATGGGTTCCCTTCTCGGTGCGAGGCGGGTTCGGGCGCCATCAACCGGAGACTTACTGAGCGTTCGCTAAAACGTAGGAGGGCGGCGCCCGTCGGTCAACTCCTCGCGCGACACTTGTTTTTGTGGGTCGACACCGGGAAAGTGGCTTCCGGTCGGCCGCCGGATGCCGACTTCACTGATCGATCGCTAAGCGCACGGAGGGAGGCGCGTCGGACTCACGGCCGTACGATGTCGCCGATCGCCGCCCGTCCCGAGGAGAGTCGTTGAACACCGCGCCGAGCCAGGACTCCACACCACCGGCGGAGCACTGGCGCTCCTACAGCCCCCTCGACCTGCACCCGATCCTGATGCGCGCCATGGAGGCCTTCAACGAGCACGGCTACCACGGCACTTCGGTCCGGGACATCGCCGGCCGGGTCGGCGTCACCGTGCCCGCGCTGTACTACCACTACGAGAACAAGCAGGCTCTGCTGGCAACGCTGCTGGAGACGTCCATCAAGGACGTACTGGACCGCTGCCGGGCCGCGGCCGCGGAGGCCGGGGACGATCCGCTGGCGCGATTCTGCGGCATGGTCGAGTCGATCGTGCTCTACATGGCCCACCGTCAGCAACTGGCCTTCCTGGACACCGAGATACGCAGCCTGGAGCCCCGGAACCGGGCGCGGTACGTCGCCCTGCGCGACTATCTCGAGCACATGCTGCTGGACACCGTCGAGGCGGGCCGCGCCCAGGGCGCGTTCACCACGCCGATCCCGGCCGACGCGGTGCGTTCGGTCCTCGTCATGTGCCAGGGGGTCGCCAACTGGTTCCGCGAGGACGGCCCGCTCTCCGCGGAGGAGGTCGCCGAACGCCATGTGCTGCTGAGCCTCTGCACCGTCGGCCACCCCGGCGCGGTCACCGGCGATCTTGCGCTGCCGTTCCCTAGGCACTCTTCCCCCCGGGGTTCCGCTCCGCGTACACCGGCACCATCCTGACGCCTCGGTTCCCCTCACTTCCGAGGTGACGGCTCAGAGAGAGGACACCCCGCATGGACGTGCTCGAGGCCCGCGCCCGGTTCAAGGAGCTCCAGGAGAGGGACGGCCAGGTCGACCCTTGCGAACTCGACCAGATCTGGGCGGCGTTGGCCACTGTCCGCCCCGAGGACATACTCGGTGAGTGGAAGGGCGGCGAGTTCCGCACCGGCCACCCCCTCAACGGCATGCTGGCGAAGGCCGACTGGTACGGCAAGACGTTCGCCGCCGTGCACGACGCCAAGCCGCTGATCTGCCGCAACGCCGCGGGCGAGCTGTACTCCAACCGCGAGCTCGGCAAGGGCGAGGCCAGCCTGTGGACCGTCGAGTTCCGCGGCGAGGCGACGGCCACCATGGTCTACGACGGCCAGCCGGTCCTCGACCACTTCAAGCGGGTGGACGACACCACGCTGATGGGGATCATGAACGCCAAGGGAACCCCCGCAGAGGGTCCCTTCTACTACTTCTTCCTCGAGCGCGCCCCCGAGACCCCGCACGAGGGCCCACATGCCGGAGAGGGCTCGTGAGGCGCGTCCGTGCCGCGGTCACCGAGGCGCCGGGCGCCGCGTTCACCGTGCGGGACGCGGACCTCGAGGACCCACGGCCGCGCGAGGTGCTGGTGAGGATGACCGCAGTCGGCATCTGTCACACCGACCTGGGGATGCGGGAGACGTGGCCCCGGCGGCTCACCCCGATGGTCTTCGGTCACGAGGGCGCCGGGAGAGTCGAGGCGGTGGGCGCGGAGGTGACCGGCGTCGTGCCGGGGGACCACGTCTGCCTCACCTTCGCCAGTTGCGGCGGCTGCGAGCAGTGCGCGGCGGGCCACCCGGCCTACTGCCACGCCGCGCAGGCGCTGAACTTCTCCGGTGGCCGCGCCGACGGGACCACTCCGCTCTCTGCAGACGGCAGACCGCTCCACGCCGGCTTCTTCGGGCAGTCCAGCTTCGCCACGCACGCCGTCGTCCACGAGCGTGGTGTGGTCAAGGTGCCCTCCGACCTGCCTGCCGCGGTCGCCGCGCCGTTGGGCTGCAGCGGCCAGACGGGCGCGGGCACCGTGCTCAACCGCCTGCTCCCCGATCCGGGCTCCTCGCTGGTCGTCCTGGGCGCGGGCGGGGTCGGACTGAGCGCGCTGATGGCCGCGGTGGCCATGGGCTGCGACCCGGTGGTGGCCGTCGACCCGGTCGCCTCCCGCCGTGCCCTGGCCACCGACCTCGGCGCCAAGGCGGCCCTTGCCCCCGGGGACGGTCTGGTGGCGGCGCTGCGCGACCTCACCGGCGGTGGTGCGCACCACGTAGTCGAGACCACCGGCCGTCCGGAGATGGTCCGCCGGGCCGTCGGCGCGCTGCGCCCGCGCGGCGAGCTCGCCCTCCTCGGCATCGGCGGTGAGGTGACGTTCGATGTGATGAGCCTGCTCGCCAAGGGCGTCCGCGTCCACGGGGTGATCGAGGGAGACTCCGACCCCGGCCGCTTCGTCCCCGAGCTGATCGGCCTGCACAGGCGTGGCCACTTCCCCCTCGACCGGCTGGTCACCACGTTCCCGTTCGAGGACATCGGTGCGGCCGTGGCCGCCATGGCGGACGGCAGCGTGGTCAAGCCCGTCCTCACCTTCGCCTGACCGGCCGCTCCGGCACCGGGAACAGCGGTGCCGGACGGCCTGTCCCCGCCGGAATGCCGACGGGGACACACCGTCCGGCGGTCGACACGAGCCGTTCACGTCGCAGGACGGGACAGCAAGTGATCCTGGAGTCACGTCCCGTGCCGTCCGCGCCGAGTGAGCACGGCCTCCTGACGGCCTGTGATTGACTGATCCGCATGGCCCCCGCCTCCCCATCCGCACGTTCGGCCGCGACCGCCGATTCGACCGCGGCCACTCGGCCCCGCAACCGCAAACAGCTCATCGTCGACGCGGCCGGGCGGGTCTTCAGCGAGCGCGGCTACCACAAGGCGTCCATGGAGGAGGTCGCCGCCGGGGTGGGTATCACCGCGGCCGCTCTGTACCGGCACTTCCCGAACAAGTACGCGCTGTTCGCCGAGTGCGCCCACGTCATGGTGGACAGACTGGTCGCCGCGCTCGACGAGGTGCCCTCCGAGGCGACCTTGACGGACGTGCTCACCGCCCTCACCCGGACCACCATCGCTCATCGCGCGTCGGGCGGCGTGTACCGATGGGAGGCCCGGTACCTCGACCACGAGGACCGCCGACGTCTCGGGGTGAAGTTCGCCCGCCTCGTCGGGCGGGTCGACGAGGCGGTACAGCGCGAGCACCCACTGCCTGACGAGCGCCTGCGGGCCATGGCGGCCCTCGGTGTGATCGGGTCCATCACGATGCATCACGTCTCCATCGCCGGGCGCCGGGCCGAGGACCTGCTGCTGGCGTCCGCGCTGCGGGTGGCCGCGACCGATCCGGCGGCGGGCCGGCTGGGCGCGCACCCCGTCGAGCTGCCTGCCCGGCCGGTGCCGCGCACGCGACGCGCGGAGATCCTCGCGGCCGCCATCCCGCTGTTCGCCCGGGACGGATTCGCCAACGTCACCAACGGACAGATCGCGGAGGCGGTGGGACTGACCCCGTCCGCGCTCTACCGCCATTACCCCAACAAGATCGACATCCTGGCGGCGGCATGCCTCCAGGCTGCGGGACTGCTGGCCCAGGGGGTGGAGCGGAGTCTGCACGAGGTGGCCGACCCGCACGACGCCATCGTCGCGCTGGCAGCGACGTATGTGGCCTACAGCTTCGAGTGCACCGAGCTGAACAGCGTTGCCGAGGCCGAGCTCGCCGGCCTGCCGGCCGACCTGCGGCGGCCCGTGGTCCTCGCACAGCGGGAGCACATTGCCGTCTGGGAGCAGCAGCTGCGGCTGGCCCGTCCGGAACTGGACCCGCGCCAGGCCCGGGTACTGGTGCACGCGGGGTTCGGCGTGGTGGTCGAAGCCGGACGCAGACTGCGGTGGCAGGACAGCCCTGACCGTCGTGAGGCCGTGACCGCTCTGGTCGTGGGCGCTCTGGGCCTCTGAGTGGCCGCCGGCATCCAACAGCGACGAGGCGCCGCGTGCGGAAGTCACCCTGCCGCCCGCCCCTCGGCCCGTCTGCCGCGGGGCGGGCAGGTGAGGTCGGATCGACGGCTCAGCCAGCCCTGTTTCCGGTAGGGATCGTGATGGGGGTGGTGGTTCCGGAGGAGCCCTTGTTGAGGAACAGCATGGCCAGGGCGCGCACGAACTGGTCGAACAGGTAGAAGGTGCCAGGCATGACGGGCGACAGCCCCTCACGGAACAGGATGAACGCCGGCCACCCGGTGCGGACCAGGGTCGCCGCCGCGTAGTCGCGTTTCAGCCCCAGCCAGTCGCCGACCTCGTCGCTGAGGACGTAGCGCACGAACTCGTTCAGGAACCCGCGCGTGACGCCGAGGTCGATCTGTGCGGTCAGGCCGAGCAGCTCCTCCGCCAGTGCGATGCCCTCGGTCGACGGGCTGAGGATCGGGGTGAGCACCCGCGCCGACTGCGCTTCGGCCTCCGCCCACGTCCGGGGGATGTGCTCGTACGGCACCCCGAGCAGGTGGATGGCGACCTGCCACGAGTGCAGAAACGCCTCCTGGTCAGCGGCCGGGAACGGGATCCTCCAGTCGCGCAGCTTCCTGTACACGTAGGTGCCCAGGCTGTGGAAGGTCACCAGGATGTCGGCGGCGCTGATCGGAATGCTCTCGTCGGCGACCGCCCGCCAGTGCGGCGACTGCGGCAGCAGGTGACGCACCGCGGCGTGCACCACGCGCGTCTTGTTGGCGGTGACGACGAACTGTCCCGTCGGCGTAAAGGCTCCCAGCTCGGACAGGTCGTAGCCGAACGTGAAGGTCTTGGCCGCACGGTCCTGCATGTCCGCGCCACCCGCGGACCAGTAGACGCTCTTGGCCTCGCGCGGGATCACCGTGCTCATGATTCCGCTGCCGAGCCCGTACAGCATGAAGAGGTACGTGTCCCTGCGCCGGTTGAAGTCGGCGGCGCGAGCGAGCTTGGCGGGGTCGGCCCAGGAGGGCAGCCGGTTGACCTGCCGCAGGTATGCGGCGAATTCGGCCGGCAGGCCGCTGGGCAGCGGGTCGTTGTTGTGCACCCACGACGCCCACGCGGTGTTGATCGCCGGAACGTGTCCGTTGTCGAGCATCGAAGCCATCAGAGGGTCCGCCGCGTCGTCCCAGATCCACTCCGGACCGGTCCCCGCGGCGGCTCCGGTCACCGAACCCGACGACGCCCATGCCTGGGCGGGGTTCGCCACGGCCACGAGGCCGAGTGCCACACCGAGCGACAGAGCCTTTCGTCTGCTGAGGTTATCCATTGACTTACCTGCTTCCCTGATGGGCCGGATGGTTTCCGATGCCTGCTCACACCTGCCAGTTGCGCAACCTCTGCGACGACGAACGTTGTCGCACGGATGTGATTTTCGATTAACATAGCGAGGTGCGTAGCCGTCGGCAATGGTGGTGACCCAAGCTCGTCGCCCATACCGGCCCACGGTCCGTCGCCCCCGCTCCGGCACGACGGCCGGCAGCATCCGCACCTCCGCGCTCCGCCCGCCGTGACGGGGCGGTTCGGGCCGGCCTTCGACGGGCCGTCACCTTCTGCGCGCGACCTGGAAGCAACTCGTCCCGGGCCGAGGAGCTGAAGGAGATCGACTCCCGGTCCACACGCCTTCCTGCCGCAGACGGTCCACGAAGAGGCCCGGCCGGCAGGGCAGGTCGGTCAGCGCCAGGCCTGTCGTTCCTGGCCGCGTGGGTCGTCGGCCCGGGTCCACTCGGCGTCGATGCGCATGGTGGCCCGGCGCTCGTCGTCGTACGGGTCCCAGCCGGGGCTGCCGGTCCTGGCGAACCGGACCCATGTCTGGTGCATACGGGCGGCGAGATCCGCGGGGGGCTTGTCAGGGCCGAGCAGGGCGGCGGGGCCGCGCAGTTGCGGAAGGTGGGCGACATCGAAGACGAACGGCAGCTCGACCGCGTGGGTGGCGCCGAGCTCTCCGTCCAGGGCGTGCGAGCGCCAGGCGAACTCGTAGGCGTATGTGGCTGATTCGGGGTGAGCGGCATGCGCGCCGGCCAAGGCCCAGCTACCTGCGCCGAACAGCGCGTCGCCCATGATGGCGGAGCGCAGCTCGCCGAAGGACGCCTCGGGGCGTGTCTTGCGGTACGTCTCGACGAGTCGCGCCGGTTCCGGGTGCGAACGCGCCGCCGCATCGTCGACGTCACCGGCGGTCGAGGTGGCGTACCTGCCCACCGGGACCAGGTACAGGTTTCCCTCCTCGGTGTTGGTCCCGATGAGCAGGTCGACGTCGGCGCTCAGGCCTGCGGCCACGGATTCGGCGGGCTGCGTGTCGAGGACCAGGCTGAAGGGGCTGAGTCCGATCAGTGGATCGTGGTGCGACTCGGTCTGCAGGTCGATGCCCGCGAGCCCGGAGGCGGCCTCGACCAGGCGCTCGTCGGAGATCTCCGCGAAGGCGTCGACATGAGGTTCGATGCCCAGGGCCTCGGCCGCTGCGTGGGTGACGCGGGCAGCCTGCTCGGTGGTGAACGCCCCCAGGCCGCTGCCGCTCTGGACGATCGCCCGGCGGAAGAGGCCAGCGGCTTCCGGGGCGGCGAGGAGGCCGCCGACGACGGTCGCCCCGGCCGACTGGCCGAAGAGGGTGACGTTGTGCGGGTCACCGCCGAAGGCGGCGACGTTCTCCCGCACCCAGCGCAGCGCGGCGACAACGTCGAGCAGGCCGCGGTTGGCGGGCGCGCCGGGGATGTCGAGGAACCCGGCGATGCCGAGCCGGTAGTTGAGGGTGACGAGGACGACGCCGTCGCGGGCGAAGGCGGAGCCGTCGTACAGCGCGGACCGCGTCGATCCGGCGACGAATCCGCCGCCGTGGACGAACACCATGACCGGCAGGTCGCCGTTCGCGTCGGCGGGCGTCCAGACGTTGGCGGTGAGGTAGTCCGCGCCGCGGCTCCAACCGGTGCCGAAGTAGGGGGACATGTCGACGCTGCCGAGCTTGCGCTCGGACTGCGGGGCGTTGGGTCCGGGCACGGTGGCGTCCCGTAGGCCGTCCCACGGCTCGTGCGGCCGGGGCGGCGCGAACCGGCCGCCGCCGCGCGGCGGGGCCGCGTAGGGGATGCCGAGGAAAACGGCCGTGTCGCCCCGGCGCAGGCCGCGGACGGCTCCCTGCGCCGTGGTCACGATGGGTTCGGGGTGGTGGCTCATGTCTCGTGTCCTTCCGCAGGACTCAAGCCTGCTCGGTGTACGGGGCGAAGGGAGCCCAGCCCTTGATGGTGAACTTGTCTCCCGCGCGTGCCACTTCGGCGGCGCCGTGGCCGCCGAGATGCGCGGGGATCACGAGTGCGTTGTTGTCGGCCGCCCAGCCCAGCACCTTGCGGCGGGTGGCGCGGGCGCCCGCGGGGTCCTCGCAGAAGCAACTGTTGGAGTCGGGCTCGAGGATCTGCACGGGGCTGTGCAGCATGTCGCCGACGAATACCGCGCGGTCCGTCCCGGAGGTGAGGGTCAGTACGGAGGAACCGGGGGTGTGTCCGGGAGCCGGGTCGAGGCGGAGGTCGGCGTCGATCTGGTGGCTGTTCTCCCACAGCAGCGTCTGGCCGGCCTGGTGCACCGGGGCCACGCTGTCCTCGAAGACATTCTGGTTGCCGCGGCCGAGCAGTGGCTTGTGGTCGTTCTCGGGATTCCAGAAGTCGAAGTCGTCCTTCGGCATCAGATAGGTGGCGTTGGGGAATGTGGGCACCCACTGCCGGCCGCTCAGGTACGTGTTCCAGCCGACGTGATCGATGTGGAGATGTGTGTTGATCACGATGTCCACGTCCTCGGGCTCGACGCCGGCGCGCGCGAGATTGGCCAGGAAGCCTGTTTCGAGGCGGTTCCAGACCGGCGCGTACGGGCGGTCCTTGTGGTTGCCCACGCCGGTGTCGACGAGGATGGTCCTGCCTCCGCTGCGCAGCAGCCAGGTCTGGATCGCGGAATTGACGGTATTGGTAGCGGAATCGAGGAAATGCGGGGTCAGCCAGGAGGCGCCGCCGTCCCACGCTTCCTTCGGACTTCCGGGGAAGAAGGTGTCGGGCGTCATTTCGACGGAACCGAAGTACTCCCATACCCGCGTGACGGTGACGTTGCCGAGCGTGATCTGTTCCATGGGGCGTCCTTGGGAATGCGGAGGTTTTCCTGGGACCGTACGAGCGGCCTCGGCGCGCGCGGTATCCGTCACGCGACTGCACCTGTGCGCATGGCCCGGGCACCGGGCCGGCCGCTAGTAGCCTGGGTGGGCCAGGGTGAGCGACTCCGATCGAAAGCCGCGATTCCGGGAGACTGACGTGGGCGGGCACACAGGCGACCGCGGTGCGGTCGTGGGACCGGAGCCGGATCCGGGGGAGCTGATCGTCGGCCGGGACGCGGAATGGGCACGCCTGACGCGTGCGGTGGACTCGGTGTCGGCCGAGAAGGTGCTGATGCTGGTTGGTGATGTGGGCACCGGGAAGAGCGCGCTGCTGGAGCACGCGGCGCGCCGGGCCGCAGCCGGTGGTGCTCGGGTACTGCGTGCCGAGGGAAGCGAGTCGGAGTCGAGCCTGGCGTTCTCCGGACTGCATCAGTTGCTGCGGCCGGTGCTGGCCGAGGTGGAGGGACTGCCAGAAAGGCAGCGCGCTGCGCTGCGGGACGCCTTCGGCGCGGGGTCGGCCGCGTCGGGAGCCGATCTCATGCTGGTCGGGGTCGCCGTCCTGAGCCTGTTGTCGGGCCTGGGCGACCACCATCGGGTGCTCGTGGTGCTGGACGATGCGCAGTGGCTCGACCGTGCTTCCCTGGACGCGCTGTCCTTCGTTGCCAGACGGCTGGAAGGTGAACCGGTCACGATGCTGATCGGGGCTCGTGGCGGCGATCACCTCCCGGGATTCGGCCGTCATGTGCCGACGCTCACCCTGGGACCGCTCGACAACGCTTCGGCCAATCAGCTGCTGGACCTGCAGCCGAAGAGCCCCACCGGGCACACCAGGTCGCGGATCCTCGACCAGGCAGGCGGCAACCCGCTGGCGCTGGTGGAACTGGCGAGGACAGCCTCAGCACCGAAGACGGCCGCGGGGCTGCCGTCCGCAGGTCCGCTTCCGCTCACCGATCACCTGGAGCGGATCTTCGCCGCCCGCCTGAACAGTCTCCCCGCCTCCACCAGGCGGGCTCTGCTGCTCCTGGCCGCCATGGACAGCGCCGACTGTGCGATCGCCGTCGCGGCGGGGCTGCCGCGCGCCGAGGACGCGGCCTGGCTGCCGGCCGAGCAGGCCGGGCTGGTCCGGCGGACCGGCCGGCATCTGCGGTTCCGCCACCCACTGGCCCGCTCCGCCGGGTACCACGCCGCGTCATCGGGAGCCCAGCGCGAGGCTCACCTCGCGCTCGCCGAGATGCTGCGGGACGAACCGGACCGGCGTGCCTGGCATCTTGCCGCCGCCTGCCCGCACCCGGACGCGGCTGTGTCGGCGGAGCTGGAACGGACCGCCGGCCGGGCCCGCCGCCGCGGCGGCCATGCAGCGGCGGCCCAGGCCCTGCAGCGCGCCGCGGAACTCGCACCGCAGCGCGAGGACAGTGCCCGGCTGCTGGTCGAAGCCGCCGCGGCGGCCGTGTTCACCGGAGACATCGCCTGGGTCGAGGAACTGACCGCCGCGGCACGCGCTCGGACGGATGACCCGTCGCTGCTGGCGTCCGCCGCCGTGCAGGCCGGACGGCTGGCGGTCCTGACCGTGCGCCACACCGTGGTCTTCTCCCGACTGGCCGACGCGGCCGCGAAGTGGGCGGTCTCCCAGCCCGCGGCCGGGCTGGACCTCGTGGCCGGCGCCGCCGTGGCCCGCTTCTACTCCGGAGAGGACACCCAGCGCCACCGCATCCAGGACATCCTGCGGCGCCTTCCCGAGAACGCCTCACACCCAGGCTTGCGCACCTGGGTGAGGGCCGTGTCGGACCCCATCGACAACCGGGCCCACCTCCTCTCCGCGCTGCCGCGGTTGGCTGCCGATGCGGAAGACCGGCCCGAGCGGCTCACCGCCGTCGGAATCATGGCGTGGCTCCTGGACGAGACCGCGCAGGCCGTTCGCGCCTTCGACGAGGCCTTCGACCGCTGGCAGGTGCAGGGAGCGCTGCCCGAGGGGCTGGGCGGCGCAGTCGCCTGGGCCTATGTGGAGCGAGGACGGTGGGAACAGGCCCGTGAGGCCTGCGCCCGCGCCACCGCGGTCGGCCGGGCGGCCGGCCTCGACCACGCCGTGGCCTGTGCGGCCACCGTGGACGCCACCCTGTCGGCCTTCCAGGGCGACTCCTCGTCGGCCCGAGCCCGGGCCGAGGACGCGCTCGCTCTGATCGATCCGCTGGAAAGCCGCTCGGTCGCCGTCTATGCCCGTCGTGCGCTCGGTGCCGCGGCAGCCGCAGAAGGCGCCTACGAGAGCGCATACGGCCAACTCCGCGCGGTCTTCACGGCAGATGGCGCACCCGTGCACTACCACGCCTCCTACCCGGCCCTCGCGGATCTGACGGCCGCCGCTGTGCGCAGCGGTCGCCAGGAGGAGGCTGCCCTGGTCGTCGAGCGCTCCGCAACCGCGCTGGCAGACAACGCCTCACCCCGCCTGCGTGCGCTGATCAGCCGAGCCCGTGGCCTTCTGGCGGACCCCGAGGACGCCGAAGGGCACTTCCGGGCGGCTCTGGCGGATCCGGTCCTGGAGTACTGGCCCTTCGAACGCGCGCAAACCCTGCTGGACCTCGCCGAGTGGCTGCGGCGCCGTCGGCGCATCGCAGAGGCCCGTGGGCCGCTCACCGAAGCCCTGGAGATCTTCCGTCGTCTGAGCGCGCGCCCGTGGATCGAGCGTGCCCGGGCCGAATCGCGCGCCGCCGGCCTCGACGTCACGGATGCGGCCCCCGACGCGCTCGCCGAACTCTCCCCGCAACAGCGGCAGATCGTCCGGCTCGCTGCCCGCGGGCTGACCAACCGGGAGATCGGCGAGAGGCTCTTCCTCTCCCCGCGCACGGTCGGCTCGCACCTTTACCGCAGCTTCCCCAAGCTGGGCATCACCGCCCGTTCCCAGCTGCGCGATCTCATCGAGGGGACCCTCACGACGGCGGCCCACCAGGAATAAGGACGCTCCGGGCCGTGGAAGCGGTCACTCGACGCAACTCGTGATGTCGGCCTCGCGGGCGAAGCGTTCCCGCTCGGCTCCGGTGAGTCGGACGCCGTGCGTAGGTCACGCCCCCTCAGCCCGGCTGGCCGTGGGACTTCGCCTCGAGGGCCGCGCGAAGGGTGGCCAGGGTTGAGGAGATGCGGGTCAGGTCGTCGGGGGGAACCGCCGCCGTCAGCGAGATGAGTTCGCTTTCGACAATGGGGCGGGAAGCGGCCAACTGCTTCTTGCCCTCGGATGTGAGGCGGAGGACGGACGAGCGGCGGTCCTGGGGGTGCGCGACCCGCAGGCACCAGCCCGCAGCCACCAGCCGATCGACCGCCTTGCTGACGGCCCCCACGGTGATCGCCAGTTCACCGACGATGTCGAGCACACGGCACCCCGGCACGCGGTCGATGATCTCCAGAAACTCGAACTGTCCCAGTCCCAGCCCTTGTTCGGCGCGCAGCCGGGCGCTCACCGCATTGTAGAGCCGGGTCTCGACGCGGACGAGGTCGGCAAAGATCGGGGTGACGTGCCTCACAGCAACCTCCAGTAGATTCCTGGGAATCATCTTCCTTGGAATCCGGTTGGGCTCGGACAGATGGATTCCAAGGAATCCATCCTTGCACCCCGACCCATGGAGGCCCCACATGTCCCGACAGCAGCGCGACGCCCTGGACGCCCTGCTCCGTTCCGCCCCTCGCAGTGAGACGCGGCCCCCTGTCGAGGAGCAGCGCAGCGATTTCACGGCGGCCGTCACCCGCCCCGCGCCGGAGGGCGTGGCCGCCCGCAGGACAGTCCTGGGCGGGCGGCCGACCCTGGAGCTGGAGCCGGCCAACGCCTCCGGCCGCGGCCGACTGCTCTACCTTCACGGCGGCGGCTACGTCATCGGCTCCCCGGACACCCATGCGGGGCTGGTCGGTGAACTGGCCCGCCGCGCCGGGCTGCGCGCGATGTCGGTGGATTACCGGCTGGCGCCCGAGCACCCTTTCCCCGCGGCCGTCGACGACGGGCTCACGGCATATCGCGAGCTGCTGGCGGCGGGTACCGACCCACGGGACCTCGTCGTGGCCGGTGACTCCGCCGGTGGCGGCTTGAGCATCGCCACGCTGCTCGCGGCCCGGGAGGCCGGGCTGCCGCAACCAGCCGCCGTGGTCGTCTTCTCCCCCTGGGTCGACCTCACCCTCGCTGGAGGAAGCATCCGTTCCAAGGAGGGCGCCGACCCCATTTTCACCGAGGCCGACGTGCGCGCCTACGCCGATCTCTACGTCGGCGCGGGCGACCGGGCGCATCCCCTGGCCAGCCCGGTGTTCGCCGACCTCACCGGACTGCCCCCACTCCTCGTGCAGGTCGGGGCGAACGAGGTGCTGCTCGACGACGCGGTCCGGCTGGCCGGCCGAGCGGGCGCCGACGACGTCGAGGTCACGCTCGAAGTCGGGCCCGGCCTCCCCCACGTCTTCCAGCACCACTACGGCCGCCTCGACGAGGCGGACGCCGCGCTCGACCGCGCCGCCCGCTTCCTCACCACCCACCTCGGCGCCGGGCATCCGCGCGCCGACCACCTCGAACCGGCCCACTGACGCCGACCCCGGCGGCCCCCGCGTGATGTCCGCGACGCCCGCAGGGGCACCATCGCCGACAACACGTAGTTCGACCTCCTCGACACCCGGCACCGCAGGTGGGAGGAGTCCAGTACCTGGGAGTGGATGACGCAGCAGTCCAGAGGGCCCCACCGGGTGGGCCGCGGAGCCGAAGTGGGACGGTTCTCCGGACTCTCTGGGGTGTCTCATTCGGGTGTCCGACGGAGGGCTTCCCTGACTGTTTGGGTCGCGTATGGGCGGGCGGGTTCTCGTTCGGGGCTTGGGGCGCCCCAGGACGGGCCGGAAGCGGGCCTCCGGAACCCAGCCCGTTCACGGGTGTCGAGGAGGGGACTCCGGCTCCGTCCTCGGTATACCGGTGGGCAAGAGCCGCGCACCGCAGAGGGAGAACCGTCATGACGCTTCAGCGGATGGACAACGTCGGCATCGTCGTCGAAGACCTGGACGCCGCCGTCGCCTTCTTCGCCGAACTGGGCATGGAGGTCGAAGGCAAGGCGCAGATCGAGGGCCTCTTCGCGGACCAGGCCGTCGGACTCGACGGAGTCCGCAGCGACATCGCGATGATGCGGACCCCGGACGGCCACGGCAAGCTGGAGCTGGCGCAGTACCACACCCCCGCGGCGATCGGCGACGGATCGCACAACCCGCCGCCGAACACGCTGGGCCTGCACCGGGTCATGTTCGCCGTCGACGACATCGACGACACCATCGCCCGCCTGCGCCCCCACGGCGCCGAACTAATCGGCGAGGTAGCGCAGTACAAGGACATCTACCGCCTCTGCTATCTCCGCGGCCCCTCAGGCATCATCCTCGCCCTGGCCGAACAGAACAGCTAACGGCCCTTCGAGGCCGACCTGCGAGCGATCAGAACAATCCGCTGGATGGACGAGGAAGACGGGCGACGAACGCCCCTCTCGTCCATCTCCCGAGCAAGCCAGCACCCCCCCCCACAAGACGGGCCAGGCCCAACCCCAGAACTCCCCGCCCGGCTCGGTTCACGCGTCCAGGCCCGGGAGGCGCGGGCGTGGTGTGCGCGCACACGGCGCCCGGTGTGCGGGTCATGGGGCGGCGAGCACACCAGTGATCACCCGCAACTGGTCCACGAACAGGGAGGGTTGGGCTGCGGCGTCGGCCGCCTTCCTCCGGTGTGGCGCACTGGAGGCGCGATGAGGACGTCCGTCACTCCGCGGCATGACGCAACGGTGAGGACCACGCCTGTGCCCGGGTCAGGCCCAGCCGGATGAGGCCGGCGAGCCCTTGGTCGACCATGCCGGGCAACAGGGTGATGAGGAGGCCGGTCCGTCGAGCCAAGGTCGTACGGGGGTGGGCGGCGAAGCGCACAAGCGGAAGGACCCATCCGAGTGGTGCGGACGATCTTTCACTGCGTACTGTGAGGCATCGGATGGTGGGCAGCTCGCTCCAAGTCACCCTCGTGACTCCGCGCTTGACCGCTGGCGCTTGCCATGCACGAAAAACGCCTCTGCGGCGGGGGTGGTACGCCGCAGGACGACGACTCGTTCCCCGGCCTTGGCCGTGAGGTGGTTCGCGGCGCCGGAACTGGCCATGCGCGTGCCGCCGACGCCGCAGAGGCCAGAAAGTGAGCAGACAGATGCAACCGACGTTCGTACTGGTTCACGGGGCTTTCGCGAACTCCTTCTCCTTCGCGCCGCTCCAAGCCGAACTCGGCCTCCTCGGACACCGCTCCGTCGCCGTCGACCTTCCAGGGCACGGGTTCGCGGCGACGTACCCGCGCGCCTATCAGGCGCCGCAGGACCTCGAAGGGTTCGCCACCTCGCCCGGGGCCATCACGGGCGTCACACTCGCCGACAACGCCACGCACCTCATCGGGATACTGGAGCGAGCCAAGCGGAACGGGCCCGTCATCCTCGTCTCCCACAGCCGAGGCGGCCTGACGGCCACCGTTGCGGCCAATCAGCGGCCCGACCTGATCGACCGCATCGTCTATGTTTCCGCCTGGTGCCCCGTCGACCTCGACGTCAGCGCCTACTATGCCGAGCCCGAGATGGCCACGGTCGACGTCACAGGGCTGGCCTCCGCGATGGTCGGAAATCCTGCCGAGCTCGGGCTGCTGCGCTCCAACTTCCGCACCGCCGACCCTGGCGTCCTCGCGGCCTTCAAGGCGGCTTTCCTCGCCGACGGCACGGACGAGGAGTTCATGGTCTTCCTCAACACCTTCCAGCCCGACGAGAACCTCGACGCCGGCACACTCGATGACCGGGCACAGGCCGACACCTGGGGGCGGATCCCCAAGACGTACGTACGGCTGGCCGAGGACACCAGCGTGCCACTCGCCATGCAGGACCGCATGATCCGCGAGGGCGACGCCTTGACGCCGGAGAACCCCTACGACGTCCGTACGCTCGCCAGCAGCCACCTGAAGTGGTTGGTCGACCCGGCACCGGCGGCCCAGGTTCTGGGTGAAATCGCCGCGCTCTTGCCGGCCGACCCATCATCAGCGATGAGGTGAGCGGCGGCGGTGACAGCGCCGCGGTAGACGTACCCTCGCTTGTCATTCGGGGGTGGCGACGGCTCTGAACTGCTCGGGCTTTCCGATGGCTCCCTCCACCGTTCTGCGACCCTTTACCGGTCCCTGTCGAAGCCCGGAGGCCGTCCGCCGCGTGAACCCCGGCACAGGGGGCGGCCTTGTGGTCCTGGTTCTCCGGGATGACGTGGCGGATGCCGCGCTTGCGGAGGCAGGTGCGGATGTGCGGTTGCTGTACGCCTTGTCCCGGCGCCCACGGACGCTGGCCAAGATCACGGTCGCCGGTCCCCCGTCCGCGCCCCGACGAAGTGGTCCTCACGCGAGAGCCGTCGCGCAGCGGGTGTGGCACTGATGGGCCGGTCGGCCCGCCCCAGGATCCAGGCATCGCGGTGGACAGGATCATGGTGCCGGGCTGCGACCGGTGCCGCCTGCTCCTCCGTTTCCGCCGTCTGTGCCCTCTGGTCGCGGGGGTGCGGCAGCCCGTAGCCGGTCGAGCCGGGCCACCACCGGACCCGACGTGACACCATGCAGCACGACCGAGGCCAGCACGGTGAACGTCACCACCGCCCACAGCTCCCGCTCCGGCACCGGGAAGTCGTGCTCTCCCAGCGCGTAGGCGAGGTAGTACAGCGAACCGATGCCCCGTATGCCGTAGCACGCGACCACCCATCGCTCCCGGCCGCGCAGGCGGCCCCCGAGGAGCCCGACCCAGCCGGACAGCGGCCGGATCACCAGCAGAAGCACCAGCGCGACGACGGCACCCTGCCAGGTCAGGGAGGCGAGGCCGCCCAGCGCGATGAAGGCGCCCAGCAGAAACAGCACCGCCGCGGTGAACAGGCGCTCGATCTGCTCCACGAAGTCGTGGAGGATGTTGTGGAAGCCGTGGGCGCGCTCGGCCGCCCGGATCGTGCACGCGGTGGTGAACACGGCGAGGAAGCCGTAGCCGCCCACCAGCTCGGTCACCCCGTAGGACAGGAAGGTGGCGCCCAGCGCGACGAAGCCCTCACGATGTTCGGACAGCCGCAGGACCGGCGAGCGGGGGCGGAAGAACAGCCAGCCCAGCAGTCGGCCGACCAGCAGGCCGCTCAGCACACCTACGGTGCACTTGTACGCGACGTCCTCCGCCACCCACGCGCCCACCCAGTCGGCCGACCAGCCGCTACCCGCGGCAGCAGCCAGGGCCACAGCCGCGTACGTCAAGGGGAACGCGAGCCCGTCGTTGAGGCCCGCCTCGCTGGTGAGGGAGAAACGCACCTCGTCCTCGTCGTGCTCGTCCTCAGTGGGCTCACCCACCCGCACCTCCGAGGCGAGCACCGGATCGGTCGGCGCGAGGACGGCCGCCAGCAGGAGCGCGGCGGCCGGCGGCCAGTCCAGCAGCCACCACGCCACAAGGGCGGTGCCCATGACGGTCAAGAGCATCGTGACACCGAGCAATCGCCACGTGGAGGCCCACCGACGCCGGCCGACGGGCCGATTGAGCGCCAGTCCGGCGCCCATCAGCGCGATGAGCACGCCGATCTCCGTGACGTGTTCCGTCAGCAGCCGGTCATCCACCGGATCGATGACAGGCAGCGGCAGGGGCAGCAGGTACACGCCGATGCCACCCACCAGGAACACCAGGGGCAGCGACAGTGGTCGCCCGGCCACCACTCGGGGCAGCACTGCTGCGAGCAGCGCTCCCACTCCCAACCACGCGAACACCGCATCGGCGATCGTCACTGCGCTGCGCCCGTCCTTCCACCATGTCACCCGGTGGCCCCGCGCGCGCCGCACGAAACCCCAGCCAACTATCACTGAAGATCACGTGCCCGCATGAAACCGACGCAACCTTGGCCCCGGCTCGCATACGCCGTGCTTCAGCAGCACAGCACTACGAGACGGACTCGGCCCGGAGAAGGGCGGTTCCTCGGCGACTCGACTCGCGATCCGGGCCTTCAGCACCGGGCCCGGCGTGACCGACCGGCGACCTGAGCTCCCGGTACGCCATGAGAGCAGCAGAGGCCGCGGCAGACCTTCCTCTGGTGTGTGGGGTGATGGGGGCTGCGGCCGTGGGGGCCCTACGGCGTGGTGCGGGGCCCACACAGAGGGTGCAGGTCAGGCGTCGCCGTTGAGCATGGCGGCGGTCAGGACGTTGCCGGCGACACCCCAGCCGCCGTCGGGGACCTCGTCGATCAGCACGACGGTGGTGGGACGGGCCCGTTCACCGTAGATCTCCGCGTACAGGTCGGTGGTGCGCTTGACGATCTTCTCCTTGTCCTCGGCGGTGATGGTGCCTGCGGGGACCTTGAAGTTGGCGAAAGGCATGGGGGTGTCTCCTCGAGTGTGTTCTTCCGTGAGTGGAAGTCTGGGTACGGGAGGGGTGTGGCCATGGGGGCCGTTTGGCCGCTGGTGCCGGCGTGGTCAGAGGCTGGCGTGGGGGGTCAGCAATTCGTCGATGCCGACGCGGTGGAAGAACTCGGCCCTGATCCGGTCGTGCACGACCGATACCACCTCGCTGCCGTCGCGGCTGGGGTCGACGTGGGTGCGGAAGGGGCGTTCGCCGTGGGGCAGGCCGATGACGCGGATGATGTCGCCGGCTACCTCCGCTGCTTCATGTCCGGGCGGGAGGATGCTGCTCAAACCCTTGGTCATGGTGTCTCTGAGCCGGTCGTAAGGTGCGTCGTACTCCGCGACTCGTAGGGTGTCGGCGGGTGCGCCGGCGTGAGCGAAGTGGTGGGTGCCGCTCGGGTAGGCGCCGGGGACGACGATGGTTGTCTCGATGCCGAACTTGACCAGTTCGGCGGCGTAGCTCTCGGCGAGGGCGTCCAACGCGGCCTTGGCTGTGATCGGCCTCGGCCAGGGCCCGTGCGGTGAGGTTTCCGAAGCCGCTGGAGGCTCCGGTGACCACCACGACGTTCGGCTGGGTACTCACACCATGCCCCCGTTGGCCCGCAGGACCTGCCCGTTCACCCAGTGCCCTGCCGGGCTGGTGAGGAAGGCGACCACCTGGGCGATGTCCTGCGGGGTGCCCAGTCGCTCCAGTGGCGGGGTCTTGGCGAGCTGGTCGATCTGCTCAGGCGTCTTGCCTTCGAGGAACAGGTCCGTGGCCGTGGGACCGGGGGCGACGGTGTTCACGGTGACGTCCCGCCCGCGCAGCTCGCGAGCCAGGATCAACGTGATCGACTCGATGGCGGCCTTGCTGGCAGCGTACGCACCGTAGGCGGGGAACTGGGTGCCGACCACGGAGGTCGAGAACCCCACGAACGACCCGCCCGCGCGCAGTCGCCGGGCGGCCTGCTGGGCGACGACGAAGGTGCCGCGGATGTTGGTGCGGTGCACGGCGTCGAGCAGCGCGAGGTCGAGGTCGGCGATGGGCGACAGAGCGAGTCGGCCGGCGCAGTTCACCACGACGTCCACGCCGCCGAACTCCTGCTCCGCCCGGTCGAACAAGGCGGTGACCGCGTGCTCGTCCGCCACGTCCGCCTGCACGGAGATGGCCCGCCCGCCGGCGGCGGTGACCGCCGCCACCGTCTCCTCGGCGGCAGCCGCGTCGCGGGCGTAGTTCACCACCACGGCAAGGCCGTCCTGGGCGAGCTGGAGGGAGACCGCCCGGCCGATGCCGCGTGATCCGCCGGTGACCACGGCAACCCGCGCGGCCGCCGGAGGAGGAGTGGTTGTGGGGTGGTTCGTGTTCATGCCCTCCACGATGCGCGGCACGCGCTGGCGGAACCAGGGGACGTCATCCCCTGTGTCGGTGGCCCGGCCGGACGCACAATGGCAGGCATGGGTTCCGCGAAATACACCGAGCTGGGAGCTTTCCTGCGCTCCCGGCGTGCCCGCATCCGCCCGGCCGACGTGGGACTCCCCCACGGCCCCCGCCGCCGGGTGCCCGGGTTGCGCCGCGATGAGGTCGCCCAGCTCGCCGGCGCATCGGTGGACTACTACAACGAACTCGAACGCGGCGCCGGGTCCCAGCCCTCCGAGCAGATGATCGCCGCGCTGGCGAGGGCTCTGCGCCTGAGCGCCGATGAGCGCGACTACCTCTACCGCCTGGCCGACCGCCCGGTGCCCGCACACGGCGGAGCCGCCTCGCACGTCCACCCCGGCATGCTCGACCTGCTCACCCGTCTGACCTCGACACCCGCGCAGGTCATCACCGACCTGCACGTCACCCTCGTGCAGAACCCGCTGGCGGTGGCGCTGCTCGGGGACCACTCCGGCCTCCGCGGCGCTCGGGCCAGCTTCGTCCACCGGTGGTTCACCGACCCCGATGCCCGGCAGCTGTATCCCGAAGCCGATCACGAGCACCAGTCCCGGGCGTTCGTCGCGGACCTGCGGGCAGCCGCCGCAAGACGAGACGCCAAAGACACCGAAGCCAGCTCGATGATCGCCTCGCTGCTCGACACCTCCCCCGAATTCGCTGCCCTGTGGGCCGACCACGAAGTGGCGTTCCGGCGCGACGACCGCAAACGCCTCAACCACCCCAGACTGGGTCTGATCGAGGTCAACTGCCTCAACCTGTTCAGCGAGGACGGCCGGCAGCGGCTGCTCTGGTTCACCCCCGCGGTCGGCACCGACAGCGCCGAGCTCCTCGACCTGCTCGCCGTCCTCGGCACCCAGGAAGTCACCGGCCGACACGCTGACAGCGCTCCTCACCGCAGCGTCGGCTACTGATTCTGGTGCTGTTCGTCACGCCGGGGGGACGGCGGGCGGCATGACTTCGTCACCGGTACAGATGGCACTCGCCCCGGTTCTCGGCCACGCCGAGCGCCTCGCCCAGGACGGCATCGCCGCCTGGACCGGATGCACCGCACCAACATCCGCGGCACCTCGGTTCGTGCACTTCTGCATGCCGACGTCGCGACCTGACCCAGCTCCTCCAGGGCATCACCCAGCAGAAGCACGTACCGGGCCCCGCCGCGGCGAAGCCGTCCGGCAACGGAGCCATCGAGATCAGCGAGTAGGCCAGAGCCCCGGGTGGGTGGGGCGTGAAGACCGGCTTCCTGGGCCTGGGCGGGTGCACCTTCGCGTTGACGGTCGAACTGGATGGTCGTGACGGCGGCCGGGGGCCTCCCTGGCCCCCTCGGTCCCCGCCGCTGTCAGGCCCGCGCCGTTCGTGCGTTACCGGTCAGACATCGAAGAGGGCTTCCTCTTGTGGCGGGACCGGCGGGTCCAGGACGTCGCGGAGGCGAGTGATGCCTTGGCGCCATTTCGGACCGTCCGGCGTATCGCCCCACAGCTCGGCAAGTTCAGACGGTTCAGAGACGACCTGGTCCAGAGCATCGACTGAGAGCCTTCGGAGGGTTGAGGGGAGCGCTGGTATCGGTTCCGCGGGACCATAGACCGAACACGTCGGCTCGCCATCAGGATGCTGTGCGGCGACCAGGGC
The DNA here is from genome assembly GCF_044455165.1 of Streptomyces sp. NPDC051315. NCBI lineage: Bacteria > Bacillati > Actinomycetota > Actinomycetes > Kitasatosporales > Streptomycetaceae > Streptomyces > Streptomyces sp. NPDC051315. The sequence goes on from NZ_JBITEN010000025.1 coordinate 29,718, forward strand.
CGCTGCAGCCACAGCTCGCTCGGCGTCGGGGGCGTCCAGTTCGCGGGCAGGGTTGACGGCGCGTTCGAGCACGCTGCGGATCATGGACTCTCGTTCCTCCATGGCTGCGTCGTCCAGGTCTCCCCCGAAGTCAGCAGCCGTGTCGTTGTCGAAGGGGCCGATGTCCCAGGTGCCCATGCTGATCTCCCTCCATGGCTTTGCCGGGATCCTCCCATCAGGCACCGACAACACGATTACGGGGCGAGCAGGACCCGTTTGCGTCCTCGGACCTGGCGCATCGGCCCCGGACTCCGACGGGTCGCGTCGGTGACGCCACCCCCCGGTGGCGAAGGGTGCCTACGGTGAGCTGCGGAGTGGCGGATAGCGTGCGGGCATGGCGATGACGGGGAAGCGACGGGTCCTGTACCGGCAGGGCAGCGGATTCTGGCGGATGACGGCGAAGTGGGTTGTGGTCTTCGGTGCCCTGTACCTGCTGGACGGCGGGCTGCTCCGGTCGTGGGGTGACGCTGTGGCCTGGCCGATGATCGGGATCCTGCTGTGGGTGCCGTTCGGGATCGGCGTCGTCTGGTACCCGAAGAAGGACCAGCGCGTCGAGCTGACGGCGCGTGAACTGCGGGTGCGGCGCAAGCGGCTGCCGATGGAGTCGGTGAACCTGCTGCACGTGGCGCGGCTGTGGCTGGAGGGGCGGTCGACCGCGGATGCCCAGCCGGTGCTGGAATGGAAACGGTTCGACCGGGTGGTGTGGGTGCCGCTGCGGGACGGCCGAGCGTTCGGCGTGGAGTTCCGCGACCCGGCCGCGTTCGCCAAGGTCTTCGGCGCCTTCGCGGTCGCGGCGTGCGGCGGGCCCGACATCGTCCGCGCGAGGGCCGCAGCGGAGACCTACCCGGATCCGCTCCCGACGCGGTCCCGCCCCGCCGACGATGCAGGCTCCGGGCTGGACCTCCTGGACATCTTCAACTGACAGCCGGAAACGCCGGCACGGGGCAGACAGCGCTCCGTCAGGGACACGGGGAACTGCACAGGTGATCGTGACCGCGTGGATCATCCCGGCGTCGCCGGCTGCGCGACCGGTGCGGGGTGGCGGAGCGAGCGGTTCACCGGCCGGGGCTGCCGGCACGTCCCGGACCGGGAGAAGCCCGCGGAGTCCGGGAACCGGCACTCACCGAAACCGGCCCGGCCATCACCACACCGGCGGTACGACCGAACACGCCGTACTTCCGCACCTCTTGGGCCTTTTCCGATACGGAGGCCGACCTGGCCTGGTGTAATCAGCGGCGGACGATCGAGGATCAAGGGGGCCATATGCAGGCCAAGGAGACGTTGTTCGCCGACCTCGTGCAGGGCCGGGCGCAGCAGTTCCAAGTGCCGCTCTACCAGCGGACGTACTCCTGGACCGAGAAGCACCTCAAGCAGTTGTGGAGCGACATCCTCGAACAGGCCGAGCTGCTCGAGTCGGCGGAGGAGAAGGCGAGCACGCACTTCCTCGGTTCGGTCGTGCTCGCACCGTCGCCGCAGAACGAGGCGACGTTCCCCCGCTGGCTCGTCGTCGACGGCCAGCAGCGGCTGACCACGCTGTCCCTGGCCCTGGCCGCCATCCGCGATCACGTCGCGGACGCCGAGCCGGACGAGGCCGAGCGCATCAACGAGGAATACCTGATCAACAAGCGGAAGAACGGCAACGACCACCTCCGCCTGCTGCCGACGCAGGCGGACCGGCCGCAGTTCGCCGCCCACATCCGCGGCTCCCTCACCGACCAGGGCACCGGCAGCGGCGTCGCCACCGCCTACGCCTTCTTCCGCAAGAAGCTCGTCGAGGCGGACGATCCGGCGGCCCCGCAGGACGTGTTCCGCATCGAGCAGGCGATCACCTCCCGGCTCACGCTGGTAGCGGTGACCGCCGAGCGCGGCGACAACGTGCACCGCATCTTCGAGTCGCTCAACAACACCGGACTCAAGCTGAGCCAGGCCGACCTGCTGCGCAACTACCTCTTCATGCGGCTTCCGACGCGCGGCGAGCACGTCTACGAGACCTATTGGCTCCCCCTGCAGGACAGTCTGAGCAACGACGAGCTGGAACAGCTCATGTGGCTGCAACTGGTGCTCGACGGGGACGACCGGGTCCGCCGTCAGGACCTGTACGCCGCCCAGCAGAAGCGCTTCGAGGAGAGGAGGACGGGCGAGGCGGAGATCGAGGACTACATCCGGGAACTGCACCGCCGGGGCGCCTGCTTCCGCCGGCTGCTGCACCCCGAGGAGGAACCCGATCCCGCGGTCCGGGCCGCGCTCCGCCGCCTGGACGCGTGGCAGGCGGCCGTCACCTACCCCGCCCTGATGCTGCTGTTCGACCGGCGCGAGCGCGGGGAGCTGGACTCCTCCGAGACCGCCCGCGCCCTGGCGTACATCGAGAGCTTCCTCGTCCGCCGGATGATCTGCCGGGTCCCGACCAACAACCTCAACCGGGTTTTCCAGGCCGTGCCCGGACAGCTCCCGCTCGACGTGCCCGTCACCGAGGGGCTGCACCGGCTCCTCTCCTCCGAGAACCGCTTCTGGCCCGACGACGCCGAACTGCGCGAGAAGATCAGGACGGCGCCGTTCTACCAGTACGGCCGGTGGCAGCAGCGCAAACTGGTGCTGCAACGGCTGGAGGAGAGCTACGGGCATCCCGAACCGGTCGACTTCGCCGCCGCGCAGCTCACCGTCGAGCACGTCATGCCGCAGTCGCCCGGCGACGAGTGGCTGCGCGCGCTGAGCGAGGAGGCCGACGAGGACGAGACCGCGGAGGAACTGCACGCCCGGTTCCAGCACACCCTCGGCAACCTGACGCTCACCGCGGTCAACGCGGAGCTGTCCAACCACCCCTTCGAGCGCAAACAGGACCTGCTGCGGGGCAGCCACCTGGAGATGAACCGCCGCATCGCCGCCACCGAGCGCTGGGGCGTGCGCGAGATCCTGGCCCGCGCCGACGAACTCGCCGACCGCGCCATCGCGTTGTGGCCGGCCCCGCTGCGCGGAGTCGGCCGCGCGGAGCGCAACCGCGACTGGCAGCTCGCCCACCAGGTCCTCGCCGCACTCCCCCACGGGACCTGGACCTCCTACGGCGACCTCGCCGCGTTCCTCGGCTCCGGCGCCCAGGCCGTGGGCAACCACCTGGCCAACACCCCCGGAGTGGCCAACGCCTACCGCGTCCTCACCTCCGCGGGCAAGGTCTCCGACGGCTTCCGGTGGGCGACGCCCCAGGAGGCGGGAAGCGACGACGTCCGCGCCCGGCTGGCCGCCGACGGCGTCCGGTTCACGGCCACCGGAGCCGCCGACCCGGCCCAGCGGCTCACTGTCGACGACCTCGCCGCGCTGCTCGCCGGCACGGACGACGACCGGACGGACGGCGAGGACACCGCTCAGGACGGAACCGCGGAAGCAGCGGGCGAGGAGACCCGCGCCGAACGGTTCTTCCGCCAGCTCGCCGCGGACGACTCCCCCGAGACGGTGCAAGCGATCCGCGCGCTCTTCGCCCACTGGGAGGCACTGGGCGGCTGGATCGGCCACGGCGCGGGACACGTCACCACGAGCGCGTACCTCATGCTCGGCGAGACGGGCGGCCCAGGCCGCGGCATCTGGCCGATGACGCTCTACCCCGGCGCCGGACGCGGGGGCACGGCGGAGGTGGTGTTCCAGTACATGGCCGCGCGGGCGCCGTTCACCGACCGCGCGCTGCGCGCCGAACTCCTCACGCGCCTCAACGCGTTGGACGGTGTCGACCTCCCGGAGGGCAAGCTGGAACTGCGCCCCAACATCCGGCTGTCCCTGCTGGAGAACGACCGCAACCGGGAGCTGCTCACCGAGACCCTGACGTGGTTCCGGGACCGCTGGGAGGGCCGGGGCACGTCCTGAGGGCTGCCCGCCGGGCACACGTCGCCCACGCCGTCTCTCCGCCCGACGGGGACGGCTCGCAGCCCCAGGCGTCCGCGAGCGAGCCGACGAGGAGCGAGCCCCGCCCGGACTCGCTCTCGGCACCAGCGGCCGGAGTCGGCACGGGCAGACGTTCGTCTGCGCGTCGGTGACCTCGATCGCAGGGTATTGGGGCGTGCGTTCCTGCCCCGCACCCGGCCGTGCAGGGCCGCGTTCGCGATCAGTTCGGCCATGTCGATCTCGGACAGTCGGTGGCTTCTCCGGGGGGTGCGGCGTGCCCGCCGCCCTCACAGGCGGCGGGCACACGTCGCGCCACCATTCGGCGACCTCGGTCTTGTCCTTCGGGACGTGCTGCGCCTTCGCGGCTGCTTCCAGGGACGGGTAAGGGCTGAGAGCCGGTTCCCGGTTGAATCCGTTGATCGTGCCGTCCAGGAGGTTGGAGTCCTGCACCAAGGCAGCGAGGGTGAGCTTGAAGCCCTCGTCGGCGTGGTTCACCGCCTGCACGGCCACGTTGAGTTGCGCGGTCCACTCGGCCGCTGCCTTGCGGGCACTCTCCTGGTAACCGGGGTCATGGACGTAGGCCTGGTACTCACCGGGCTGGAGCTGGGAAGCGCCGATGGCGACGACACCGCGCTCGGACACCCGCATGCCGGCCCGTACGGCGCCCGCGGGGTCAGGCGGCTGACCACTGATGTGCTCGACCTCCACGCCACTCGACCCATTCCGGATCATCCATGACGCGCTCGGAGTCGCCCACGCCCGCTGCTTCGAGGAAGACGATCAGATCGTGATCGGAGTATGCCGTGCCGAGGATCTCGTCGTGGCCGTGCACGTGGGCGGTGACGCGCCGGCCCCCGGACGGAGACGGTCGGTGCACAACGATCGGAGCAGTGGCCACCTCTCCAGCCTGCTCCCCTGCTCGAGCCCGAGCCACCCAGAGGACACAGCGGCGCCCCTCCACGGCCGCTGCAAGCGTCGGCCAGAGCCCGCCTGAGACGATCAGATGCGGCCATGCCGCCTCGATGGGCGACCAGCAAGTACCACTGGCGGAACGGGCCTGCCGGCGAGAGGAGCGCCGTGCGGCCGAGCCGAGGCGAGCCGACCGCTGACGCTTCGCGCCGTCGCATGGCTCATGCGGAGCACATCGGAGCTCGAGCCCCTGGTCCCGACCGGCTACGACCGCGATCCAGGTGTGGGGCTCATACGGCAGACAGCAGTCCGCCGGGCGGGACGCCCTGTCGGAACAGCGTCCTACGAGCGCCAGGACAGTCCCTGCCCGCCCTGGGAAGTGAGGAGTGCGTGCCTACCGCCCACCACCCCGCGAAACCGCTTGTCAGCGTTGCTCGCGGCCGCGCGACTAGTTCGGCGCGTGCACCTTCGAAGACGGGCTGGGCCCCTTCACTCCCCGAAACATGGGGGGGGTGAACATCCACACCGGAGCAAATGCACCATTTGCCCGATTATCCTGGTCCCGTGGAGCCGTATCCAACTCCTTCGGGCAGCGATCACGGTGACCGGGCGCCACCGGTTGCCGGGGTCCGCCCTGAAATCCTTGCCTCCTGGCAGCGCTCGCAGTCGCTCGGCATTGACCGCGAGCGGCCGGTCCTGCCGATCGAGAGTGACCTGGATCCCGACTCCCGGCTCGTCAGGGCTGCCACGCCGGTGCTGGACCGCCTGTGGGAACGCTTCTCGGGCGTACCGGTGACCGTGGCGCTGGCCGACTCGCGGGCGAACATCCTGGAGCGGTGGGGCGCCCCGGTGGGGCTGAAGCTCATGGACGCCGCCTCCCTGGTGCCGGGCGCCAACGTCGACGAGCGGTTCATGGGGACCAGCAGTGTCAGCATGGTGCTGAGCACCAGGGCGCCGTTCGTGGTCGTCGGCCACGAACACTTCCTGCACGACCTCAAGGAGCTGACCTGCATGGCCGCGCCGGTGCGCGACCCGGTGGGCGGCACTGTGCGCGGCGCGGTCAACCTCTCCGTGCCCCGGGCGCTGGCCGACCCCGGCATGGCGCTGGCCCTGCAGGACGCCACCGAACGCATCGGGGAACGCCTGCTGGAGCTGAGCACGGCCCGCGAGCGCGACCTCATGCGCTCCTTCCGCCGCGCCAGGGAGCGCGGTGGGCACGTCGAGCTGGAGCTCGGCTCCGGAGAGCTGTCCCGGCTCGGCGAACCGCCGCCCCGGCTGGCCCCGCAGGAGCGGCTGATACTGCTGGAGCGGGCCGTCGAGCTGATCTCCTCGACCGGTGAGGCGTTCGCCGAGGTGCCCCTTGCGGGCAGTCGCACGGCGATCCTGCGCCGCCGGGAGCTGCACCACGGCGACGCGGAGGGGGCGGCCGTCGAGGTCAGCTTCGAGGACACCCGCGGTGCGGGTACACGAGGCGCGGCCACCGTGACCGCCCCCGACGGTCGTCATGTGCCGCTCCTGGACCGGCCCACCGAGGCGGCGGGGGCGAATGCCACCGACGCGGCGGCGAATGCCACCGACGCGGGGGCGAATGCCACCGACGCGGCGGCGAATGCCACCGACGCGGCGGCGCAACCGCACGCCGCCGGACCGACCGACGCGTGGCTGCTGCTGGTCGGCGAGCCTGGCGTCGGCCGGCTCGCTGCCGAGGCACGCGGGCGGCTGTCCCTGCTGAACGAGGCAGGCCTCCGGCTCGGCACCACTCTGGACCTGGGGCGTACCGCCGAGGAACTGGCGGAGATCGCCGTACCCCGCTTCGCCGACCTGGTCGTCGTCGACCTGGTCGACAGCGTCCTGGCGGGCGAAGAGCCACCGCCGGGACGACCGCCCCACGACGTGGCGCTGCGCCGGGTGGCCGCCTGGGCCGGCGAGGACTCCCGCGACACCTGGGACGGCGGCGTGAACGAGCCGGCCGGCTATCCCGCCGGTACACCCCAGGCGCGGTGCCTGGCCACCGGGCAGCCGGTCACGGACTCGGTGTCGACCGCCGCCCTGGCCGGGCACCCGGCCGACCGGGTGCACCCCGTCGACCTGCTCGGCGAGGGCGTGCACTCCTACCTGGGCGCTCCGCTGTCCGCGCGGGGCTCCGTCCTGGGCCTGGCGGGGTTCTACCGCCGCGGCAGGACGAGGCCGTACGAGCAGGACGACCTGACGCTGGCGGGCGAGCTGGCGGCCCGTGCCGCGATCAGCATGGACAACGCCCGACGCTACCGCCGGGAGCATCACGCCTCCCTCACCCTCCAACGCAGCCTGCTGCCCCACGTCCTGCCGCGGCTGACCACCGTCGACCTCGCCTCCCGCTATCTGCCCGCGGACGCCACGGCAGGTGTGGGCGGGGACTGGTTCGACGCGATCCCGCTGTCCGGCATGCGCGTGGCGCTGGTCGTCGGCGACGTGCCCGGAAACGGTCTGCAGGCGGCGGCGACCATGGGCCGGCTGCGTACGGCGGTGCGGACGCTGGCCGGACTGGACCTGCTGCCCGAGGAGGTACTGGCCCACCTGGACGACCTGGTCAGCCGCACCCCCGACGAATCGGCCGACGATGAGGACCCCGCGACCGGGACGACCTGCCTGTACGCGATATACGACCCGGTGTCCTGCCGCTGCACGGCCGCGCGGGCCGGTCATCCGCCGCCCGCTCTGCTGACGCCGGGCGGGCAGCCGCAGCTGATCGACCTCCCGGCCGGTCCGCCTCTCGGTCTCGGCGGAATCCAGCCGTACGAGTCCGCTTCCGTCGAGCTGCCCGCGGGCAGCCTGCTGACGATGTACACCGACGGCCTGCTCAAGGAGAGCCGCGGCTACGAGGACACCGACGCGCGCACCGGGCAACTGCTGGACTCGCTGAAGCTCGCCGGTCCGGAGCTGGAGGACATCTGCGACCGGGTCGCGGACACCCTCCCGCCCGGTGGCCCGCACGACGACGTGGCACTCCTGCTGGCCCGTGTGCACGCGCTGCCCGAGGACCGGGTGGCGTACTGGGAGTTCCCGTCCGACTCCTCTGTCGTGGCGCGGGCCAGGGCGCTGACCCGGGCCCAGCTCGCCGACTGGGGCATGTCCGAGCTGGATTTCAACACCGGGCTGGTGGTCAGCGAACTGGTCACCAACGCCGTGCGGTACGGCGGGCGGGGACCGGTGGGCCTGCGGTTGCTGCGCGACGACTCACTGATCTGCGAGGTCTCCGACTGCAGCAACACCTCTCCGCGCATCCGACGGGCGGCCACGACCGAGGAGGGCGGGCGCGGTCTGTTCCTCGTGGCGCAGTTCACCAGGAGCTGGGGTGCCCGCTACATGCCTCAGGGCAAAACGGTGTGGGCCGAGCAGACTCCGCAGCCGGAGCAGGCTGCGCCCGAGACGGACGAGCAGGCGCTGCTGGCCATGTTCGACGACCCCGGCTGACCCGCCGGCCGGCACCACGGCCGAAGCACGGTCGCGCAGACCATGAGCCGTGGGGAGGGCCCCCGGGCGAGGGGCCGCGGCCCCCTGGCAGCCCTCCGAGACCGGGAACCCGTCGCCGTGCAGGGCGCGCCGCGCCATCGGTGCGGTGGCCTCTGGCCGGGGCGGACGCAGCCGCACCACGGCTTCCGGCGACCTACGTGCGGCGTGTTCGAGCCCCGTGGTGCCCACAGCGGACGGCGACGGCCGCGATGTCGTCATCGAGCCTTCCGCCGCTGTAGCGGAGCAGGTCCCGGTGAAGCCGGTCCAGCAGCTCACGGGGCGCCGCCGGGCCGAGCTCCCGCATCCACTCCGGCAGCGGGAAGAACGCACCGGTACGGTCCCGGGTCTCCGTCACACCGTCGGTGTAGAGCAGCATCTGGTCGCCCGAGGTGAAGTCGATGCTGTCGACGGTGTAGTCGTCTCCGAGGAGTGCCGCGAGGTTGAGGGGCGGCGAGGGGGCGGTGGGCTCGAGGACGCGGATCTCCCCGCTCTGCACCAGGAGGGGCGGGGGGTGCCCACAGTTGAGGATTCTCACGTGCCCACCGCCGTACTGGATCTCGGCGATCAGAGCGGTGGCGAAGTGCTCAGGCTGGTCCGGGTCGAGGATCGCGACGCTGTAACGGCCCAGGCTGGTCTCCAGGCGACGGATGATGCCCCTCAGGTCGGGCTGGTCGTACGCGTTCTCCCTGAAGCAGTTGATCACCGCCGAGGCAGCCCCCACCGCCGACAACCCCTTACCGCGCACGTCACCGATGAGCAGCCGGACCCCGTACGGCGTGTCGGCCACCTCGTAGAAGTCGCCTCCGATCCGGGCCTGCTCCTGGGCCGCCAGATACAGCGACTCGATCTCGACGTTCTGGACCCGGCGCGGCAGCGGGCGCAGCAGCACCTTCTGAGCGGCGTCCGCGACGAGCCGGATCTGGAAGAGTGCCTCCTCTCTCTGGAGGCGGAGATGGCTGGTATAGGCGGCCGCCAAAGTGACCGCGGCGATCGCACCCGCCGTGTAGGGCGTTCCCAGATCGGAGTAGACGAAGCTGAGCCCGATCATGACCAGCAGGCAGAACGCCCCCAGCAGGATCGTCGGGACCACGGGCCACATCGCGGCGGCGAGGGCGGGTGCGGCGGGCAGGAGACGGCTGAAGGCGATCTCCCTGGGAGTGGCGAAGGCCAGGCCGGAGATGAGGACGGTAAGGATCACGGGCGACAGCACTACGGTCTCGCGTCGGCCACCGTAGGGAAGGCGGTGCCGCCGAGACCGCACTGTCCTGATCACATAAGTATCTTATCGGTGCAGAACGGACTTCGTTTTGTGAGAGTGCGTGCGCCCAAGCGCGCCGACCAGCCGCTGGACCGGGCGGTGCGTCTCATGCGCGGCGGCTTCCGGCGTTCGCGCGGGACTCCGTACGAAGCCGTCCCCGCGCATCCGCCCGGCGCTTCCGGACCACGCGAAGAGCCACAGCAGCGCGGGTACGCGCTGTGCTGGTCGTGGACAAGGCGAGGCGACGAAAGCCCCCGGTGGGCCGCGACGCGGCAGCCGCGCGACGGACTTGATCAGTGTCGGCTGCCCCACAGGGGTGCTATCAAGGGTGTATGGAGGTATTTTCCGGGCGCCCTCGGAGCCCGGAACGTCATCCGCCCGTCGGACCGTCACGCGCACGTCACGCTTCCCTGCTGAACCTGCGCAGTGCGGCCGGTCAGGTGTTCCTTCTCCAGGTCGTCATCGTGGTCCTGCTGGTCGCGGCCGCGGTGGTGGGCATGATGCTCCAGGCGGAGCGTGACGCTCTGCAGCAGGGGCGGCGGGAGTCGGTCGTCGCCGCCCAGTCGTTCGCGAGTGCCCCTGGCACGGCCGCGGCGCTGCAGGGCCCGGACCCGTCAGCGGTGCTCCAGCCGCGGGCCGAGGAGGCGCGCAAGCGTGCGGGCGTGGATTTCGTCGTCGCCATGAGCACGACGGGGATTCGTTATACGTACCCGTATCCGCAGGAGATCGGGAAGAAGTTCGTCGGCACCATCGAACCGGCGCTGCAGGGCCGTACCGTCGTCGAGGAGGCCGGCGGGCCGCCCCTGCCCGTGGGCAAGGGGACGAACGTGCAGGCGGTGGTCCCGGTGACCGACTCGCGGGGCGAGGTGGTCGGCCTGGTCTCCGCCGGAATCACGGTCAAGAACCTGTCGGCACTGTGGCTGCCGCAGCTGCCGATCATCCTGGGCAGCGGCGCGGCCGCGCTCGCACTGGCCATGACGGGAACGACGCTGGTGTCCCGGCGGCTGCGGCGGCAGACGCACGGCTTGGCCCCGGTGGAGCTGGCCCAGCTGTACGAGCACCACGACGCGGTCCTGCACGCGGTGCGGGAAGGAGTGCTGATCACCAGCGCCGACGGGCGGCTGCTGCTGGCCAACGACGAGGCGAGGCGGCTGCTCGGACTGCCGGAGCACATGCACGGGCGCCCGGTGCGGGAGCTGGAACTGCCGGAGCCGGTCATGCGCCTGCTGTCGTCACCGGATGCCGTCTCCGACGAGGTGCATCTCGCGGGGGACCGGTTGCTGGCGGTGAACAAGCGGCCGACGTACCCGCACGCCGACCGGGGAGGCAGCGTGGTGACCCTTCGGGACACGACGGAGCTGGCGGCGGTCTCGGGGCGGGCCGAGATCGCGCGGGAGCGGCTGAAGCTGCTGTACGAGGCGGGGATGGGGATCGGAACGACGCTGGATGTGGGGCGTACGGCCCAGGAGCTGGCCGACGTGGCGGCGCCGCAGTTCGCCGACCTCGTGACGGTGGATCTGCTCGACGCGGTGCTGCGGGGGTGGGAGCCGACGGCGGAGGGCTGGCGGCATCTGCGCCGGGCGGCGATCGGCGGCGACCACCGGACGATGCCTATGTATCCACTGGGGGAAGTGATCACGTTCTCGGCCCGCACCCCGCAGATGCAGACGCTGCGGGAGGGGCGGGGCATGCTGGAGGCGGACCTGTCGCAGGCACACGGCTGGCGGGAACAGGATCCGGAGCGTGCCCGGAAGGCCCTGGAGGGCGGGCTGCGGTCACTGGTGACCGTGCCGCTGCGGGCGCGGAACGTAGCGCTGGGCGTGGCGAACTTCTACCGGACGGTGGAGTCCCCCGCGTTCGAGCCGGAGGACCTCGCCTTCGCGGAGGAACTGGCCGTACGGGCGGCGGTGGCCATCGACAACGCCCGCAGGTTCACCCGGGAGCACGCGATGGCGGTGACACTGCAGCGCAGCCTGCTGCCGCGGGGGCAGCCGGAGCAGGACGCACTGGAGGTGGCCTGGCGGTATCTGCCCGCGGAGGCGGGGGTGGGCGGGGACTGGTTCGACGTCATCCCGCTTCCAGGGGCTCGCGTGGCCCTGGTGATGGGTGACGTCGTCGGGCATGGCCTGCACGCGGCGGCGACGATGGGCCGGCTGCGCACCGCGGTGCACAATTTCTCCACCCTGGACCTGCCCGTGGACGAGGTGCTCGGGAACCTGGACGACCTGGTCGTCCGTATGGACAACGAGGAGAGCATGGGCGACGCCGCGCAGGACCACGAGGGCGCGGGCGTCACGGGAGCGACCTGTCTCTACGCCGTCTACGACCCGGTGGTGGGGGTCTGCACGATGGCCCGTGCGGGACATCCGGAACCGTTGGTGGTGCGCCCGGACGGGACGGTCACCTGTCCCGGGGTGCCCGCCTCGGCGCCCCTCGGCCTGGGCGGCTACCCCTTCGAGACCGCCGAGTTCGCCTTGCCGGAGGGTTCACAACTGGTGCTGTACACCGACGGCCTGGTGGAGGACCGCACCCACGACATCGACTTGGGGATGGAGAGGTTGCGCCGGGCCTTGGGCGGTTCCGGGAGCAGCACGCCGGAGGAGACGTGTCAGGCGGTGATCGACGCGCTGCAGCCGTCGCACTCCTCCGACGACATCGCGCTGCTGACCGCACGTACCCGCATGTTCCCACCCTCGCGCGTTGCCGAGTGGGACGTGCCGCCGGACCCGGCGCTGGTTCCCTCGGTGCGGGCTCGCTGCAGGGAGACGTTGCTCCGGTGGGGGCTGGAGGACTCCGGATTCGCCACGGAACTGATCGTCAGCGAGCTGATCACGAACGCGATCCGGTACGGCACGCCACCCGTCGGCGTGCGGTTGCTGCACGGACGCTCCCTGATCTGCGAGGTGTCGGACGGCAGCGGCACCTCGCCGCGCCTGCGGCGGGCGGCGACCACGGACGAGGGCGGACGGGGGCTGTTCCTGGTGGCGCAGTTCGCCCAGCGATGGGGGACGCGGTACACGACCCGCGGCAAGGTCATCTGGGCGGAACAGGTTCTGCCCGACGGCACTTCCGCCGCCTCGCACCTCGCACCGGTCGACTTCCTCCTCGACCAGTTCGATCTCGACCAGTTCGACGATCCCGGCCAGTGAGCCGAGGCGAACCCCCGAGCGCCGCGGCCCGGAATGCGTGTCATGCGTTCCACCCGCCCAGTCGGGTGAGTCCTCCGTGAAACGCTTCCATCCCGTCGTCCGCACGACTGCTACGCCGCAGCGGCAGATCAGCACACCGACTGCGCTGGCCGGAACGATCCTCCTGGCCTTCTTCCCCGCGCCCAACGCTCTGGCTCGCGGCTCCGTCAACACGGCGAACGTCAGCGACTCCTTCCACCGGGGATTCGTCGCCCACTGGACCTGGCCGCCTGAGTCATCGCCGTCGTACTCCTCGGGCACCTCGGCGAAGCCATCCAGGACCCGGAAGCACGGCTGGGTGCGCACGGGACGTGTGGCCCGCGTATGGGCCGCACGTCACCGTTCCAGGTGGCGGGGGTGGGTCCGCGGTCCTGAACGCACTCGCTCCGGTGCCCCGTCATGGGTGAAGGCCGGACCGGGAACGCCGACGCCGGGACAGGGTGCCTCTGCGTCGATGCAGCCGGCCGGAGCGGTGACTCTCACCGCGACGAGTCGGCAGCTTCCGTCCATGTCGTGCGTCCTCCGCGCCGACCAGCCGGCATACGCCCTGACCACCGACTCCATCGAGTCGACCCTCTCCACGGTGAGACTCCGTACGAAGGTCACGCGCGGCGCGGGCAGCCCCCGCCGCACTGGCGCTGGTGTTCCAGCTTGTCGAGTCCGCCCAGGCCCGCGGGCGCGTTGTGACCGCACCCCACCTCGTCGCCCTCGTCCGGGCCGGCGCCCGCTTCGAGTACGGTCGCCTCGTCGAACGCCCCGCGGAACCCGCCGCAGCGTGACACACCTCGACCGACCTTCGATTCATGGCAGTTGCTCATGGAACCGGCGCCGGTGACGCTACGCTGCTGTGTCGTGCAGGAGACGCGTCTCGACACTGTTCGGATTCGGGCGGCTCGCCGGGTGATCGACCCGGTCTTTCTCGACACTCCGCTGTACCGCTGCGAGGCGCTGGAGCCAGGCCTCGGGTGCACGGTGAGCATCAAGCTCGAAACGGCGAACCCGGTCCGCAGCTTCAAGGCCCGCGGCACCGAGGTGGTCGCGAGCCTGCTGGCCGGCAATGCCTCGCGAGCCGCGGTGTGCGCGAGCGCGGGCAACCTTGGCCAAGCCCTCGCGTGGTCCGGTCGCAACCGGGGACTCGACGTCACAGTCGTGGCATCCCGCTATGCGACTCGGGCCAAGCTTGATCGCATCCGCGCATTGGACGCCGGGTTGGAGCTGGTGGACGGCGACCACGAGATGGCTCGCGAGCGGGCGGCGGCCATCGCACGGTACGACGGCATCCGGCTGGTCGAGGACAGCCTGGACATCGAGACCTGCGAGGGCGCGGCGACCATCGGCCTGGAACTGGTGGACAACGCGCCGTCGTTCGACACCGTCCTGATCGCTCTCGGCGGTGGGGCGCTGGCCACCGGCGTGGGTCATGTGGTGAAGGCATTGGCACCCGAAGTCGAGGTGATCTGCGTCCAGCCGTCGGGCGCACCGGCGATGACACACTCGTGGCACCAACGGCGCGTCGTCACCACCGACTCGACCGACACCATCGCTGACGGCGTCGCCGGCCGGCGTCCCATCCCGGCCGTCCTGGACGACCTCCTCCTGGTCGCTGACGACGCCGTCCTGGTCCAGGAAGCGTCGATCGTCGCCGGTATGCGGATGCTCCTTGACCACGCCGGCCTCGTCGTCGAACCGTCGGCCGCGCTCGGCATCGCGGCGATCCTCGAGGACCGTGACCGCTTCGCCGGCCGACACGTCGTCACCATCGTGTGCGGCAGCAACGTCGACATGGACGCCTACCACCGCTGGGTCGGTGCCCCTCCCATCCACGAGTCGTGACCATCGGTCCACGCCAGACAGCAGCTGACCATCACCCGCACCGCACACCTCCCGACAGGTCGGAGCAGCAGCCGTGACGGATGTCCCGTCCGCACTGGCCCCGAGCAATGGCAGCGCCTCGCCTCCGCCCGCCAGGCCTGTACCGACACCATCAGCCCGCCCTTCGACGAGACACTGCACCACGTGATCCAGCGCGCACGCGCCAGCGGGAACGCCGGACCTCTTGAGCGCGGGTTTCGATGCCAGACCGGCTGGAGGCGGGCGACGGGTGGGAGGACGGGCGGGGACTGCCACGTGCAAGACAGCCCGGCCGGCCGGTGTGTCGTCTGCCCGGTTGCCCGGTCCGCGCAGTGGGCGTATCGACGTCACGCCCCACGTAACCTCTTCCTGTGCCAGTCTCCCGCCTGCATCGCGTCGCCGTCCTTGTGCTCGAGGGTGCGAAGCCGCTCGATGTCGGCATTCCTGCGCAGGTTTTCACGACCCGCGCGAGCATGCCGTACGAGGTGCGGGTGTGCGGGGCGACACCCGGTCTCGTGACCGGTGGCGATGGCCTCGCGTACTACGTCGCCCACGGCCTCGACGCGCTGGCGTGGGCCGACATCGTCTTCGTCCCCGGCTACCGGTTCCCGGACCGCGACGACCCGCCGCGGGCCGTCGTCGAGGCACTGAACGCCGCGCACGACCGGGGCGCGCGGCTCGCCGCCATCTCGACGGGTGCCTTCGCGCTCGCCGCCACGGGCCTGCTCGACGGCAGGCGCGCCACGACGCACTGGCACTACACGCGGGCACTCGCGGCCAGGCATCCGCTCGTCCGGGTCGACGAGAACGTGCTGTTCGTCGACGAGGGCAGCGTGCTCACCTCGGCCGGCGCCGCCTCCGGCATCGACCTGTGCCTGCACATCCTGCGCGGCGACCTCGGAGTGGCCGCGTCCAACCACGCGGCCCGGCGTCTGGTTGCGGCCCCCTACCGCAGCGGCGGCCAGGCCCAGTACGTGCCGCGCAGCGTCCCCGAGCCGCTCGGTGAGCGGTTCGCCGCCACCCGCGAGTGGGCGCTGCACCGGCTCGGCGAGCCCCTCACCCTCGACTTACTGGCGCGGCAGGCGGGGGTCTCGCCGCGCACGTTCTCCCGGCGCTTCGTCGAGGAGACCGGCTACACGCCGATGCAGTGGGTGATGCGCGCCCGCATCGACCTGGCCCGCGAACTGCTCGAGCGCTCGCAGCGCGGCGTCGAACAGATCGCCGCCGACGTCGGGCTCGGCACCGGCGCGAACCTGCGCCTGCACTTCCAGCGCATCCTCGGCACCACACCGAGCGAGTACCGGCGCACCTTCACCCGGGGCGAGTGACCCGCCCGGCACCGCTGGCGGGATCCTTTTGAACCGTGGCGATCCCGCCACTGTCAGCGGCGCCGGCCGCGGGCGAGCCTGGTGGGGAAGGGAAGGGACATCACTCATGACTCGCATCGCCATCAACGGATTCGGCCGCATCGGACGCAATGTGCTGCGCGCGCTGCTGGGGCGCGACAGCGCCCTCGAGATCGTCGCCGTGAACGACCTGACGGAGCCCGCCGCTCTCGCCCGGCTGCTCGCCTTCGACAGCACGGCCGGCCGGCTCGGGCGCCCGGTGACCGTCGACGGGGACGCCCTCGTCGTCGACGGCCGTCGGATCACGGTGCTGGCCGAGCGCGAACCGGCGCAGCTGCCGTGGGCCGAACTCGGCGTCGACATCGTCCTGGAAGCCACCGGCCGCTTCACCTCGGCCAAGGCCGCCCGGGCCCACCTCGACGCGGGCGCGAAGAAGGTGCTCGTCAGCGCGCCGTCGGACGGCGCCGACGTCACGCTCGCGTTCGGGGTCAACACCGACGCCTACGACCCGGCCGTGCACACGATCGTCTCGAACGCCTCCTGCACCACCAACGCGCTCGCGCCGCTGGCCGCGGTCCTCGACGAACTCGCCGGTATCGAACACGGGTTCATGACGACGGTGCACGCCTACACGCAGGAGCAGAACCTGCAGGACGGTCCGCACCGCGACGCCCGTCGCGCCCGGGCCGCCGGCGTCAACATCGTGCCGACCACGACCGGCGCCGCCAAGGCGATCGGCCTGGTGCTGCCGAACCTCGACGGCAAGCTGTCGGGCGACTCGATCCGTGTACCGGTGCCGGTGGGCTCGATCGTCGAACTCAACACGACCGTCGCCCGCGACGTGACGCGCGACGACGTGCTGGCGGCGTACCGCGCCGCGGCGGAGGGGCCGCTCGCGGGCATCCTCGAGTACTCGGACGACCCGCTCGTCTCCTCCGACATCGTGGGCAATCCCGCTTCGTCGATCTTCGACTCGGCCCTCACCCGCGTCGACGGCCGCCACGTCAAGGTGGTCGCGTGGTACGACAACGAGTGGGGCTTCTCGAACCGCGTGATCGACACGCTCGGGTTGCTCGCCACCCGCTGACCGGACGCCGGGGTGGCGCCCCGCCTCGGGCGACCGCGCCGGCCGGCACGTCCTTTGGTCGCTCTGGTTGACCCGTCGGGCCGGCCAGAGCGACCAGTCACAGCAGCGGGTCCGCCTGCCCCCGGAGGGTGCGGGAGCGCCACGGCCGGTCAAGGGGCTCTTCGAGCGTCGCCCCGCGATGGCCTACCGCCACCCCTGACAGTCTGCGACGCCCCGCGAATTTGGCGGCTGTCAGACGGACCCGCCCCCTGGTCAAGCCCACAGTGGGACCTCGGACCCAGGACGGAACCAGCCGCCAACGACTCGTACCGGTGAAGCAGGTCTCCGCTGTTCCACTCGACGTAGTGGTCGCCTTCTTCCAGTTCGCGTGGCATGGACCCGCCGCAGCAACCAGCTCCGGGGACCATTCAGCCTGGCGTCGGTGCGGCTGGATTCGCTGCTGACTCCGGTGATGCGTGCATCTCGCCTATCACCCGGCCCGGCATTGTGTGAAAGCGGCCGCCTAAAATGGCGAAATGCCCCTGCCTGCCGACCGGACCGCCCTGGACCTGCTCGATGCGCACCTGGAGGCGCTGTGGGACGGAACGGACCTCCCGCTCCCGCAGGAGCCGGCCCGCCTCGCAGCGGAAGGAGGGGGCGAGCTCGTCCGCTGGGCCCTCGATCAGCTCCGGCGCGTCCCCTGCGAGCCGAAGGACGCCTTCGCCCGTCAAGTCGGCAGTCTGCTGGTGGAGTACCGCTCCCGTCGTTGTCCCTGGAACGCGGCGGCGCTGCGGCTGCTCGACGACACGTACACCTTCGCGGCTACCGGCCCTCGGCGGTACGAGGACTGGGCGCACGATGTCCGCGCCGTGCTGCACCGGTCGGTCCCCGACCCAAGGGGCTGGGTCCGACTGGACTGGGACCGCACCAACGCCGCCCGCCACACGGTGCCTGCGTACCCCTTCGACCCCTCGGACGCATCAGAGTTGCCCGGCCGCCTGTACCCGCTGGAGGAGGAGGCGGCGGTCGCCGCGCTCGCCATCATGGCCGAGGAATGGCAGTCGGAGCCTGCCCCCGTCCGCTCCCGCCCGGACCGGGACGCCGTGCTGGCGGATGCGCGGACCCTGCTCGACCGGTACGGGCCCACCGCGCGCTACTGGACCAACGCGACGGCGGCCGCCTCTGACCCGGCCCCGGACTTCCTCGCAGCGGGCCTGCAGGGCACCAAATCCAACGGTTACCTCACCTCCGAGTACCTCAACGGCCTCGACCTCTTCGACGACCTGGGCCTGATCGCGGTAACCGACGACGAGGTGGGCGTCTTCTGGTCGTTCGGGGCGTACTGACGACGTCCCACCTGACCTGCACCATTCAGGGCGTGCGCCAGCTGTGGGTCCGCGACGGCTGGTCCTGCCAGGTCCCCTGGGATGTCGTCTTTGCGCCTCGCCTCGGTCTCACCGTCCGTGACAGCATGGTGACCATGACGAGTACAGGGCGTACGTCTGCCGGTACACAAGGACTGCTCCCTTGCCATGGCCGAAGCCGGACGACCGCAGGCAGCCAGGCCCCGCTGACGGTGGGAGCGGAGGAGGAATTCCTTCTGGTCGACCCGGTATCGCGCGCGGTGAGCGCGCAAGCGGACACAGTGGTGGCCGAGGCCGCGGGAGAACTCGGCGAACGCGTCGGCACAGAGCTGACGCGCTACCAGGTCGAGGTGCGGACCGACCCGCACACCAGCCTTGCGGACTTCGCCGAGCAGGTCCGTTCCACGCGCGCGGCGGTCGTCCGGGCCGCCGCCCGCCGGGGTCTGCGCGTCATCTCCAGCGGCAGCCCGGTACTCGGCCAGACGTCCCCGCCGCCGCTGACCCCCGGCCCGCGCTACACGTTGAGTGCCGCCATGTTCGGTGCCCTGGACGACGAGCAGTGTGCCTGCGCCTGTCACATCCACGTCGGGGTTCCCGACCTCGCGACAGCGCTGCAGATCAGCAACCGTCTGCGCCCCTGGATCCCGGCCCTGACGGCTCTCACCGGCAACTCACCCTTCTGGGCCGGGCGGGACACCGGGTACGCCAGCTGGCGCACGACGACCTGGGGACGGTGGCCGGTGGCCGGGCCTCCCCCGTACTTCGAGTCCCCTTCCCACTTCGAGGACCTCGTCGCCGGCTTCATCGCCACCGGGAGCGTCATGGACCGCGGCGGCCTGTACTGGGACATCCGGCCCTCCCACCACGTACCCACGCTCGAATTCCGCGTCGCGGACGCGGCCGCCACCCCGGGTGAGACCGTGCTGCTCGCCGGTCTCATCAGGGCGATGGCCGCCACGGCCCTGCGGGCCACCACCGCCGGCGACCCGGTTTTCCGGCCCGGGCCGGAGATGCTGCGCGCCGCGTGCTGGCGGGCGGCCCGCGACGGCCTGGCCGGGCAGGGTATCGACCTGTCCACCGGCCGTCTGTCCCCCGCCGTCGACCAGGTCGACCAGCTCCTGTCGTGGCTGCAACCCGCCCTCCACGAGCACGGCGACACGGAACTGGTGAACAGGCTCTGGTCACGCGTGCGCGCTGCCGGCAGCGGCGCCGACCGGCAACGCGCCGCCTACCGGCGTAGAGCCCGTCTCACTGACGTCGTCGACCAGCTCATCTCCCTGACCAGCGCATCGGGTTGAGAGGTTTCGCACGCTCCCGGAGAGAGGCCCGGTCCGGCCGGCATCGCGATCCGTCTGCCCGTCCGTGCCCGTAAGCAACGTTGCCCCGGGAAGTCACGGCCCCGTGGCCGGCTGCGGGCATCTGAGGCACCCCCCCTCGTGCAGCAATGATGGGCGCGCGCACCCCAACCCCGCAACGTCGTCTCCCTGAGGGAAGCACCCGGCTGACCTCGACACCTGCCATGCCCCGTATGCCAACGCCCTCGCGGCCGCGGGACACGAGGTGTGGGTCGGCTCGGTCAACCACCCGTCCGCGCAGGACACCGACGTCCATACGACCGCAGGCCGCGTGCGGGGACCGGCCGCGGCAACCTCGCGCCGCCTCTGACCGACCAGCGATCGGCACAGGCCGAGCCCGGTGCTCGGCGGGTTCTGCTGCGCTGGTGCAGCGCCGGACACGGCCACGCCGACCTGCTGGAAACCGTCCAGGGCCGCGGCGGTGGTGCGGAGTGCGACTCCGACCAAGTCGTCCATGAGTACGCGAACGCGGACGCCTGCCTTCACGGCCTCCGGCGCAGTCGCACGGACACCGTGATCCGTCGCGGTGCCCACCCCATCGACCTCCTCGACCCCGCGGGCACGCACGGTCTCCTCGGTGCGCCGTCGCCGACGAGGGACGTGAGCTTGGGGCCGGGTGTCAGAAGCGGCCAGTAGCGTCAGACAGCATGAGCATTCGAATCGACGTAGTGGTGGGTTACCCGATCAACGATGAGGTGGAAAGGATGCTCGGGTTGGCCGAGGCGGTCGGCGAGCCCGTCACTGTCACGTTCATGTGGGAGGGGCGTGAAAAGGCGGAACACGCGGTCCGAGGACTGGAAAGAGAATGAGGTCTCTCGGGACCGGGAATGACGGCGTGTCAGTTCGCCTTGGCGCAATCCGGAGGCCTATGGAAGCTGGATTCCGGACCAAGCATCGACTTCGCACTGTCTGTCGTCATTGTTCCCTGCGGCCACGACTGTGCCGTTGGCACGCAGGCCGAGGGTGTGCGTTGAACCGGCCGCCACGGCGACGATGTCGTGCCAATCGCCGACTTCGCACTGTCCGTAGCTGTTGTCACCCACCGCGAGGACCCGCCCGGACGCAGTGACCCCGACGGTGTGGTAGCTGCCCGCGCCGAGCGCCACCACGTCTTCCCATTCATCGACCTCGCACGCCCCGGCTACCCGGTCTCCGGTCGCTACTGCCCGCCCGTCGGCTCTGAGGCCGACGGTATGGAGGTACCCGGCCGAGATGGCGGCCAGGTCACGCCATCCTTCAACGTCACACTGCCCTCGTCGGTTGTTCCCCGCGGCCAGTGCACAACCATCTGACCGGACGCCGACCGAGTGCCAGTCACCACACGAGACGACCACCATGTCGCGCCAGGACTCCACGTCGCACTGTCCTTCTGAACTCCGGCCAACTGCTAGCACGCGGCCATTCGCGAGTAGCCCGAGCGTGCGGCGCCAGCCTGCGGCCACGGCCGTAACGCCTCGCCATCCGGCGACATCACATTGCCCATCGCCATTCCACCCCGTTGCCAGCACCGTGCCGTCCGACCGGAGTCCCACAGTATGAGACCTGCCCGTGTTCGTCGCGGTATGGACGTTGCCAGCTGCCACCGCGACGACGTCTTCCCATCGCTCGACACGACATTCAGCGGCTGCGGTATTGCCCACGGCGAGAACGGTTCCATCGCAGCGCCGTCCGACCGAATGACGCCTTCCGGCCGCCAGCGCCGACGAGTCGGCGAGCATTCCGCCTCCTCGCGCTAGTTGCGACACGGGATTCCACCTTACTTTGGCCTGGAATCAGAGCGGGCTCCTCAGTCGTCGCCAGCAGATGACGGCACAACCGAGTGTGATGAAGGCCTGGTGGATGTCGTCCCGGATCTCCCAGCGGATGCGTAGGCGGCGGAACCAGTGCAGTAGTGCGATGGCGCCTTCCACGACCCAGCGGTGTACGCCGCGTCCGGAGCCGTGTTCGGTGCCGCGCCGGGCGATGTGCGGGGTGATCTCGAACCGTCGGATTTGGTCGCGGTAGCTCTCGTGGTCGTAGCCGCGGGCGGCGCAGAGGTGCTTCGGGCGGCGCAGCGGTTGGCCGCGTTTGCCTCGGATCGGCGGGACCGCTCGGATCAGTGGGTTCAGCTGGGTCACGTCGTTGCGGTTGCCGCCGGTCAGCGTGGTGGCCAGCGGGATGCCGTGAGCCTCGACGATCACGTGGTGCTTGCTGCCGGTCTTGCCCCGGTCCACCGGGGACGGGCTGGTGGCCGCACCACCTTTCACCGCCGCAGATGGCTTGAGTCGACTGACGCCCGAGAGAGATCCAGTATGCCGGCCGCCCGCAGTTCGGCCAGCAGCAGCTCGTGCAGGCGCTGCCAGACCCCGGCATCGTTCCACTCCCGCAGTCGCCTTCAGCAGGTCATCCCGGAGCCGAAGCCGAGTTCCTGCGGAGGCAGCGCCAGGGGATGCCCGTGTAGAACACGAACAGGATGCCGCACAGAACCCGCCGGTCATCGAGCCGACGACGCCCCGGGTACCGGAAGCGCCGCTCAATCACCGGCAACAGCGGCTCGATGCGCTCCCACAGCCCATCGTCAACCTCCCACGGCTTGCGCCCACCACGCGTCTCGGTCGCGACCACCCCCTCCGGGCCGCTTCAACGCTGACTGACACCACGTCAATCCCTCATTCTGATTCCAGTCCTTAATGCCCGCGGCCACACTGGCGCTCTGGGAGCATTGCGCCCCCACCGCCTACCCGACGAGTGGCGCTGGGGACGAGAACCGGGCAGAGGAGCCGGAGTTGGCCCACCCAGCGGAATTCGGCGCGTTTACGCTCTTTCGTCGTCGCGCAGGAGGGCGCACGGCCGTTGCTCGCAAAGGCGTGGTGGTCGCCGAGCTATTGCACCCCGACGGGCGCACTGGCTCCAGGAGGAGGCCCGCAACGTCCGCCAAGGCTTCATGGACCCCAAGCAGAAGGCGGCGTTCGATGACTTCCTTGCCCGGCAGGCATCCCTCGACGAGCAGTGACGAGCTGCCGCAACCGCTGGAGCCCTTCTCGGTCGGGTGAAGGCCGCCGGATCGCAGACCGGGGCGGACGGCGCGCCGACTGCCGGGACGGTCGGCGTGGGAGCCGCCTGGGCAGCCGCAGCCAGATGGGGGCGCCGGCGGGGCGGTGCGGGCCGGGGCGCCCAGGGTGCGCTCCGGCCCATCCCCAGAACTCGCCGCCCGGCTCGGTCCGGACGTCCAGGGCCTGGGCGGCGCTGGCTTGATGATGTCGTCGCGGGTGGCGCCCGCGGCGAGGGCGGTGGTGGTGTCCCGGGCGATGACGGCCGCCTGGACGGCGTGGTTTACCGCCTGTGGGGCTGCCCCACGCGTTCCGGGCGATCTGTCCCGAGAGGTGGATGAGCGCCGGCCGTGGTGGTGACGGCCTGGCTGATGCGGCCGGGTGCGGCGTACAGGCCGGGCGGGTCGATGCGCCGGACGCTCGTGGAAGGGCTCACTTTCGGTGCGTGACGGCGAGGGCGGCGCCCAGGCCGTCCGTGCGGGCGGTGTCTTCGTGACGGGTGTCGGCCCAGGCGATGTGGCCGTCGGGGCGGATGAGGGCGGCGCGGATGCCGGTCCAGTCGGCCGGGGGCAGGTGCAGGGTGCCGGTGTGCACGCGCAGCCCGGGCCGGGCGAGCCGGTCGAGGCGGCCGCTGGGGGTGAGGTCCAGCAGGAGGTAGCTGTCGGCGCGCAGCAGGGCGAACAGGCCGGTGTCGCCAAGGGCGAGGTCGGGGGCGCGAGTGCCGGTCAGTGGGTGCGCACGGGGCTCTGCGGGCGGGTAGGTGACGGCAAGTGAACTGACCTGGGCGGCCAGTTGGTCGTTGAGGTCGGGCAGCGTGGTGATCAGCCGGGCGAGCAGGCCGCGCAGGCTCAGGCCCTCGGGGGTGAAGGCGGTCATCAGGGCGACCTGGGCGCGGCTGGTCTCGGTGAGGTTGACGCCGACCGGGTGGCGTTCGGTGTGGTAGGTGTCCAGCAGAGCATCGGGGGCCCAGCCGTTGAGGGTGGCGGCGAGCTTCCAGGCGAGGTTGCCGGCGTCCTGAATGCCGACGTTCATGCCGACTCCACCGGCGGGGAAGTGCTGGTGGGCGGCGTCACCGGCGAGGAAGACGCGGCCCTTGCGGTAGTGGGCGGCCAGGCGGGTGGCGTTGCCGTAGCGGGAGAGCCAGATCGGATCGCGCATGCCGAAGTCGGTGCCGGCCATGGCGATGACGTTCTCGCGCAGTTCGTCCAGGGTGAGGTCGCCGGGCCAGGTGGTGGTCAGGTCGCGGGGGGTGATACCGACCAGGCGGTGGATGCCGCCGGGCATGGGCACGGCCATGAGCGTGCCCATGGGGCCGAAGTAGCTGTAGCCGGGGGCCGGGGGCTGGTCGAGACGGACGTCGCCGAGCCAGCCGAGCACGGTGGAGGGGGTGCCGGGGTAGTCGATGCCGGCCACGGTACGGACGGTGCTGCGGGCGCCGTCGCAGCCGACCAGGTACGCCGTCCGGAGGGTGCAGGGCCCGTGCGGTCCGGTGAGGTGCACCACGACGTGGTCAGGTCCGTCGGTGAAGCCCGTGACCTCCTGGCCTCGCAGGATGTCCGCGCCCAGGTCGAGGGCCTGCTGCTCCAGCAGTGCCTCGGTGCGCTCCTGGGGCAGGGCGAGGGTGTGGGGGAAGGGGCTGGGCAGGCGACGGAAGTCCAGCCGCGACTCCAGCACGCCGAAGTGGCCGCCGGGCAGCGGCATGCCCTCGCGGACAAAGGGCTCGTGCACGCCGCGGGAGGCGAATGTCTCGATGGTGCGCGGATGCACGGTCAGGGCGCGGGAACGCATGTCGCGCTCGGTCCGCATCTCGATGACGGCGACGGTGATGCCGGCGCGGCGCAGCTCGCCGGCCAGCCACAGGCCCACGGGACCTCCGCCGGCGACGACAACCTGACAGTCCATGACCTTCCCCCTTCTCTCGACCCTTGGTCGGTGACCAAGAACTGCCCTGCAGTAAACTAGGTCAGTGACCAAGAGGCAAGCCGGGGAAGACGCCGCGGGCCAGCTCACCCGCACGGCCGTGATCGACGCCGCGCTCCAGGTGCTGCAGGAACGGGGGATGGAAGGGCTGTCGACCCGGGCGGTGGCGGACCGCCTCGGGGTCCGGATGAACACCGTGCTGTGGCATGTGAAGACCAAGGCCCGGATGCTGGAGCTGATGGCCGACGCCGTCCTCGCCGGCATCCGCTACGACGACCTGCCCGCCGCGCCTCGGCAACGCGTGCGGGAGCTGGCCGGCCGCTACCGGCAGGCGCTGCTCGCGCACCGCGACGGTGCCGCCCTGGTGACCGGCACCTACCCCGCCGAACCCCACACCCTGCGCTTCGCCGACCACCTCGTTGACGCACTCCTCCGGGCGGGAGCGGCCGAGAAGCAGGCGGCGTGGACGGCTTGGACGGTCAACTACTTCACGCTCGGCCTGACCCAGGAAGAACAGGCCGCACCCGCACGAGGCGACGAACGTCTCGCCCGAGCCGTGACCGCCGGCACGCACCCGGCACTGCACAAGTCCCTGACCTACCTGCGGCAAGGGTCCTTCGAGGACCGTTTCACCTTCGGGCTGGACGCGATCCTGTCCCGCGTGCCCGAGTAGCAGCGCCTTCGCCGGGGCACCGGGCGTCCAGCCGCCGCGGCGGAAGCGGGCTGCACGCCCGGTCCTTCTCGTGCCGCAGCGGACACGGTGGCACGAGAAGGACTCCGCCCAGCGATCGGCATGACGCCGGCCCATACCCCACGGACAGTCCACCCGCGCACAAGTCAAGTGGGACCGGTTCCGGGCGCCGGCCTCCCTACGCGGGCCGGGTGGTGCTGTGCTCAACACGCGGCGCCGAGATGGCGGCCTCGCTTCCGGAGGGTACGGCCGGGGCCGTGCGACTGCCGGACGCGACCGCGCTGGACGGCGTTATGTGACCCGTACGGGTGTCTCAGCCAATGGTGCTCACGGAACCGTCCGAGGCGGACGGTTGACGGTGCGCGTGGCGGGCGCCCACCCGGGGTGGCCGAGAGACGTACCCGGACGGGTCTCAGGAGAGTGGCCAGTTGCGCAGGGCGGCGTCGGCCATCTCCTGGAGTTCGTCGCGGTCGACACCGCTCGCCGCTTGTACGGCGATGCCGTAGGCGAAGGTGGTGAAGTAGCGGGCCAGTAGCCCCGGATCGGTCCCGGGGGGCAGGTCGCCGTCGTCGACGGCTCGCTGGAACCGTGATCGCGTTGACCCGGACACCGCGGTCCTTGAGTTCGTTGGCCCAGGTCCGGGCGAAGGACCGTATCGCCGCCTTGGAGGCCGCATACGTGCCGAACGCCGCGACACCGTCATCGGCGCGCACCGAGGAGTTGAGGATCACCGCCGCGCCGTCGTTGAGCAGCGGAAGCGCCTTCTGCACCGTGAACAACGTGCCCCGGACGTTGGTGCCGGAGGTCTCCTCGAAGTGCTCTTCGGTGACCTGCTGCAGGCCCCGGCTGTCCCACCGGGTGCCTCGGCGTCCAAGGATCCCTCGCCACCGCCGATCCGGGAAGCAATGCCCGCGACGCCCTCATCTCCTGGCGCAACGAGCACACCTTCCTCTTGCGCGACCGGTTTCACAAGCCGTCGACGAAGGTGACCTGCCCCCGACACCGATACCGCACCGCTCGCCCGCTACCTCGTGACCGTGGCAAACGGCATCGCCGCCCAAGCCGCCAGCGGCAACAGCCGAGACGGCCTCCAGCAGGTGGCCGACATGGCCCTGCGAAGCTGGCCACCTGCCGCACGGCCGAGGGGCCGGCGGCAAAATCCGCAGAGCGGAAGCAGAGATCCGCCCGCGTGCCGGCGATCGCCGCGCTCTGGAACGGATCCTGGGCCGGGTGCGCGCGCCGTCGGACGTGCCGGTCGACGACACGCCGTACGACAAGGCCGTGGTGCGCGGGTACGCGCGGGAGCACGGCGAGCGGGCCGTGGAGCAGACGGTGACTGCTCCACGGCCCGCTCGCCGAGAACCTGGCGGACCACCGGGCTGTCGTGCGTGGTGAGGTGGTGCTACTTCTCCCTCGATCCGGGTTCTGCGGCCGGTAGCGGCCGAGTTGAGCCACTCCTGGTCCCCCAGCGGAGTGAGTCCTCACTCATTGACGGAGTGAGTCCTCACTCCGTATTCTCCGAGGCATGACAGCGCCTAAGGAGAACCAGACCACCCGCCGCCGCGCCCCCGGCATGTCGCCGGAGCAGCGCCGCAAAATGATCATTCAGACCGCGATCCCCCTGATCGCCGAGTACGGCGCCGCGGTGACGACCGCGAAGATCGCCCGCGCCGCGGGCATCGGCGAGGGCACGATCTTCCGGGTCTTCGCCGACAAGGACGAGCTGCTGCGGGCCTGCATGGCCGAGGCGCTCTCCCCCGAGCACGCGGTCCGCGAGCTCGACGCGATCGACGTGTCCCAGCCGCTGCGCGACCGGCTTGCGGAGGCGGCCGAGGCGCTGCAGGCGCACATTTCCAGGATGGGCGCGATCGCCGGCTCGCTGGGGCATCGCGGCGGCAAGCACCCCGGCACGGTGCGCGGCGCGGGCCGCGACGAGTCGACGACCCGTATCCGCGCGGCCCTCGCGGAGCTGCTGGAGCCCGACAAGGCCGCCCTGCGCCGGCCGCCGGAGCAGATCGCGGCACTCTTCTTCGGGCTGCTCTTCACCCAGCCGCGTACGGAGGACGAGCCCGACCTGACCCCGCAGGAACTGGTGGAGGTCTTCCTGCACGGGGCGCTTTCGGGGGGCGCCGAGTGAGCCCGCGGAGAAGGCGCCTGGGGGTTGCGGCCCTGGCCGTCCTGGCCCCTGTCCTGGTGTGGCTGGTCGCGGACCCGCTGGTGGGGCACCGGCTGCGGATCACCGACGGCGAGCGGACGCTCGACATCGGCGCCGTGCCCGTGGCGGTCGTCGCACTGCTCGCGTCGCTCTCCGGCTGGGGACTGCTGGCCACCCTGGAGCGGTTCGGGGCGCGGCGTGCCCGCGCCATCTGGACCGGGGTGGCCGGCGCCGTACTGGCCCTGTCGTTCCTGCCGTTCATCGGCGACGGCATGGACGGCGGCACCCGGGTCTCCCTCGCTCTGATGCACCTGGCGGTGGCGGCGGTGCTGATCCCGGGCCTCGGCGGCAGGTCCCCCGGGGCGGGAGCCGGTGCCGCCAGAGGGTGACCGCCAGCATCAGTACGCCGCGAACAGCCCCAAGGTCAAGAGCGGATGTTCGCTCGAACCGCCTCTTCGATGGGTGTCGCCCCCGTGTTGAGCTCGAGGATCTGTCGGCCGATCCGGGGCTCGTGGAGCAGTTCAGCGAGGGTGGCGGCGACATCGTCGCGAGCGATCTGGCCGTGGAACTCGGCCGGCCCGAGGGACACGGTGCCGATTCCCGGACCGTCGACAAGGAGTGATGGACGCAGGATCAGCCAATTCAGATCGCTGCGGCTGAGCGCGACGTCTGCCCCCTTCTTCACGGCGAAGTAGTACTCGACCTCCTCGCCGAGGTTGCGTTCCCGCCATGATTCCGGAAGCACCGACACCAGCACGAAGCGCTTCACACCGGCGAGACGTGCCGCCTCGAGGGCCTTGACGACGCCATCGCCGTCGATGGCTTTCGTGACCTCCTTACTGCCGCCGTTCGATCCGGCGCTGAAGACGATCACGTCCATGTCACCGAATGCTGCAGCGAGTTGGTCCACGGTCATGCTGGAAAGATCGCCGACTCGTGCGTTCACTCCCAGCGTCGCGAGCTCGGCCTGCTGGTCGTCCCGGCGTACGAGCCCGTGGACGGCGTCTCCCCGCGAGCGCAGTTTCTGCGCAAGCAGACCACCGATACCGCCGGTGATGCCGATGATGAAGACGTCCACCTTGGATGCTCCGATCTCTCGATGCGTCTCTTCGGCTCCGTCGCCAGAGCGACGCCTCAGCGATCAACGGCCTGATCAGCGCGGGTATTCCAGACATGCAGAGGCCATCGGTCCCGTTCGGAGTCGGCCTTCGCGGAAGTGGGCCCGCAACTCGCAGAAGGAACGGGGGGAGCCTTCGTGCAGGCTGAGACCCCTCGGCCCGGTCGGCGGGCCAGAGGTTGCAGGCGCGCCTCTGGCCGCTGTACCACCATCGTCGGCTGCCGTGGCGAGAAGCTCGCCCCCGCCGCGGACGCGCGGTAGCGGTGGCGGCCTGAGAGCTCCGGACAAAAGGGGAGTCCGATCAGCTCGCGGCGTCCGGTGCGTGCGATCGCAAGGCGCCGAAAGATCCTTGTAGCGGAGCTACCAGGGCCTTCCGGCAACGCGGCGAGCGCGCGTGCCAGGCGTCGCGAGCCGCCCCCCTTTTGTCCGGAGCTCTTAGAGGGCGGTTTGCGGGTTGATGTCCGGTTCATCATTGGGCTTGGGTGAGAGGTGCCGTTCGGTCCTCCACGCCGGAGAAGAGCGCGAAGGGGCCCGCCAGGGCTTCATCAACAACCTCAGCATCGTCGCCGACGTCCCCGGCTGAGCTGCACCTTTTGACCTCAACCTTGGTTTAGGTACAACACTCGATGTATGAAGACCACAAACAGCAGCACCATCCTCTTCCGCAACACCATGCGCATCACCGACGGACACCTCGACGGCTTCCGGCACGCCATCGCGCAGGCGGTGGCATTCACTCAAGAGCACGGCCCCCAGCTCATGGTGGAGGTCTTCATCGACGAGGAGCGGATGCTGGCGCACAGCTTCCAGCTCTACCGCGACTCCGATGCCATCCGCGCTCACTGGCGGCTGTCGGATCCGTACATCCGCGAGGTGATGGAGCACTGCACCGTGCAGCACTTCGAGATATTCGGTGCACCGGACCACGACATCGTGGCGGCCCTCAAGACCCCCGACGGCGAATCCTTCCCCTTCGCCATCTCGCCCCGCCTCGCCGGCTTCAACCGTCTTGAGACGCCTGGCCGGAGCGAATCGCCCTCTTAGAGATCGGTTCATGAGCCTTTGATTGCTTCTGTCGTCGCTTGATGGTGTGGGTGCGGGCGGAATCTGCTGGCCCGCAGCCGGTGGTCTGGTGACGTGGAGGGGTGAGTGAACGCATCCAGCTCGAAGGCACTCGCGCCAAGCTGAAACGCCTCGTCAGGCTCGACGTCCTCGCCGAGGTCGACACCGGCAGCTTCACCAGGAAGCAGTAGCCGACCGAAGCCCGGCGACCAGCACCTCTGCCCAACCTCACCTGGAAACGGCCATAAACTCACGAACCGCCCTCTTAGAGCTCCGGCTCGCGGGCATGTACTCCTCCTTGCGCAGCACCGAGAAGGAGGCACGGCGCCCGGTGTGCAAGCACTGCGGCCCGGTGGCGTTCGTGTTCGCCGACACCACTGCCGCCAAGGCCCGGTCCCGGCCAGGGCTCTCGAGGCCTCCCCCGCGCCCACCGTAGGCGCGGGCAGTGACCCACCCCTACCAGGACCCCGTCGAAGCATCGCGGAACGCCTGGCGGACCTGCTTGCTCGTGACCCTTCAGGAGAGAACCGGACTGCCCTTCCACCACGCCACCGGCATCGGTGACCGACCCGCGCCCGCCGGACGCACCACCGAGCAGACGATGTCCGAGAGCCTGATGTGCGCTTCACCTGCGCACACACATGTGGCCCCGACCAGTTGGCCGGGGCGACAGTGACTCAGCGGCGTTTCGTATGCGCTTCCTCGCCTTCGTCGGCCAAGCCGGAACCACATCTGTCACCGTCGCCTCACCGCATGAGACAACCTCTGAAACCGGGGAGGTCGGCAGGCAGAGCCCGCCACTTGCAGCCCGAGTCCAGCACGTAGAGGAGGACGTCGGCGATTTCCGGCGCGGATGCTTCTCCGGCCACCCGACCCGCGGCGTGCGACAGACCGGCACCGGCACCGGCAACAGCGACCCGATCAGCGCCCATTCGGCGTCTGTGGTGTCCGACGGCTGGCACCGGTGCCGCAGTGCGCGCCTCCGGACTGGTGACCTCGCCGTTCAAACAAGGAGGTTGAGGATGGACCCGAACAGGCTTCCGACTCAGATCACCTGCGGCAGCCCAAGGTTGTTGATCAGGGGGCCTTCGATGGTGATTCCTTCGGTGATCAAGGACTCCGGAGAAGGAAGCGGTGGGAGCGGGCTCCTCGCGCTGTGCAGTCCTGTCGACGCGGCGTGAGCGGTCCCGGTCATGGTCAACGCGGCCCCTGCGAGGGCCACGGCGGCAAGTACGCGCTTGGTGTTGTTCATACCCCGCCAACGATCTTGAACCATTGGGGTTACTCCGCCCCGGT
Source organism: Streptomyces sp. NPDC051315 (assembly GCF_044455165.1). Taxonomy (NCBI): domain Bacteria; kingdom Bacillati; phylum Actinomycetota; class Actinomycetes; order Kitasatosporales; family Streptomycetaceae; genus Streptomyces; species Streptomyces sp. NPDC051315. The sequence continues at coordinate 60,723 of NZ_JBITEN010000025.1, forward strand.
ACGGGCGTCGACCGACTCTGCCGGGCCGGGGCAGTCGCGATTCGGACGCAGCCCTGCTCGATGACTCCGTCAGCCACCCTCAGGAAGTCTCAGCGATCGCTGTCCGGGCCGGCGGGTCGCCGCCCGTTGTTCCGCTGGCGCGGCGCGTGCGAAGGCCGACTCCTGGCCGGTGCACCGAAACCTCCCGCCCAGGTCCCGGCCGGACACGATTACGGACGTCTGCGCAGACACGGCGTCCGCCACCGCATCGCACGCAAAGGAACTGAGCCTCCCGGCGGCTGGGCCGCCACCGCTGGGCAGTTGAACGCACCGTGTCCTGGCTCGCCGGCTGCCGCCGCCTGCACCGCCGCCACGAGCACAGGGCCGAACACTTCCTCGCCTTCGTCGGCATTGCCGCCGCCCTCATCAACCATCGACGCCCACGGCGGCTGACGTACGTCGGAGCACCTAGTCCGCAGCTATGACGGCCTGGATGAGGCCCGGAAACCGGCGGTCCAAGTCCTCCTTGCGGAGGCGCATGTACAACCCATTCCCGGCATCACGCTGGTACACCAAGCCTGCTTCGCGCAGCACTCGCCAGTGACGGGTGCGACTGGACTTGCTCACCGGCAGATCGAAGGAAGCGCACAGCCGCTCTTCATCCGGCCGTTCGGCCAGTTCAGCCACGACCCGACGCCGGTTCCGATCAGCGAGCGCCAGGAGGATGGGCCCCACCTCCAACTCCTCGGCACTGGGGTGCGCCAACTCGCCTGCCGTCATCACTTCACCTCTCGACAAGGTACGCGTAGTTGCGTACCTTGTCGAGAGGTACGCAACTACGCGTACCTTACCGCCGCTGGGGGAACCATGTCTGCACCCGCATCGCCACGTCGACGAGTTCTGTCGCGTGTGCGCTTGGCACTGCGCAAGCTCCTGCTCAGTGAGCACTCGTCCTTCATGACCCTCTAGCTCGGGTGGGTCCGGCCACCCCGCGCGAGCACCGGGATGCCCTGACCCTCACGGATGTGCATGGTGGGCACGGCCGCCTTCTTGGCGTCGGGGGCTCTGCGCCGCTTGTGAGCCCAGTCGCGCATCGCCTCGATGAGCGGATCAAACATCGTCCCGCACGATTTGAGAGAGCGCTGAGCGGCCTGGCGCTCAGCACGCTGACCGCCCTGCCGACCGTGCCGCCGTCGCTGGCCATCCGGCCGAAGCTTCTGGTGGAGCAGTTCCGCAACCCGGGTGTGCGCATCGGGATCATCACGACGGCCCCCATAGCGTTCGGGCATTTCTCGGCCCACACGTTCGTGAGCCCGGGACTGCAGAGGCTGTCGGGCATCGACGAGCGCTATGTCGGTCCGTTGCTATTCGGGTTCGGTGTGGCGGCTGAGCGGACGCTGCGGAGCCTTGGGGGAGAAGGTGCTGCCCAGGGTGCGCTGAGCGTATTCACCGACGAAGGGACGAAGGCCGGCACGCGGCAAGCGTGTCGGCCTTCGTCTCCGTTCGGGTCCTGTCAGGACGGCAGGCTCTGCCAGAAGGCGAGATTGTGCTCCTCGGCGAAGTCCCGGCTCGCGCTGGGGCAGGCGGCCGGTGCGTCACCGGTCGCCGGGGAGGTGTCGCAGGCCACCAGCGACATCAGCGTCCCCGTCCGCTCGTCGAACCTCGGCCAGGACGGGGAACCCGAGCCGTTCGGGTCGCCCGACGCCGCGAACCGGCCCCAGTAGCCGATCATCTGCCGGGACAGTTCCAGCTGGTCGTCGTCGTAGGGCAGGGCCTGGCCGAGGTAGTCCCAGAGGTAGCCGAGGTCGTCGACGTGGACGGCGCCGCCGAAGGGGAAGGCACGGGCGGCCTCGCTCTTCTGCTGGATCAGGAAGATGGAGGTGAAGTGCGGTGTGTCGCTCTCGGCGAACTCGTAGGCGTACGTGGGCACCCACTTCGACAAGGTGCGCGTCAGATCCCAGCGGGTGTGCGAGGTCGAACCGTTCTGGGAGTCGGTCCACGCCTCGCCCGGCGTCCGGTAGGCGCTGAGCGGGTACTCGTCGAGCACCTTGTCGGCGTTGGCGCCGTAGGCGGAGCGCACGGCCGCCTCGTACTGGGCGGCCGTCATGGGCGTGCCGAGGTAGTCATAGTTCTGGAAGGTGGACGCCCCCGTTCGCTGTTCGTCTGGCCCAGCATCACCGGGACCCTGTTGAACTGGCCGGTCCGCACGGCGGTCGCCGGGTCGACCGGGAAGGCCCGGCCGCCGACGGAGGGGCTGACGCCCGCCGTCTTCTGCGCGGCGAGCAGGTCGGCGGCAGGCTTGGCCCGCAGGCAGGCGAGGACGTCGGCGGCGGCGCAGCCGGCCTCCTTGACGAAGGCGGTGCTCTGCGCCCGCCCCGAGGCCGCGGACTGAAGGCTGCAGCCGCCGCTCATGAGGACCGCGCGGGAGAACAGGCCCTTCGCGGTGGGTGAGGCGAGGTGGTCGCAGACCGAGCCGGCGCCGGCGGACTGGCCGGCCAGGGTGACGTTCTTCGGGTCGCCGCCGAAGCGGTCGATGTTGGCGTGGACCCAGCGCAGGGCCGCCTGCTGGTCGAGGAGGCCGTAGTTGCCGGGGCCGTCCTTGCCCTCGGCCTGCGGCTGAGGGATGTTGAGGGTGCCCAGCACACCGAGCCGGTAGTTGAGGGTGACGACGATCGCGCCGGTCTGCGTGACGAACCGGCCCGGGTTGGTGTCCTGGCCCGCGCCGCCGGTGAAGCCGCCGCCGTGGATCCACACCACCACCGGTGTCCTGGCGCGGGCGGTGTCGGGGACGTAGACGTTGAGGTCGAGGCAGTCCTCGGTGGTGACGGTCTTCTCGTAGCCGGGGTCCCAGCCGCTGTTCTGCGCGCAGCGGCTGCTGAAGGAGGTGGCGTCGCGGACACCGGACAACTTGGCGGCGGGCCGCGGGGCTTTCCAGCGGCCCGCGCCGGAGGCGTCCGCCGCGTACGGGATGCCGAGCCATGCGTCGTAACCGGTGCGGTGGGTGCCCCGGATCTTGCCGTCCGCGGTCTGCACCACGGCGGAGAGCGGGCGGCTCCCCGGCGTCGACGAGGACTGGGCCTGGGCGACGATCGGCGTCACACCGAGGGCGAGGAGGGACAGGGCGGTCAGGACGGTGCGGCCTCTGCCGCGCGGTGTGACGGACGGTTCCGTGGATCCCTGCTCTCTGCGTGCGGGTGTGCCGGAAACGGGCGGGCGGGAGGCCGTCAGGCGAGCCAGAAGTCGCAGTGGTGGTCGGCCGAGTAGCTGGTGATCACCTTGCTGGTGCCGGCGGTGCGCAGCTGCATGACCGGCCAGTGAAAGCCGTCGGTGTAGCGCGGCCAGGCGGGCTCACCCTCGGCCTTCGGGGCGCCGCTGTGGGCGAACGCGCCCCAATAGCGCATCATCTGGTCGGCCAGCTTCTCCTGCTGCGCGGTGAGGGGCTTCTCGCCGAGGGTGAAGTCGAAGAGGTAGGCGAGTTCGGCGCTGTGCGCGTTGGACATGTCCTTGCCCGGGATGGTGAAGCCGTACAGGGTGGGCGAGGTCGGGTCGTTGAACTCGTAGCGGTAGACGGGGGCCTTGCTGGAGATCAGCTGTGCGCTCTGCTGGTTGGTGCAGGCGCGCTGGGAGTCCGTCCGGATCTGGGTGATGGCGTCCCACGGGCTCGTGTACTTGTCCAGCGGGTAGAGCTCCAGGACGCGGTCGGCCCGGTCGCCGTAGGTCGTACGGACCAGCTCCTCGTAGCCTTCCGTGGTGAGGTCGGCGAGCGATTCGGAGGCCAGCCGGTTCTCGGACCGCGTGTTGCCGGTGAGCACCGGGACCGCGTTCCAGCTCCCGTCGGCCAACGCCTGCCGGAAGGTCTCGGGCAGTGTGGAGCCGCCGACCTTGGAACCGCCCAGGTACTCGCCCTGGTGCGCGATCAGCGTGCCTGGCCACGTCCTGCGCAGGCATGAGACGACGGTGGCCTCGTCGGTGCAGCCGACGGCCTGGGCATACGTGACGCCGCTCTTCTCGCCGTCGGCGAGGGTCGACTGGGACTGGAGGCACTGGGAACTCTGGACGGCGGCCTTGTCGAACAGGCCCCGCGCGGACGGCATGGCCATCAGGTCGCACACGGCGCCGCCGCCGGCCGACTGGCCCGCGATGGTGACATTGCCGGTGTCGCCGCCGAAGCGGGCGATGTTGTCCTGGACCCACTTCAGGGACGCCACCTGGTCCATCCGGGCGTAGTTGCCGGATCCGCCCGGGGTGACGTCGCTCAGCGCCGGGTGGGCGAGGAAACCCAGGGCGCCCAGCCGGTAGTTGACGGTGACGACGATGACGCCGGTCCTGGTGGCCATGGAGCCACCGCCGTAGATGACGCCGGTGCCCTGGGTGTTGGCTCCGCCGTGGAACCACACCAGCACGGGGAGCCGGGCACCGGGCTCGGTGCCGCTCGGGCGGTAGACGTCGAGGTAGAGGCAGTCCTCGCTGACCGCCTGTTCCTCACGCACACCGCTGGGCTGGAACTGCAGACAGGCGGGTGACTGCTCGTCCGCCGCACGCACGCCCTTCCAGGACGCGGGGGCGGCGGGCGGCGCGAACCTCAGATCCCGCACGGGAGGCGCCGCGTACGGCAGACCCAGGAAGCGGTCCGCCCGGTCGGTGGTGACCCCGCGGACCAGGCCGCTGTCCGTCCGGACGACCGGGGCCGCGCGACTCGCGTCCCGGTCGGCGGCTGAGGTGGCGGTCGGCGCGGACGCCACCAGGGCAAGTGCGGGAAGCAGGGCGGCTGCCGCGAGAGCGGCCAGGCGCCGCTTCAGGACACGTCTGAACACACAACCTCCAAGAGAGAGGGGCCGCCGTCCGAGCGACCGGAGATGTGGGCCGTTGGATGTGGGTTGTCTGTGACCGACTGCGAACGTAACCGGCCAGCAATATTGTCAGCAATATGCGCGACAGATTTTTCTTCAGTTCCTGAAGCCGTTCGCCGCGCGGTCACTCCGATGTGACCTGCGAAGACGCGGTTGATTCGGGCGCTGAACACGAACGAGTCGTCAACTTCAGGCGTGGCTTGAAGTGTTGACCACGGGCGCCACCCCGTCGACACTCGGTCCGCACCCGCCTGGCACCCGAGCCGAGGCGGCCCTCGTCTGGCTCGTGTCAGGGGGAGCCGGGCGGTGTGCCTGACGACGTGCGCGCAGGGAAAGGAACGCCCGCATGCACCACCCCGTGACCTCACCCCGCCCGTTCGCAGCCGCCGGGACGTGCTGAAGGGGTTCGGCTCCGCGGCAGCGGCCGTCGCCTCCCTCGCCCTGTCGGACCGGGCCGCGGCGGCGAGACCCGTCGACGGCGGCCCCAGAGTCCGTGACCTGCCGGCCCGGCTCACCCTGGACGAGAAGATCTCCCTGCTGCGCGGAGCCACCGACCCCGAACGACTGGGCCAGGCCGGCTACTTGCCCGGCGTACCCCGCCTCCGTATACCGCCACTGAGGATGAGCGATGGCCCGGCCGGCATCAACGTCGCCGCCTCCGCCACCGGCCTCCCCCCGGTCTCCACGCTGGCCGCCTCCTACAACAAGGACCTGGCCCGCGAGTACGGCCGAGGTGATGGGACGTGAGGGCCGCACCCTGCGGACGGACGTCCTGCTGGCGCCGCAGATCGAGCTGTCCCGTGCCCCCTTCTTCAGCCGCAACAAGGACCAGACCGGCGAGGACCCCTATCTCAACGCGCGGCTCGCCGCCGCTCAGGTCGACGGTGTCCAGGCGCAGGGCATGCTGGCCATGGCCAAGCATTACCCCGCCAACAACCAGCGCAACGGCGAGCTCAACCGGTCCGACCCCGACGACCCGGCGACCGACTTCGACTTCCGGGTCGATGACCGCACCCCTGCACGAGATCTACCTGCCGGCCTGGGAGGCGGTGGTCCGCGCCGGCGTCTCCTCGGTGATGGCGGCCTACAACCACCTAGGCGGCGAGTGGAACACCGAGAACCGCCCCCCTGACCGACATCCTCCGTGACGAACTCGGTCTCACCGGCTTCGTCACCTCCGACTGGGGTGCCACCCACAGCGTCAGCGTCGAGGACGGCCTCGACATGCAGATGCCCGACGGCTCCTTCTTCGGCGACCCGCTCGAGCAGGCCGTGCGGGACGGCACCGTCCCCGAGTCGGCGATCGACACGGCGGTCCTTCGCATCCTCGGCCAGTACGACCGCTTCGGGGTTCACCGTGACCAACCTCGGCGACCGGCGCGGGGCCGAGGTACCGCAGGTCTACGTCGGTCCGGCACCGGACGCGCCCGTCGAGATGCCGGTCAGGACGTTGGCCGCCTTCGACCGGGTGGAGCTGCGTCCGGGTGAGTCCCGCCACCTCACCCTGCACGTCGACGAGCGCCGGCTGTCCTACTGGGACACCGGCAAGGGGCACTGGGTGCTTCCCGCCGGCCGCCGCACGGTCCAGGTCGGCTCCTCCTCCCGCGACATCCGGCTCAAGGGCGTCGGCACGCCACGCTGGACGGCCGGGACTCGCCCTCTCCTGGACCGGCCGCCCCCGCACGGACGGCCGGTCAAGGACGGCTCCCTCACACCACTCACTCGCGCTGCCGGGACATCCGCCTACGCCGCATCAGCGTCGCGAGGATCGTCGGGCCCCCTCCTGCCAGTGTGTGACCCACGACACATGCAGTTCCTGTCAGCAATCGGGGCGCCGCTCCGCTCAACTCTCGGGAGCAAGCGACCGACAGGAGCAACACATGAAGCACCGCATCGTCGTCCTCGGCGCCGGCTATGCCGGGGCCTACGTGGCCGGGAACCTGGCCCGCCGACTGTCCCTGGCCGACACCGAGATCACCGTGGTCAACGCCGAGCCGGACTTCGTCGAGCGGCTGCGGCTGCACCAGCTCGCGGCCGGCCGCGAGATCGAGGCTCGGAAGCTCGCCGACGTCTTCGCGGGCACGGGGATACGGCTGCACCTGGCCCGTGTCACCGCCGTCGACCCCAACCGCCAGGTCGTCACCGTGGCCGACACCGACGGCGACGGCGAGCTCGGCTATGACACGCTGCTCTACGCGCTCGGCAGCCACGTCGCCGACCACGGCGTCCCCGGCGTGGCCGAGCACGCCTTCGACGTCACCGGCCGGCCCTCGGCGCTGCGCCTGCGCGAGCGCCTGGACAGCCTGGGCAGGCGGGGCGAAGGCGGGAGTGTGCTGGTCGTCGGCGACGGGTTGACCGGCGTCGAGACCGCCACCGAGATCGCCGAATCCCGGCCAGGCCTGTCGGTGGCGCTGGTCGCCCGCGGCGAGCTGGGCGCCCGGCTCTCCGCCGGAGCCCGCAGCCACCTGCGCCAGGCCTGCGACCGGCTGGGCATCACCGTCCTGGAGCACACGACCGTCGAAGCCGTCGAAGCGACGCGGGTGCTGTGCGCCGACGGCACCGTGCTGGCGTCCGACGCCACCGTGTGGACGGCCGGGTTCGCGGTCAACCCCATCGCCGCCGCCGGCGGTCTGGAGGTCACCGAGACCGGTCGGGTCGTCGTCGATCGCACCATGCGGTCGGTCTCGCACGCGAACGTCTACGCCGCCGGCGACAGCGCCTACGCCATCGGCGACAACGGCCGGCCACTGCCGATGTCCTGTGCTTCGGCCGGCTCCACCGGCCGGCAGGCCACGGAGGCGATCGTGGGAAGGCTGACCGGCCGTAAGACCGGGAACGTCAAGCTGGATTACGTCGGCAACCACATCAGCCTCGGGCGGCGGGACGGGATCCTGCAGATGGTCGACGACGAAGCGCAGGCAAAGCCGAAGTACGTGGCCGGCCGGAAGGCCGCGCGGATCAAGGCGGGCATCCTCACCCTGTCGCTGTGGGCCATCTCGCACCCGACCTTCGGCCTGCCCAAGCGCAAGCGCCGCCTGGCCGCCGCGCCGGATACGTCCGCCGAGATCCGCGTTGCCGCCTAGGGTGGACCGCGTGGACAGCACCGCCACTGATCGCTTCGACACCAGCCGGTTCGAGGCCAGCCGGAACCGGCTGGCCTCGCTGGCGTACCGGTTGCTGGGCTCCGCCGCCGACGCCGAAGACGCCGTGCAGGACGCGTTCCTGCACTGGCAGGCCGCCGACCGGCAACGGATCAAGGTGCCGGAAGCATGGCTGACCAAGGTCGTCACCAACCTGTGCCTCGACCGGCTCCGTTCGGCACAGGCCCGCCGCGAACGCACCGTCGGCGCCTGGCTGCCCGAACCGCTCCTCGACGGCGACCCGATGCTCGGCCCGGCCGACACTTTCGAGCAGCGCGAATCGGTCTCCCTCGCCATGCTGACTCTCATGGAACGCCTGTCGCCCCTCGAGCGAGCCGTCTACCTCCTGCGCGAAGCGTTCTCCCACAGCCACGCCGAGATCGCCGAGATCCTCGACATCACCGAGTCCGCGAGCCAACAGCACCTCCACCGGGCCCGGCGCCGCATCACCGCCGCGCGCCGCCGCGGCGGCGACGAGGTCGACCAGACGTCCGCCCGCAGGATCGTCGAGGAATTCCTCGCCGCCGCCGCCTCGGGCCGCACCGAACGTCTGGTGGCGCTGCTCACCGATGACGCGACCGCGATCTCCGACGGCGCCGGCCTGACCAGGACGCTGCTGCGGTACGACACTCCGCAGCGCGTCGCCGCCGTCGCACGGGCCGGCTTCAAACCCACACCCGCGAAACGGCGACTTGCCGGCGGCACGCCCGCCGTCCACTACGCGCTCGTGAACGGTGCCCCCGCCATCCTCTTCGTACTCGGCGACCAGGTCATCGGCGCCGTGACGTTCGACATCACCAACGGCAAGATCGCAACCGTGCGCGGCACCGCCGCCCCCACCCGTCTCACCCGCCTCACCCAAGCCTGGCGGCGGCACGAACCGGACGCGCCGCTCATCACCCGGTGGTGACCCGACGCCGACCGCGGCCAGGCACAACACCCGCGCTGCGGTGAACCGCTCTCGGAACGGCCGGCCGGGGCCAGTTCTCGTCCATCACGGTTCGTTGGCGCAGCTCGAAGTTCGGCAGGACCGGCCGGCGGGTGTCCGTTGTCATCGGACATTGCGCCCGTGCCACCAGATATTGACGGACGCGGGTTCGTGCCCCCGAAGGTGGAAGGCGCACGGCAGGCAGGCGCGTGAATCACCGGGCCGTTCCACTGAGCACGATGCGTCCGTGATCCGCCCCGCGCCCGCCGGAAGCAGTGGCTGGGCTGACTGTCCTGCCCTGCCGTTCCCGTGACGGACAATCCTCCCTGCGTGTTGGCCGGGACAGGGCGAGCTCGGATGGCGCGACCGCGTGGCGTACGGCCGGCGGAGCTGACGGCTACGGGCTGGGATGCTCGCGCGGCGGCCTGACCACCAAGCCGCATCGGGCGGTTGAGCAGGGGGCAGAAGCCCTGTTCATCGTGGTGACCGCCGGGCAGCGCGGGAACTCCCGCGTTCGAGGCGGTCCTGGACCGTGTCCGTGTGCCCCGACCGGTCCGGGCGGGCCGCGAGGCCGCGGCCGGTGCGCGCCGACAAGGCGTCCACTGCCCCTCGAACAACCTCTCCTCGCTGAACGACTACGCGCCGCTCGCCGACTTCTGGGCGGCGCACGGGTTCGTCGTCGTCCAGCCCACCCACCTCACCTCCAGGACACTGAGCCACCTGGTCGCCGACGCCCCCGGCGCACCCTTCTTCTGGCGCTCGCGCGCCGAGGACATGACCCACATCCTCGACCGGCTCGACTGATCGAGAAGACCGTGCCGCAGCGCGCCGGGCGGATCGACCACACCAAGGTCGCCCTCGGCGGACACTCGCTCGGCGGATTCACCGCCGCCCTCCTGCTGGGCGCGGGGCTCACCGACCCCGACAACGGGAAGGTGGTGCACCTGGTCGAGCCCCGGATCAAGGCGGGCGTGCTGCTCGCCGCACCCGGCAGGGGCGAGGTCCTCAACGGGCCGGTGGCCGAGCAGTGGCCGAGGCACAGTCCGGGGTCGCGGGGTCGTCGGCCATGTCGAACAGGAACGGCAGGCTGGCCGCCGTACACGGATACACGTCGCCCTGGTGGTGGGCCGCGCCGCGGAAGTCGCTGAGCGCCTTCTCGCGGACCTCAGGGTCGGGCGAGTTCATGGCCCGCAGCCACATCGGAACATCACCGGCCGGCCCGTACGCGTGGCCCATCGACGACCAGTCGATGCTGTCCAAATCCTTGATCACGCGCGGCACTATGCCGGAGGGCACTGACAGCCACCCCGTCCGCCGGGACAGCGGCACGACGTCCCCCTCGAGACCGCGGCGCGTGACCACCGGCCCAGTGCGCGGCTCGTCGTGAAAGGCTGGGAGCGTGAGGGGTGGACCGTCTGAGAACCCGGAACTCTGGGCGTTCTTGGAATCACTGCACTGCGGCGAGCTGCTGTCCGGCACCGTCACCGCGATCGAGCGGTTCGGCGTGTTCGTGGGGCTGGACGACGGCCCCGAGCACCCGGTCTTCCCCGGTGTCGGGTTCATCTCCGTCGCCGAGTTGTCCTGGCGGCGTTTCGAGGCCGCCTCCGAAGTCGTGCGGGTCGGACAGCGCGTGCGATGCGAGTTCCTCCAGTTCGACACATGGAATCTGGAGGCCAGACTGTCCTTGCGAGCGACGCAGCCGGATCCCTTCCAAGCATTCGCCGCCGGCACCGCGGTGGGGCAGAAACTGCACGGACGGGTCACCAAAGTGGTCCCGTTCGGCGTCTTCGTCCAGGTTGCCGACGGAATCGAAGGGCTGGTCCACCTGCGAGAGCTCACCTGGACTCCCGTGGAGACTCCGGCAGATGTCGTCCAGGTCGGCGATGAAGTCGCGGTCGTCGTCACCGAGATCGACCGAGAGCGACGCAGGCTGGTCCTCTCGCGACGACAAGGCTCGTCCGACGACCGATGACTCCTCTGCGCTCTCGAGACGGTTCCCTCGTGCGAGGAGGGGGATGCCTCATCCAGGGCTGTGGGAGGTTGCGCCGGGGCGGAACGGGTCTGACCGCCTGTCCCGGGCCCCAACTCCCTTTCGTGTCGAGCCACTGCGGGCTAGTGTTCGGGGGCATCGAGAGACTCACGAGGAGCAAAGACATGATCGGTCGTCCGAGCGCGCGTTGACGTTGGAGGCCGTGATCGGCCTGTCATCGCGTGCTGCCCTTGATGTTGCGGCACAGCGAGCCTTCTCCTGCCCGAACCGTCGGCACACCTGTCGTGTGCCCGGTAGCGGGCCTCGTTGTCGGCAACCCAAGGAATCCCCGTGCCGTCCGCTTCCTCCGCTGTATCCGATTCCGGTCGCCCTGTTCCGTCAAGCCTGTGGCGGAACGGCGACTTCCGCAGACTCTGGGTGGGGCAGACAGCCTCCCAACTCGGGGAACAGGCGAGCCTGGTGGTTCTTCCGCTCTTCGCCGTCCTGACGCTCAACGCCAGTGCCGACCAACTGGGCGTCCTGCGCGCCGTGGGGCAGACGCCGATCCTGTTGCTCTCGCTCTTCGTCGGCGCGTGGGTGGACAGGTGGCGGACCCGCACTGTGATGGTGCTGACTGACGTCGGCCGGACCCTTGCCCTGGGTGCCGCCGCCATGGCCGGCCTCTTCGGCTGGTTCGGCCTGCCCGCGCTTTTCGTGACCGCCTTCGCCGTCGGGGCCCTTTCCGTGTTCTTCGACGTGGCCTACCAGGCGTCTGTCGTACGGCTGGTGCAACGCGATCAGCTGGTGCGGGGCAACAGCGCGCTCGAGAGCAGCCGGTCCGCGGCTCAGATCGGCGGTCCCGCCCTCGGCGGTGCGTTGGTGTCCCTGCTGTCGGCGCCGATCGCTGCCGCCTCCAGCGCGCTGTTCTTCGCGCTGTCGTTCCTGTCGATCCGACGGATCCGCCGGAGAGAATCGACTCCGCGGCGACTGGAACGTCCCCCTCGCGTCTGGCGGCAGATCCACGAGGGTCTCCGACTCGTCGCCGGCGATGCCGCGCTGCGGGCCGTGTGCCTGGCCTCGGCCGCCTTCCAGTTCTCCTTCGCGGCCGTGATGACCGTCTATCTGCTCTTCCTGCCGCGGGAACTGCACCTGTCCGGCACCGCCGTCGGGCTGGCACTCGCGGCGACGGGACCGGGCGCGCTCCTGGGCGCCATGCTGGCCGCCCACCTGCCGAACCGGTTCGGGTACGGCCCGGTACTCGTGGCCGCGGCGGCACTCGGCGACGGCGTGTTTCTGTGCGTACCCGCGCTGCACGGCTCCTCCGCGGTGACCGTTCCCGCGCTCCTCGTGGTCAACTTCGTGTTCGGGGCCGGCGGCCAGTTGGTGAATGTGGCGGTCATGGCCGTCCGACAGGCCGTCACTCCAGACGGGATGCAGGGCCGCGTGGCCGCGACGATCACGTTCGTCGGCATGGGGCTGTCCCCGCTCGGCTCCCTGCTCGGCGGATTCTGCGCTGAGGAGTGGGGGCCGCGCACCACTCTCTTGGCAACGGCCGCATGCATGTTGCTGTCCCCCGTGGTGATCGCTGTGTCCCCGCTCGCACGCCTCGGACGGACGCTTCCGGTCACGCAGAACGCGCCGCTGACGGCTGGCCGCGCCGAAGGGGACGAGTAGGCATGAACGCAGCCTGCCCATACTCTCGACCGCCACGGCGCCGAACTCCCCTTCCAGGTCCTGCCCGAACGCGAGAGAAGAACAGCGTCGCCATCGCCGCCAACGAGTTCTCCGGAGGCTGGACCAAGACCTTCACCGACCCCCGCCTCTGCGCGGCCATCGTCGACCGCCTCACCTTCAACGGCACCATCCTCGAAACCGGCACCGATTCCCACCGCCTGCCAGCGCCCGGGCACGAGTTGATGAGCCCGCCAAGGCCGGCTGATCTGTGCCCTCACTGCCTGCCCCGACGGCCAACCGTCCTGCTGTCGGGGCACGATGACCGTGCTCAGGACCGGGCGGCTCAGCGGAAAGCAGTGGCATTCTCCGCGGCCCATTGCTGAAACGTCCTGGCCGGGACACCGGTGATCCGGGGAACTGTGTCACGCACCATGAGCAACTCGTCGTTGACGTCTCCACCCGTCAGGTCCAGCACCGCGTCAGCGGCTTCGTCGCCCAGGAAGACGGCCATCTGACGATGGGCTTCCTCCCGACTGATCTCGGCGAACGGTACCTTCCGCCCCAGCACTGCCGCGATGGCACCGACCTGCTGCCGGGCCGTGACCCTGTCCGGACCAGTCAGGGCGTACGTCCGCGTTTGGTGGCCGGACTCGGTCAGTGCCACCCGAGCCACCGACGCGATGTCCGCAGGATGGATCGTGGGGAGACCGATGTCCGCATAGGGCACGCGGACCGTTTCGTGCTCGCGGATCGCTCCCGCCCACCACAGGGCATTCGAGGCGAACTGCGTCGGCCGCAGGATCGTCCAGGTCATGCCGCTGCCCTTGAGCAGCTGCTCGACAGTCAGGTTCTCGCCGGCGGGCCCCAGGTGCGGATGGGTCTGGACGGTAACGGACGAGACCAGCACCACGTGTTCCACGCCTGCCCGCTGGGCCGCCTCGATGATCTCGGCGTCCGGACCCATGCGTGACACAAGAAACAGCGATCGGACCCCCTCCAACGCGGGCTTCAGTGAGGCCGTCTCAGCGAAGTCACCCGCAACCGCTTCGACCCCTTCCGGGAACGCGGCCCGTGCAATGTCACGGGTGAGCCCCCTCAACGGTCCGGCGCCGAACGCCTGGAGCTCTTTCACGAGGGCACTTCCTATGTTTCCGGTGGCTCCGGTCACGAGGATCACGAGGTCTTCTCCTGCCATCAGGGCGGTGATCAATATGCTCTGACGTTAAAACCTCGACGAAGCTTCAGGTCAAGAAGGAACGGCCCATGTCGCAAGCCGGGCTCGTTCATCCGCGTGCTTCTCCGAGCAGGCAGCCGACAACGATCACCTGTCGCGACAACAGCGCCGTCATTTCGCCCCAACAATCACGAGCGGCGAGATCGACAAAAGCCTCCGAAACACGCCGACAAACGCTGGTGATGGAGATGAACGAAGCCAGCCCTCCGATCAGAAGTGACATGAGTACGCCTTCTTGTCGTTGACGAATCAGCCGTACGTGCCGGCGCGGGCGGGCAGGGCCACCCTCGACGTGGGACAGCGGCGTCCCTGCCTCCAGGACGCGGGACGGCCGTCGGTTGTCAGTGCCGCGTGGGCAGCGTCAGGGGCGGGGAACTGGGCTGCACCGCCGGACGTGCGTTGCCGTCACGGCCGGGGGCGTTCAGCTGGGGAAGGTGACGAATGCGGGAGACCCGGGCCGCCCGGCCCCACAGGGTGTCGGGCGGCCCGTGACGGAGGACCCGGTCGGACGGTGAGCAGCGCCTTGACGGCACGCCGCTCGTCCATGGCCTGGTACGCCTCGGCGGCCTGGTCGAGGGGGACGGTGAGGTCGAAGACCTTGCCCGGGTGAATCTTCCGCTGCCAGATCAGGTCGATCAGCTCAGGCAGGAAGCGGCGCACCGGGGCAGGCCCGCCGACCAGGTGGACCTGGGAGAAGAACAGTTCCTCACCGCTCAGGGTGACGTGGTGGTTGACGCCTACGAAGCCGACGTGGCCGCCGCCGCGGGCGGAGCGGATGGCCTGCTGCATGTACTCCTGGGTGCCGACCGCTTCGACGACGGAGTGCGCGCCCAGACCGCCGGTCAGTTCCTTGATCTTCGCCACGCCCTCGTCGCCGCGCTCGGTGACGATGTCGCGGCCAGCACGTACACGACGAGCGGAAGCCGGGTGGGCGGACGCTCGCGGTCGCCGACGCGTACATCGGCACCGGCACGGGCGTGGAGGGCTCCTCCTCGCGTCGTCATGCTTCGTCTCCGCAGGGATCGAGATCAAGGTGCGCATCCCACGAAACCGCTCCTGTCGGCCGCGCGGGAGGCTGCGTTTATGGGGGTACAAGCTCAGCCCCCTTGCCCGGGTCCCGGGCCGTAGCGTGGAGGGCATGGAACACCGCTCCGACAACCGCGCCGACATCCGTGGCTTCCTCGCCCGCCGGCGCGCCCAGCTCACCCCGGAGCAGGTCGGACTGCCCAGCAGCGGCCGGCGGCGGGTCCCCGGACTACGGCGTGAAGAGGTCGCGGTCCTCGCGGGCGTGAGCACCGAGTGGTACACCCGGCTGGAGAAAGGCCACATCAGCGGCGTCTCCGACGACGTCCTCGACGCGGTCGCCCGCACCCTGCAACTGAGCGAGGACGAACGCACCTACCTGTTCGACCTGGCCAAAGCCGCCCAGCCCGGCCCCGCGATCCGGCGCCGCCGCAAGTCCGTCGAGGTCCCGCCCCGCGTCCAGTGGCTGCTCGACTCCATGACCCTGTCCGCGGCCTTCGTCAGCAACGGCCGCCTGGACATCGTGGCCACCAACGCCCTCACCCGCGCCCTGTTCGCACCCATATTCGACAGTGATGTCGCGGTCGAGCACGGTCGCTCCAACTTCGCCCGCTACTACTTCCTCGACCACGGCTCGCACGACTTCGTCGACGACTGGGACAGCGCCGCCGACATCACCACCGCACTGCTGCGCGCCGAAGCCGGCCGGTACCCCAACGACAAGGCCCTGCGCGAGCTCGTCGGCGAGCTGTCCACGGTCAGCACCGCGTTCCGCACCCGGTGGGCCGCCTACCACGTGCGCATCCACCACGGCGGCACCAAACGCTTCCGCCACCCCGACGCCGGGCCTCTCCAGCTCACCTACCAACCGCTGGACCTGCCCATGTCCGACCACGAGGCGCACTCCCTGACCCTCTACACCGCCGAGCCCGGCACCACCGACGAGGACCGGCTCCAGCTCCTCGCCAGCTGGGCAGCGACCCGCTTCCAGGAAGCCGGCCCCACCGGCGACAGGGACCGGTGAACCCGGCTCTGCGCGCCATCGCAGAACCCGCCTCGCCCTACCGTGCGGGGCACCGTCTCCTGCACGATCTCGCGGTTCCGGCCGCCCCGCAGCGTCACCAGCCCGGAAGACAGCGGCTGCGGCTGTGCACCGTGCCGAGGACCAGAGGAGCTGAGGCCCGGCTTCCTGGGCGTGTTCGGGCCGACGACTGACATGGGTCGGTGCCCGGCAGTCGCGGAACCCGGGTCACATGGCCCTGGCGCGCCGCAGGATCGCGCGCACGTCCTCCTCGAACCGTAGGCGGCGGACGAGCAGGCGCCGGTACTTGACCGGGAACGAGAACGTGGACCGGGCCCCCGCGCGGTGTTCGATATCGACCATCACCGCTGTGTCCAGCCTGGGCAGCTGCCCGAGCAGGAGCGGGAGGACCCAACCCCACGTGCGCGAGTCGATCGCGTTGCCGTGGACCAGAGCGGCGCACTGATTCGTTCCCCGCTTCTCCCGCAGGGCTCCGGCGAAAGAACGGGTGGACCGTGGACCGTCCCAGTCGACGTGCTTGCTCAGTTCGCCGGAATCCACCTGCACCACGACGTCATCGCCGCCGTCCTGAAGTGTGATCCACTGCAGCCGGACGCCCCTGCGACGGGTCCATGCCCGGGGAGCGACCCGCACGACCGTCTCGAGGATGCGGATGTAGTCCGCGCGCACGTGAGCGGGAAGAGAGCTGAGTTCGGCCAGGATTGCCTCGCCCCGCGCTGCCATGCACGCCCCCCGACGTGGTGTGATCCTGACTGGCTGCAGGGTAACGCAGCCCGGCTCCGGCAGCACACCGTCTTCTCGCCGCGGTGGTGTTCGCGGCGGTGGGCACCTCGTTCGGTCCGGAGCCGGCAGCGTGTTCGGGGCGCCTACAGGTCGAACTCGAGGTGCTCGATGTCGGTGACGCGGGCCCCCTCCAGGGAACCGGCGCGGCGGCTTTCCGTAGCGGCCGCGCCACCTGTACCTGCTGACATCACCGGAGTTGCCAGGCAACCCCGTTGGGACGGAACACTGTGCGGCGTGCCCACACTGACCGCCTCGTCAGCGCTCCCGCATCGTGCCGACGGCTCGAAGGGCGCGTACCGCCGCGTTCCTCAGCGCGGGGTGGTCCCGTACCAGCCGATGTGCGACCCGCGTCGGTTCGCGGCGGAGCCAGTGCAGGGTGCCGCCCGGCCCGGCCGTGCGCAGGGCTCCC
Organism: Streptomyces sp. NPDC051315; assembly: GCF_044455165.1. Lineage (NCBI taxonomy): Bacteria > Bacillati > Actinomycetota > Actinomycetes > Kitasatosporales > Streptomycetaceae > Streptomyces > Streptomyces sp. NPDC051315. Next base: position 77,754 of record NZ_JBITEN010000025.1, read on the forward strand.
TCGTGGACGAGGAGATCGCCGGTTTTGAAGGAGTTCTTGTAGGCGGCGTCCCCCCTACCGAAGTCGAAGAGGCGGATGCCGGACGCGGCGGAGGCTTCGATCATACGGAGGTAGAGGATGCGGCCGGGCGAGTAGGTGGCGAGGCTGCGGTCGTAGGAGGGGAACCAGCAGGAGAAGACCGTGCGTGAGCGCAGGCCGAAGTGAGCGGCGACGGGTCGGTCAGCCGCGTAGAGGACGGAGAGGATGCCGGAGCAGTGCGGTGAGGTGGTGCCGGCGAGCCGGTCGACGAGTTGGGTGATCCAGGGTTGGGCGAAGGGGTCGCGTCGGCCCGTGCGCCGGTAGTGGGCGGACTTCCAGCTGATGAGAGTCCTCAGGGCCACGGGGTTCCGCTCGTCGTAGACGAAGCGCAGGGGGCCGAGTTGGCGGCCCATACGGCGTTCTTGGGCTCTTGCCGTTTTCAGGAAACTGCGCGAGTGCGTACGGAGATGGTCCTCGTACGGCTCGAATCCGTGCGTGAGGTCGATGACTGGTGAGGCGAACTGGCCGGTCGCATAGGGGAGGAAGAGATCCTGGCCGTTTTCGAGGTGGTTGAACTCCCAGACGTTGAGGGAGCAGGCGCGCATGAGATGCCGCGGGTCCACGTGGACGCCGGGGTGCAGGACCGCGCCTTGGCAGTCGGACACGCCCAGGCCGACCGCCCGGCCCTGGCCCCATCGCCCTCGCTGGTAGGGGAAGTAGCCCAGCAGCTCCTTCTTCCGGTGCAGGACCGCCACCCGAGTGTCGCGCCGGACACGGCCGATGGCCCGGGTGAACTGGGCGCTCATGAAGGGATTGGCTGCGTCCGCCGTGGTGGTCCGCAGTTCGTTCCACAGATCGAGGTCCCCTGGTGTCAGATCGTCCGGGTGCACAACGTCGATGCGGGGTGTGGTCATGTGGGCTCCTGGTGTCAGGGACGCTGGTGCGGTTGTGGCAGGTGAGGCGCGCAGGCGCTGCCACTGAGGGAGGTTCTGAGGGCGGGCGCGGGTGACCTGTGAGGAACGCCGAAGGGTATGGCGGTGTCCGCAACTGGCATCGGTGGGACACCTGGGAGGGCGTCCTTGTTACGTGGATACCTCGCGGTGCAGGGGAGGCCCCCGACGGGCAACCGCGCCGTTCGGCAGTGTCTCGGGCACGGGCTCGTCGTCCCTGTCGCCGCCGACACCAGTGAGCCGCCTCGAGTCGGTGGCCGGAGCCGACGTGGTCCGCACGGATGTCAGAGCACCGAGCCGGTGCGCGACGGCACTCAGCCCGTCCAGCACCATGACGGAGAGAGACGGCCGGAAGGGCGCGGCAACGCGCAGGGCGACTGTCGTCACCAGCGTCATCGCGAGGTAGAGAGCGGCCCCCACCTCGCCGTGCACGGCCGCCCCCGGGGGAAGGGGGTCGCTGAGACAGGCGAACCAGCAACAGGCGGACGCCTGGAGGAGCACCATGGCTCCCAGGTCCGCCGTCAAGGATTTCGCCCTGGGCGGATGCAGCAGACAGCCCGCCACCAGTGCGAGCGCTACTGTCAGGCATCTCGCGGCTGAGGCCGTGCCCCCGAACGCCAGGTGATAACCGGCGGCTGCCAGGCTTGTTGCCACAACCGCGAAGGAAGCAGCCGACACCACGCGCACCCCGACCGCGCCGCCGGGGGACGGACGGCTTGGCCGACTGAGAAGGAGTACGTGCGGGCTCATGTCCGTCCTATGGTCCGCGAGATGCCCGCGCAGCGTTCCGGAACGGGGAAACTGCTGTGGGTGAACATTCAGCCGAGGCCTCACATGTGCGGGTGAATCGCCTGCGGGCTCCCGGCTGAAGAAAGCTGGTCGTCACGCTGGAGGAGCCGGAGCTGGTGGTGCGCATCGGCGTCGACGTCGCCCGAGGCGCCTGCGGCCGGTGGTGCCACCCCGGGCGCTTCCACCGCGCCCGCCCCGACCTCTCCCCCGCCGACGTCGCCTCCTGCGCCATCTCCTGGTGGCCGCGGTGCTGACCGTGGAGGGTGTGGCGGCACGCGGGCGCCGCTTCGCGGCAGGCCGCCGGGGAAGACGGAGGGCAAGGCGGAGTGCCGGTTGCTACTGGGGGCGACGTCCGGTGAGGTCCCCGCCGGGGTCGTCGGGCAGGGCGATGCGGACGGTGATGCGTTTGCCGACCGGTTCCCGCTGGACCTCGAAGCCCTGCGCGACGGCCATGACGATCTCCAGACCGTGCTGGCCGACTCTGCCCGCGTCGGCGGCCCGAGCCACCGGCAGGACGGGATCGCTGTCCCACACGACCACTTCCACCATGTCGCCGGAAACGCGCAGCTCCATCAGAACCGGCCCGGGAGCGTACTTGCAGGCGTTCGTGACCAGCTCGCTGACCACCAGCTGGGTCAGGTCCATGGCGCGAGCGGACACCGGCAGGCCGTGCTCAGCCTGGACGCGGGCGAGGAAGTCCACCGCTCGGTGGCGTGCCTCGGCGATACGGGATCCGTCACCGTCCAGAGCGATGGTGTCCTGTATCGGAGGGGCGTCAGGCATCACGCCGCCCTCACCATCGGGGACTGATTCCGCCGGGTCCACCTTGTCTCCCCCCGTTCACACGCCTGCGCGTATCCCGCACTATGCCTCACATATCCCGTGGGGGCCGGGAAATGGGCCGCACACGTGTTCGCCGTAGCATCGGGCAGGTTACCGGCGCGCTATCGTGCCAGGGCCTTGAGTCCCCATCAGCGAGCGCAACCGAGGACACGTTGACGGACATTCACTCAGCCTCAGCACGGCCCGGCCAGCTGTCGATCGACCGCACCTCGGTCGACGGCATCGAGGTGGTCACCGTGCACGGCGAGATCGACCACGCCGTCAAGGACATGCTCAGAGAGGCCCTGCTGTCCTACGACGGCGCGACGCCGCCGCGGACGGTGGTGGACCTCCGCGGCGTGACCTTCATGGACTCCAGCGGCGTCAACGTCTTCGTCGCCGCCCACAAGAGCATGAGCGATGCCCGGGGATGGCTGCGTTTCGCCGGCGCCCAGGAGTCGGTGCTGCGGCTCCTTGAGCTTGTCGGCCTGGACGAGGTCATCTCCTGCCATTCCACCGTCGAGCAGGCCCTGACCGCCTGACGTACGCCGTGCCCGGCCACGGCGATCCACCCGGCGCCCCGCCCTCCGGGACATCCCGCTGGGGTGAGCGCCGCTGCACGGGCCGCGTCCAGTTCTGGGAAAACCCTCCGCCGAACGGTCGGCTCCTCCTGCAGCAGGGCTGCTACGGCGTGCGGGCACTCGCCCGGTCGGCATGAGCGAGGGCCTTGACCGGAGCACGATCCGTACCGCAGGGGTGAGGACGACGACGAAGCTGCTGCTCGGTGGTCGCCGGTCCGGTGGTGGCGCCCTCGCCGGTGATGGTGTCCCAGCCGGTGCCGGTGATCTGGCGAAGCTGTCACAGGACGGCGTCGAGTACCTGGCGGTCGGTCGGGCGGAGGCGGCCGTCGGTGTCATCATCGCCGAGGACGCACGGTCGCGACCGGTGCACGGTGTCGGCGTCCGGCTCCGGATGCGTCAGTTTCCGCGGCCCTCGGCGGAGGCGAAGCCCAGCCAGGTGTGGCGGTTGCCCCACCAGCACCAGCCGATCTTCGGGGCGTTGCGCCTTTCGCGACCGTCCCGGCCGGTGCCGTTGCTGATCCAGATGGCGGGGGTGCGGGCGTCGTACGTGCCGTTCGGCTTGCGCAGCCGGGAGCCGATGGTCATGAAGCAGCGGTTGCGCTCGAGGGCCGCCGGCTGCTGGAGCACCCAGTGGATGCCCTCGGTGAGCAGCAGCGGGGTGCGGTCTTCCTTCGTCAGCGCGGGCAGTGCCTCGTCCGGGCTCCAGTTGGCCATGTGGTCGCCCCGGTCGACGCCGGTGACCACGTAGAGCGGGGAGTCGGGCAGGTCGATCCCGTGGGGCGTGAAGCGGTCGACGTCGGGCATGTCGGTGACGACGAAGCCGGGCTTGTCGCCGTGGCGGAGCAGCGGGGCGAGGACCGAGGCGGGAACGCGGTCGGGGTGGATGGCGAGCAGGGTGTCACCGCCCTTGTTCCGGTGTTGCCCGGCGAAGGCGCGGGCTTCCTCGGCCGGTATCCCGGCGTGTGTGTGCAGTCCCAGCTCGATCAGGCGTTCCGCCTGGGCGGGCAGCGACGGCATCGGGGGCACGGTGGCGGACTGGGTGTCGGGCAACGCAGCTCCTTGCTGGGGCGGACTGGGCTTGCTCCGTGCGGGCCGGGGCGAACCGGCTGAGGCGGATGGTCGGTCAGGGGGTCGGTCAGGAGATGGGGACTGTGCCGCGGGTGACGCCGTGACGAGTGGCGGTCTCATTGATTTCGTAGGGTCGGCGGTCACAGATCCCCTCGATATTTACGTCGAACGTAAAATTACCCTGGGGCACGCAAGACTGTCAACATAAAAATGCTACGAGTGTAAACTTCGCCCATGAGCAGCGACAGGGAGCCCACGTCGTCACGGCCCGCGGGCCTGCGCGAGGTCAAGAAGCAGGAGACCCGCCAGCACATCTCCGACCAGGCCACCCGCCTCTTCCTCAGGCAGGGTTTCGACGCCACGACGATCGCCGAGATCGCCGACGCCGCACGCGTCTCCAAGAAGACGGTCACCAACTACTTCGCCCGCAAGGAGGACATGGCCCTTGACCACCAGGACGAGTTCGTCGTGACCCTGGCCTCGGCCGTGGCGGCCCGGCACCCTGGCGAGTCGGCTTTGGGCGCGCTGCGCCGCGCCTTCACCGACGCACTTGCCGCACACGATCCCGTGGCAGGCTTCACCGGCCCGGACTTCGCCCGGATGGTCGCCGACAGCCCCACCCTCACGATCTGCGTGCGCGGCCTGCACGACCGCCGGGAAGAAGCACTTGCGGAGGCGCTCGCCCAGGCCGAGGACGTGCCGGGCGACGACATCACCATCCGCACGGCAGCCGGTCTGCTCGGCGCCGTCCACCGCATGCTCTTCCAGCGGATCCAGTGCCTCACCCTCGCCGGGCGGACGGTGCAGGAGATCGAGACCATCGTCGCATCGGAGGCGACGCGCGCCTTCGACCTGCTGGAACCATCCGTCGGGAGCCTCGGTACCTCCTGACCGGGAGCAGCCCGCCCCAAGACGCGAGCAGTTCCGCCGAAACCCCGCCGCGGCACCCGCGGCAACTGGGTGCAGGACTCGGTGCAGCGTTCGTCGCCGCGAGAATGCCGTCAGCCAGTTCGTCAGACGGCTGCCCGCGCGAAGCCGCGGAACGGGCTGCGGACAGGCCCGCGCCAGGCCGTGGGGCCGCGCAGGAATCGCCGGCCGCCGGTGGCCTCCTCCTGTGCGAGTGAGGCCACCGACAGCGCTACGTTCTCAGCGGTTGGTCCAGAGGTTCCACACCCAGGGCCACATGGAGCCCTCGGCGCACTGGTAGCGGTCCCAGTGGCCACGCTCGACGCCCTGCTGGCCGGCCGTCTGGCAGCCGCCCAGGGTCATGTACTTGCCGCGGTGGACGTCGAGGCCGTCGGCCGCCTGGACGGTGGCCACCTGGTGGGATGCCGCGACGGCAGGCGCCGCCGAGCCCACGCCGAGCCCGACCACGGCGACCGCTGCGAAGGCGGACAGTGCAGTGCGTACACGCATGGTGAAGATCCTTTCGGTAGGGGTTCGAAGTCGGCCCGTGCGGCGTCCGCCGACACGGCGACGATCACCGGCACACTCACCCTCGAGGGTGATCCGCTCAGCCGGTATGCCGAGTTTGCGCGGGAAGCTGCACCTTCACAACCAGATCCCGCTTGCTTCACCGATGTCGGGATAAATACAGTCCTGACCTGCTGGAACACGCCTGTCCCGGGACATGGGACAGCCGGCGGGACGGCGTTGCCCCGCCTTGCAGAAAGGCCCCGATCGATGACCGGCCGACAACCGGACCAGGGTGCGGCAGCACGGAAGCTCGGAGAGGCGCTGCGGAGCCTGCAACAGCAATCGGGACGCACACTGCGCGGCCTGGAGGCTCAGGTCCGTGTCAGCGACTCGTCCCTCTCCCGCTACTTCCGTGGCGAAACCGTGCCCGCCTGGCCTGTGGTGAGGGAGTTGTGCCGGGCGTTGGGCGCGGATCCCGCCGAGTACCGCGCGATGTGGGAAGCAGCCGACCCGAACCGCCCCGATGAGCCAGTCGGCGCCGACACCGCCGAAGCTGCCGGCCCGTCACCCCTCCCCCACCCCGCCCGGTGGCGCCGGCTGCGCGGACCGCTGTCCAGTCGCGGGGCCATCGCCGTGGCCGCCACCGCTGTCGCTGCGGGGGCACTCGTGACGGGACTGCTGCTCCTGCTTCCCCCACGCGACGGGCCCGACGCCGCGCAGGGCGCCAAGGGCGGCACAAGTGAAAGCAGCAGCGCCGGGGTTCTCGTCCACAACGTCGAGAAGCCGTGCCAGGAACCGCGCACGCACGAATGCGCGTTATCCCTGGCCTACAACCCCTACCGCCCATACGTGACCTCCAACTCCGCCGACCGTGTCTGGCACCACGATCTGCTCCAGGCCCGCTGCACCATCGCCAACGGCGTCACCGTCACCGACGAGAACCACCGACACACCAGCATCTGGATCCAGGTCACACACAACGGACGACACCTCTGGCTCCCCGGAATCCGCGTTCACCCCGACAACCTGACCCAGCTCACCACCATCCTGCCCACGTGCCCACCGTAGGCACCGGCCAGCCCACCGAAAAGGACTTCGGCCGGACCCGCACGCCACCTCCTACCGGGCGAGAACAGCAGCCGACCCGCCCCGTCCCCGGTTCCGCCCCCCGGCTCCACCACCGACGCGGCGTCAGAGGCGACGGCAACGGCAACGGCACCCGTACTGCGGGCGTTCATGGTCGGGCGGCGAAAAGAGCGGCAGGTCAGAGCAGGCCCAGCTTGGCCATGTCGAAGTGCTCGTCGGTCAGGCTCTCGTACCCGTGTTCGGCGGCGTAGGCCAGGATGCGCCCGAGCGGGGTGTCCGGGGCCGGCGGTTCGGTGGCCAGCTCAAAGCCGGTGACCTGGAGGGCGAACGCGAGGGCGTCGTCAATGTGATCATTGGACATGATCATCAGCGTAGCGCCGAGGCAGCTGGCCATCTGATGGCGACGGCCGACGGCTAGAGCGACTCTTCGCGGTCCGGGGCGAGCCTGCTGCGGGACTGGCGGCGGGGCATGCGGGCTCCCGTCCTCACCGGTGGCGACGGCGCCTTGGCTTCTGGGGACGCGCTCGACGAGGTCTTCCGGCGGCCTGTCCCGGCAGGGACTCACGCCGGATCCGGCAGGTTCATCAGCGCGAGCTTGGCCGGGTCGGCCACGATCGTGATGTCGGTGATCCGGCCGTCGACGACGGTGAACGCGACGACCGAGAGAGGGGTGCCGTCCGCGCGCCACGAAATGATCCCCGGGAGGCCGTTGACGAGCGCCGCCCGCCCCTGTGCGGCTGCGCCGGCGGACAGTTGCGCGCCGGCTGCGACCTTGGTGGCGCCGAGGGTGACGACTGCGCCGGACGGGGTGTCGACGGTCAGTTTCACCTCGGGGTCGAGTACCCGCAGCAACTCCTCGAAGTCGCCGCGGCGAGCCGCCGCCAGGAAGGCCTGGACCACCTCCCGCTGCTCCCGTCCGACGCCGGTCGGCCGCTCGATCGCCCGCACCTTCCTGCGGGCGCGGCTGGCGAGCATCTTGGTCGCGGCAGTGGACTTGCCGAGGATCTGGCCGATCTCGTCGAACGGCACGGCGAACAGGTCGTGCAGCACGAACGCCAGCCGCTCGCTCGGACCGAGCGACTCCAGGACGACGAGCAGCGCGAGCCCGACCGAGTCGGCGAGCACTGCGTCGTCCTCGGGAACAGGACTGTCGTCGAGCGTCATCACGAACTCGGAGAGGCGGTCGCCGCTGGACGTGTCCGGGCGGGCCTGGCGCGATCGCAGGACATCGAGGCTGATCCGGCCGACCACCGTGGTCAGCCAGCCGGCGAGGTTGTGGATGGTCGCCGCGTCCTGGCGGGAGAGGCGCAGCCAGGCCTCCTGGACCACGTCCTCGGCATCGGCGTGCGATCCGAGCATGCGGTAAGCGACCGCGCACAGCCGGTCACGCTGGGCCTCGAACGCCTCGGCCATCGGGTCCGCCGGGCTGGTGTCGGACATGGTGTTACCTTCCTCGACTCTGCTCCGTCATGGGTGATGACGGGCCCGAAGGGGCTCAGGTAACCGATGAAGGAGCAACCACCGATGGAAGCACGCGTGAACGGCCCGGCGAACCCCGACGTGATCACAGCGATCCAGCACCTCTACAAGGCGATTCACGCCGGGGGCGCCGACAAGCGCCTGCTGTCGCTGGTCCATCTGCGCACCAGCCAGATCAACGGCTGCAGCCCGTGCGTCTTCGCCTCGACCGAGGCGGCAAAGAAGGCCGGTGAGACAGACGAGCGGCTGCACAACGTCGTCGCGTGGCGCGAGACGCCCTTCTACACCGAGGAGGAGCGGGCGGCCCTCGCCCTGACCGAGGCCGCCACGCGGCTCCAGGACGGCGCACCGGGCGTGACCGACGAGATCTGGGACGCCGCCGCCGACCACTTCAGCGAGGAGCAGCTGAACGCGATCATCCTGGAGATCGCGATGACCAACTTCTTCAACCGGATCAACCGCACGATCCGAGAGCAGGCCGGCAAGACCTGGTGAGCCGGCGGGGCGTCATCGCCCCGGAGGCCGCGCCTTCCTGACGTCAAGGCTGCCCCTCGGCGGTTCGTGTGGATCAGCCGCTCGTCGTTCCGGCCGCAGGCCCGGTCGCAACATCCGGTCCGGGAACAGCGGTTCGATCCGCGCCCACCGCACGTCACTCAAGGCCAGGTACATCTCAGCCCGCAGCAGGGACGGGGAACGCCGCCCACGCTGGGAAGCTCGTGCGCCGTGCTTCTCGCGGTTGGCGAGGACTTGGTCCATGTGGGTCTGCGCCCACTGCCTGAGCCCGCGGGTCAGGTGGTGGAGTGAGAGGCCGCGGTCAGTCAGCTCGTAGGTGACGGTGACGGGGGCCGTGGGCGTCACGGTGCGGATGAGCAAGCCGTCGCGTTCGAGGGCTCGTAGGGTCTGGGGCAGCATTTGCTGGCCGACGTCGGCCGGTAGCCGGGCCAGTTCGGAGTAGCGCATCGCCTTCGGGGCGTGCGATGCGCCGGCTGTCCGGACGCGTCACCGCCCAGTGCGCACGGGATCAGGACGACCCACTTGTCCAACCTGACTGCCTGGGCCGCCCTGCGTCGCCCGCGCACAGCGCATCGAACCGCTCACATCGAACGCCGAGAGGGTCACGGCGCCGCATAGTCGATGTGTGGGGTGCGTCACGTCGCGCTGCGACAGGCTGCGGTGGAAGGCGGGGCGTCGGGCGGCGGGCCGGTTCCCCCTTGACCTTCGCATTGGTCCATACCAAAATCCTGCACACCCGTTCGAGCCACGGCGCTCGTGTCCCCCACGCCGGGCCCCTTGACCCTGTCCACCAGGCAGAACAGGACCGCCGTGAGACGTCGCCTCCTCGCTTCCCTCTGTGTGTCCGCCTCCCTTCTCACCGCATGCGGCGTCGTACCCGGTGTGGGCGGGACCGACCGGCACACCGTCACCGTGTGGCTGATGAAGGACAGCGCCTCACGGAGCTTCCTGGACCGGTTCACCGAGGACTTCGAACGCGACCACCCGAACCTCGATCTCGACATCCGTATCCAGGAATGGACGGGGATCGGTGAGAAGGTGCAGACGGCTCTGGAGGGCGACGGCGAGGAGGGACCGGACGTCATCGAGGTCGGCAACACGCAGGTCCCGCAGTACGTGGACGGCAACCGGCTGCTCGACCTGACCTTGGAGTCCGTGACCAAGTGGGGCAAGGAGGAGTGGCTGCCCGGCCTCGCCGAACCGGGGCAGCGTCGCTTCCACCAGTACGGCATCCCCTGGTACGCGGCGAACCGGGTCGTGATCTACCGCAAGGACCTCTTCGAACAGGCGGGAGTCACCGCCCCGCCCCGCACCCGCGAGGATTGGCTGGCCGCGACCGAGAAGCTCAACACGGCGGGTGATCAGGGCATTTACCTGGCCGGTCAGGACTGGTACACCCTCGCCGGGTTCATTTGGGACGAGGGCGGCGACCTCGCCACGGAGGACGGCGGCCGCTGGGAGGGAGCCCTGGACACTCCTGCCGCCCTGCGCGGCATGGACTTCTACCGGCGACTGCAGTCCCTCGGCGAGGGGCCGATCCACGCGGACGAGGAACACCCGCCCCAGGCCGGGGTGTTCGCAGCGGGCAAGGTGGCTCAGATCATCGCCGTCCCCGGTCTCGCGCAGGCCGTGGTGCGGCAGAACCCCGCCCTCAAGGACAAGCTGGGCTTCTTCCCCGTGCCGGGAAAGACCGGGGCCGAACCGGGCGCCGTCTTCACCGGAGGGTCGGACCTCGTCATCCCCCGCAACACCGACCAGCGGAAGGGAGCGATCGACGTGGTCGCAGCGCTGGCCGGCGCCGAGTGGAACACCGACCTGGCCAGAACCATGAACTACGTACCGAACAAGGCCGAGCTTGCGTCCGCGGTCGCGGGCGAGGACGGGGTCGCCGCCATGGCGGCGGGCGCCGCGCAGGGCCGGGCGACCCCCAGTACGCCCGAGTGGGCCGCCGTCGAGGCCGACAACCCGATCAAGGACTACATGACCAGGGTGCTCGGCGGCGCCGACCCGGCGACGGAGGCCCGCCGCGCCTCCGAGCGCATCACGCAGGCGCTGTCCCTCTCCCGCGGCTGACGCCCCGCGCCGGCCACAGCCGCCCGGGGCCACCGGACTCGTCCCGTGGCCCCGGCCGGGCGCGCGCCCGGCCTGTCGTGCGCTCCCGGCATCACACGACTCGGTCGACGCTCCACAGCGGCAGGTGCTCGAAGAAGGTGACCGCTTCCTCCCGCCACCTTTGCCGCCAGTCGGCGGCCAGCGTGGAAGCCTGCTCCGCGTAGCGTCGCATGTCCGTCCGCATCCTGGCCGGCACACCACGGTCCTCAGCGATGGTCCGGACGGCGGCGACGGTCTCCGGTGTGCAGGACGGATCACCGAGTGCGGCTTCCACCACGGCACGCTCCGGGTCGCTCACGGCGGACAGCAGGGCGCTGACGGTGTAGCTGTGCCTTCCGTCACGGATGTCGGTGCCGGTGGGCTTGCCCATGGTGTTCTCATCGCCGAACAGGTCCAGGTAGTCGTCGCGCATCTGCCCGCAGATCCCCACCAGCCGTGCGTAGGCGCGCAGTTCGTCATCGACTAGCGCCGGTTGCCCGCCCGCGGCCAGCAGGCCCAGCCGCAGGGGCGCGAGAATCGAGTAGCGGGCGGACTTGTAGTCGGCCACGCCGTGCAGGACCTCCTCGTCCGCCGTGGCGGAGAAATCGCGCTCGAGGTCGACGATCTGGCCCACGAACGTGTCGGCGGCCGCCCGTGTCTGCACCTCGACCATGGCTTGCCGGAGCGCGACAGGGATGTCCGCTTCCAGCAGCACCCGCAGGGACAGAGCGAGTGCGAGATCGCCTGCGAGCACGGTGAGGCCGAGGGCCGCCTGCGGGTGGTCGGGGAACCGCTCGCGGTAGGCGTAGTAAGTGGTGGGGCCGCCGCGGCGGGTGGGGCTGTCGTCGATGAGATCGTCGTGCACCAGGCCGTGGGTCTGGAGCAGTTCGATGCTCAGCGCGGCGGCATCCAGTCCTTCGACCGGCTCGGCGGTCACCAGGCCGGCCGCCTCGTGCAGCAGAACGACCCGCATGCGTTTTCCGCCCCGCAGTGACAGGTCCCGCAGCAACCGCAGGCACTCCGGGGTGAAACGGCTGAACGACGGCGCATCGAGTTCCGCACTCAATGTGTCGAAGTACTCCTGGAAGAGGGTGTTGAACCGGTGCTCGTGTCCGGCAACACGATCCAGAACGCGCTCGGTCATGGACAGCTCTCCTGCTCGGTGGGGACGCGAGGGAGTGGGGTGACCGCGCGCCACTCGTCCTCGTGGATGCCGAACATATCGCGGTCTCGTCAGCCGTCGCGGGTCAGCGCGGTGTGGGGATGACGTCCTCCGTGTCATACCGAGCCTGCGGAGCACCCGCGCCCCTCCGGGCTTGCGCGGGTCGCAGGTGGCGTGGACGCCGTGGAGGCCGAGATACCCGGACCCCGCGCGCCAGGAGTTCCCTGCCGATCACCGTCCCGGCGCCCTGGCCCGGACCCGGGTTCACGCCCGGGTGGCGAGAGGGGTGTCCTCGGACAAGTGGTCCGGGAGGCCGAAGACCGGGAAGAGGCGGTCGGTGTCGCGGAACGCGGTGATGCCGGTGATGCGGTCGCCGGAGAACTCGACGACCTGGAGGGCCCAGGGCGTGTACCCCGCCCCGTCCGGGCGCGGACGGTACTGGCCGAAGGCGGTGGTGCCGTTCGCCACGGTGGGGACCAGGCGGGAGCCCCTGCAACCGACGGCCGGGCCGGTCAGCCACGCCTGGATGTCGGGGACACCGCGCATCCACTTCGCGTACGGCGGCAGACACAGAGTGGCGTCAACGTGGAGGAGCATGCTCAGCTCCTCCATGTCATATCGGGAGAAGGCCGTGGCATACCGCTCGGCCAGCACCCGACGAGCAGCGTCCGAGGGCTGCGGCGGAAAGTAACCCGCGGAGTCCCGGCGCGCGGCCAGCGTCGTACGGGCCCGCTGCAGCGCGCTGTTGACCGAGGCGATGGTGGAGTCGTGCAGATCGGCAACCTCGCGGGCCGAGAAGCCCAGCACATCCCGCAGGATCAGTGTGGCCCGCTGCTTGGGCGGCAGGTGCTGGAGCGCCGCGACGAACGCCAGCCGCACCTGCTCGCCCGCTGTCGCGGTCTTCTCCGGATCACCGACTGGCAAAGGCTCGATCCAGAGGGCGGCGTCCTGCGGGGGGCCGGGCGGGGTCGCCCCCTCCGCCGGACTGGAAAGGTCCATCGGCAAGGCCCGCCGTTTACCGGAGACGAGGGCGTCCCGGCACACGTTGGTGGCGATCCGGTACACCCACGACCGCAGCGACGACCGTCCTTCGAACCGATCGATGTTCCGCCAGGCCCGGACCAGCGTCTCCTGCACCGCGTCCTCGGCCTCGGCGTACGCCCCCAGCATCCGATAGCAGTAGCCGGTCAGCTCACCGCGGTATGCCTCAAGCCCGTCCACCGCTGCGCCGGCCACCCCGGTGTCTCCCATGCCCCACTCCTTCGAAGAGAAAGTCCGGTCGCCCAACCGGGGCTTCACACTGTAGGGCGAAGGCACGGCAGAGGCCCGGCCGCTTTCCCCGGAGTGCACCGCGCCCGCTCGTTCGACTCGTACCCCTGGTGGCGCTTCGACGGCTGGCCTCCTGCAACGTGGGGTGGGCCCACCATCAGCGGAGGGGCAGGAGTGGAACGGCGCTTTTGGCGTCGTTCCACTCGCTCAAGACGGGCGCCGGGATGTGTGCCGACCCCAGATCACGGCTGGTCCGCCCCCTCCGCCGCGGCCGCGGGCCGCGCCACGGGCCGGCGCAACGCTTCCCCCGGACCGACCTGCCCCTCCGTTCCTTGGCTTCCGGCTGTGCCGTGGCGGGCGCTCGCCAGGATGTGGCGGCTGAGCTCCGCGAGGTAGGCGTCCAGCGGCTGGATTCGCCCTGGCAAGGACTCTCGCATGTCCCACCACCGGATGGCCGTGATCTCGTCGTTGGACTGGAACGTCTGCGAGACGTCAGCGCCCCGGCCGGTGAACAGGGCGCCGTATTCGGCACGCTGGTCAGGCGCCAGAGTGAAGCTCGCGAAGCCGGCGAAGTGGAGCTGCCCTTCGGGTACGTGCTGGGTTTCCTCCAGCAACTCGCGCGCGGCCGCCTGGCGAGGGGTCTCACCGGGGTCGATCCGTCCGCCGGGCAGTTCCCAGGCCCGCCGGAACCGGTTGAAGGCCATCAGAACGCGATCACCGTGCCACAGGGCCACCAGCGCAACGGGCAGCGGTGCGTCACCGGGCGGCTTGTCTTCCGCTCCCAGGACGAAGGACACCAGGGCGTTGCCGCGGCCGTCGACGGCAAGCGGCGGAGAGTGAGGAGCAGCCACCTCGCCATGATGCCCGCTTCCGCTCCCGCACTCGCCTGAATCGTTCGCCTTCCTGTTCCTGCTCGAACGGTGTCTCGAACTGACCCGCCAGGTGGGGGGTTCGCCGAGCGCTCACGGAAGCGTCACGCTGCCGGAATGCGGACCTTCGGCGGGACCCGGACCCGGCTGTGGGAACCGCGAGCGGCCGACCGCCGCCACGGCTGATCATCGCCGCATACGCCCAGCTCCGGCTCGCCCGTCCCCTCGCCCGGGGCTTGCCGCCTCCGTGGGAGAAGCCGACGATCCCGACGAGCGTTGGGGATGTTGCCGGCTGCTGGTCGGTGAGCTGCGAGTCAGCAGTCTTCCTCGATGTAGAGAAGCGTTCGTCCTTCGGCGGAGGAGAACGCGAAGGGCCGGTAACCGGGAGTGCCGTCCGCGTCGAGTCGGTGCTTGATCGCATGCCAGGTCTCGAGCCTGTCCTCGGGTGGCACGTGGCGGAACTGTCCTCCGCCGCCTTCGCCGATGATGAGCTCGTCGGCTTGGACGACCAGGCGCTGGGCAAGCCTCGGATGAAGCGGGCCGCGGACCTTCTGCCAGCGTTGACCGGTGTCGTCGACGAACTCCTCGCGGCCGGCGGGAGACAGGACGCCTTGGGCGTCTTCGCCCTCAGAGCTCTGGACCGGCGGCAGAGAGGCCACCGTCTCGGCCAGTGTCGGGGTGCGCTGCCGCTTTCTGGACATGGCCCCTATCCTCTCAGGCCGGTGAGGGCCGGTCCGTGGCGACAGCGGACTCCCTCACGGCGCTCACCGCCGCATCCCCCGCTGTCCCTGCCCCGGTCCACCCGCTCGACGAGCGTGGTGACGCATGCTGTCGCCTGATGCGGCACGGGCGTCGCCGCGTGGGGAGAACCGTGCGGCGCAGGGGCATCCGGAAAAAGTCGACCGTCTGCTTGAACCCAGCGCAATGCGCACACGTACGGACAACCGGGAAGTCCGCGCCCTGCACCCTCATGGCCCGCATCCCCGAGATCCCATCGACACGTTCGAGGAGTACGCCGATGACCTCTCCGCGCCTCAGCGACCGGCTGACGACGCACCAGCCCCTCGTGATGGGCCTGTTCCGGATGGTTCTGGGCCTGTTGTTCACCACGGAGGGTGCCGCGACGGTCTTCGGCGTGCTGGGACGAAAGGCCAGCCCGGCAGGTGACTGGCCGTTCTGGTATGCCGGGGTGATCGAGCTGACCTGCGGTTCCCTCGTCCTGTTGGGCGTCGCCACCCGCAGCGCGGCCTTCATCAGCTCGGGCATCATGGCGTTCGCTTACTTCACCGAACATCAGGAGGACGGCCTCTTCCCCCTCCAGAACGGCGGCCTTGCCCCCGCACTCTTCTGCTGGGGATTCCTGCTGCTGGTCTTCTCCGGCCCGGGGGCCCTGTCCGTGGCAGGCCTGCTCGGCCGGGAGAACCCCCCGCGACCCGCCGCTCACCGCACGACCGAGGTGTCCCGGTGAGCGCCCGCCTTCCGGAAGGGGACGGCCCGGAGGTCTTCGCCTGAACCGGACACGATGCACACCGGGCCGTACGCGTAGCGAAGAGTTGGGGCCCGACCGGAGCCGTGGCGCAGAACGCGGGCGCCGTCGGCCAACTCACCGGGGTCCGATGACGCGAGGACGGCGGCCGGCAGCACTGGGGGGTGGACATGTGGCCGGTCGCCGTCCTCCGGGCTCAGCAGCCGCCGCAGTTGTAGTAGAGGACGTCCCAGTGGTTGCCCTCGTCGGCGTAGATGTTGCCGGAGCCCGACCTGTACTGCGGGGCGCCGTCGCCGCGCAGGCCGATGTAGGTGAAGTTGTTCTTGATGTACGACGTGACGCAGGTGTTCTTGCCGTAGTCGAGCTTGTAGCCGTTCCAGTGCGAGTAGGTGCCGGAGGCGTGGCCGGTCTCGGTGCCGCCGGTGATGTTGAGCGCGCAGCCGCCGGCCCGCTTCAAGGTCTGGGCGCCCTGAGCGGTGGCGAGGTTGAGCTGCTCGAAGGAGGTACAGGTGGGGTTGTTGCGGTCGGAGCAGCTGCCCGAGGACGACCAGGTGATGCCGACGCTGCGGAACATCTGGGTGGCGGTCGCGTGGCTGATCTTGGTGACGGCGAAGGCGTCGGTGGCGGTGCCGACGACGGCGGCACCGGGAGCGATGACGAGGGCGAGGGCGGTGAGGACGGAGCGGGCCCTCATGGCCTTGTGGGTCTTCATGGGAGACCTTCCTGCGGTCGGCCGTGCTTCTTGTGGGTCGGCTGTGCAGGTGGTGCAGGGCGATGGTGCCTGAGGTCTACGCGCGTTCGCCAGAGGGCGTGCGGCGGTGACATGGGAGCCGAAGCAGACCGACAGCCGGTCGCCCTGGTTTCGCCCGCACCAACGCAGGCTCGTCCCAGCCGTCGGGGAGACCGGGTCGGCGTTTCCGGGTGGCGGGAACGCCGTGCTGTGGGGATATCCCGTTGTGGGGCCGGCAGCATGGCCGTAGGGTCCCGGCATGTCCCTACGTGTTCGTATGCGTCGCGCCCTCCCGGAAGCGATGCGGGCCCGTGACAAGGCGGCAGTGAGCGCCCTGCGCGCGACGCTCGCCGCGTTGGACAACGCGGAGGCGGTGCCCGTCGACGAAGCGGCACTGCGCGGGTTGGCCCTCGAACAGTCGCCGGTCGGTGCCGGTGCCACCGAGGCGGCTCGGCGTGAGCTGAGCGAGGACAGTGTGGCGGACATCGTACGAGCCGAGGCCACCGAACGGCTGGAAGCGGCAGCCCGGTTGACGGCACCCGCGCACGCTGACCGAGTCGCGCGGCTCCGTGCGGAGGCCGCTGTGCTGCTTCGCCTTCTCGACGGCCGCACCATCCCGTAGAACACCGCGGATCCGTCGTCCCGGGCGCGCATCGGTGCGGGAGTGCAAGCGACCAGAGGCGAGTGCGCACGGCTACGGCCGCGCTGCCGGCGGTCGGCCGAACGGGCAGGCCCTGCCCGGCGGGGGCCGAACGGCCTCATGCCGGGGCGGTCCCGCGCTCCTCCAGCGCGATCACAACCATCCTCTCCGGCTCAGGTCACTCCCTCACTCCGCAGCCGTCATCCTCGACCGACCGAGCGATCGTTCGATCGCGAGAGCTCGGCTGGATACGTGCGTGGCGCCTTTCACTGCGTCCGTCACTGAGCCATCATGATCCGCCGTCAGCCGTTTGCTGATCACGAAGAGGTGAGGCGCATGGCCAGGCTCCGAATGGGTGAGGGAATTCTCCGCCGCAAACCCATTGAGCACATCGAGGAGACGGAACTCGTCGAGGGCACACGGCTGGAACGGTCGCTCGGGCTGTGGCAACTCACCGCGATCGGCGTGGGCGGCATCATCGGTGCGGGCATCTTCACCCTCGCGGGCACCGTGGCGAACGGTACGGCGGGGCCGGCCGTGCTCCTCTCGTTCCTCATCGCCGGCGTCGCCAGCGCCGCGGCCGCGCTGTCGTACGCCGAGTTCGCGGGACTCATCCCGAAGGCGGGTTCGGCCTACACGTACGGCTACGCGGTGCTCGGCGAGATCGCGGGCTGGTTCATCGGCTGGGACCTGCTGCTGGAGTACACGGCCATCGTGGCGGTGGTGGCGATCGGTATCTCCGGCTACTTCAGCTTCCTCGTCGGCGAGATGGGTGCCGACCTGCCGAACTGGATGCTGGGGGCGCCCGGCACCGGTGAGGGGCACCGCATCGACCTGTTCGCCGCGCTGCTGTGCCTGCTGATCGCGTACCTGCTGAACCTCGGCATCAAGAACGCGGCCCGGTTCGAGACCGTGGTGGTCGTGCTGAAGGTGCTGGTCGTGTTGCTGGTCATCGGGGTCGGCGTCTTCCACATCACCACCGACAACTACACCCCGTTCTTCCCGTACGGCCTCGGCGGCGCGTTCGCCGGTGCGGCGACCGTGTTCTTCGCGGTGTTCGGTTACGACGCCATGTCGACGGCGGCCGAGGAGTCGAAGGACGCACAGCGGCACATGCCGAAGGCAATCCTCTACTCGCTGGCGATCTCGATGGTGCTGTACGTGGCCGCCTGCCTGGTGCTCACCGGCATGCAGAACTACACGGACATCGACCCGGAGAGCGGGTTCTCGACGGCGTTCAAGTCGGTGGGGCTGGGCGGACTCGCGGACGTGATCGCGGTGGGTGCCATCATCGGCATCCTTACGGTCATGTTCACGTTCATGCTGGGCGTGACCCGGGTCTGGTACGCGATGTCCCGCGACGGCCTGCTGCCGGAGTGGTTCGCCAAGACGCATCCGACGCGGCACGTCCCGACCCGCGTCACCTGGATCGTCGGCTTCGCCTCGGCGGCCATCGCCGGCTTCCTGCCGATCGGCGACGCAGCCGAGCTCACCAACATCGGCATCCTGCTGGCCTTCATCGTGGTGTGCGCGGCCGTGATCGTGCTGCGGTACCGGCAGCCGGACCTGCCGCGGTCGTTTCGCACGCCGTGGATGCCGTTCGTGCCGGCGGTGGGCATCGTCTTCTCGATCTGGCTGATCACGTTCCTGAGCACGGAGACCTGGGTGCGCTTCGCCGCGTGGCTCGTGATCGGCCTCGTGATCTACTTCGGGTACTCGTACCGACGGTCGGAGCTGGCCCGCCGTTGAGAGTTCCGAACAAAAAGGGGAGTCCGATCAGCTCGCGGCGTCCGGTGCGTGCGATCGTAAGGCGCCAGTAGGTCCTTGTAGCGGAGCTACCGGGACCTTCCGGCAACGCGGCGAGCGTGCGTGCCGGGCGTCGCGAGCCGGGCGCCCCTTTTTTCGGAGCTCTAAGGGTGCCTGCGGTAGATGAGCAGGGTCCAGGGGGCTCTGTTCCCCCGCCCCCTCACCGGCCCGTCCAGCCGGCGCTGCGGCTGGACGGGCCGACGCGGGTGCCGTCCCTGGCCCGGCCGGCGTTGACAACGCTCGTGATCACTGCAGCCAGGGCTTGTCCGGCGGCCATCACGTGACCGCCTCGGCTCGGGGACTGCGGCATTCCGCCCCGAGTGTCCGACCCCCGTGGCACCATGCCCTCTCCGGCACCACGTCCAGGGGGGACACCATGCGCACCCGCGCCACCACCGTCATAGCCGCCGCACTCCTCGCCGCACTCACCGCCTGCTCGACCGCCAGCAGCGACGGCAAGGCCGAACCCGCCGGCGATTCGGGGACGCCCGCGGCCGAGCCGACCATCAGCGTCCCGGCCGACAAGGAGGGCGACGACCTCGAGGCCGCTGTCGCCGTGTACACCGCCGCCTACTTCGCGGCCGACGCCGCCACCGCGTACGACATGCTGTCCAAGCGCTGCCGGGGCGAGATCACCGCGGACGCGTACGCCGGCGTCGTACAGCAGGCGAAGGCGGACCACGGGGAGGACCACCCGGCGACCGACGTGAAGGCCGAGGTGTCCGGCGAACTCGGCCGCGCCACCTACAAGGTGCAAGGGCTGCCCGAGTTCGACCAGACCGACCAGCCCTGGACGCTGGAGGACGGCGCCTGGAAGTACGACGCCTGCTGACCCGCCTTCACCTGACCGGCCCGAGCACGCTCCCCCGTGGCCGGGCCTTCACCCGGACTTCCCGCCCGCACCGGCCGATGACCCCGACCCCGACTGGAACTACTCCGACCCCGGCTACGTCCTCGCCGGAATGACCATCGAAAGGGCCACCGGGCGGCCCTGGGCCGGGGAGGTGCGCGACCGCATCATCCGCCCGCTCGGCCTGACCGGCACCTACGCCCCCGGCGACGACCCTTATCTGAAGCCGCCGCACGCGCACACCTACCACCTGTTCCCCGGCTCGGTCACCTGGACGGACACCACGGCCAGGAACGTCTCCCGGGCGGACGCGGCCGCTGCCCTCGTCGGCACCGAACGCGACGTGGACCGCTTCTTCACCGCCCTGCTGGCCGGGCGCCTGTTGCCTCCCGCCCAGCTCGCGGAGATGCGCAGGACCGTGTCCGTCGGCGAACACTTCGAGGTGGGGTTCCCCGGCCTCCGGTACGGCCTGGGACTGATGCGGCAGCCACTGACCTGCGGCGGCCATTCCTGGGGCCACGGAGGGGACCTGGAGGGGTTCACCGTGCGCACCGGCTCCACGGCAGACGGGCGCCGCTCGGTCGTCGTCGTCGCCAACGGCACCGGCGGCGGCCAAGAGCAGCTGCTCGCGGCCGAGCGGGCCGTCCGCGGGCTCGTGGACCGCGCCTTGTGCGCCGGTGTCGGATGACGGGACCCCCGGCACGCGGTGCCCTGCCGCGCCGGCCGCGGCCTGGCAGCCTGCGGGCTCGCCGCCGTCCTGGCGGCACGGCGCCGCCGTCGCACACCCGCGGCCAGAGGATCTTCGATGACCGGCCAACAGCAGAAGCAGGTCGGCGGCGGCGCCGTACGATCGGTGACATCGCTCCCCAGCTCGCCGAGCTCACCGACGACGTCCTGTTCGAGGACGTGTGGAATCGCACCGATTCGCCCGCCCGCGACCGCAGCCTGATCACCGTCGCCGTGCTCGTCGCCGGCGGCGACGCCGAGCAGCTGCGCTCTCCACCTCGGACGAGCGAAGGAGAACGGCGTCACCGAGACCGAACTCATCGAGGCGATCACCCACCTCGCCTTCTACGCCGGCTGGCCCAAGGCGATGACGGCGGTCACGACGGCGAAGCGGGTTTCCTCGGCGTGAACGCCGGGGAGGAGCCGCAATGCTTCTCTCGGTGGCGGTCGCGGTCAGCGGCTCGGAACGGAAGGAGGCCCTCCCATGCGAGGAGCAGACACGCACGTCGCCCTTGAGGCTCTCGGCATCCCAGTGGTGGGGCCCGGCCGGACCTCGCGGGGGCGAGGGGCGGTGCGACCGTGAGTCGGATCCTGGTGACCGGTTCCGCCGACGGCCTGGGGCGTGCCGCGGCCGACACCCTGTTGTCCGCGGGACACGACGTGGTGGTGCACGCCCGGAACCGGGAGCGCGCGGCGGCCCTCGACACGCTGGTCGACCGCGGGGCACACATCGTGGTGGGCGACTTCACCGAGCGGGACGCCGTAGGGCGTGTCGCCGCCGAGCTGAACGACGCGGGACCGCTCGACGCGGTCATCCACAACGCCGGTGTGTGGAGCGGACCGGCGGTCATGCCGGTCAACGTCGTCGCACCGTACCTGCTCACGGCCCTGCTCCACGGCCCCCGCCGACTGGTGTACCTGAGCAGCGGCTCGCATTTCGGAGGGCGCCCCTCGCTCGACGGCGTGGACTGGCGGGGCGAGAACGCGGGCTCGTATGCCGACAGCAAGCTGTTCGTCACGACCCTCGCCGCCGCGGTGGCTCGTCTGCGTCCCGGGGTGGTGAGCAACGCCGTCGATCCGGGCTGGGTGCCGACGAAGATGGGCGGGCCGAGCGCACCGGACGACCTGGAGCTCGGCCATCGGACGCAGGAGTGGCTCGCTTCCGGCGACGAACCCGAGGCCCTGACGACCGGCGGGTACTGGTACCACGGGCAGCGGCTGCAGCCGCACGGCGCGGTCCACGACGAGGCGTTCCAGGACAGCCTTCTGAAGGCATTGGCCGAGGAGACGGGCACCGCGCTGTGAGCGGTGCGGCCAGTCGACCGACGATCTCAGGCACGGCGTGCGGGAACGGTCGCCACAAGCCTCCCGGCATCTGCCGGAAGGCCCTTTGCGCCTCAGTGCCGACTTCCGGTCCGGCGGTCTCCCTACAGGGTCCAGACAGTACGTACGGCATCAGACCGAAGCCCGCCGAGCCGCTCGTCCGAGAACCACCCATGGCCCCGGCCGCCTGGCCCGGCCGTATGCGCCCGGCCGTCTGACCACCGCACCCGCGCTCGACCCCCGGCTGAGGGGCAGGCGGGAGCGGCGCGTGGCCGTGGCGCGGGTCGGGCGGATCAGCGCGAGGGCGGTCAGCGGTGCGATGGTCGGTGCGGCAGGCACCGCGCCGACCAGGGGTGGGCCTGCCTGCCGCGGTGATGAGGCCGGGGCGATGCCCGCCACCGCCGCTGCGGGTGGCCTGCCGGATGGCGGTCTGCACGCGCCGGCGGCGGCGTTCGCCTGGGCGCGGCGGCCGTCGGCCATGGCGGTGCTTCCAGGGGGCGCCCTGGTCACGGCTGCTCCTTCGTGCGGACTGCCGAGGCTTGCCGGGTGTCCGCGCCGGAGCTGACCTGCCGCCGGGTCTCCTGGGGACCGTGCCAGTCCAGGCACATGGCGGTGGCATCGTCTTCGAGCTGGCCGCCGGCGGCATGCCGGACCGCGGACGTCAGCGCCAGTGCGGTCTCCCTCGGGTGCAGGTTCCCGGTCCGCTCCACCAGGCCCGGCAGGTCGACCTTCTCCCCGTGCCGTTCGAGCATGCCGTCGGTGAACATGAGCAGCCGGTCACCAGGGCGCAGATCGAGGTCCTGCACGCGGTAGGGGTGAGACGTGAACTCGGAGAGCCCGAAGGGATGGTCCACCTTGCAGGTGATCACCTCGACGACCCCGTCGCGCAGCCGCCAGGGCCAAGGGTGGCCGGCGTTGACAAGCGTGGCCTGCCCGGTGCGGAGATTGATCCGCAGCAACTGCCCGGTGGCGTGACCCTGACCGTGGTCAGCCAGTGCCAGGTCGGCCCGGTGGGCCTGCTCGGCCAGGCCGGCTCCCGCGCGGCGGGCGCCACGCAGGGCGCTGACCAGGACCGTGGCAGCCAGGGCAGCATCGATGTCATGGCCCATGGGGTCGGTCACCGACACATGCAGGATGTCGCGGTCCAGGGTGTAGTCGAACGTGTCGCCGCTGAGGTCTTCGGAGGGCTCCAGGTTCCCGCACAGCGTGAACTGCGCAGCCTCGCACGACAGTGACGGGGGCAGGAGCTGGTACTGGATCTCGGCTGCCAAGGTGGGCGGCCTGGAGCGTTTGCCCCAGGTGTAGAGGTCGGTGAAGCGCCCGTTGGCGATCACGATGTAGGCCAGGGCGTGGGCGGCTTCCCCGACCGCGTCAAGGACGTCGTCGCTGGGGCCGGCAGGCAGGAGCAGTTCCAGCAGTCCGATCGCATCCCCCCGGTTGGTGACCGGCACGATCACCCGCTGTCCATGGCCGGTCGCCTCCTGGTAGAGCCGCTGAGTACGGATCACCTCCTCGTAGGCGCTGCCGGCCATGGGAATCCGCTCCGCCTCCCGCCCACCCTCCCCGGGGGCGGTGGACAACCGCGCCAACGCCCTCCCCGTCAGGTCCACGATGAGGAAGGAGACCTTCGTGGCCTCGAAACGCCGCTGCAGGTCCTCCGCGACCACGTCGACCGCGTCCACCGGCGCCGCCGTCTCCGCTGCCGTCAGCAACCGGGGAAGTCCACTCTGCCCACCACTCACGCCCGCAGTCCCTTCCACCAGCCCCGCCTACCAGCTTGAGAATCGCCGCGGTGAGCGTCAACACATGAAAAGTCACGGTATGTAAAGACAGTCACATTATGCATTCGTGGACTGGGTATCTCCCGTACCCGCCGACCGACACGGCCGTCGTTCCTGTCCTGGTCGCGAGACCCGCCCAGGACCCGGCCGGGTGCGCCCCACTGCCGGGCAGCGAGAACACAGCTGCCGGCAGGCACCGCGCTGAGTGCCGCGTTACGGGCGAGGACCTGTTCCCGGACGCGGCGCATGCCGGAGCCGTGCAGGCGGTGCCACTCCCGGACGTGGAGTCGACGGCACGGTCGGTGACGACGAGGTCGCCGGCCTGGCCATCAGCGTCACAGACGGCGCATCACGCGCGCCGGTCGGCGTCGAGGTCGCGGCAGTCGGCGCCGGCAGGCTGCCGTCGGGAACCGCGGCGAGGGCCGTGGCCGCGGTCTGGTCCGGACCGGCGGGAAGCCCCTTGGAGGCATCGACATCGGTTCACCCCTGCGACCACCCCGGACAGCAGCGGCTCGCACGGGCCGCCCTCCCCTCCCTGCGGATTCGCACCGGCAATTGAACGGCCGAAGTCCCTGCTACGGTGGCCCGATGGCATCGATCAAGCAGTTCCAAGTCACCTTCGACTGCGCAGAACCCGAGCGCGTCGCTCGCTTCTGGTGCGAGGTGTTGGGGTACGTCGTACCGCCGCCACCGGAGGGGTTCGCCACGTGGAACGACTTCGATCGCTCGCTGCCGCCTGAGAATCAGGGTGCATGGTTCGCATGCGTTGATCCCTCGGGTGTGGGCCCGCGCCTGTTCTTCCAGCGCGTTCCCGAAGGCAAGGTCGTCAAGAATCGGCTGCATCTCGACGTGCGGGTCGCCACCGGACTCGTGGGTGAGGAGCGCCTGGCCACGCTCGAGGCCGAATGCGCACGACTGGTCGCGCTCGGCGCGGTACGCGTGCGGCTCCTGCCCGCCGATGACGACAACGAGTCGTGCCTCGTGATGCAGGACATCGAGGGCAACGAGTTCTGTCTCGACTGACCGTGACGGACGCGTCAGTCCGTCAGCACCACGCTGCCCCGGGAATCGACTCGCAGGCTTGTGCCGTTCAAGCCGTTGACGACAGCCACGTACCGCTGCTCGTGGCGCCATCGCCACGACCCGTCACTTCGCTGGTCGGCACAGGCGCGCGGTGGATATGGAGGGGCGAACGTGCCAGGCGTTCACGCCGGACGTTTTCGGGTCACCGAACTCGCGGATCCGCTCCCGGAGGGGCCCTCTGCCTGGTCGCGTTGAGGCCTTCCAGAAGGAGGCCGGGTCGCCGCTCCGGTGCCACGGTGCACCCTCCTCCTGATCGGTGAGAACGACGGAAGGCAGCCCGTTCCGTACCCTGGGCGGCATGCGCATGCGCCCCACTGTGAGCTGGACCCCTGCCGAGGATCTACCGCCGGGCACCACGGATCCGGAGCCGGTCGCCGATGCGCTGAGCACCGGCGGCGTGCTGGTGCTGAGCGGGGCGGGCATCTCCACGGAGTCGGGCATCCCCGACTACCGGGGCGAGGGCGGGAGCCTGAGCCGGCACACCCCGATGACCTACCAGGACTTCACCGCCAGCGCCCAGGCCCGGCGCCGGTACTGGGCCCGCAGCCACCTCGGCTGGCGCACCTTCGGCCGCGCCCGCCCCAATGCCGGGCACCGGGCCGTGGCCGCGTTCGGGCGCCACGGCCTGCTCTCGGGTGTGATCACGCAGAACGTCGACGGTCTGCACCAGGCCGCCGGCAGCGAGGGCGTAGTCGACCTCCACGGAAGCCTGTCCCGGGTCGTGTGCCTGTCCTGCGGTGCCTTCAGCCCGCGCCACGAACTCGCCCGGCGACTGGAGGAGGCCAACGCGGGCTTCCAGCCGGTGGCCGCAGCGATCAACCCGGACGGGGACGCCGACCTCACCGACGAACAGGTCGGGGATTTCCGCGTGGTGCCCTGCACGGTCTGCGGCGGCGTCCTCAAGCCGGACGTGGTGTTCTTCGGCGAAGCCGTTCCGCCGCGGCGGGTCGAGCACTGCCGCGAGCTGGTCCATGAGGCGGCATCCCTGCTGGTCCTGGGCTCCTCACTGACGGTGATGTCCGGGCTCCGCTTCGTCCGCCAAGCGGCCCAGGCCGGGAAACCGGTGCTGATCGTCAACCGGGACCCGACCCGGGGCGACCGGCACGCCCTCACTCGGGTCGCGCTCGAGCTGGGACCAGCCCTCACCACCGTGGCCGGCCGGCTGGGCATCCCCGTCGACGACGAGGCGGCAGGTCTCGGGTGAGGTAGGGACGGCGGCAGGCGTCACCTGGGTCCATCGCGCCGGCCCTCATGTCGATGGAAGAGCCGCCGCACCAAGACGCCGCCCCCGCTCCCCCTTCCCTTCCGGCCGTACGGCTGCTGCGGCGATGACGCTCGCGGCCGCAGGAACGGATCAGGCGTGTCCGCGCGCTGGCCGCTCGCGTTGCCCTGAGCGAACGTTGATGGTGCAGTAGGCGGCGAGGGACAGAACGACATGGCATCAGACATGCGGCTGCACATGAGGGCCGTGCACAAGGCGTACGGCAGACGAGCGGTGCTGCGCGGAGCGGATTTCACCGTGTCGGCCGGCATGCTCGCGGCAGTGGTGGGCGAGAACGGCTCGGGCAAGAGCACGCTGTTGCGTATCGCGGTGGGACAGCTCATGCCGGACCGCGGCGCTGTGCGGCGTTTCAGCGCGCTGGGATACTGCCCGCAGCAGGCGGTGATCAATGACACGCTCACGGTCGCCCAGCATTTGCGGCTGTTCCAGGTCGCCTACCGGCTGCCGCGGCTGGACGATGCCTGGGAGCTGGTGGACCTGCTCGGCTTCGGCGCCGAGCGGCGTACCCGGGCGGGAGAGCTCAGTGGCGGTACCCGGCAGAAGCTCAACCTGACCTTGGCGCTGATGCACGATCCGCCGCTGCTGGTGCTCGACGAGCCCTACCAGGGATTCGACTGGGACACGCACCAGCGCTTTTGGCAGCTGGCGGACCGGTTGCGCAGCCGCGGGCGTTCGGTGGTGGTGGTGTCGCACCTGCTGCACGACCTGCAGCACTTCGACACCGTCCACCATCTGCGCGACGGACGCCTGTACCCGGCGGGAACACCACGATGAGACACCAGTGGACAGCCTTCACGGTGGCGCTCGGCTTCACGCTGACCGGTCACCTGCGCAACCGCCTCGCGATGAGCATGATCGCCTTCTTCATCCCGACCTGGATCTACCTGGTCCGCGTGACCGCTCTGGACACGGACATCACGTTCAGCAGCGCGCTGGGTATCGAGGTGACCGCGTCGATGAACCGCACCATCCAGGTCTCCAGCGCCCTGCACGCCGTCACGGTGATCGCCGGTTTCATGATGTTCATGGCCACCTTCAGCGCCCGGGACATGGACCTGCGCCTGGTACTGGCCGGTTATCCGCGGCTGCAACTGCTGGCCGCCAGGATCATTGCCCTCCTCGTCATCACGGCACTGCTCACCTGTTACACCACCGGCCTGCTGTGGCTGTCCTGGCCGCTGACTCAGCCGGGGGCAGTCGCCGCCGCTGTGGCAGCAGCGGTGCTGGCCTACGGAGGGCTCGGCATCATGGCCGGCTACCTGCTGCGTGGCGAACTGGAGGGGTTCTTCGTCGTGGTGATGGCCACGCTGATCGACGTCGGCATGCAAAGCCCGGTCTCGAACCCGGCCGGAGACCAGGCATGGCTGAGCGCCTTGCCGCTGTACGGCCCCGCGCAGGCGGCCCTGGCCGCCTCCTTCACCGACGCGGAGTCCTTCACCTGCGCCGCCCTGGCTCTGCCATGGTTCGTCACCACGACCCTTCTGGCCCTGCTCATCTTCTGCGTACGCACCCGGCACTACGGCCGGCCCGTCACCGGCTCCTCACCCACCGACCCCCGCCTGCCGGCTGATTCACCTGCCGCCCGGCAGGACGCGGGCTGACCGGCAACGGCACCCCTGCCCCTGCGCTTCACCGAACGTCTCTCCACCGGGTGGTACAGGCATCGACAACGTCGCTGCCCGAGCCGGCAGACCCAGCTAGTGCTCGCTCGCCGACGGGAGCCGGCAGCAGCGCCGTGACGTCGGCGCCCGTCCGCCCGACACGGCCGGACAGGTCGACACCCACATGAGGGGCGACGTCCTTGTGAGGCGGACCGTTCCCTGCCCCTTCGGCAGTCGTTGCACCAAGCGTGGACGACAGCGAGGTGAGGTGGGCCTGCGGCGGCCGACACGACGGTGTTGACCTTCCCGGGCCGTGGCGGCGCCGGCGGACCGGGGAGGAGTCGTGGACACCGGCGGCCGTAGCCGACCTGTCCGGACGCACGGCAGTGATCACGGGATCGTCCCGCGTCATCGGCGCCGCGGCGGCCGAGCACCTGGCCGGCTTCGGCGCGCGCGTCATCATCCTCTGCCCCTCCTCCGGGCAAGGGCATGCGGTCGCCGAAGCGCTGGGCCGCCGCATCGGGACGGCGCGGGTGGACAGCGTCGCGTGCGACCTGGCTCAGCTGGACCAGGTCCGCGAGGCCGCCGAACGGATCACGGGCCTTACGGGAGGACGACTGGATGTGCTGGTGAACAACGCCGGGGTGGCCGCGCTGCCGTACACCCGCCCCCCGCAGGCCACGAGATGCACGTCGCTGTGAATCATCTCGGCATTTCGCTCTGACGGGCCACCTGCTGCCCGCTCTGCTGAACGCGCCCCAGCCGCGGGTGGTGAACGTCTCCTCCGTCCTGCACTGGCTGGGCCGATGCCGCACCGACCGGCCGCACCAGCCCCGGCGATACCACCGATGGCCGGCGTACTTCGACTCCAAGCCGGCGAACCTGCTGTTCACCGAAGGGCTCACGGCGTGGGCGCGCACCCGCGAGCTGCCACTGCGCACGGTCGCCGCCCATCCCGGCCTGGTCAACACCACCCTCGGCTCCAGCACGGCCACGAAGGCACCACGGAACCCCTGCGGCGTGACCCATGTCCGCCGCCTCTGCGACCCTCACCATCCGATCCTGCCCGCGCTGAAGGTCAAGCAGGGGCATCCGCGTGTCGTACCCGGCCCGGTGTTCCTCGCGTCACCGGACGACGCCCCAACTGGTGAACTGAGGAGCGCACAGGGCAGGCATGACGCAGCGGGACCGCGCCCCGCCCCCGCTTCCGGTCGCGGTCCCGCGGGGGTGAGCGCCGGTGTTCGGCGGTCAGCAGCAACCGGAGGCCGCGGCGGCCGGCTCGTCCGGGACGGCTTCGCCCGGGCCCGTGCAGCAGGTGCTGCCCTGCTGCTTGGCCAGGGAGTCGGCGTCGGATTTGACGACGTACACCTCCCAGGGCTCCCGGCCCGGGCCCTGGACCCAGACCTTGTCCTGCACCGCGTAGCAGCAGGTCGTGTCGTTCTCCTCGGCCGTGGCCAGCCCGGCTTCGGCGAGGCGGGTGGTCGCGGCGCGCACCGCCTCGGTCGACTCGACCTCGACGCCGAGATGGTCCAGGCGCGTGTCCTCCCCGGCGGTGCCTTCGATGAGGACCAGCTTGAGCGGGGGTTCCGCGAGGGCGAAGTTGGCGTAGCCGTCCCGGAGCTTGG
Source organism: Streptomyces sp. NPDC051315 (assembly GCF_044455165.1). NCBI lineage: Bacteria > Bacillati > Actinomycetota > Actinomycetes > Kitasatosporales > Streptomycetaceae > Streptomyces > Streptomyces sp. NPDC051315. The sequence continues at coordinate 106,800 of NZ_JBITEN010000025.1, forward strand.
CGGGCTGGGTGCCGAAGAGCTCGGTGTAGAAGGCGACGGAAGCGGCGAGGTCGGGGACGCGGAGGGCGAGCTGTACGCGGGACATGACGAACCTCTTTGTGTGAGTGGGGAGTCAGCAACCGCCGGAGGAGGCCGGGGCGCCGATGCCGATCTGGAGGGTGGCGGGGGTCGCGCAGCAGCCGCCACCGTCGACGGACTGCGCGGTGTCGGGGTCGTCGAAGAGGCCCGCGCCGCCGCAGACTCCGGTCTCCGGCAGAGTCAGCTCGACGCGCTCGGCGGCCTCTTGGTCGCCGGCGAGGGACGCTGCGATGGAGCGGACCTGCTCGTAGCCGGTCATCGCGAGGAACGTGGGGGCGCGCCCGTAGGACTTCATGCCGACGAGATGGACGCCCTTCTCCGGGTGCGAGAGCTCGTTGACGCCGTGCGGGTGGACGGTGCCGCACGAATGCTGGTTGGGGTCGATGAGCGGGGCGAGCGCGGTCGGCGCCTGGAGTCGCTCGTCGAGGCCGAGGCGGAGTTCGGAGAGGAAGGAGAGGTCGGGTCGGAAGCCGGTGAGGACGATGATGTCCTCGACCGGGTCCAGGCGGCGGCCGTCCTCGCCGACGAGCACCAGGCGGCCTGCGTCGTCGCGCTCGATGGCCTCGGTGCGGAAGCCGGTGACCGCGTCGGCGTGGCCGTCGTCGACGGCGGCCTTGGCGGCGAGGCCGAGGGCGCCACGGGCGGGGAGCTGGTCTGCGGAGCCTCCGCCGAAGGTGGAGCCGGAGATGCCCCGGCGCAGGATCCACACGGCCTTGGTGCCGGTGCCGTCGTCGGACGTGGCGAGGTCGGCGAGGTACGCGAGCGCCGTGAAGGCGGAGGCGCCGGCCCCGATGACCGCGGTGCGCTTGCCCGCGTATCGGGCCCGCACGGCCGGGTCCTTGAGGTCCGGCACGCGGTAGGTGATCCGGTCGGAGGCGGCCTTCTCGCCCAGGGCCGGAAGGCCGCTGCCGCCGGCGGGGCTCGGGGTGGTCCAGGTGCCGGAGGCGTCGATCACCGCGCGGGCGAACAGCCGCTCCTCGCGGCCGTCCGTGTGGACGATGTGGACGACGAACGGCTGGGCCTCGCGTTCGGCGTCCACGATCCGGTCCCGGCCCGCCCGGGAGACGCCGGTGACGGTGGTGCCGAAGCGCACCTGCTCGCCGAGGACGTCGGCGAGCGGCTGGAGGTACTGCTCGGCCCAGTCCCCGCCCGAGGGATAGCTGGCGGCGTCCGGCTTCACCCAGCCGGTCGGGGCCAGCAGCTTCTCGGCGGCCGGGTCGGTGACCTCGCCCCAGGTGGAGAACAGCCGCACGTGCGCCCACTCGCGCACCGCCGCACCAGCGACCGCGCCTGCTTCCAGAACCAACGGCGTGATGCCGCGGTCGACCAGGTGAGCGGCGGCAGCGAGGCCGACGGGACCGGCTCCGATCACGACGACGGGCAGCTGGGTGGCAGGCGCGTTCACAGTCGACTCCTTGCTGTTTCGACATCTGTCGATGTCTTGTGTGCCCCAGCATGCCACCTGTATTGACGAACGTCAACATAGACATTCATCGAATCCCCGCTTTCGACCGACTCGCACCGGCCTGGACACCGCCCCGCCCGGCCGGCCCCTTCCTCACTCCGAACTCGCCGCGAGGCAGAGCCCGGGAAGCCGACCGGATCGCCGGCGCCCGGCACCCACCTCGCTCGCCGCCGACACCCCCCACCTTGGTTCGACGTGTGTCAACATAGACGCATGTCGAATGTGAAGGTGCTGCCCCTGCTCGAGCCCGCCGACGGCCAGGGTGCGGCGCCGTGCTGCCCGCCGCTGACGGAACGCCCGATGACCGCCGAGGAAGCCGAGACGGCTGCCCGGATGTTCAAGGCACTCGGCGACCCGGTGCGGTTGCGGCTGTTCTCCGCCGTCGCCTCCCACGAGGGCGGAGAGGCGTGCGTGTGCGACATCTCCGACGTCGGCGTCTCCCAGCCGACCGTCTCCCACCACCTGAAGAAGCTCAAGGAAGCGGGGCTGCTCAGCTCCGAGCGGCGCGGCACCTGGGTCTACTACCGGGTCGAGCCGGACGTGCTGGCCGCGATGGGCCGACTGCTGATCAGTACGCCGGCTGCCTGACCAGCGGATGCCCGCAGAACTCCGGCGGCGCTTGCCGGTGTGAGGGGAGGGCTGCCGATACCGGCGGGCGGCTGCCGTTACCGGCGGGCAGGGCATACAGCAGGCCACCTAGGACCAGGCAGGCCGCCAGGCAGACGAAGGCAGCCGTCAGCACCACAGCGGTCCGCAAGCAAGAGGCGGCGAACGAGCGCGCGCCGGAAGCGGCTGCCCGCAGCACGCCGACCGCCCACACGGCGGTCGGCGTGCTGCGATGGCGGCGCCCGGCACCCCGGTGGTGGCGTAGCCGACGACGCGTCCGTACGGCGCCGAGCCGATTCCGGCTTGCGACAGGGCGCCTACCGCAGCAGTGCGGCGATCTGGCGGGCCGCGTCGCGGGCGGGACGCCCGACGCCGATGAGGGTGGCGGAGGCGGGGCCGGTCCAGTCACCGTAGCCGAGCAGGTGCAGCCGCGGCTCGCCCAGGGACCGGGTGCCTTCGGTGGCGATGCGCCCGCCCGGGCCGCGCAGCTCCAGCGGGGCCAGGTGGGCCAGGGCCGGGCGGAAGCCGGTGCACCAGATGACCGTGTCCACACCCGCCTGGCGACCGTCGTCCCACCGGACGCCGGTGGCGGTGAGCCGGCTGAACATCGGTTGCGCCGTCAGCGGTCCGGCGTCGCGGGCGGCGCGTACGGGCGGGACGGCGACGATGTCGCCGAGCGAGGCGACTCCGCCGGTGTCGGTGCGGCCGGCGTCGAGGGCGCGGCGTCGGGCGGTGGCGACGCCGAAGAGGGCGCGGCCGTCGATGTCGTCGGCGAGGAACCGGGGCGGGCGTGGGGTCACCCACGTCACCTCGGCGTTGCCGTCCAGGGCGAGGTCGGCGGCGATCTGCGCGCCGGAGTTCCCGCCGCCGACCACGACGACACGCTGCCCGGAGAAGTCGGCCGGACGGCGGTAGTCCACCGTGTGCAGCTGCCGCCCGGTGAAGACGCCGCGGCCGGGTACGGCGGGGAGGAAGGGCCGCGACCAGGTGCCGGTCGCGCTGATGACCGCGCCCGCCCGCCAGCTGCCGGAGTCGGCGTCGACCAGGAGCCGGTCTCCGTCGCGGCGTACGGCGTCCACACGGGTGCCGTGCTGGACCGGCAGGTCGTAGCGCTTCTCGTAGTCGGCGAGGTAGTCGACCACGTGCGCCGCGTCCGGGTAGGTCTCGCCGGGCTGGACGGGCATGAGCCGGCCGGGCAGGGAGGAGTGGTCGGCGGGAGAGAAAAGGTGCAGTGAGTCCCACATGTGCTGCCAGGCCCCGCCCGGCGCCGGACCTGCGTCCAGAATGGTGAAGTCCAGGCCTTGGCGGCGCAGGTGGTAGCCGGCGGCGAGCCCTGCCTGGCCGCCGCCGACCACCACCACACCGGTGCGCCGGGTCACGACCCCAGGCGCGCGGTGGTGAACTTCCGGCGCCAGGCCAGCGAGACGTACACCAGCGCCACCAGGACGGGGACCTCGATGAGCGGGCCGACCACGCCGGACAGGGCCTGCCCGGAGGTGACGCCGAAGGTGGCGATCGCGACCGCGATGGCGAGCTCGAAGTTGTTGCCCGCCGCGGTGAAGGCGAGGGTGGCGGTGCGGTCGTAGGCGAGGCCGATGACCTTGCCGAGGGCGAAGGTGCCGAACCACATCACGGCGAAGTACACCAGCAGCGGCAACGCGATCCGGGCCACGTCCAGCGGCTGGGACGTGATCGTCCTGCCCTGCAGAGCGAACAGGACGACGATCGTGAACAGCAGGCCGTACAGCGCCCACGGGCCGATCTTCGGCAGGAACCTGCTCTCGTAGTCCACCCAGCCGAGCCTCTTCTCGCCGATGCGGCGGGTGAGGAACCCGGCCAGCAGCGGGATGCCGAGGAAGACGACGACGTTCAGGGCGATCTTCCCCATGGAGATGTCCAGGTGATCCCCGTCGCCGAGGCCGAGCCAGCCGGGCAGAAGGTCGAGGTAGAACCAGCCGAGCAGGCCGAACGCGAGGACCTGGAAGACCGAGTTGAGCGCGACGAGGACGGCTGCCGCCTCGCGGTCGCCGCAGGCCAGGTCGTTCCAGATGATGACCATGGCGATGCAGCGGGCCAGGCCGACGATGATCAGGCCGGTGCGGTACTCGGGCAGGTCCGGCAGGAAGGTCCACGCCAGCGCGAACATCACCGCCGGCCCGACGATCCAGTTGATGACCAGCGAAGAGACCATGAGCTTGCGGTCACCGGTGACGGCGTCGAGCTTGTCGTAGCGGACCTTCGCCAGAACCGGGTACATCATGATCAGCAGACCGAGCGCGATCGGCAGGGAGACACCGCCGATCTCCACCGTCGCCAGCGCGTCGTTCAGCCCGGGAATCATCCGCCCCAGACCGAGACCGACGGCCATGGCGATGAGGATCCACACGGCCAGGTACCGGTCGAGCGTGGAGAGCTTGGCGACGACGGATGTCTGGTGCGCCGTCGCGGGCGCTTGGGTGGGGGTCACGGGCAGGCCCTCTTGTTGTCGGCGGCGGTACGGGCCTGTTCAGCCAGATCGGCGAACTGCTCGGCGAGCTGGGCGATGACGTCGGGCCGGAGCTTGTAATAGGTGAAGCGGCCGCACGGCTCCGTCTCGACGACCCCGGCCTCGCGCAGCACCTTCAGATGGTTGGACAGATTCGTCTGCCGCGCACCGGTCTCCTCCACCAGGTGGGTGGTGCACAGCGTCTCGCGGGCGAGAAGGGTCACGATCCGAAGCCTGAGCGGGTCGGCCAGCACCCGAATCAGGTCAGTGTCGACTGACGTCATCATGGGCTGATATTTTCACATCACCCGGCGCTGATACCAGCGATGGCTGACCTGTGGGGCCGTCGAAGGGTCTCCCCATGCCCGCCACTCCCACCCCTGCCCTGCCCGAGGGCCGGCGCCGCTCCAGATACCGACGGCGTCCGCCCGGAGCCGTCCGCCCGATCCGCGACGCGGTCGACGCCCGCACCACCGACCCGCCCGACGGCCCGCCGATCACCTGAACTCCGCACCGCGCTCCAGCAACCGCTCTATACACGAAGGAAGAACCGATGTCCTCCAGCCCGCTCGCCTCCGTGCTGTTCGTCTGCGTCCACAACGCCGGCCGCTCCCAGATGGCCGCCGGATTCCTCAGCCATCTCGCGGGCGACCGGGTCGAGGTCCGCTCCGCCGGATCCGTACCGGGCGACCGGGTCAACCCCTCCGCCGTCGAGGCCATGAAGGAAGTCGGCATCGACATCGCGGACGCCAATCCGAAGATCCTCACCACCGAGGCCGTCCAGGCCTCCGACTACGTCATCACCATGGGCTGCGGCGACGCCTGCCCCGTGTTCCCCGGCAAGAAGTACCTCGACTGGGCCCTGGAAGACCCCGCGGGCAAGGGCGTGGAGGCCGTCCGTCCCATCCGCGACGAGATCAGGACCCGCATCGAGGCCCTCGTCGCCGAGATCGACGCGCAGCAGAAGGTGTGACGCCCGGGACGGACGGCGGCATGTCGGCCGGCACACCCGAAGACGCGAGGTGCCCACCGCCGGACCGCGGTGGGCACCTGTCAGGACACGGACGCGCGCCCGGCCGGGTGGGACACGTGGACCGTGCTCCGGCGTTCCGCTCGGCGCGGACGCGATGCCGCCTGCCGCGACCAGGGATGGTTACTTCAGGTAAGGGTCGTCCGTCCCGATCTTGCCGGGACCGACGAGGACGTACACCCGCAGGTTGCCCTTGCCCGGGGCCGCCACGCTCAGGGAACCGTTCGAGACGGTCTTCACGTCACCGGTCACGGCGTCCCGGTAGGTGCCGTTCGGGAGGCCCGAGTACGTCGCCGAGTCGGTCACGGTGACCAGCGCGAAGCTGTCGGTGCCGCCGCTGGCGTAACGCCGCTTGAAGGCCATGCCGCCCGAGATGCCCTCCGCGGAGTACTGGCCCATCTGGAGGGCCGGGACCGCCCGGCGGATCTGGTTCAGCCGTTGCAGGTGCTTCACCAGGGGCTGGGCCGGCGTGATGGCGACCTGACCGTCGGCGGACGCCACGGTGCCGAAGCCGGACGCCGTGACCGAGCCGGCCAGGTGGTCGCCGTAGTAGGCACGTCCCGTCGTGGCGAGCGGACAGGTCGCGCCGCAGTCGATCCGCCGTCCTTTCTCGAACTCGATCTCCGAGCCGTAGTACAGCGTGGGGATGCCGCGGAAGGTCCACATCAACGACATGTTCTCGGCCCAGGCGTCGGTGCCTCCGCTGTAGCGGGTGCTCGACTTGTCGGGGCCGTAGTCGTGGCTGTCGACGTAGACGACGTTGTGGGTGGCGTCGTTGACGCTGTCGTCGCCCGTGGGAGCGCGTACGTGACGGTCCCGACGACGGAGGTGCCGCGGCGAATGCGTCCGGGGCGACGGAGCCACCTCGGAGACCACGGACAGTCCGTGGTGCGAGACGGCCGAAATGCGCGAACCATCGGACCGACTGCGGTCGTTGTCACTCCGACGGCTTCACAGATCAAGCGATTAAAGGGGTTACGGTGACGAACCTTGCGGAATCGGTCGAATCGATGGAGCAGCTCGCCGCGGTCTGGAAGGCCATGGTGCTCGACAGGGACGCGGGCGCCGATGTGCGGGACCTTCCGGGCATCGCGGTCCGCTGGGCCGACTGCCGGTTCGCCTTCTGGAACTGCATCACCTTGACCGATGTGGGGGCGGACGCGGCTCTCGTGGAGCAGCGTCTGACCGAGGCGGCGGACATCATGCGCTCGAAGGAACATCCCGGCTTTCTGTGGGTCTTCGAGGACCTACTCGATCCCGGGGCGCGCGCGACGCTCACGGCAGCGGCCGAACGAGCGGGGCTCGCATACGCCTTTCCCGGCACCGGCATGGCCGGAGACCTGCTCCCCCTTCCTGAGCCGACCCACCCCGATCTCACTTTTGTCCGCGTGAGCACTGACGAACACCTGCTCTCCTACGCGGATCTCAACTCACGTGCCTACGGCTTCCCGCTGGAACACGGTCGCGACGGACTCGCCGGTTCCACGCTGTGGAAGGAGGAGGTGCACGCTTACCTGGGTATGCGGGGCGACGTTCCGGTGACGTGTGCGGGGGCGTTGGAAGCCGACGGCCGCCTCTTCGTCGTACTCGTCGCCACGGACCCCCAGTGGGAGCGCCGGGGCTACGGCGAAGCGGTGACACGCAAGGCGCTGTACGAAGGCGCCCGGGCCACCGGACTGACCCGCGCCACTCTGCACGCCACCGCTGCGGGGGCACCGGTCTACCCGCGTATCGGTTTCACCCCGAACTCACCCCTGCGCTTCTACGGCCTGCGGTAGCCGCGCAGCGACCGACACATCACCCACAATCCTCGGACCGCCTGACGCCCCTTTGTTGCTGGCCGCGTAGCCGGTCCGTTCCGAGACAACCGGTTCACGCCGACGGCTTGCAGGGCGCCGGCCTGGAACGGAAGGCCCGGCCGGGCTCCGGCGGGGGTGGTGGCGTTCGTGGAGCACCTGGCGTCCCGGCACGGCCCCTCCCCAAAAGGGCCGCGTGGCAGCGATGGTCCCGCAGGACGGTGAGCTCGTGCGGGACCGTCGGCACGCGTCTCCGCCGGGGCGCCGTCATGCCTGTCGGCACCCCCGACTACCATGGCGAAGCCCCTGCCCGACACGGCGTGGGAGAGAGCCGGAGCCCTGGGAACGGGTCCGGCTCGGTGGATGCGGTCGACACCGGCGTCGACCCGCCGCACGACCTCGTGCGTCCGCCGCGCCCACCAGCCCTGCCCTGTTTTCGCCGACCGCTGAAAGCGATGTACGTACGTGTTCCAGGAAACACCGATCTACCACCGTCTCGTCTCCGAACGCGGTGACGTACCCACTCAGGTGCGCGGCGAGGCCGAGCGGATCCACCGTGATCTGGCCGCCGTCATCCCGGGTCCGTCCGCCGCCGGTACGCCCGCACATGGGTTTTTCGGCGTGCAGCCCAGACCGCAGTAACCCCGAGGGGGACCCGCCGCGCGGCACCCGTAGCGGTCCCAGGCGCCTCGGCGGTGCCCAGGCCGGTGTGCAGCGGACGGGCAGCGTACGCGGGCTGCGGGTGAACACTTAGCTCTCCACCGGCCGGAGCCCGTCGTCGAGCCGCAGACCGGGTAGTGCGTCGAGAAGGTGATGCACCGCGGTCTCGACCTCCGCGCGGGCCGGCGGGGCGCCGGCGCGGAAAAGCCGGCCGACGGCGAAGGCCAGGTGGTCGGCGACCGCCGAGACCGTGTTCGTCGCCGACAGGTCGTCACGGAAGATGCCGAACCGCTCGGCGTCCCGGTACCGGGCGGGATCGCGGTTGGCGGCGTTGAGGAGACAGGTCACGCCCCTCCGTGCGGCATTCCCCGCCCCCTGCCGATCACCCGCCACCACGTCCGACACCCTTGTCCGGACGTCATGAACCGCGAGAGCTGAGAACAGCGCACCACGTGGAGCGGTGCGTCAACCGCCTCTTGCCGTGGCGCGCTGTCACCACCCGCTCCGGAAAGACCGCCACCATCCGCCGGGCCGGTCTCCGCAGCGCTGCCGTCTTCCTCTGGTCGGCGCGGTGATCCGAACGAAAGTCCCCAGCCGTGCCTGTCGTTGTGCGGCAGGCACGGCCGCCGGTCGTCATCGGTTTCGGCGTCCGGGGTGCTGCGTCGTCAGCCGTGTCGCGGCGGCTGGTCCGCGGTCACCGGCGACCGCGGACGACGTCCGGGGCGATCTCCTCGCGGAACTCGCCGTCCACCGCGACCGCGGTCCTGAGGGAGGCCGCCGCCGGGGCGGTGCCGCAGAACGCCGCTTCCAGGGTTCCGCCCAACGTCGTGTTCACGGTCCCGTTGTTGGAGGTGTTCGCCATGGAGGTCATGGTGCGGCTTCCGTCAGGCGTACCGAACGCCCAGGTGTAGTAACCCTGCACGGTGCCGGTGTGCCCGTAGACCGTCACTCCGCAGGACAGCTTCCTGGCACGCAGCCCCAGACCGTAGGACTGGCTGCCGTCCGCGTTGACGGGGACCATGGTCATCATCTGCCGCAGGGCGCTCTCCTGGAGCAGAGCGCCGGAGAGCAGGGCGCTGAAGAACGTGTTGAGGTCCTCCGCGTTGGAGATGACCGCGCCGGCGGACTGCGCCCAGGAGACCGTCTGCTCCGTGGAGTCCACCAGGGGAAGCGTGGTGTCGTCCGGTCGCAGATAGCCGCGCGAGGCGGACCCGGCGATGCTGGTCAGGGGGTGCACGTAGGAGGTGTTGCCGAGCTTGAGCGGCTCGAAGATGCGCTGCCGGTACTGCTCGGCGACCGGCTTCCCCGTCACGCGCTCGATGATCTGGCCGATCACCACGAAGTTGGTGTTGGAGTAGCTGTAAGCGGATCCGGGCGTGATCGTCAGCGGGCGCGCCGTGGACTTGTTGATCAGTTCCTGGAAGGTGAACGTCTTGTTCCGCACCGCTTCGAAGCCCGGAACGGTGGAGTAGAACATGTCGTTGGTGTAGTCGTAGAGCCCGCTTCGGTGGCTGAGCAGGTGCCGCACGGTGATGGAACTGCTCGGCAGGGGGGTGGGCAGGTACGTGTTGGCCGGCGCGTCCAGATTGATGAGGCCCTCGGAGACCAGCTGCATCAGGACGACCGTGCTGAAGGTCTTGGTGACGCTTCCGATCCGGAACCGTCGGCCGGTGTCCATTCTGGCCCCGGTGGCCGTGTCCGCCTTGCCGCTCGCGACGCCGTAGTAGGCGGCCTGGTCGTCGATGAGGGTGAGTGCACCCGGTGCGCCCTGCGTCATGGCCTGTCGCTGCACGGTGCGGACGGCCTCGATGTTCGGCGCCGGCAGAGCCGCGGCCTGTGAGGGTGTCGCGAGGGTCGCGAGCGTGAGACCCGCGAGGACGACGCCGATTACTCGAATGCGCATGCAAAACCTTCTCTGGGAGGGGCCGGCGGGTGCCGAGCCGACGCTGGAGGCAGTTTTCGGTGCTGCTTGCCGTGCTGGGTCGCGGTGGCGCTGCTCGTCGTGTGGGTCGCGGTGGCGCTGCTCGTCGTGTTGGTGATGTCGATGGCGCTGCGGTGGCAGGGCTGAGCCGGTGATCGGCGTCCAGCCCGTCGAACATTGATCGGCTCGATGGATCATCGACACCTTAACGGCGTGGTGGGCCAGGTGAGTTGGTCCTCGGAACTTCCGATGGGTCTGTCCGACCCGTCGGACGTGACGTTCTGCCGGGTGGCGCGGTGGTACGGCGAGTTGGGTTCGGGGGCGTTCAGGTGGCCCGTCGCCGGTTCCGCCCCTGTCTCCGGCGGACGGAGCCGAGGCTCAGCAGGACCGACGGCCTGCCGGGCAGCGTGGGACGTGGGCAAGCGGGGAATCGCCGGTGCACGCCGACGCGGTGGGTGCGGCAGCGGGTCGGTGACGCACCAGTCACGGGGGGCCGGGAAGCCGCCGTTGGCGTCACTGTCAGTGGGACCTGCCAGGATGACCTGCATGATGATCAAGCAGGTACCGCGTCACGCCGTCGCGGAGCAGCAGATCGAGCAGGCCCTTGAGGGCATGTCGGGGCGGACCATGGGTCATTGGCACGACATGCGCTACGGCGACAAGCCGCTGCGGCGTGGGCTCAGTGAGCTTGGCGAGGAGCTGGCCGACCACATCGCCGCGCGCACCGTGGCGGACCCCGCGCTGAGTGCGCCCGATGCGCGCACCGCCCTGATCACGGCGGCGGAGTGTGCTTTGGGCGTGTTGAGCCTCGCGTGCTTCCCCGACGGCGACTTCGAGGTCCCCCTCCCCCTCGCCCAGGAGTCGCTCAGCAGCCAGGAGCTTCACTACGAGGAGGCATGGGAGCCGCCCCAGCCGATGACCACCGCGCGCACCTGGACCGACGCGTTCGCGATGGCCGTGATCAGCGGCCTGATATGGCAGCGGGACCGGGTGATCGGCCCCATGCTCCGCGAGGACTACGCCCCCGCCATCCGTGACGGCGTGCCCTACTCGAAGCGGGAGTCGGTCTCTGATCCGGCCGACCTCGCCGAGATGGACGCGCTCTGCGCCTACCTGACCGTCGTGCAGGGGCGGTACCCCGGCGCGCTCCCCGGACCGGTACCGCTGGCCACACCGGACGCCGAAGCGCGTGCGCGTGCGGCCGGGCAGCTCGATGCCGTCGGCACCCTGACGCCGGATCAGCGACTGCTGCGCGTTCTGCTCGACGACGACCAGCCCGCCTTCGAGCAGGCCCTGGAGGCGCGGCTCGTGACGCACCGCGAGAACGTCGGCGCCGACCCGGCCCCCCGGAGTCTGCTGCCGGTGGGTACCGTCACGCTGGCCGCACTCGCCTCTCTGGCGCACGGCTGGCAGCTGGGTATCCGGTCCGCCTACCTGCCGGAATCGCTGATGAGCGCTCCGCGACAGTAGAAGGCGAGGGAAAGCGGCGGGTCTCCGGGCGGGCGCGTCAGGCGGCATGCTCGCCGGGGCCCGCAAGGCCGGCGGCTCCCGCACTGGTGGGCTCTCGGCAGGTCCGTCCCGCATGAGGAAGTCGGGCGGTGCCGGGTCTGGGCCCAGGGCCGGAGCGGATGGTCGCACGCGCACGGTGCTCAAGCCCGGCCCGAGCCATGGCGGGGGCGACACTGATGGCAAGGGCGCGTCACCGCGAGCGCGGCATGGACGGTTACTGCCCAGGACTGGGCAGTAACCGGCAGATCAAGGCCTGGATGGGGCACTTCCTCATTTTCGGCCGCCGCCCAGGACCGTACCGATCAGGGACTCCGCCGCTCCAGGATCGCCGGCGAGCCGCCCGGCCTCGCGGATCTGTTCCGCGTCGATGGCCCCCGCCTTCGCCAGCTGGATCGCCTCGTGGATGCCGTCTCCGTCGCCGTGCGCGAGCATGACGAAGAACCAGCGCACCGCCTGCACCGGGTCCGGCGGGGTGCCGAAGCCGTCGCGGTACCAGCAGGCGGCGGCGTTCATCGCCCCCGTGTGCCCACGCTCGGCCGCCCACACGTACCAGCCCAGCGCCTCCTCGTCCCGGTCCAGTGCGGACAGCCGGTCGGCGAGCACCGCACCCGCGACGGCGATCCCCGCGCGTGCGGCCGTCTCCAGCAGTCGCAGGGACTCGTCGGGGTCGTCAACCAGCTGGGCGAGGTTGAACGCGCCGTAGGCGTCCCCGCCCTCCGCGGCCGCCCGGAACAGCTCAGCCGCACACGCTCGGTCCTCTTCGACGCCCAGCCCCGTCACCAACATGTGACCGTAGGTGCGCTGTCCGGCCGGCAGTCCGGCCTCGGCCGCCGCGCGGGCGTACCGCACGGCCATGGGCAGGGCCGACTCGTCGAAGTACTCCAGGTAGATACCGGCGAGCAGCGCGGCCGCCTCCGCCGACCCACCGTCCGCAAGCGGCTCCAGCTCGACGGTCACCCGGGCCGCCAGTTCGGCACCCTCCGCGCTGCCCTCCATCGCGGCCCGGACGAAGGCGTGCCCCGCGGCCACCCAGTCCCCTGCCTCGGCTGCCCTTCGGCCGTCGTCCACGCTCTGCATGCGGGAAGGCTATGCCATCGTCTCGGTGATCCACGTTCGCAGCCGTGGCTGGGAGGGCGGCGGTGGTGACGGTGCCGTGGCACCGCGCCCCAGGCGCAGGCGTCGGCACCGGGAGGCGAGAGCGCTTGCGGCGTGTCACCGGGGGACCGGCCGCGAGGCATCGGCAGACTTCCCCCCGGCCCCGGTCGGTCACGGCAGCCGCCCTGTCAGGGGTGCCTTGTCAGTGCGGCCCTGTCAGGGGTGCCCTACCAGTGATGCCCCGTCAGGCGTGCCTCGGACGGTCCTCGCATGGGTATCACCTCGGCCTGGTCCATCAGCGCCCAGGACGACGCCTTCATCGGCACTCTGGCTCCGCGGCTGTTCCCGCTGATCGCTGCGGAGCGGGAGGAACCACGCGCACAAGAGCGCTGGAACCGTTGGCGGCGGGAACCGTTGCCGGTCCGGACCTGGTGGAGGCCCTGCGGCCGGTCCGGCCGCAGGGAGGGGGACGCGCTGGATTCCTTCCAGGAACTGACCGCCTCCGCAGAGCACGTGCAGAGGAGGTACGACGGCCTGTCACCCGGCGACGACTTCTCCCTGCTCACGGACGTGTGGGATCTGGTGACCGGCGAGGAGGACATCCTTCTCTCCGTCCACAGCAAGGAGTTCGCGCTGGCGGTCCTTCTTCCACGCCACAGGCGCAGACCGGGCCGCCCTCCTCCCCGGCTGGTGCGGCGACTTCCTGCTCACGTCCGCCGAGGTACGCGGAACGCTGCCCACTGCCGAGCGGGCACTGGGTTTCACCCCACAGGAGCGCGCTGCTGCCGAGGACCAGGACTGGCTGGACTACGGCGACGACGAGCAGAGCGTCCTGGACGGACCGCTGCGGATGTGGCGGCAGGCCGCGGCGGACGGCCGCGGTCTGTGCCGGGTGTCCGTCGTCATCTGCTGATGAAAGCCACAGGAGGGAGGGGACGCGGAGCGACCGCCGCGGCCCCTCCACTACGTCAGGTCCGTGCCCGCCCGGCTGGTGTGGGCGGGCGCCGACAGCGAGGGAGGGATGAACAAGGCGCGGGACCGGCCGGAGCTCGCAAGGGCAGGTACCGAAAGTGGATGAAGGTGCTTGTTCGAGGTCCTGATCCGCGTCATGTGATGCTGACGTCATGGCTGATCGACGCGAGGTTGCCATCGTCCGCTGGCCGGATCAGGCCCCTTCCGCACAGGATGGGCCGGCCGAACTGCTGGCGGCCTACCATCTGCAGACGCAGGCCGAGAAAGGTGAGGCCGTTGCTGATGTGAGTGGGTTGCCGGACCGCTACCGGGCAGAGATCGTGGATCCACGGGCTGTGTTCGTGAACGATGTCGTGCTGCTGGCGTTGAGCGGGGACACTGCGGTGGGCTGCCTGGTGGTGACGACCCCGGTAGCCGGAAAGTGCGAGGTCAAAAGGCTCTGGACGACTCCGGCTTCCCGGGGGCGGGGCATCGCGTCCCTCCTGGTCAGAACCGCGCTCGCGCACGCTGCGGAAAGCGGCGTCAGCACGGTAGTTCTGTCGGTGTGGAAATGGCGGGCAGGCGCGATCGCGCTGTATGAGCGGCTCGGATTCGCCGTCACCGAGTCATGGGACGAACGGGACCAGTCGGTCTGCATGCAACGCGCCGTGTGAGTGCTCACAGCCATGCGTCGATGGCCGGGACGAGGACGTCGCCTCCTGGCGAACCGCGAGCTTGTCATAACACGTCGCCACAGCGCGGGGCCTTTTGAGACGGCCGATGCCACAACCCGCTGCATGCCGCGCCTTGTGGTCCGACGGATCCCACTTCGCCGGCCGGCCGCCGTGGCAACCGCGGGCCTCGGTTACGGGCCTGTCGGCCTTGTCCGGAATGGTGCAGCGTGACCGGGGACGTTCGCCGGGTCGGTGGACCAGCAGGAGACACCTGAACCGTTCGGTAATGTGTTCGCCTGGGGGCCCGGCCGGGTGTGTGCCAGGCGGCAACGGCAGCCACACCGTAGACAACGTCCCATGACCATGGACGTCGGCATGGCCTCCGGCCCTTGATCAGGACGAAACAAAGGACGGACGGGGGAACGCCTGTGACGAGCGCTCACGCGTTGTCAGGGGTGGGGAGCAACCCACCGCCAGAGAGCGACACGGTCATCGAGGTACGCGATCTGCGGATGCGCTACCGCAGCCAGGATGTGTTGAGGGGTGTCGGCTTCACGGCCCGGCGAGGCGAAGTCGTCGTACTGCTCGGCCCGAACGGCGCGGGCAAGACGACCACGATCGAGGTCTTGGAAGGCTTCCGGATGCGCTCGGCCGGTGATGTGACCGTCCTCGGCACCGATCCGGCCCGCGGCGACGAGCGGTGGCGTGCGCGCCTGGGCATCGTGCTGCAGTCCTGGCGAGACCACGGCAAGTGGCGGGTGCGGGAGCTGCTGGCCCATCTCGGCTCGTACTACGCGCCGTACTCCACCGCCCTCGTGCGGCGCCCGTGGGACGTCGACGAGCTCCTTGCCGCAGTGGGGCTGACCGCGCAGGCGGACAAGCGGGTCGGCACTCTGTCCGGCGGGCAGCGCAGGCGTTTCGACGTGGCCGTCGGCATCGTCGGCAGACCCGAACTGCTGTTCCTGGACGAGCCGACGGCCGGTCTGGACCCCGAGGCGAGGAACGAGTTCCACGGCCTGGTACGCGGGCTCGCGGACGAGAACACCACTGTTCTGCTGACCACGCACGACCTCGCCGAGGCGGAGAAGCTCGCCGACCGGATCCTCATTCTGGCCGGTGGCCGGATCGTGGCCGATGGTTCGGCCGAGGAACTGTCCCGGCAGGCATCGGCCGAGGCCACCGTGCGCTGGACTCGGAACGGGAGGCCCTTCGAGCAGGCCACGGCCGAGCCCACCCGGTTCGTCCGTCGGCTGTTCGAGGAACACGGCGAGGCGATCGGCGGGCTGGAGGTGCGCCGGGCGAGCCTGGAAGACACCTACCTGACGATGGTGCGAGAGCTGGAGGCAGGCGGCGTTCCCGGTGAGCGGGAGGCGCACGCTTTCGGGGAGGGACCGCGATGAGTCCGGTGTGGTACGCAGCGAGAGCAGGGGTGCGGCGCGGCTGGACGGAACTCCGGCTGACCTTCACCACGGGTCAGGACGTCTTCGGATACGCGCTCTGGACGGTCCTGCTCATCGTGCCGCTGTTTCTCGTCAGGGACGATCCGCTGAAGGGCGCCGGCATCTCGGCCGGCGCGTTCATGTTGCCGAGCATGCTGGGGATGACGCTCGCGTTCACCGGGATGATGACCACGGCGCAGTTGCTCGCGACCGAGCGCGAGGACGGCACGCTGCTGCGGGCCAAGGCCGTGCCCCACGGCATGGTCGGCCACCTGGTCGGCAAGATCATCATGGTGTCGGGCACGGCTCTCGTCTCCATGGCACTCCCCTTCGCCGTGGGCGTGTTCCTGGTGGACGGGGTGGCGCGGCAGGGCGGCGGAGCGTTGGTGACGCTGGTGTGGGTGGTGCCGCTGGGTCTCCTGGCCACCCTGCCGATGGGCGCTGTCATCGGCTCACTCGTCGACAGTCCACGCACCGTCGGGTTGTTGATGCTTCCGGTGATGGGACTCGTCGTGATCTCCGGGATCTACTTCCCTCTGTCGAAGCTGCCCGAGTGGCTGCAGACCGTCGGGCAGATCTTCCCCGTCTACTGGCTCGGCCTCGGCCTCCGGTCTGCGTTGCTGCCGGCCGACGCGGTCGCCGCCGAGATCGGCGCATCGTGGCGGCACCTGGAGACAGCGGGCGTGCTGGGTGCCTGGGCGGTCGCCGGGCTGCTCCTCGCACCGTCCGTCCTGCGCAGGATGGCCCGCCGCGAATCCGGGGCCGCCATGGCGGAACGGCACCGGAAGGCGATGCAGCGGGTCGGTTAGGGCTGTACCGGGGATGTCGGCACGGTTCCTGGTCCGGCTGCGCACGGTGGACAGAGGCCTCCACCCCGGCCGATGTTTCCACGCTGGAGCCGGAACTGCCTCTGTCCGTCTCGCGCTACGTCCCACCAGGCACCGTCGAGGCGGTTCGTGGGGGCCGTGGGGCAGGGAACCGCCTCGGTCGGGCTGGCACGGCAGGTGGCCGGACGACGCGGCGACGGATGCGTACGGCATTGCCAGGAACGACGGCCCGGAGGTCCTGTTCGACCGCGCCGACGTCTGCCGCACCTTTTCCGGATGACGAATGCGGCGGATGTACGTCAACTGACATGATCAACAGCGATCCGTTTTCCCACGCCACCTCGGAGCCGCTATGGACGGGACCCAGTCACTGCGGGCAGCGCGCTTGTCCGCGTACGTGACCGTGGGAAGCCGGCTGTCCCTGTTCAGCGACCGCCAACTCGGCGATGTGGTGGCCGCGGCCCCCACACTCGGTTCTGGGATCGGTGGCAGGTCGGCGGAGTGGGAGGTCGAAGGTACACGGGTCTTCGTCAAGCGGATCCCGCTGACGGACATGGAACTGCGGCCCGAGCATGTGCGGTCGACTGCCAACCTGTTCGAGCTGCCGCTGTTCTACCAGTACGGGATTGGGTCGGCCGGGTTCGGGGCCTGGCGCGAACTGGCTGCGCACATCATGACCACCGGGTGGGTTCTGAACGACGAGTACGCGGGTTTTCCGCTGCTCTACCACTGGCGAGTTCTCCCCGACCGCCCGCCGACGGGGTTCGTCGACGAGTTCGGCGGCGTCGATGGGGCAGTCGCGCACTGGGAAGGGGAACCCGCCGTGCGGCGGCGCCTGGAGGCCATAAGTCGATCCTCCGCCAGCCTGGTGCTCTTCCTTGAGTATGTGCCACAGACACTCGCTGCCTGGCTTTCCGACGTTCGCAAGGCGGCCGACGCGGAGGAGCCGGAAGGCAGCTCGGCTTGTCTCTGGGTGGAGAACGCGGTTGCTCACGGAACGTCTTTCATGAGGTCGCGTGGGCTGGTTCATTTCGACGCGCATTTCGCCAACCTGCTCACCGACGGCCGGCAGGTGTACTTCACGGACTTCGGGCTGGCGCTGAGCCGAGACTTCGAGCTCTCGCCACAGGAAGCCGCCTTCCTGGCGGACCACCTTGTGTACGACTGCTGCTACGCCCCCAGCCACCTGCTGCGCCACCACATGCCCGACGGTTTTCGCGGCGGCATCCCGCACGACGAGTTCCTGCGGGGATGGATCGCGGGCCGCAAGCCTGACGGCGTGCCACCCGAGGTCGGCGCTCTCATCGACCGCCATGCCCGGCCCGCTCTCGTCCTGGATGACTTCCACCATCGACTGCTCACCGTGAGCAAACGGACCCCGTTCCCCGCGGCCGACCTTCAGCGGGCCATGAGCGGCAGTCCTGAGAACCCTGCCGTGGTCGGGATCGACTAGTGGAAGAAACCCCGCACGAACCGCTCATGCGGAGCGTCCGGTCCACCGGCCCACGACCTGCCGTCAGCAAGGCCGCGACGGGGAATCCGACCGGCCGGCCACCCGCCGCGCCAGGGCCTGTCCGGCGGATCATGTGACTACTACGCTTCGACGATGGAACGCGTAACCGATGTGCCCGGGAATCTCGCCCAGCCTGCGGATCCGGCCCAGGAGAATGACTACGACAGCTTCGCCGAGGCGTATGCGGCGGAAACCGAGAACAACCTCGTGACCGCGTACTACGCGCGGCCCGCGATGTTGGCCCTCGCCGCAGACGTGGCCGGCCGTCGGATCCTGGACGCCGGCTGTGGCTCGGGCCCCCTGGCCGCCGCACTGCGCGACCGCGGTGCGGTCGTCACCGGTATCGACGCCAGCGCCGGGATGCTGGCGTTGGCCAGGCGGCGGCTCGGCGACGACGTGCCCCTGCACGTGGCCGACCTGAGCGACCGCCTGCCGTTCGCCGACGGTGCGTTCGACGACGTGGTCGCGTCGCTGGTCCTGCACTACCTGGAGGACTGGGGGCCGACGCTGGCCGAGATACGGCGAGTGCTCCGGCCCGGCGGCCGGCTGATCGCGTCGGTGGACCACCCTGTCGTGGCCTACACGATCCGGGATCCTCGGCCCGACTACTTCGCGACGACCAGCTATACCTTCGACTGGACGTTCGACGGGCGGTCCTTCCCGATGAGGTTCTGGCGCAGGCCGTTGCACGCGATGACCGATGCCTTCGCCACCGCCGGCCTCCGCCTTGCCGCCATCAGCGAGCCCCAGCCCGACCCGGCCGCCCGAGACCTGTTCCCCGACGGCTTCCATGACCTTTCGACCAAACCCAACTTCCTGTTCTTCGTCGCCGAGGTACCGCCCTCGGCTGCGGGCCCGGACGACCAGCCGGTCGCGGATCCTGAACCCGGCCGAGGTCGGATCGAGGCCCGATGACGGTGCCGTGGAAGATGCAGGCGCGTTCGTCGAACCCCGTGGCCACCGTCCGGCGTCGTCGTGGACAAGGCGCAGAAGGTCAGTGACGCGCGGTGCGTCGCCGCTTTCAGGTGTGCGTGGCCGGTCCGGTGAGGGAGCGGCGGCTCTCGGGGTCGGCCGCCTCCAGCCGGATGCGGAGGGTGGCGGCGAAGTCCTCGACGCGCTCCAGCTGGACGCGTAGCTCCTCGACCTTCCGGGAGGCGGCCTGCTCGTAACCGCGTACCCGGTCCAGCAGCGCTTGCCGCTCGGCGGCTTCGAGGTCGTCGTCGGCGTCGAGGCGGTCGGTGGCCTCCAGCAGGTCACGCATCTCGTCCAGGGTGAAGCCGAGTGGCTTCATACGGCGGATCACCATGAGGCGGGCCACGTCGACCTCGGTGTAGAGGCGGAAGCCGCCCTGGGAGCGGGCGGACGGGGTGACGAGACCGGTCTCCTCGTAGTGCCGGATGGTGCGCAGGGACAGCTCGGTCCGTGCGGCGACTTCGCCGATCTGCATGTGCTTGCCGTCCACGTCCCTGATCCGGCCCTTCTCGTATCCGGCTGTGCCGCGTCCCGTTCCGGTCCACCGATCTCTACCCTAACGTTAGGGTAGAGTTTCCGGTGGTGAGGTCGGGCCTGCGGGCCGTCTTCGCTCCCTGTGCGGTGCGGGCGTTCAGACCCAGCCGCACTGCCGTGTCGGGGCCGATGCAGCCCCCGGCGAGGAAACCGAGCCCTGCTGGAGAGACGCGTGCGCGAGCTTGTGGTGCCCGACGCCGCCTGTCCGCCGTGATCCTTCGCCGTTGACCAGAGCCCGCGCAGGCGCCCCCGTCCGCTGCTTCGCCGGCTCCCCCGCACATGGACCTTCCGGCCCCGCTCAGTGGGCCGGCTGCGGGATGCCGACCCGGCCTCCCGCGCCTTCCTTCGCGCGCCCCGGTCCGCCCTCGGGGTGTGCCCGAGCACGACAGGCAGCTGCTTTCTTGTCTTCTCCCCTCCTCTCCCCCGCCGCGCGGTTGCGAGCCCTGCGCCCGGACTGGCTGCGTGATCCCAAGGTCTGGCGGACCGAGGTCCTGGCCGGCCTGGTGGTCGCTTTGGCCCTGATTCCGGAGGCGATCTCGTTCTCGATCATCGCCGGTGTGGATCCGGCGATCGGCCTGTTCGCCTCCTTCACCATGGCCGTCACCATCGCCGTCGTCGGCGGCCGACGGGCGATGATCTCCGCTGCCACCGGCGCCGTCGCCCTCGTGATCGCACCGCTCAACCGCGAACACGGCCTGGGCCACCTCGTCGCCGCGGTCATCCTCGCCGGAGTCTTCCAGGTGGCCCTCGGCGTGCTCGGTGTGGCGAAGCTGATGCGGTTCATCCCCCGCTCGGTGATGGTCGGCTTCGTCAACTCCCTCGCTCTCCTCATCTTCTTGGCCCAGGTACCCGAGATGACCGGAGTGCCCTGGCCGGTGTACCCGCTGATGGCGGCCGGGCTGGCGCTGATGGTGTTCTTCCCGAGGATCACCACGGTGATTCCGGCGCCGCTGGTGTCGATCGTGATCCTGACCGTCGTCACGGTTTCGGCCGGGATCGCCGTGCCGACCGTGGGTGACAAGGGCGAACTGCCGTCGTCCCTACCGGTTCCGGGCCTGCCGGACGTGCCCTTCACCCTGGACACCCTGACCACGATCGCCCCCTACGCCTTCGCGATGGCCCTGGTCGGCCTCATGGAGTCGCTGATGACAGCGAAACTGGTCGACGACATCACCGACACCCACTCCTCCAAGACCCGCGAGTCCATCGGGCAGGGCATCGCCAACATCGTCACCGGCTTCTTCGGCGGCATGGGCGGCTGCGCCATGATCGGCCAGACCATGATCAACGTGAAGGTGTCCGGCGCCCGCACCCGCCTGTCAACCTTTCTCGCCGGCGCCTTGCTGATGGTGCTGTGCATCGTCTTCGGGCCCGTCGTCTCCGACATCCCCATGGCCGCCCTGGTCGCCGTCATGGTCATGGTGTCGTTCGCGACGTTCGACTGGCACTCCATCGCCCCGAAGACGCTCAAGCGGATGCCGGCCGGGGAGATCACCGTCATGGTGATCACCGTCGCGGTCGTCGTCGCCACCCACAACCTCGCCATCGGCGTGGTCGTCGGCTCGATCACCGCCATGGTCGTCTTCGCCAAGCGCGTCGCCCACCTCGCCGAGGTCACCGCCGTCACCGCCCCCGACGGCACCACAGTCGTCTACCGGGTGACCGGCGAACTGTTCTTCGCCTCGTCCAACGACCTCGTCGGCCAGTTCGACTACGCCACCGACCCCGACCAGGTCGTCATCGACCTGTCCGCCGCCCACATCTGGGACGCCTCGTCCGTCGCCGCCCTCGACGCCATCGAGACCAAGTACGCCCAGCGCGGCAAGACCGTCGAGATCACCGGCCTGAACGAACCCAGCGCCCATCTCCACGGCAAGCTCAGCGGCGAACTCGCAGCCGGCCACTGACCGGACCAACCCTGCACGGCGGCCCCTGGTCCCAGCCCGCATCGCCGGTCCCGCACGGCGACGCTGTCCGCGGTGGTGGGGCACAGGATGGACGGGGTGTTGAGCCTGCCGTCACCGGCTAGGCGCTTCAGTACGCTTCGGCGCACTGAGGATCAGAGCGTCTTGACCGTGCCGCCGTCGATGACGTAGTCGGCTCCGTTGATGTTGCCGGCGACCCCGGAGAGAAGGAACACGATGAGGGCGGCGACCTCGTGCGGTTCTGTGATGCGTCCGGTGGTGATGCCGAAGGCCGTCGGGATCTGCTGGAGGAACGCGTCATGTTCGGCGCCGGCTCCGGCCGCCACCTTGCCCCCGAAGCCGGCGGGGTCCTCCCAGATGGCCGTGCGCACCACTCCGGGGGAGACGGTGTTGACGCGCACTCCCCGCGGGCCGAACTCCTCGGCGAGGGACTTCCCGAGAGCGGCGAGGGCCGCCTTGGCGGCACTGTAGGCGACCGGACCGGCGGCGGGCAGCCGGGAGTTGATGGACGAGACGTTGACGATCGATCCGCGGCGCTCGATCAGACCGGGCAGGGCTGCGCGGCTCGCACGGACCGCACTGAGCAGGTTGAGATCGAAGATGCGGGTCCACTGGGTGTCGTCGGTGTCGAGGAAACCGACGGGTTCCACGTCGTCCCCGCCTCCGACGTTGTTCACCAGCAGATCTATGCCGCCCAGTTCCGCAGCGGCGCTGTTCATCAGGGCGGTGACACCGTCGGCGGTGCTCAGGTCCACTGCCACCGCCAGGGCTCCGCTCTCCTTGAGCTCAGGCGTGACGGTACGGGCGGCGCCCATCACACGGACGCCCTCGGCGATCAACGATCGGACCGTGGCCAGTCCGATGCCTCGGCTGGCGCCGGTGACGACGGCCGTCTTGGAGGTGAGGTTGAGGTCCATTCGATGCTCCTGTTTTTGAATTTCAGGTACAGAATTCGGGCAAAGGCCGGCCCGGAGCATGGTGCGCTCCGGTAACCGGATCAGAGGGAGTCGATCGTCGCGTCGATCACTCGGGCGAGCCTGTCCGGCCCTTCGGCGACGCGCGCCATGAGCCGCATGCCCACGACCGTGGTCAGCAGAAGGCTTCCCAGCGCCACCGGGTCGCGTTCGGGCGCGATCTCTCCCGCCCGCTGCCCCTCCTCGATCAGCGCCCGGAAGGCCCCCTCGGTACGGTCGAACATGCGGCGGACGAGCACGGCCGCGGCCTCATCGGCCCCGGCCAACTCCGCCGCGGTGTTCACCGCCATGCAGCCCCGGCGGTCCGGATCACCAAGGTCCATCTCGGCCAGAAACCTCAGCACCTCGCGAAGGCGTTCGCGGACCGGACCGGACTCCTCGAGCATCTCCACCAGGGCGAGGGCCTGGCTGTCGCGGTAGCGGCGGAGCGCCAGCTCGAAGAGAGCACGCTTGCTGCCGAAGGCGTTGTAGAGACTGCCCTTTCCGATACCGAGCGCGTCCACCAGGTCCTGCGGAGTGGTGGCGGCGTACCCCTTTCGCCAGAACACCTCCATGGCCCGGTCGACGGCGATCTCCGGATCGAACTGCTTGGGCCTTGCCATGATCGGAACACTACCACTGTTCTTGACCCGAAGGTCAAGAACAGTGACCGGACACAGGTCGGCCCCCCCCTACCCCGCCGCAGGACATCGCGTGGCGCCATGCGGCACCACTTGGCACCCCACGGAGCCATCTGACGCCAGCCGGCGCCAACCTGGCGCCATTCCGCACCCCCGGAGCCATTGGGCAGCACAGTGGCCATCACGACCGCACGTTCCCCTCTTCACCTTTCCGCAGGCAGAGCGACCACCCCCTCAGCTCACCCCACACTGGGAGCCACACAGGCTTGCCGATGGCGCCAGAGTGGTGCCATGATGGCGCTATGGACCTCACCCCGTATGTCGACACCCTCCGCCGCGAACTCGCGGTGGCCGCCGAAGCCGGCGGCGAGGAAGCCCGCGAGCTGGCCGAGAGGCTCACCGCTCCCCTGGAGTCGGCGACCCGCCTCATCATGCTCAACGTGCTCTCCGCCGCGATGGACGAGATCACCCGCGAACTCGCCCCCGGCTCGGTCGACGTACGGCTGCGCGGGCTCGACCCCGACTTCGTTGTCACGCCGCCGCCCGCCGACAGCGGCACCCCCGGGAGGCCCGCCGCGCCCGTCGAACCGTTCAGGGCCCAGGCCCCGGCCGACGGTGACGAGGGCGGCACGGCCCGCGTCAACCTGCGTCTGCCGGCTCACCTCAAGGCCCGCGCCGAGGAGGCCGCGACCCGCGAGGGCCTGTCGGTCAACGCGTGGCTGGTGCGCGCCGTGTCGGCCGCACTGGACGGCGGTGCCCGGCCGCGCACGACGGAGAAGGCCCAGACCGTCGGACAGAGCTTCACGGGCTGGGTGCGCTGACCGCTCCCCCCGCCCGCACCACTTCACCCACACCACGTCCCACCAGGGGGACGTCCTGAAGACCCATGAGGACGGGACAGCCATGCCTTCTTTCGACACTCCCGAAGCGATTACGGCCACGGCGCACGTGGAGGCCGGTTCCATCCAGTTCACCGCGGTCGACCGACTCGACACGGTCGTCGAGGTGAGGCCCCGCGACCCGAAGAAGGACCTGGACGTGCGGACGGCCGACCAGACCGAGGTCACCTGCGCGAGCGGCGTACTGACCGTCAGGACACCCAAGCCCAATCTCTTCGGCCGCACCGGCGTCGTCGACGTGACGGTCGAACTGCCCACAGGCTCGCGCATCGACATGACCGGCGCCTGGACGCAGGTGCTCGGCGAGGGTCGACTCGGCGAGGTCCGTGTGAAGACGTCGTCCGGCGACGTGCGCCTCGACACGACCGGACCGCTGAAGCTGACCGCGTCGCACGGCTCGATCACCGTGGACCGGGTCGAGGGCACGGCGGAGATCACCACCAGCTCCGGCAGCATGCGCGTCGGCCTCGTCGACGGCCCCGCCGTCCTGAAGAACTCGCACGGCACCACGACGGTCGGCGCCGCGACCGGCGAGCTGCGGGTGAGCGGCGCCAACGGAGACATCGAGATCCGGCGGGCCGAGGACTCGGTCACCGCCACCACCGCCCACGGCACCCTGCGCGTGGGTGAAGTGGCGAGTGGCACCGTCCAATTGGAGACCTCCTACGGCTCCATCGAGGTCGGCGTCCGCGAGGCAACGGCCGCCTGGCTCGACGTCAGCTCGGGCTCCGGCCAGGTGCGCAACACGCTCACCGCCTCCGAGGCCCCGGAGAGCACCGAGGACACCGTCAAGGTCCGCGCCCGCACCCGGTACGGCAACATCGACATCCGCCGAGCAAAGGCCTGATCTTCACCTCTCCAACCGGCCCCATCCCCCGACCCACTTCAGCCTCCGAACGGAGAGCTCCATGCCTGAATCTGTCATGCTCACGTCCAGGCGGGATGACGGTCATCCGTCGCCGGCCGCCGTCTCCACCGTCGGTCTGCGCAAGTCGTTCGGCGACAGGACCGTCCTCGACGGCATCGATCTGCGCATCCCGGCCGGGTCAGTGTTCGCGCTGCTCGGCCCGAACGGCGCCGGCAAGACCACCGCCGTCAAGATCCTCTCCACCCTCGTCACCGCCGACGGCGGACAGGCCCAGGTCGCGGGCCACGACCTCGCCACCGACCCGCAGGCCGTGCGCGCCGCGATCGGCGTCACCGGGCAGTTCTCCGCCGTCGACGGGCTGATCACCGGCGAGGAGAACATGCTCCTCATGGCGGACCTGCACCACCTGTCCAAGCGTGAGGGACGGCGCGTCGCCACCGAGCTGCTGGAACG
>NZ_JBITEN010000026.1:0-114700 GCF_044455165.1 Streptomyces sp. NPDC051315
CCCGCGGAGCGGGATACCGCGCGGCCAGCCGCGCGGTAGTGACGGCTCCGCTGACGCTCCGCCAAATTCCCGCGCAAGCGCGGGAATTGAATTCCGCAAGCGGAATTCAAAAAGCAAGGCAATTCGCGCAAGCGCGAATTGGGAGCACCCGCGCAAGCGCGGGTGCCGAAGCTGGCAGCAAGGGGACGTGCATCACGCTCGCACCTGTGTAGGGCTTGGGAATCCCAGCAACCACCCCCACAACGGAGGTGACGGACTATCGGCCTGACGGAGTGCCGGCCCCACCGCGGCGACGGGCTCCGCTGCGCTCCACCCGAACCCCTCCCCCACCCTCGAAACCGCCCTGACACGTTCACCAATACCCCGTCAGCATACACCACACCCCGCCGCGTCGGGGTGAGATTCAGCCATGTATCACCCTGAGGCGGGAACATGGCGCGTGGGTGATGCATCACAGTGCTTGGCTGTGTAGAGTCTGGGATCAGACACCACATCCACCGGTCACCCTCACCGCGCCGGACTTTCATTTCAGATTGCGCGCCACATTCCGCGAAAAGGAGAACACGGGAATGGCCGTGAAACTGCGTGACCATCAGATCGAGGCCGTTGCCGCCATTGTGCGCGGTCTCGATATCCCGCCGGGCGGCATTCCCGTTAATGGCCTGCGCGGGCAGGTACACGCCGCGTGCGGAACGGGAAAGACCATCATCGCGGCCGCATCGGCAAAGCGCCTTGTCCCCAAGGGCCGCATACTCGTGCTGGTGCCGACGCTGGACCTGCTGACCCAGACCGTCCAGGCGTGGCGCGCGGCCGGGCACACGGGGCCGGCGGTTGCGGTGTGCTCGCTCCAGGACGACCCGGAGTTGTGGAACCTGAAGGTGCGCGCCACCACGAATCCGGTGCAACTGGCTCTGTGGCACGGCCAGGGGCCTGTGACCATCTTCGGGACGTACGCCTCGCTGGGGGTGCTGGCGGAGGCTTTCGAGGGCGCCTACGGGCAGCAGTTGGCCCCGGTGGACCTCACGGTGGTCGATGAGGCCCACCGGACGTCGGGCTCGATGGGCAAGGCGTGGGCCGACGTCCACAACCAGGGCGTCATCCCGTCGCACCGCCGGCTGTACCTGACGGCCACGCCGCGGATCTGGGAGGAGCGGCTGAACCGCGAGGTCGCCGAGGGGGTACGCGACCCGCTGCCGCGCGAGATGGCGGCCTCCATGGACGACGAGAAGGTCTTCGGGCCGGTCCTCTACAAGCTCAGCCTGGCGTCGGCCGTCTCGCGCGGTCTGCTGGCGCGGTACCAGATCATCGTCCTGGAGCTCCAGGACCCGGTCGTCACGCCCGAACGGCTGATGGGCGAGGAACGGCACACCGAGGAAGTCCGCGGGCAGCGCCTCGGAGCCCTCCAGGCCGCGCTCCTGCACACCATGGCGCAGCACAACCTCCAGACCTGCATCACCTTCCACCACCGGACGATAGAGGCACAGGCGTACGCCGAAGGGCTGGAGCGCGTCGCGGCGAAGCTGCACGCCAACGAGCCGGAGAAGTACCCGGCCAAGATCTGGGCGGACTGGCTGTGCGGCGAGCACGTGCCCGAGCGCCGGCGGGAAGTGCTCGCCGGGTTCGGGACCACAGCGCGGCGCGCTGTCCTCTCCAACTGCCGCGTCCTGGGCGAGGGCGTCGACATCCGGGCCGTCGACTCCGTGGCCCTGCTGGACCCCAAGGGGGCGCCGCACGACATCGTCCAGGCCATCGGCCGGGCGCTGCGTCAGAAGCCGGGACAAGGAAAGCTCGCTTCTTTGATCGTGCCGGTATTTCTCCAGCCGGGAGAAAAGCCGGAAGACATGTTCACCTCGGGATCGTATCGGCCTTTGGTGAAGGTCCTCGAAGGCTTGCGGGCTCACGATGAAGAGGCGATCGAGCTTCTCGCGATTCCGCAGGAACCTCAGAAGGATGTCGCGCAGCCGTCCGAGTACATCGGTCCTCCGCCCGAGGAAGGCGAGGAAGAATCCCGTCTGCTGCTGCGTTTTGCTGCTCCCCGTGACCCGGTGATGGTCGCTGACTGGGTGTCCTTCAACGTGATCGACACGGAGAAGCAGGACTGGGCGCGCGGCTGGGCGGCGCTGAAGAAGTTCACTGAGCGCGAGCTTCACGCCCGAGTCCCATATGGGCACAAAGAGGGCGCGTACCCCCTTGGGCAGTGGGTCGCGGAGCAGCGACGGGCCTACGGGGCGGGGCAGATGAGCGGCCTGCGCGCCCGCAGGCTGGAGAAGCTGGGCATGGTCTGGAGCCTGGCGGATGAGCGGTTCCAGGAGAACCTGGAGGCCGCGAAGGCGTACTACGAGCAGCACTGGACGCTGTGCGCACCCCGGTCCGCGACGATGCTGGACCGGCCGTTGGGGATGTGGCTCGCGAATTTGAGGCGGCAGGGTGCGCTGGAGGGCCACCCGGAGTGGAAAGCCGCGCTGGAGGCCGTGGACGAGGACTGGAACCCTGAGTGGCCGGCGGAGTGGCAGCGGCACTACGCCGCGCTGCGTGAGCTGGTGGCCGACGAAGAGGGCCAGGCCGACGTCCTGCCCGGCCTCACGGTCCATGGCATGGACATCGGGAAGTGGCTGGCCCGGCAGCGCAAGCCCGAGATGTGGGAGGCCCTGGCGGACGGGCAGCGCGAGCGCCTGGAGCGGCTCGGCATCGCGCCGCTCGCCCCGGCGCCCGAGGAGCCCGTCAAGGCGTCCACGGCGCCCGTGAGCGCCTTCGAGCGGGGCGTTGCGGCCCTGGCGCAGTACAAGGCCCGCGAGGGCTCAGTGAAGGTCCCCAGGGCCCACGTAGAACGCCTGGAAGACGGCACAGAAGTCAAACTCGGGGTATTCCTGAGCAACACCAAGACCAGGCGGGCCAAACTCACCGCCGACAAGCTCGCCGCGCTGGCGGAGCTCGGCCTTGAGTGGGCTGCATAACTAGGGCCCACCAGAGGCACGGTGCCGCCCCTCGCTGAATCTCGCTCGTAGGTACTGGTACTGCCTCGGTAGGTTCACGTCATGGTCTACAAGTTCGGTCCTAATGAGCAGTGTCTCCGGCGCTGCCGCGCGATAGTGCCGGTCATTCTTCAGGCGGCGGAGAAGGTAACCGCTCAGGGCGTGCGGGTGCCGTCTGAGCACCAAAACGTCGTCTACCCGCTCATGGGGTGGTGGCAGTTCACCAATAGGACCGCGCGGGCCCTGGTCTCCTTGTATGACCAGGGCTACACCGTCGAGGCGGCGCCGCTGATGCGCAACCTCATTGGGCACGCCTATGCGATGAACTGGCTTGCTGACAGCGGGGAGCCGGCGGTTGTCGCGCTTGCTGAGTACTGGCGTGCGCACAAGCGGAAGTTGGCCCGGAACGTCAATGAGACCTGGAACCTGCCGGAGCCGGTCGATGCGCCGTCGTCCGAGCCGCTGGTGTTCGCCAACGACGAGAGCGAGCAGATCCATAAGACGCTGATGGGGGAGCTGGAAAACTTCGACAACATGGTCAAGGCGTACGGCACCGCTGATGTATATCCGGTCTACCGTCATCAGTCCGCCTACTCGCACACCACGGGTGCGACCGCGGACGCATTCCTGATCATGGACGAGGGCAAGTTGAAGTTCACCACGGAGCCCAAGGGCGGCGAGGCGGACATCACCTCGGAGCGGCTGTGGATCCCGGTGGCCCTGCTCCAGGCAGCAGCGGCGATCAGCCCACTGCTCGTGGGCAACCCGATGAAGTCCACCATCGACAAGGCCATGAGAGATCTTGGTCTCCCCAACACGCTCCTCAACCTTCAACGTGCCCGGCCTCTGTTGTAGGTACGGGCTGCTCCCCAGATGGCCCGTTACGTCGGGCTGCGGGCGGCGGTGACGCTGCTGGGTGCGTCCGACAGGGCGATGCTTCCAGGCCGTGCTGGCCGATCCTGTCGGGATCGGCGGCCCGGGCCCCGGACGCGCTGGGCGGCCCGGGGCCCTTCACTGTCCCGAGGGCTGCGGCATCGCACTGGGGTGCGTGTAGGCCCTGGGACTGGGCGGCTCCGCTGTCGGCGGTGATGGCCTGGAAGGGGGCTCTCTGAGGCGGTCCAGCGGCTGCTTCCTCAACTTCGCTAGCCGTCAGCCGGAGCTCAGCCCCAGTAGTCATCGATCTTGCTTGTGCGGCAGAACTCGCGGCTTTCGCGGGGCGTGAGGTCGTGTGGAAGTGCGGCAGCTTTGATGGTGGTGGCGACCTCTTCGGTCAGGACTCCTTGAGAGTGAAGCTGTTCTACGAGGAGGTCGAGCGCCGCGGCGTTGGCGACGGTCCTCTCAATGGTGCGGCCGAGCTGGGGCTGGTTGATCGCCGCGATGCCGAGGGGACGATCTGGCCGGCCTTCGTCAGCGACAAGCGTCAGATTGTGGCGTCGGGTAGCGCCTTCGCCCTGCTGCCACAGACAGCGGCCGAAGCGCATACGGACTGGGGTCTCGCTGACGCCTCGGCGGACGACATCGAAATACTGGTCTTCCTGCGTGACGATGAGCTCCTCCAGGCGCTCGCCCTCTTCGCCGGAGACGTCGGTGACGAGAAACACCAGGAGCGCCTCTTCGTCGATGTCCTCCTTGTACTGGATCGGAACGAGCGTGAGCCCTGCGACCTCCACAGTGGAGGCTTGCAGGGCTTCTACCTCTTGCAGCTCCAGCCGGTGGGTGTACACCAGTGGCTGCGCGTTGTCGGTGTACGAGTAACTGTGACTGGTGACCAGCCAGGTTGTGCCCTCTCCGGCAAGGGGTTGTCCAGCGGGGGCAGCAGCGGACTTGAGCTCGCTTTCGAGATCGTCTTGCAGATCGCCCGGTACCCGCAGCTCCAGCTCCACGCGTCGCAGCTGCCGTCCGGTGTGGGCGGAGGTCGCAGGCGGAAGCTCATCCGCGCGAACCTGCCGTTGAGAACCCAGGAGATGAAGAGAAAAATCAGTCATGTTCACTACTGTCCCAGCAGGCACTGACAATGGGCGCGAACGAGGCGTGATGGCGTCGTCCCGTCGTCGTTGAACACCACGACTCCATATACCGGGCCCCGGGGCTGGCATGGCTGATCCCCCGGGGCCCGTGGTGTGTGCGGACGCTCGTCAGATCTCCCCGGCCGCCGTGGCGGTGAGCCAGTCGGCGGCTTCGGCGTCGGTCATCAGCGGCACCTGGGCCGGGTGGGCGTCGCCGTCCTGGACGACGTGGACGCGGCCCGAGAGCAGGCTACTCGTGGGGGCGGGGTCGACTATCGGGGCGAGCCGCTGCCACATGCGGGGGCTGACCCGGGCGAGGATGACGGTGGAGAACTGCTCGCGGGCGCCGGGGACTCCCTCCGTGTCCCGTACGAGGATCCCGACCTCTGTCCCGCATATGTACTCACGTCCGACGAGGCCTATGACCGGAACATCCCAGCCGAATGGGCACTGGCCGCCTGGGCCATCAACCACATGCGGCCTCCCGAACCCACGTGACCGCATGGGCGCTCACAGCCACGCCCGCTTCGGTCAAGCCGCGCTACGACTCCCAGCCTGTGAGCTGGTGGCGAAAATCGTCGTTGAGTCGGTCCGTCCGGATGTCCCCTTCAGGGGTCAGAATGTGTGGCTGGTGGGCTCCCATGTCGGCCAGCAGGTCCGATGCGAGAGCACAGGCCACGACAACGGCTTCCCGCTTGTCGGAGACGATGGCGGCGAGATCACCCGTGGTCTGCGCGGGAGCGGTGGGGAATGGTAGGGCCGGGCCACGTTGGAAGGCGCTTTCGTTCACGACCAGTCGGACCAGCTTGTCACTGCCGTCGTAGCGGTGCAGTGCGGCTGACAGCATCAGGTCGCCAGCCGCTCCGGTCTCTGCTGCCCAGGCTGCGGCTGCTTGCACCAGGGTGACGAGGTCAAGTTCGAATGCGCGCTGGGACATCTGTTGGGGGCCGTCAGCGTCGCGCTGATCGTTGTGGAGGCTGATGGTCTGTGCGGCGTAGAAACTGCCGTCCTGATGAAGTTGGCCGGTGGGGAAGCCCTCGAAGCGGACTTGCCGGCGGCCTACCAGCGGAGGGTGATCAGGCCGAGCGTTGAGCGTCACTCCGTGGCAGGCGAGGTCGTGAAAGCGGCTGAAGGCAGCGTCGCGATCGGCCCGGGTGGTCAACGGATAGGTGCCGCGTACGGCCGGAACTGCAGCAAGGCTGACCCAGCCCGGGTAGTAGGTCACCGGAGCGCTGCTGCCGTCCACGATTCTGGTCAGATAGTCCGACAGATAGCTACGGCCTGCGTCGGCGACTTGTCGCAGGCGGTCGACGTCGTCGGAGGCTGCCTGGAAGCGGTCACGGTAGCGCTGGGCGATCTCGGATTCGGCGAGGGTGCGGGTCGTGGTGCCGTGCCGGACGTGCACGCGGAAGTTGTAGTCGTTGCCCGGAGCCGCGACGGCGTGAGGGGCTTGAGTGCTCGGGGGCACGGTGATGATCCAGTAGATCTTGCCCTCGTGGGCAGTGGACTTCACCGGTCGCACGCCGACGTTGGGGACGACGGGCTGGATCCAGTTAGCGAGTACCGAGCGGATCCACTCCTCGCCTCGGCCTTGGACCGGCTCGGAGGGGGCCAGGTCGTGTGCGTGGTCCTTCTTGCCGTCGTCGACGCCGATGACGACTATGCCGCCGGCGGTGTTGGCCATGGCGGACACGTCCTTGGCGAGTTCCTTCTTGCCCGCGTCGGTGCCCTGGTAGAAGTCCTTCTTCCAGTCGAGGTCGACGCTCTCGGGTATCTGGCTGTCGACCGCGCGCTGCAGATCGTCCTCAGTGAGGTGATCGGGGTCTCGTCCCAGGGCGGCGGTGAGCCGGGCTGGCAGAGCCATCGGTACTCCACAGTGTTCACGCATGCCGCTGGCGATCGCCAGCCAGCTCACGCTAGACGGGGTTGCGTGGCCGTCACCACGTAATTCCGAAATGGGGGGCCTGGGCGTGCTGTGCATCCCGGGGTTCCTTCACTGCTGCAGGCCCAGCCTCCCGCACTGTGGGGTGGGAAGCGTTCCTACCCTGGGCCGGGTCGCCAGCGGGTTGCGGTGGCCGCAGTGCCAGCACTTCACGGTCTCGGGGGGCTCGAACCGGTTGCCAGGTCGGACGCTGGGCCCCGCCAAGCCGGGCCCCGGGGACGCCATGGCTGGTCCCTGGGCCCGTGGCGTCTTGTGGAGCCGGGGCTCATCCTTCGTCGGTCAGGGCTTTGGTGAAGAGTTCTTCGGATCCCAGGGAGCGGAGCAGGGGGCCGAGGAGCCTGCGGGTCACCGTGCCGGGTGCGTCACGCAGTTCCGCCAGCGTGGCGCCAGTGCACTCCTCGTAGGTGTCGGCGCTGTACCTGTAGTTGCTGGGGAAGTACGACTGCCCGGAGTACCTGCGCCGGCCGCGGAGCCGGTTGGCTCCGACCGCCAAGACCCAGTTCCCGTGGTAGCCGACGTCGTCGGAGACCAGGCGGATCAGCTCCAGCATGTGCCGGGTGTGGATAACTGCGCCTGCGTCGAAGAGGACCTGCTCCTCTTCGTTCTCCGACGCCTGGCGGTTGAGGTTGTCGGAAAGACGGGTCATGAACAGGCGCAATCCTCCGTCCTCGAAGAGCTGGACCTCGATTACGTCCTCCTCACCCCAGCTGCCGTCTGCGACGTGCGTGCGGTCGGACCTAAGGCTCGAGGAGCTGAGCGCCACTCCCCTGGCTCGCCGGTGTCCTTGGTGAGCGTGGCTCAGATCCGGACTGAAGCCATGGTTCGCGAGCGCTGCCCGAAGAGTCTGATTCTTCTGGACGCGGCTGATCAGGGTGTGCAGGCGCATGTTCCAGTCCTGGGCGCCGGTGATGGGGAGGCACATGTCCCGTCGTCCGGCTGTGGGCTGGGCGACCAGGAAGAGGTGGGACTGGGCTCCGACGTCACGCAGCGGGTCTTCGTCCATCTCGGTGCGCAGCAGAGCAAGGGTGTCGGCCTCGGTGTTGCGCCGGCGTGCGTGCAGGGCGACGACTTCGGCGTCGCCCATCTGGTACTTCGTCTTGTCGCCGCGGCCGAAGTAGCGGTTGTCGACCATGTGCGGTGCCACGGGGCTGGCCGGGATGTGCACGATGAGGTAGCCGGTCCCGTCGTCGGCCGCCGCCCTGATCTCCTCGGTGAGGATGTTCAGTGGCGGGTCGGGGATGGTCCGGGCCACCTGCTCAATCTTCTCCGGCAGCCCGTTCAAGGGCTGGGGGGCGAGTCCGAAGGTGCGGCTCTCCTTGTTTTCCTGCACGCCGATGATCAGGGTGCCACCGTCGACGGCAAACGAGGACAGGTCGCGCGCCAGCTCCTTGTTGTCGCCCTTGCTGTTCGGGGCCTTCTTCAGGTCCAAGTGATGGCTCTCCTCGAACAGCCCGCCGTCGACTGCGGCCTGAAGGTCGGCCTCAGTCTTCGGCATCCACCGAGGGTTGTCGGAGGAGAGGTAGATCGATGTCACTGTGGGTCCCCGCTTCCCATGATCCAAGGCCCAGCGCGGGCCGCGTAGCCCAAGCGGCTGAGCGCCAAGAGTACGGATAGGGACCGACAGTCGAGTGTTCGTCTACTCCGGGCTAGGATCGCGCAGCGGATTACGGTGCCCGCAGTCCCAGCACTTCACAGTCTCCGGGAGGTTCTCGAATCGCGTGCCGGAGACTCCGAAGGAGCCGTCGATGCGGAAGCCTCCGCATCGACGGCACGGCGTGGCCTGGAATGACTTGTCGCAGCGGAAGCAGTCGCCTTCCGCGCCGTTCTGGCTGAGGCGGGTAACTCGAGTGTCTGCACTGCCACATCGCACGCAGAACGCTTCTTGGGTCTTCATGGTTCTGGTGTACATCAGATCCGCGACAACGTTCCCCCTGCTCCGATCCGGCGACGTCGCCGGCGGTCGCCAGCCGCGTAACGCGGAGGCCGCAGAGTCGTCGAGTCGGGTGACTGCATAGAGCCGGGCCTCGGGGATGTCATGGCTGATCCCCGGGGCCCGTGGTGTGCCCGGAGTCCGGAGTCAGACCTCCCCGACCGCTGTGGCGGTGAGCCAGTCGGCGGCTTCGGCGTCGGCCATCACTGGAATGGTCATCGTCCGTCGGGGGATTGCGCGGAGGGCGGGAGCGCCAGGTCGAGGAGGGCATTGAGGGTTTGGCGGTCGAGGCCGCTGTCGAGGTGGAGGGAGCGTCGTAGAAGGTCTCCGACGTCCTTGGGGTCGAGTCCGAAGCGCACACGAGCGTCCAGGCAGATCTCGCCGAAGAGTGCGGGGGCGAGTCGGGGCTCTCGCAGGATGTACCAGTCGATGAGGTGCACGACATCGCGCCGGATGTCGCCCAGGAGGACATCCTTGGAATCGTCGAGGTCTTCGGCATCCCGGGCGAGTCCGCCGAGGACCGCTTCGATGATGGTGGTGCGCACGGCGTCGAGGGGGATGAAGCCGTCGGTGGCGTCGTTGATGGCGACGGCGGGCCACCAGGCCAGGTGCGCGGCCTGCTCCTCGCGCCTCGTGCTGCTGCCCCGGGTGAAGAGGCGGTTCTTCTTGGATTCCTCAACGTCCTCGAGGCTGTCGGCGATGATCTTCGTGAGGCGGTTGTGGTCCTCGACCAATCCCCGGGGCTGCTCGGTGCCGAATGCCGTCGTGGCGGACAACAGCTTCTCCGGGCCGTGGGTCCGACGGTACTGCTCGGCCCAGTCACGGGCGACTGGTCGCGACCACCGTGGCCCCTCGGCCGTCTCGGCCTGGGGCGGGGGCAGGTCCTTGCGCCCGTGTTTCGGATGCGGCAGGTCCTCCAGCTTCAGTTCGGCGATCTGCGCCAGGCCGGCGCGGTCGACGAGACGGGCCGGGTCGAGTTCCGGTGCCTGGAGATCGACGGTGCACTGATCGAGCGGCCTGGAGCCGGGCGGGCGGTGGGAGGCCCACAGGGCGAGATGCTCTCGCCAGTGCGGCAGCGGTTCCTCCGGGGCCATGAAGTCGGCGATCTTCACAACCCGCGCGGTGTGTGACGTCGCCGGGCGGGCCAGGACGTCGATGGCCGTGACGGTGACGGCGTCCGCCACCGGCCGCGCGTCGTACCCCTCGTAGGCGCGGTCCACGACCAGCTGGGGCCGATACCAGCGGGTCCCGTCCCACCAGTAGCCGCCATGCCGGTACAGGAACCCGTTGTTCCCGTACATCCACTCGTGGTGCAGGCCGCTCATGTCCTTGTCGCGGATCAGGAGAACGGTCCGCCCATGCTCGGGGTGCTGATGGACCGCCCAGGCGTAGTCACGGTTCTTCGTCTCGGTGGTGAACGCCACCCATCCCCCACCGCGCAGTCGGTCCGTGCGCCCCCACAGCCCCTCGCCCTGATTACGGCCCGTCCGCTCGATCGCGTCAGGATTGTCCAGGAGCAACCGCTCGTCGTTGATGAACGGCAGGCCGGGCACCGGGTGATCGGTGCGTAACCCGTTGGCAACCGGTTGGATCATGCTCACGAAAGTGCCTTCCTTCTGCAGCTCTCGGGCCACCAGGGCGGATCGCACCCCGGCACGCCTGCTCCACCCCGCGGCATCGACCTCCGTCCTCAGCACCCCTCGTATCGCTGTCGGAATGCCGCTGATAGGGGCCGCGCCGCCTGCTGATCCAATTCTGACGACACCACCCGAGCACGTCCGATGAATCACCGAACCCGCGCACGTGGGCCAGAGCTATCCAGCCGCCGGGGTGGTGAGCCAGTCGGCGGCTTCAGCGTCGGTCATCAGCGGCACCTGAGCCGGGTGGGCGTCGCCGTCCTGGACGACGTGGACGCGGCCCGGGAGCGGGCTGCTCTTGGGGGCGGGGTCGACTATCGGGGCGAGCCGTTGCCAGGTGCCGGCGCTGACGCGGGCGAGGATGACGGTGGCGAACTGTTCGCGGGCGCCGGGGATGAGGCGGCTGCCGGTGGTGGTGGGTCCGTCGTAGATGACGTGGATGCGAGCCGCGCGCCCCTCGTACAGGACGGCCTCGAGGGTGGCGATGGCCGGGGACCGCTTCGGGTCGTCCTCCTGCCGGAACGTCTCCCAGTAGCGGGCGAGGTGCCGCAGGGTGTCGTCGGCCCGGTCGATCACGACCATCAGGCGCGGCACCCCGTCGAGGTCACCGTCGAGGGCGGTGCGGCGCTCCAGCTCGGAGCCGAGGCCGACCAGAGCGTCGTGGATGCCGGCGACGTTGCCGCGGTGCGTGACCGTCGGCAGGTCCTTGGCCCACAAGTGGGCGATGCGGGTGTGGTCGAGGACCAGGGCGTGGGCGCCCTGGTGGAGGAACTGGGCGGCGAGGGTGCGCAGGATGGTCGTGCTGCCGCCGCCGAGTCCGCCCTGCTGTATTTCTCCAGCCCACGCGACCCCGGCACCATCGCCGCGTTCCTGCGCACCCGGGTCTACCGGCCCGAGTCGCTGGTATGGCTGGAGGGCTACCAGGCCCTGCTGCGCTGGCGGGAGGATCCTGCGCGCCTGCCTGGGCCATACCAGTGATCACTGAACATGACCCCTGGCCAACCAAGATGACAAGACGGGCCTGTCTGCCCCCACGGCGGTGCGACCCGTGCAGTAGCGGAGAGCGTGGTGGGGGGCGGATCACGCAAGCGTGGCACGCAAAATGGCGTCGCGCGTGTGGGGAAATACTGCGCCCGCGGGCTGAGATTTCACCGGAGACTGCGGATAGATTCTCTGCCGCAATAACAGGGTGGTGTTCTTCACCGCACAGCGGCTGCTGCGACGTGCTACTGTCGTTGTCAGTTGCAGTTGTGGTTCCCGAAACTTCAAGCGCTCCGGCCGGTCTGTCCCTGGAAGCGCTTTTGTATCTCCGGTATTTTCCGGGCGGGGTGATCATCGCGGCGACACGAGGTCCGCACGGTGCGGATCCCGTATGCACTGCCCCAAAGGAGATATGACATGGCTGCTGGTACCGTGAAGTGGTTCAACGCGGAAAAGGGCTTCGGCTTCATCGAGCAGGACGGTGGCGGCGCTGACGTGTTCGCCCACTACTCGAACATCGCCGCCCAGGGCTTCCGCGAGCTGCTGGAGGGCCAGAAGGTAAGCTTCGACATCGCGCAGGGCCAGAAGGGCCCGACGGCCGAGAACATCGTTCCCGCCTGACGCTGACTGTCACATACTTGTAGCTGGGGCCCGCATCCTTCGGGGTGCGGGCCCCAGCTACATGCGTTTCCCGCAGTGATTTTTCCTGGGGACGACAACCCGGACATCGTTGGCTCACCGCACACGGATCGCCCTTCGGGGCGCAGACGCATCCTTTCATAGCTACAGCGCAGTGGACGCTCTGAATATCGAGCCCACAGCGCACACAATCATTCTAGCGCCTGCGCCCGCACGCACAGATTTTCTATTGGCCAGTTTCGCTTTTCAAGACGCGCCGGTCCATTCTTGCAATTCTCTGTGATGCTCATCGCTGCGGGAATTCCTTGATATGTGCCGCATCGAGGAAGGTTCCGCATGAACCGCACACGCACGAACGACCGCTTCGCCCGCGCCCGTAATGGCAGTGCCGACTCCGGAAAGGGCGGCAGCCGCTTCGGTTCGCCGGCGCCGCGCCGGTCGGCCGGCCCGAGCCGCTCCGGCGGTTACGGCCGCCGGCCCGCCGCAGTCCAGGGGGAGTTCGCGCTGCCCCGGACGATCACTCCCGCGCTTCCCGCCGTGGAGGGCTTCGCCGATCTGGACATGCCCGGGGAACTGCTGGCCGCGCTCGGCAAACAGGGTGTGACCGTGCCGTTCCCGATCCAGGCCGCGACCCTGCCGAACTCCCTCGCCGGCCGCGACGTCCTCGGCCGTGGCCGCACCGGCTCCGGCAAGACCCTCGCCTTCGGCCTGGCCCTGCTGGCCCGCACGGCCGGACGGCGGGCCGAGCCCCGGCAGCCGCTGGGGTTGATCCTCGTACCGACGCGTGAGCTGGCGCAGCAGGTCACCGACGCACTTGCCCCGTACGCCCGCTCCGTGAGGCTGCGGCTGGCCACGGTGGTGGGCGGGATGTCGATCGGCAAGCAGGCGAGCGCACTGCGCGGTGGCGCCGAGGTCGTCGTCGCCACGCCGGGGCGCCTCAAGGATCTCATCGACCGCGGCGACTGCCGACTGGACCAGGTGGGCGTCACCGTCCTCGACGAGGCCGACCAGATGGCCGACATGGGCTTTATGCCGCAGGTCACCGCCCTTCTCGACCAAGTCCGCCCCGAGGGCCAGCGCATGCTGTTCTCCGCGACCCTGGACCGCAACGTCGACCTGCTCGTGCGCCGTTACCTCAGCGACCCCGTCGTGCACTCCGTCGACCCCTCGGCCGGTGCTGTCACGACCATGGAGCACCACGTGCTGCACGTCCACGGTGCCGACAAGCACGCAGCCACCACCGAGATCGCCGCCCGCGACGGCCGCGTGATCATGTTCCTGGACACCAAGCACGCTGTCGACAGGCTGACGCAGGACCTGCTCAACAGCGGGGTACGGGCCGCGGCCCTGCACGGCGGCAAGTCCCAGCCGCAGCGCACCCGCACCCTGGCGCAGTTCAAGGCCGGACACGTCACCGTGCTGGTGGCGACCAACGTCGCGGCGCGCGGCATCCACGTCGACAACCTCGACCTCGTCGTCAACGTCGATCCGCCGACCGACCACAAGGACTACCTCCACCGCGGCGGCCGCACGGCCCGCGCCGGTGAGTCCGGCAGCGTCGTCACTCTCGTCACACCGAGCCAGCGTCGCGGCATGGTCCGCCTCATGTCGGACGCCGGGATCCGGCCGCAGACCACCCAGGTCAGCTCGGGCGACGAGGCCCTCAGCCGGATCACCGGAGCCCAGGCACCGACCGGCATCCCGGTTGTCATCACCGCCCCGGTGGCCGAACGCCCCAAGAAGCGTGGTGCCACCTCTCGCGGCCGACGCCGCCCCGCCTCGGCGCCCCGGCGTGCCCCCGCCCTCCAGTCCACGGCCGGTGCGGCCGCCTAGAACCGCTGTTGGTCTGGAACCCCGCCCGTCTGCGCAGGAGGCACCCTTTGACGCTGGGACAGTTGCAAGATCGCTCCGTAAGCGCTCGCCCATTGCACGGCACGGTGATCGACGTCATGGACGCGGCCGGGCCGCAGGTCTGGTACGACATGACCGTCGAGGTGGCGCTGTCCGTGATGGCCGCCGCCCGTGCGGAGCATCTGGTCGTCTGCGACGAAGACGCCCGGTGCGTCGGCCTGGTCACCCAGGCCCGACTCACCGCCGTCCGGGACAGCTCCGGATACACCGACCGGATCCGCCTGGGTGACATCACCGACGGCAGCGAGCTCTTCGTCTCACCGTTGGTCACGAGGGAAGAAGCCGAGGAAGCGGTGCCTTTCGGGCGGCTCGGACTGGTGCCCGTGGTCGACGACCACGGGCAGGTAACGCACCGGTGCCCATCCCAGGGCCACGTAGCAGGGGGTGTACAGCCAGCGGGGAGCGCTGACCCACAAGACACGAAGGCGATGCCGGCCAGCGCGCCCGTCCACACGATCCACAGCAGCAAAGCCTGCCGGTCAGGGGAAAGGAGCACGGCCAAAGGCGTGCAGGTTCCCGCAATGATCAGGAAGATGTTGGCGTGGTCAAGACGCCGCAGAACGGCCTCGCCCAGTGACCCCCAGGTGCCCAGATGGTAGACGGCGCTCGTTCCGAACAACAGCCAGGCAGTCACGGCGTACACGGCGCAGGCCCAGGTCGCCGGCGTCCGGGCCAGGCAGACCAGGATGATGCCGGCACTCAGCGAGGCAGGGACCATCGCGGCGTGGAGCCAGCCACGCAGCCTCGGCTTGATCGGCTCCACCAGGTCCGCCGCCCACCCGGCCAGGTCGGCAACAGGACGAGAGTTCGCCCCGGCATCGCCACGGTGTGATCCGCCCGGGAGGCCGGCTAAAGCCTCCCCCGCCACAACTCCCCGTGCTGTCTCGGTCCTATGGGCATCATCGAAAACCATCCGATCCTGCTAAAAGCATGCCCGAAACAGCCTTGCCGAAGGTCGAGCTCCCACCGCCAGACCGCCATCGCCAGGCGGGACGAGTGCTGCCAGCAAGAAAGCGCCGCCCCCGGCCGCCTGCCACCGCTGG
Organism: Streptomyces sp. NPDC051315; assembly: GCF_044455165.1. Taxonomy (NCBI): domain Bacteria; kingdom Bacillati; phylum Actinomycetota; class Actinomycetes; order Kitasatosporales; family Streptomycetaceae; genus Streptomyces; species Streptomyces sp. NPDC051315. The sequence continues at coordinate 15,062 of NZ_JBITEN010000026.1, forward strand.
GTCACTGAAAGCCGTGCAAGTCGGCTGACCCACGAGGTCTCCCCGGCCGCCTTCGGCGAGCCAGTCCTTCACCACCTGCACTCCACCCGGCAACGCGCGCCGGGCAGGATGTGTACGGCGTCGTGGTTCTCGTGGACAGCCAGCAGGCGCACCAGGCTGCGGAACACGGCGCGGCGTGCGTCTCTCGCCCCTGTGTCCTCGACCCCGTCGCAGAGACCGCTACCGCGCCCCCAGGCGATCGACGCGTACAGACGGCGCCGTGCACCGGGCGCGGACTCCGAACGGCTGGTTCCGGTCCATGGCCGACGGCTCATTTCCTGCAGGTCAAACTTCCGGCATCTCGGCCCACACACGGGCGGCCATTGCCTCGGCCTCGTCCTGCGGTGTCCCCGCCCGCACCAAGATGATCCCGCGAGACTGGTCCGGGAACGTGACCTCCCGCATTGCCGTACCCAACGGGCCCGTCGGATCGTCCGACATGACGCCTCCCTTCGGCGGCTGCCGCCCACGTTAAAGGGATGCTGACCAGAAGACGAGGACCCTCGCCCAGACGGAGGACAGCCCTGGGTCGCAGACAGCATGGGATCACCTGCCATCTGACGGACACCCAGCAGCAACGGTTCCGGCAAGGACGTCGTGCTCTACACCACCGCCTCCGTCGACGCGATCGTCCCCGCCCACCCCGAGGTCGACTGGGAGCAGCTGCGCACCGTGGAGAAAGGCCGGCGCTCGCCGCTCGCGTCACTGCGCCCGGAACCGGCACCCGCGTAAGCCTGCTACAGGTGCAGCCCTCCGCACCCGGGTTCGTGGCCGCTCCGGGTGCGGAGAGTGGTCACAAGCAGCGGCTGCTCACCCCCGGGCCCAGGGCGCGGGGGTGCGTCGGGGCGCGGGTCGACCAGGGCATGGCCGCCGTACCACTGCGGCTGCCCGGTGGTCAGGGCGACGCCGTCTTACTGGCCGGCAATGGCGCGGTCGGGGATGTCCAGGAGGGCGAGGCGGGCGGTGATGCGTTTGCCGACCGGTTCCCGCTGCGCCTCGAAGCCCTGGGCGACGGCCAGGACGATCTCCAGGCCGTGCTGCCCGACCCGGCCGGTGTCCGCGGCCCGCGCGATCGGCAGTTCCGGGTCGGAGTCCCACACCACGATCTCCACCGTCTCGCCGGTGATCCGCAGGTCCATCAGCACCGGGCCGGGCGCGTACTTGCGGGGGTTGGTGACCAGTTCACTGACCACCAGCTGCGTGAGGTCCACAGCGCGCTGGGAAACCAGCACCCCGCGCTCGGTCTGTGCCCGGGTGAGGAACTGCGTTGCCAGGTGGCGGGCCTGGGCGATGACCGTGCCGTCACCTTCCAGGGCCACCGTGGTCTGCATGATCTGCTCGCCTGGTGCGGTGCCGCCCTCATCCACAGAGACTGCTTCCATCACGGCCCACTTCCGCCACCCCGTTCACACCCCCGCGCGTACCCGCGCCCGCGCGGTACACGCTCCACTCTCCTGCGTCGGCTCCCCACCGGCACAGCAGCACCGCCCGGACGTGCAGGGCAGCACTTCAGGCGGAAGGTCTTGGTGTGCAAGTATCACCGAATGGCCGAGGGACAAATGACGGACACCAAACAGGTCGGCGGACTGTCGGTCGTGACCACCTTCACGGACGGCGTCCGCGTGCGCACCCTGGCCGGGGAGATCGACCACCACACCGGCGATCAGCTGCGCCGCGCCCTGGACGTCACCGACACCGCCAGGCCCCGCATCGTGATCGACATGCGCCAGGTCACCTTCATGGACTCCACCGGCATCAACATCCTCATCGCCGCCTACCAGGCCGTCGCCAAAGTCGGCGGCTGGCTCCGCCTGGCCGCACCCACCGACTCCGTCCTGCGGGTCCTGCAACTCGTCGGCGTCGACGACATCATCGAATGCCACCCCACCCTCCACGAAGCCCTGGCCTCCTGAACCGATCACACACCTTCACCAGCAGCACCCGGGTGGCTTACGGGTCGCGGGCATGTCCTGGACGTTGCCCAAGCCCATGCTCACCACGGCCGTGAACAGCCCTGACCTGACGCCGGGCTGGGCGGCCGAGCCGAAGTGGGACGGCTACCGTGCCCAGCTCGCCGTGCACGCTGACCGGGGGGCGCTGCTGCGCTCCAGGCAGGAAACCGACAAGACCGGCGCGTTCCCCGAGATTCGGACTGCGGCCCTCACACAGGCTGCCGGCGGACACCGGCCTGGACGGCGAACTGGTCGTGTGGGAGGAGGGCCGACTCGTTTTCGAGCGGCTGCAGCAGCATCTCGCCCGGCGCGGGACCGGTGCGGCTGAGGCGGCGCGCCAGTGGCCGGCGCACTACGTCGCCTTGGGGCTGCAGAAACGGATCAGCCCCCGCCCCGCTCACCGTGGCAGAGATCCGGCGACTCCTGGACACTTTCCTGCCCCACCCACGAGCCGACCGCAATCCCATCACCCACGCACTGAACTGGTCCGCCTGGAGAAGACACCGCCAGGCCATCACCCGCCGCTGCCACTACCGAAAACGCACCTCAGGCCACGAACCGCTGCTGGAGTATTAATCGCGTTCAGCAGCAGCGCCATCGTCGGGTCGACCTGCTTGTGCACAGCCATCGCGTCCAGGAACTCCTGGCCGCCCATCTTCCCTGGGAATGCGCGTGTGCAGCGTCAGCGCCACACGCCCCGCTCTCCTGCCAGGGCCTGATGCCACTGATAAGCCGACTTCCGGCTCACCCGCAGCCGGCGGGCGACCTCGGGCGGCTGATGCCCTTGGCGAACAGTCCGGCGGGCTCCAACCGCACCGCCTCGCGGCGCTGACGGCCCTTCGCCGTCAGCGCACTCCCATCCGCATATCGCATGACCAACGGTCTACCGCCACCACCGGCCGACCCTCACCCGAACACCGAGATTCGTCACCTCATAACGCTGAAGTCAGTACCGGTGCACGAGGGCGGTGAACGAGGGTCGTTGCAGGGCCTCGGCGAGTGATGTGCGCCAGTCCGGTAGGACGGGTAGGCCCGCCGCGGCCCAGCGGGCGTGACCGAGGACGCTGAATGCGGGCCGGCAGGCAGGGCGTGGGACCGCCGCCGATGCGGTCGGGCGGACACGGTCCGGATCGAGTCCGCTGAGTTCGTATGCAGCGCGGGCCAGGCCGTACCAGGTGGTGTGGCCGGTCGCGGTGGCGTGGTAGACACCGGGCGGGGCCTTGTCTGCGCGGCCGAGTATCACCAGGAGACCAGCCAGATCGTGCGTCCAAGTGGGCTGCCCGTACTGGTCGTTAACGACCTCGACGGTGCTCCTGCGGGCGGCCAGGCCGAGCATGGTGGCGACGAAGTTTTGGCCGTGCTCGCCGTAGAGCCAGGCGGTGCGCACGATGTAGCCGGTATCGGGCAGAATTTCGGCAACCGCGCGTTCGCCGGCCAGCTTGCTGCGGCCGTACGCGTTGACCGGACCGGTCGGGGCCGACTCGGAGTACGGCTCGGTGCCGTCTCCCGGCAGGACGTAGTCGGTGGAGACATGCAGCAGTCGAGCGCCGCTGTCCCGGCAGGCGTGAGCCAGGTGGCGGACGCCCGTTCCGTTGACGGCGGTGGCGGTGGCCTCGGCGGCTTCGGCACCGTCGACGTCCGTCCAGGCGGCACAGTTGATCACCACATCGTGGCCGGAGACCGCGGTACGGACGGCCTCCGGGTCGGTGATGTCGAGGGCGGCGCGATCGAGCGCGGTGACCTGGTCGTCTGTCAGCAGGGTCCGCACGTCGTGACCGAGTATTCCGCCGGAGCCGGTGACCAGCCAGCGGGTCACGACAGTGCCGCCCGGCTCTTCAGCGGCTCCCACCAGGCACGGTTGTCGCGATACCAATCGACGGTCGCGGCCAGGCCGTCCGCGAAGGAGATCTGCGGCCGGTAGCCCAATTCTCGTTGGATCTTGGTGATGTCGAGGGAGTAGCGCCGGTCGTGTCCCTTGCGGTCGGGCACCTGCCGGACCATGTCCCAGCCGTGTCCGGTCGCCTCGAGGAGCATGCCGGTGAGCTCCTTGTTCGTGATCTCGCTTCCGCCGCCGATGTGGTAGACCTCGCCGGCCCGGCCGCCGCGGAGCACCAGTTCGATGGCGTGGCAGTGGTCGGAGACGTGCAGCCAGTCGCGGACATTGCCGCCGTCCCCGTACAGCGGCACCCTCTTCCCCTCGAGCAGGTGCGTGGTGAAGAGGGGGACGACCTTCTCCGGGAACTGGTGGGAGCCGTAGTTGTTGGAGCAGCGGGTCACCACGACATCCAGGCCGTGCGTGCGATGGCAGGCGAGCGCCAGCAGGTCGGAGCCGGCCTTTGACGCGGCGTACGGCGAGTTGGGGTCGAGCGGCGACTCCTCCGTCCATGATCCCGTGCCGATCGAGCCGTACACCTCGTCGGTGGAGACGTGCACGAACCGGCCGACGCCGTGCCTGCGGGCGGCATCCAGCAGCACCTGGGTGCCCATCACGTTGGTCCGTACGAACGGCGCCGCGCCGTCGATCGAGCGGTCGACGTGGGACTCGGCTGCGAAGTGGACCACCGCGTCGTGGCCCGACATCACGGCATCCACCGTCTCCACGTCGCAGATGTCACCGCGCACGCAGGCGTACCCGGGATGATGAGCCACCGGCGCGAGGTTTTCCTCGACGCCCGAATAGGTGAAGTTGTCCAGGACGGTGATTCTGCTCTCGGAGTCCGTACTCAGCACGGAGCGAACGAACTCGGAACCGATAAACCCGGCGCCGCCGGTAACCAGGATGCGCATAGTCTGCAGATTCTAGCGCCACTCGATATGTGACCGAATCGGCCATCAAAGCCATACGCTGTCGCCATGCGAGGCATTCTGTTGGCCGGTGGCACTGGTTCCCGATTGTGGCCGCTTACTCGATCGGTTTCCAAGCAACTTCTGCCGGTCTTCGACAAACCGATGATCTATTATCCTATTTCTACCTTGGTCATGGCCGGCATCAGTGAAATCCTGATCGTCACCACGCCCGACGACCAACCCCAGTTCCAGCGCCTGCTCGGCGACGGCAGCCAATGGGGCCTCCGCCTTGAATACGTGGTGCAGGCACGCCCGGAGGGCATCGCGCAGGCCCTCGTACTCGGTGCGGATTTCGTCGGGGACGAGGCTGTTGCCCTGATTCTGGGCGACAACATCTTCCACGGCAGCGGGCTCGGCACCAGGCTCGCCCAGCACCTTGACATGAAGGGCGGCAGGGTGTTCGCCTACCCCGTCGCCGACCCGTCGGCGTACGGGGTGGTGGAGTTCGACGAGCTGGGCCAGGTGCTGAGCATCGAGGAGAAGCCGGCCCGTCCGAAATCCAGGTACGCGGTGCCCGGACTGTACTTCTACGACAACCGGGCGGTGGAGATCGCCCAGGGCCTTCGCCCCAGCGTCCGTGGGGAGTTGGAGATCACGGAGGTCAACCGGGCCTATCTGGACACCGGTGAGCTATACGTCACCCCGCTCGACCGGGGCACGGCCTGGCTGGACACCGGGACCTTCGCCTCGATGGTCCAGGCCTCGGAGTTCGTCCGGGTGATCGAGGAGCGGCAAGGCCTCAAGGTCGGCTGCGTCGAAGAGACGGTCTGGCGGTCCGGGCTCGTCGGCGACTCCCAACTGCGCCTGCTGGCAGAGCCGCTGCTTCACAGCGGGTACGGCCAGTACCTTCTCGGGCTGCTCGAGGAGAGTGAGCAGTGAAAATTCGCGAGTTGACGATCGCCGGCGCGTTCGAGATCGTCCCGCAGGTGCACGGCGACCAGCGCGGGCTGTTCACCGAGTGGTACCGCTTCGACCGGCTGGCGGAGGCGGTGGGCAGGCAGCTACCACTTGCCCAGGCCAATCTCTCGGTGTCCGCCAAGGGCGTGGTGCGCGGCATCCACTTCGCCGACGTGCCGCCCGGGCAGGCCAAATACGTCACCTGCGTGCGCGGTGCGGTGTGGGACGTGGTGGTCGACCTGAGGGTCGGCTCCTCCACCTTCGGCCGTTGGGAGGGCATCCGTCTGGACGACATCGAGCGTCGGGCGGTCTATCTCCCGGAAGGGCTGGGTCATGGCTTCTGCGCGCTCACCGACGACGCGACCCTGACGTACCTGTGCTCGACGACGTACCGGCCGACCGGCGAGCACGCGGTCCATCCGCTCGATCCGGACCTGGGCATCGAGTGGCCGGCCGACGCACCGCTGCTCTCCGCCAGGGACGCGGCGGCACCAGCGTGGGCCGAGGTGGTGGCGAAAGAAATACTGCCGTCGTACGACGCATGCCTGGCGTACCGCATCTATTCCTGTCGTTCAGCCCCGGACAGGCCCCAGCAGCGAAGGACGAGCAGCCCTGATGCAGGCCCGTACGCCAATTGAATGAAGTGCAGCGACATTAGCTGTCAACCGTCGGCGTGGAATCGGAGCCCGGCACACTGATGTCGGCACGACTGCGCACTCTGGGCGCTCATTCATGCCGTCCGACGTACTGGTGTGGCATGCCCGTGTGACTCGTCACCCACCTCTGCGTATTAGTTTCCAGCGCTGTAGGAAGGTTCCGTCATGAAGTGTCAGTCTCTTCGCAGATCGTGGGTCCGGGTTGTCACTGCCCTTTCGGCGGCGGGGACTCTTGGATTTCTTGTCAATCTCGCTTTGTCGACGACCGCTCCAGCCCGCGCGGCAGATATGTCCGTCGATTACTCCATCGGCGTGCCAGGCCCGAACGGTGCTGTGAGTGCGGATTTCGAGCCCCGCCCACCGCGGACGGCCAATGACGACGGTGACGAACCAGATGGGCACCATGGCAAGCCTGATAGCCACCCCCGCCCACCGGGCCCCCAGGGCCCGCAGGGCAGCCAGGGTCCCCAGGGCGCTCAGGGATTCCAGGGCACCCAGGGCAGCCAGGGGTTCCAAGGCACGCAGGGATTCCAAGGCACCCAGGGATTCCAAGGCACCCAGGGCAGCCAGGGGTTCCAAGGCACGCAGGGATTCCAAGGCACCCAGGGATTCCAAGGTAGCGGGTCTCAGGGTTCCCAGGGCAGTCAGGGGTTCCAGGGCAGTCAGGGTCCTCAGGGCAGCCAGGGGTTCCAGGGCGGCGCCGGAGTGCAGGGAAGCCAAGGCGTCGCCGGCCCGCAGGGCTTCCAGGGCGGCATCGGCCCGCAGGGCAGCCAAGGCAGCCAAGGCAGCCAAGGCGACACCGGAGTCCAGGGCGCTCAGGGCGAGATGGGGACGCAGGGTTTCCAGGGGAGCCAGGGCGATGCCGGGGCGCAGGGCAGCCAGGGCGGTACCGGAGCCCAGGGCAGCCAGGGCGGTGCCGGGCCGCAGGGCAGCCAAGGCGGTGCCGGGCCGCAGGGCAGCCAAGGCGGTGCTGGAGCTCAGGGCACCCAAGGCGATATCGGCCCGCAGGGCAGCCAGGGCAGCCAGGGCGGTGCTGGAGTCCAGGGAAGTCAGGGCGGCACTGGCAGCCAGGGAAGTCAAGGCAGCCAAGGCGACGAGGGCGCGCAGGGCAGCCAGGGCGGTGCCGGGCCGCAGGGCAGCCAGGGCGACGTCGGCCCGCAGGGCAGCCAGGGCGGTACCGGTGCCCAGGGAAATCAGGGCAGCCAGGGCAGCGACGGAGCCCAGGGAAGTCAGGGCGGCGACGGAGCCCAGGGCAGCCAAGGCGATGAAGGCGCGCAGGGCAGTCAGGGGTTCCAGGGCGACACCGGTGCTCAAGGGCCCCAGGGCAGTCAGGGGTTCCAGGGCGACACCGGTGCTCAAGGGCCCCAGGGAAGCGGAACCCAGGGGAGCCAGGGCGGCATCGGCCCGCAGGGCAGTCAGGGCGGAACCGGCAGCCAGGGTCTGCAGGGAAGTCAGGGTGGTATCGGCAGTCAGGGAAGTCAGGGGACGCAGGGCGACATGGGCACGCCGGGGGCCACGGGCAGCCAGGGCTTCCAGGGTGGTCCCGGTGTCCAGGGCGGCGCCGGAGTCCAGGGTGCTCAGGGCGGTATCGGTCCGCAGGGTTTCCAGGGTGCGCAGGGCAGCCCGGGTGGTTCGGGAGCTGGGCCGCAGGGCAGTCAAGGCAGCCCCGGCACCCAGGGGTTCCAGGGCAGCCAAGGCAGCCAGGGCGAAACGGGTGTGCAAGGGAGTCAGGGCAGCCAGGGGTTCCAGGGCAGCCAGGGGTTCCAGGGCGGCGCCGGAGTGCAGGGAAGCCAAGGCGACGCCGGCCCGCAGGGCTTCCAGGGCGGCATCGGCCCGCAGGGCAGCCAAGGCAGCCAAGGCGACACCGGAGTCCAGGGAAGTCAAGGGTTCCAGGGCGACACCGGCAGCCAAGGCACACAAGGGTTCCAGGGCGACACCGGCAGCCAAGGCCCACAAGGCAGCCAGGGAATTCAGGGCAGCCAGGGCTTCCAGGGCGGCACCGGCGCACAGGGCGCCCAGGGCGATACCGGGGCCCAAGGCACCCAAGGAGCTACCGGCACGCAAGGCACGCAGGGCAGTTCCGGCGCGCAGGGCAGTCAGGGCAATCAGGGCGGCCCCGGTGTGCAAGGGGAACAGGGCAGTCAAGGGTTCCAGGGCAGCCAGGGCTTCCAGGGCGGCGCCGGCGCACAGGGCGCCCAGGGCAATACCGGGGCCCAAGGCGCCCAAGGAGCTACCGGCACGCAAGGCAGCCAAGGCAACGTCGGCCCGCAGGGCGTGCAGGGCAATCAGGGCTTCCAGGGCGGCACCGGAGCCCAGGGCGCCCAGGGCAGCCAGGGCTTCCAGGGCGGCACCGGCGCACAGGGCGCCCAGGGCAATACCGGGGCCCAAGGCGCCCAAGGAGCTACCGGCACGCAAGGCAGCCAAGGCAGCGTCGGCCCGCAGGGCACGCAGGGGTTCCAGGGCAATACCGGGGCCCAGGGAAGTCAGGGTGGCCCCGGTGTGCAGGGCGCCCAGGGTTTCCAAGGCAACCAGGGCTTCCAAGGGGTCCAGGGCACGAGCCCTGGAGCGCAGAGCTCGGTCGTCACGGCTACCAGCTCCACGGGCAACGCCGTTGTCCTGTGCCCCGCCGGTACGTTCGCCATCGGCGGCGGCTACCAGGCCGACGGGCTAGGCCTCGCCGAGGTGATCATCAACCGTCCTATCGGGGGTTCTCCGGCTACCGGCTGGCAGGCCGGCACGGACGACGCACGCACCATCACCGTCTACGCGGTATGCGCGCCGTGAACCCCCGAGCCGTGAAGTCTCTTGCCCGGCCGGCCAGCGCACACGGCCGCACCGGGCGACGGTCCCCGGAAGCATCATCCGCGCGGCCACAGGTGCTTGCTCATGCCGCCCGACTCAGTCGCGTTACCGGATCGGCAAGGTAGATCCCCTGTGAAAAAGCGGATCCTACTGCCGACCGTACTCGCCGCGGCAGGCGTGGTCGCCAATGCGGTGACCGGTTGGGTCCCGCTGCTCATAAAAGACCCCAAAACCACTCCCTCGACGGCGTCCGGGCCCGAATCACCTGTGGCCAAGCGTGCCGCCCGGGCGGAGGCACTGCTCCAAGAGGGCATCAAGCAGAGCGAGAACAAGGATTTCTCCGGGGCGACGCGTAGCTTCCGACGAGTCCTGGACCTGAACGTGAATCCCGCCAACAAACTCGCCTGGTACAACCTCGGCGTCATCGCCCAGCACGACAACAAGACAGCCGACGCACGCACGGCTTACGACCACGCCCTCAGGATCGACCCGAATTTCGAGTCGGCCCTCTACAACAAGGCGCTTCTGATCGAGTCGAGCCACACCGACCAGGCGATCGCGATCCTGCGGCACATCGTGGGCGCCGAACCGAAAGCGGCCACGGCCCAACTGCACCTTGGACAGGCCCTGGCGAAGAAGGGCCGGGACGAAGAGGCCGAGGACGCCTTCGGTCTCGCCGTCCGCGCCGACCCATCGCTTCTACAGTTCGTCCCGGAGGAATTCCGGGATTCCGCGATGCAGCATTGACAGCCACTCAGGTAGGTACCACCGAATGACTTCTTCCCCGACCCCGAGGTTCTCCGTCTTCACCCCCAGCCACCGACCGCGCTTCCTGGACGAATGCCTCGCGACCCTGCAAGCGCAGACCTGCTCCGACTGGGAGTGGATCGTCCTCCTCAACAACGGCGCGCGATGGCGGCCGGAACGCCCTGACGACCGTGTCCGGCTGGAAGTCGCGGACGACATCCGCGGGGTGGGAGCCGCCAAGCGCCGTGCCTGCGAAGTGGCACGCGGTGAAATCCTCGTCGAGCTCGACCACGACGACCTGCTGGCGAAGGACTGCCTGGCGGAACTGGCGAAGGCCTTCGACGAGCATCCCGACGTCGTCTTCGTCTACAGCCACACCGCTCAGATCACCGAGGACGGAAGCCGGGACGACACACGGTTCAACGAAGCGCACGGCTGGCAGTACGAGGAGGTGGACGTCGATGGTCGCCGCCTCCTGCAAGCCATCTCCATGGCACCGACGCCGCACAACGTCTCGTACATCTGGTACGCCCCCAACCATGTGCGGGCGTTCCGCAGGGACGCGTACGAGCAGGTCGGCGGGTATGACGCCACGCGCACGGTGCTGGACGACCAGGACTTGATGTGCCGTCTCTTCCAGGCCGGCGACTTCCATCGCATCCCCCGATGCCTGTACATGCAACGAATGCACCCCGACAACACCCAGCGCGACACCGAAATCAACGCGCACATCCAGCGCGAGACCGTCGCCCTGTACGACAAATACATCGAGTGCAACGCGCTCGCCTGGACCAAGCGGCGCGGGCTGCTCGCGCTGGACCTGGGCGCTGCGCACCGCAAGCCGCCCGGCTACCTGGGAGTGGACCAGTACGCAAGGGACGGTGTCGACATCATTGCGACGCTGCCCGCGCCCCTGGACCTCCCGGACGACTCGGTCGGTCTGCTCAGGGCGGTGGACTTTCTGGAGCACGTGCCCGCGAAGGTTCCACTGATCAATGAGCTGTACCGCCTCCTGGCACCGGGCGGCATGCTCCTCACCCAGACACCCAGCTCCGACGGCCGGGGCGCCTACCAGGACCCGACACATGTCGCCTACTACAACGAGAACTCGTTCTGGTACTACACCGACAACCAGTACCGCGCCTTCGTGCCGGAGATCCAGGCCCGATTCCAGAACTCACGGCTGGTCACCTACTTCCCGACCGACTGGCACTCCAGGAACCAGATCTCCTATGTGCAGGCCAATCTGATCGCGGTGAAGGACGGCGCCGAACGCTGCGGCGGTCCCCTGCTGGTGTGACGCCCGGGGCGACGAAATGTGTGCAGGGAGCGCGGTCACCCATTGGACTCGTCCGCGTGACCGCTGGCGAACCGAAGGGTGACCGCTGGCTCGACTCGAGCATCTCCGCGACGCGCAAGTCTCTCTGGATGTGGGCGCTACGTCTCCTGGAGAGGAGCCCGTACGCGGACAAGACCGGAGGCCCACTCGTCAGCACGGTCAGACCGTCCGGACGGTGGTGAGGGCCGACACCAGTTGATCAGTCGCCACTGCCTGGAACGACAGGCCGCCGAGCAGAACACCACACGGAGTTGAGAATCCGGCCTCAGCCGTCCACCACAGCCCTCGCAGACCCGCTCCACAGCCCGCCCATCGTCCTCGGACACCCAGCCAGCTTATTGATTCGAAACTCAAAGGGTTCTATTCGAGGATGCAGCCGACGTGCGGACCGCCGAAGTAGCCGCGGACGATGTGTGGCTGGCGTTGGCGTCGGTGAAAGAACCGGCGGGTCTCGGCGGCGAGTTGGGCCTGGTCGCGGGCCCCGCTGTGCATCGGCAGGTTCCGTTTGAGGTCGGCGTTGACCAGCTCCTCGGGGTTCAGCTCCGGCGAGCACGACGGCAGGAAGTGCAGCTCGATCCGGTCCGGATGATCGGCCAGCCAGGCGCGGACCTTGCGGGAGCAGTGCGCGGAGTGGCCGTCCACGACGAAGTGCACCTTGTGGTCGAAGCGGCCTGCGAGCCGGTCGAGGAAGCGGCACATCACGTCGGCGTCGAAGGTCGCGGTGAACACCAGGAAGTGCATCCGGCCCTTCGTGCTGATCGCGGACATCGCGTTCACCGAGAACCGGTTGCCGAGGGGGTCAGCCGCTGGCGGGCTCGGCGCCCGCCCCGAAGGGCGGGACGTCCGTGACCGCGACGTCCAGCCGGAGCCGTGCGAAGCACACCGGGTGTCTCCACTCGCCGTGCTCCTGCGCCGTGTCCACCGTGATCTCGGCGACCAGCTGCGGTTCGACCAGCACGACGTCGAGCGGCGTGCGCGACCCCCAGGAGGTCGTGAACCGGACGCCCTCCCACGAGTGGCCGGGTCCTGCGGGCGTCAGCCGCTCGGCCGGGTCCCGCGCCGCGTCCGGCCGCAGCGGCGTACTGCGCCCGACCAGCCGGAGCGTGCCGGTCTGGTCGAGGCGGCCCAGCACGAGCGTCTGCGGCCGCCGTACGGTGCCGGTGATCGCACCCACCACGGCTTCGGTGGTATCGCGGCGGCGCACCTTGTACAGCGCGCGGACTCCCGGCAGATACCGCTGACCGCTCCCCCGGATCACGAGACCTTCGACGCCCGGCACCTGCGTCCAGGACGTCAGCCACTCCTTGGCCGTCGCCGGGTCGGTCGTCTCCGGGCAGAGCGTCCACGGGGCCGCCAGCGCCTCGCCCGCCGCATCCGCATAGTCAGCGCCCGCCTCCGGCCGCGAGCTTCGTGCCGATGGAGGAGATCGCGGACGTCATCATGTGATCAGCGCGCACGATCTTGCGCGACCGACCTCATCGACGTCACCCGCCTCGTGCTCGACACCGTCCACGTCCGGGCCAGGCCCATACGGCGGGGCGGCCTCGTGTTCGCCGACGTTTGGAACGGTCAGCCGGCGACCCTGCCGAACAGGTGGTTGGCGGGGGCGTCCGGGTCGTTGCCGTAGAAGAACTCCGCGACTGCCTGGTGGAATTCGGCGCGATCCAGTGCACCGGAGCCGTCCCGGTCCAAAGCGGCGAAGACCGCGGCGCAGTCCTCGCTGGGAACGCCGGCGACCGAGTCGAACATCTGCTGGAACTCCGCCTGGTCGATCTTGCCGTCTCCGTTGAGATCGACGAGGTCGAAGAAGCCGTTGGTTACCGGCTCGATCTGGTCCGGGTACAGGGCGGGGTCGGTCAGGACTCGCCTGAATCCTTCGGTCATCTCCCGCAGATCGACCTTTCCGTCACCGTCTTGATCCATGGGGGCGATCACGTTCGTCCAGAACCCGTCCATGCCGTCGGTGAGCAGGCGGGCGGTCGCGGAGTCCGGCGGGGTGCCGCGGGCGGCGATGTAACGCTCGCTCATCATTCGGACGTCCTGTTGGGTGATGAACCCGTCTCCGTCGACGTCGGCGCCCCTGAACCACTGGCCGTACTTGAGGTCTTGAAGTGCAGTCACGATTGCGCACCGTAGTCACGTGATCACATATTCGCAAACGGGCACGTGCCCGTCTTGGTGGTCAGGCCGGCCTGCTATGCGCTTGACGATGGCGAACACCGAGATGGGCCCGGGAGCGGCCGGAGGCTTTCGTGTCAGTGTTCGAGGTGTGGTGGCGTGAAGGCGAGCACCTCGGGAAGGGGATCGCCGTAGAGCTCGACGTCGACCAGCGCACTGAGAGCACTCGGTCCTTGGGACAGGCGCGAGCACGGCCGGTCCGCAGTGAGGACGTTCGGATTGCTGTGGCGGTCCATTGTTCCGCTCAGGCCTGGCTGGACCGGGTCCCACCACGCTCCGGTGGACAGTTGCACGACGCCCGGCATGACGTCGTCCGACAGGACGGCTCCCGCCAGACAGCTGCCCCGGTCGTTGTAGACGCGTACGATCATGCCGTTCTCGATGCCGCGCGACGCTGCGTCCAGCGGATTGATCGTCATGGGTTCGCGGCCACGGATCTTTGAGCCGAGGCTGTGGCCGCCGTTGTCGTACTGGCTGTGCAGGCGCGAGGCGGGCTGATTTGAGATCAGATGCAGCGGGAATCGGGCCGACAGATCGGCACCGAGCCACTCAACGGGTTCGTACCACGTCGGATGCCCGGCGCAGTCGTCGTAGCCGAACGAGTCGATCTCCTCGGAGAAGATCTCGATCCTGCCCGACGGTGTCGGAAGGGGGAAACGCTGCGGATCTGCACGGAGTGCCTCGAAACTGCCGGGCAACGGTCCGCTCAACGCCGGCAGCTCAGCGGTGGAGCTTCGCCAGAAGTCGTCGAAGCCCGGCAAGGCGGCATCATCGCCGAGTTCGGCTCTCGTCTGCTCGTACAGGTGCCGGACCCATTCGAGCTCGGAGCGCGACTGCGTGAACTCGCGTTCGTATCCGAGCCGGGAGGCCAGGGCGGCGAAGATGTGGTGGTCGGTGCGCGACTCGCCCTCCGGCTCGCGTACTTTCGGCATCGCAACGAGGTGGGGGTCGCAGAATCCCGCGGTGAAGTCGTCGCGCTCCAAGCTGGTGGCGACGGGAAGGACGATGTCGGCGAACTTGGCCGTGGTGTTCCACCAGGCTTCGTGAACCACCACCGTGTCAGGGGTCTGCCAGGCTCGGGTCAGCCGATGCAGGTCTTGGTGGTGGTGGAACGGGTTCCCTCCGCACCAGTAGACCAGACGGAGCTCGGGCAAGGTGAGGCGTCGGCCGTCGTAGTCGATGGTCTTGCCCGGGTGCAGCAGGGTGTCGGCGATCCGTGCGACAGGGATGAAGTCCGGGACAGGGTTGGGTACGCCGGGGATCGACGCCACGGCGGGGCGGCCCCTGGCAACACCGGTCGCGTCCATCGTCGCGTAGCCTGCGCCCCAACCGCAGCCGGGCCGGCCCATCGAGCCCGTCATGGCGGCCAGCACGACAGACATCCAGATCGGCTGTTCACCGTGGTCTGCCCGTTGCACCGCGTAGTTGACCATGATGAGGGAACGTTGCGTGGCGAGGCGGCGAGCGAGGTCGGTGATCGCGTCGCGGCTGATGCCCGTGATGGACGCTGCCCAGGCAGCGTCCTTGGGGACGCCGTCGAGTTCGCCGGTCAGGTAGCAGGCGAAGCGGTCGAAGCCGATGCAGCACCGGCGGAGGAAGTCCTCATCGTGCCAGCCGTTGACCAGCATCGTATGGGCGATGCCAAGCATCGCCGCTGTGTCGGTGTTGGGGGTGATGGGCAGCCACTCGGCGTCGAGGAAGCCCGCGGTGTCGCTGCGGATGGGGCTGACGTTCACGAACCGCACCCCGGCCTCACGGCACTGGCGCTGCAGGTTCTGCGTCTGGTGCCTGGCCAGCCCACCAGGATTGATCTGGCTGTTCTTGAGGGCCAGCCCTCCAAACGCCACCACAAGCTCACAGTTCTCGGCGATCTCGTCCCACATCGGCATCCGGGACTGGTAGCTCCACGGATGCCCGCCGATCACATGGGGGAGGATGACCTCCAAGGCCGCGGTGCTGTACGTGTTGCGGGAGTCGGTGTATCCCCCGCCTAATGCCAGGAACCGGTGGAGTTGACCCTGCGCGTTGTGGAATGCGCCCGCACTCGCCCAGCCGTAGGATCCGCCGAATACCGCGCTGTCTCCGTGCTGTGAACGCACTCGGCGGATTTCATCGCTCACCAGCGTGATCGCGTCGTCCCAGCTCACCTCCACGAAAGCGTCCGCGCCTCGGGCCGTGTCGTGGGCGCGCGGCAGGCCGTTCAGCCAACCCCTGCGCACCGCGGGGCGCAACACGCGAGCGCTGTCGTCGGCGGCTGTCACCATTCCGGGGCCGATAGGCGACGGCGCGGGGTCATCGCCCCTCGGCTCAATGCGCACCAACCGACCGGAATCGACCACCGCGATAAAACTGCCCCAGTGCGTCGCAACAGGCATACGTCGTTCCACCATGAATTGACTCCACCCCCTTGAAGCTTCCCCTGCTCCCGGACAGCGGACGCCCACGTCACAGGACTCGGTTTCAGTCGACGGCCCGCAGAAACGGAGCTTCCCCAGGGGCCTGCTGCCCAACCTTGTCGGTGCGCGCACAACAGGCTCACCACCGTCGCGGCCTGCACGGCAACGAGCTCCTGAACCAGCCCGGCGACGCCTCTCCAGGTCCAGGCCGGCCGTGTCGGCGAGCACCGGCCATGGACGCCCAGCCTCAACGAGGCCTCTACTTCTGCGGGGACCCTTTCCCGCCCCCCGTTCCTCGCCTCGTGCACAAGCGCCCGGCAGCTCGACCGACCCTGCCTCAACCAACGGGCCCGCATGAGTGGCGGGAAAGTGATCGCCCGATCGGATGGTTGAAGCGTTGAGGCGTGTCACGAGGGTGGAGCGGGACAGGTTGCGGGCATCCCATTCGTCCTCTGCGAAGGAGCACATCATGCGTGTACGCCGATCCATGACCGAGGCCGCCAGTAGGGCTGCCGCCTGCCCGAGCCGTCGGCGGTGGCGCCGTACGGCTGTCGCTGCGGCCGCGGTGTGTGCCGCGCTGGGTGGCGTGCTGGGCACTGCGACATCCGCAGCGGCCGAGGTGTCAGGCGGCACCGGAGAAGTCCGCAACGCCAGCACCGGCCGGCACATCGGAACCTACGGCAACTACGGGCAGGTGCTTGCCGCGTTCACCGACGCGAACTGGACGGGCTCGTCCGACAGGAGCTGGACCTTCACTCCACGCGAGCACGGCAGGTACTACAGCATCCAGAGCACCACCCACGGAACCTGCTGGACCCGCAGCCCGAGGCCGGCAGCCGGTGGCGACTGGGAACGATACGGCCCATGGGTCGTCACCCTGGCGCCGTGCAGCCCGAACGCCACGAACCAGCAGTTCGAGCTGCGGTCGGCGCCCGTCTGGGCGCCGCGCGGGACGGTCTCCATCCACCCCCGGGACGACATCTCCACCGTCCTGAGGCAGACCAGCACCCTCGGTGACGGTGGTACCTGGAACGCACTGAGCCTGGAGAGCCCCCAGCACACCAACGACGAGCTCTGGACGGTACCCGTCACTCCCAACGTTTGGTGATCCCCTACACCTCCCGCACGTCCTGCCACATCGAGGCAACGGCGGCTCCAGCCGTGACAGGTATGCGCCGCCCTCTCATCAGAGGCGTCAGCAGAGCGGCAGCAAGGCCCATGGCCGACCGGCGCGCGTAACCACGTCGACGTCGCCCGCGACAGCGCCGGACGCTGGCGGCACCCGGCCCGCCCCCACCTCATCCGCGCGGACGTCGACGTCCAGGAGGTGCCGCTGTTCGGCGAAGGCGACACCTTGCCTTGAGTTAGGACCGGGCCGTGGTCGGCTCCATGGTGGGGTTGGCCACGGCGGCTGCCGTGAGCTGCTGGCACAGGTCCAGGTAGCAGCGCAGCCGTACGCCGGGCTGACCGGCGTCCCGCGTCGTCTGCTCCGCTGTGGCCGTCGCCCACCGGTCGGCGAGCAGATGCTGAAAGGCGAGCGCGGTGGCGTCGTCGGCGGCCGCGACGTCGACGACGACCAGGCCCGGCTCGTTCACGTGCGTCTCGTTGATCGGGTTCATGTTTCGGCACTACGCCGTGATGTCTGGCGAGAGTTCCGGTGATCCGGTGTCTTCACCCGACCGAGTGTGTTCAGCAGCCTCAGCACTCAGGCGGCGTGGAACTCGTGGGCGTGGCAACCGCGCCACTCCACCCACTGCGGGTCGTCCAAGACGGCCTCGGGTTCGGCTACGCCGGCGCCCTCGAGGAACACGACCGACCGACCCCGACGGCGACGCCACCAAGTACCTGCACAACGCGGACGGTGAGGTCACCAAGGTCACCGGCCCCCTCGATCACTCCCGCCATCGCCAGTGCTCCAGATACCCTTCCAGATCCAACAGTGCCGCTTGCAACGCATGGCCGGCGCGGTGAGCGCTTGGCGATATCGCTGAAACTCCCGCTTCGCCGCTGCCTGTTCTCGATCGTGCACGCCCACGTACCAGGCCGCAGGGGCCTGGTACGTCAATGTTGAACAGGTTTCAGGCGAGCATGCCGCTGACGGCGCGAGAGCGAGGCCGACCGGCTTGTAGGCGATCGTCGAGGCTTTCATCACTGGGTCTCGCCGACCGCGACGCCGGTGATGCCGGTGACGTCGGTACAGGCTTCCGTAGTGCGCGGACACCGATCCCGCAGGCTCCACGCCATGCCAGAAGCGGGTGATTGCGCAAGCCTTGGCCTGCAGAGCATCACCCCTGCGCAACCACCCCAGGACACGGCTCGAACACCCGCGCCATCTGCGTCGTCATCCTGCGCCAGGGGCGACCGGCGTACACCGCCCAGAAGAGCAACCGCGATGAACGACTCCCCTGCCACCGATCACCGAACCCGACCCGTGCGCGCCGACCTGCTCCAGCTCGCCAAGCATGCAGAGACAGCACAGAGCCAAAGGGACGTCCGGGACGGCATCAGGTCCGCGAGGGCACAGCGCACGCTTCACCGCGCATCTTCCCCAACCACCGGGCGGGTGATCCCGGGCAACCGATGCCCGAAGAACTATTCCGGTGCCGGTACCTTGCCGGAAACCGCAATGCCGGCCCGGCGGAAGTCGTTCAGGGCGGCAGCTGTCGTGTCCGGAGCCACCCCGACCGAGTAGTCGAGACGTACGCGCGTGCGAAAGCCTGCCGCGACGGCGTCCAGGGCGGTCGCGCGTACACAGTGATCCGTCGCGATGCCCACCACATCGACCTTCTCGACCCCGCGGCTGCGCAGCCAGTCCGCCAGCGGGGTGCCCTCCGCGTCCGCGCCTTCGAAGCCACTCTTGGAGGCACTGTGGGCGCCCTTGAACAAGACAGCATGCACCTTGCCGTCCGTGACGACCGGCGCGAAATGGGGATGGAAATCGGCTCCCTCGTCTCCTGCCACGCAGTGGACGGGGAAGCTGTCCTGAAAGTCAGGAGTCTGAGAGAAATGGCCGCCCGGATCGATGTGATGATCCCGGGTGGCCACCACGTACCGGTACTCACGCCCCGCGCTCCGCTCGACCAGGTCCGCGATCGCCGCGGCGATCCGCGCCCCTCCCTTGACGGGAACGCTGCCCCCTTCGCAGAAGTCGTTCTGCACATCCACCACGATCAAGCCCTGGCTCATCACGACCACCTCTCAGCCCGGCGGCACACAGGGAGCGAACCACGGCGGCTGTTCCCTACCGATGCTGGGCGATCACGGCACAAGGCGCCCGGCCGACTACGCCGAACAGGTGACCTCATGCCGGGCGCCACCGCCGCCCTGCCCCGCCCAACCGGGGCGGGGCAACTGCGCCCCGTCCTCAACGGTGTCCTCTCCCTCGCCCGGCAGAGGGACTCCGCGCAGTTCACATCCGTACGACGCACGCGTCCGAAAGGGGCACCAGCGGTTCGAAAGAGGGCACCAGGCCGCGATGAGCGGGCGGAGTGAAGGACGTCCAGGGCTTTTCCCCCGGCAAGGCACGGCGCCGGGGCCTTTCGACGCCGACGGCCAGCACCTCGACCAGGATGCTGCCGAGCGTGCCTGCCCCGCGCAGCAGCGCTAAACGGGTTGTGACGACTCAGGGAACAAGGCTGCCTGCCGGTGTAGTCGTGATCGAGGCGCCGGGCTCGGACCTGCGGGCGGCAGCCGGGGCCGGTGCGGTACCCGCTGCTGTCGACGCTGTGCCACGTCCGGGAAACAGAGATCACCGACTCGCTGGTGGAGCTGTGACCTCGCCGCCGCGTCATGGTGTCCGGCTCTCGTACGGGTACCTGACCCTTTTTCGGGGCGCATCCCCCGCGAGAGCTACAGGAGCTGTCCATGTGCGGGTGATTCGCGGACGGCGCCGGATTCCTAGCGTGGTTGTCAGGTCGCAGCCTGTGCGACCGCCACAGGGGAGGCCACGATGAGTACAACGTCCACCGCACGGCACGCCGGAGGCCCCGGCCGCCCGGACACGGGCCCCGACGGTCACGACGCTCGCGACGGTCGTCTCGACCGGATCGTCCGCTCTCCGCTCGGCTGGATGCTGACGGGCCTGGTCGGCGTCGGCCTGGTCTCGGGCCTGACCGCCACGGGTCCTGGTCCGGTTCCGGTGCTGGGCGCGGTGGCCGCGGTGGCCGTGTACTGGCTGGTCATGCGCCGTGTCGCGCGACGCTCGACGCCGGAGATCGCCCGGCGGGGAGCCGGCCGGGAGGCGCTGCTGGGCGGCGCGATCGGCCTGGGCTTCGTTATGGTGTCCGCCTTACTGATTACGGCGTTCGGGGGCTACTCGTTCTCCTGGGCGGGCCATGGCTTCATGGCGGTCGTCTGGTCCGCGGTCATGGTGCAGATCGGCACCGCGGTCACCGAGGAGTTGTTGTTTCGCGGTCTCGCGCTGCAGGCTTTGGAGCAGCTGTGGGGCAGCCGGGCCGCCATCGTGATCACCGGGATGTTCTTCGGCATCGCCCATCTGGGCACTCCGGGAGCCAGTGCGTGGGGTGCGCTGGCAATCGCTTTGGAGGCGGGCGTAATGCTCGGCGCCGCGTTCCTGTGGCGGCGTAACATCTGGTTCGTCGCGGGCCTGCACTTCGCCTGGAACACCACCGAGCAGCTGCTCGGCATCCCGGTCTCCGGGCACACCTCCGAGGGCCTGTTCACCGTCGACGTGCATGGCTCCACTGTGCTGACCGGCGGTGGCTTCGGCCTGGAGGCGGCGCTGGTGCCCGTCGTCATCGGTGTGCTGCTCGCCGTCCGGATGTTCGTCCTCGCCCGCCGCGGCAGCCGTCTGCTGCCCCGTCGATCCGCACCACACACTCAGGCCGGCTGACCGGAGGAAACGGTAGTGATGTCCCCTCACGCGCCCTGGAGCCGTGCGCTGCTCCGGGCGCCGCTCGGCTGGTGGGAGGAGCGGGACGCCTTCCTCAAGGACGGCGTCCTCGCCCTGGTGCTGGCCCTGTTGGCCTTCGTGCCTACCCTGTCCAACATCGGAGCGCAGATCGGGGATCTGCCCGAGCGGCCGACGAGCGCGCTGAGCGTCGGGCTGATTCTTGCCCAGACCCTGCCGCTGGCGGCCCGCCGACGGTGGCCCGCGGGCTGTCTGGCTGTCGTCGCGGGCGCGTTCGCCGCGTACCAGGCGCTGGGCTACGCGACGACGTTCGGGAGTCTGGGACTGTATCTGGCCCTGTACTCGGCCGGAGCCCACCAGGTCCGCTTCCGCCATGGTCTGGCGGGCGTGGTGAGTGCGGGCTATGCCGTGCTGGCCCTCGTCCTGGACCGCTTCGGCTCGCCTCAGGGCATCGCGGACTATCTCGCGTACTATCTGACTCTGGCCGCGTTCTGGCTGGTGGGGAGCACCGTGCGCACACGGCGGGCGGAAGAGGCGCAGCGGCGGCGGCTGGCCGCCGAAGTGGCCACGGCCGCAGAGCGGGCACGAATCGCCAGCGAGCTGCACGACGTGGTCACCCATCATGTGACGGCCATGGTGGTCCAGGCGGACGCGGCACAGTTCCTGCTCACCTCGGCGCCGGACAAAGCCGGCGAGGGACTCTCGGCCGTCAGCGACACCGGCCGTCGGGCGCTGACAGAGCTGCGATACCTGCTCGGCGTGCTGGAGGCGACCGGCGAGTCAACGTCCGCGGACTCGGCGCGCGCGGACCGGGCACCCACCCTGGGACGGCTTGGGGACCTGGTCGAACAGGCCCGCAGGTCGGGGCAGCCGGTCGAGTTCAGCGAGCAGGGCGAGCGGCGAGCGCAATCCGTGGACGTGGAGCTGGCCGCGTACCGGGTGGTGCAAGAGGCGCTCACCAATGCGATGAAGTACGCCGCCGGGCAGACGACACGGGTCCTGGTCCGGCACGGCGAGGAGCGCATCGAGATCAAGGTGACCACTGACGGGCCCACCGCCTCCCCGGCGACCGCACCTGCCGTGCGGAAGCCGGACTTTGCGGGCGGGCGTGGACTGGCGGGGCTGCGTGCACGGGCGCGGATGGTCAATGGTGAACTGGAGGCCGGACCCCGGCCCGAAGGCGGGTTCGAGGTCCACGCCACAATTCCGTCCAAGCCCGCATCGGAGTGACCCCGTGAGCGATGCGCCGCCACCGATCCGTGTGCTCGTCTGCGACGACCAGGCACTGGTGCGCACCGGCTACGTCACCATCTTCTCCGCCCAGCCCGACATGGAGGTCGTCGGAGAGGCCGAGAACGGGCACGAGGCGGTCCAGGCCGCAGGGCGCCTGCGTCCCGACGTGGTGGTGATGGACATCCGGATGCCCCTGCTCGGCGGCATCCAGGCGACCCGGCAACTGGCCGGTCCCGACGCTGAGGCACCGCCGAAGGTGCTGGTCGTTACGACCTTCAACGTTGACGCCTACGTCTACGACGCGCTGCGTGCCGGGGCCAGCGGCTTCCTCCTCAAGGACGCGCCCCCGGCGGAGCTGGTCAACGGCATCCGGACGGTCGCCAGGGGCGAGGCCCTGCTGGCCCCCGCCGTCACCCGCCACCTCATCGGCCACTTCGCCGAACACCTGCGCCCGGCCGATACTTCCCGGCCGGCCAGGGAGGACGTGGTACGGGCGCTGACCCCGCGCGAGCTGGAGGTGCTCCGGCAGATCGCTGAGGGGCTGTCGAACGCGGAGATCGCCGCGGAGCTCTTCATCACCCCCGAGACGGTCAAGACCTACGTGTCGAGGATCCTGGCCAAACTCGGCCTGCGCGACCGAGTCCAGGCCGTCGTCCTCGCCTACCGGGTCGGTCTGGTGTCCTCCACCGGCTGAACCCACGCGCTCGTCGACCTGGACACCGAGGTGGGTACGACGCACGCCGACTGGTCGGGCTCTTGTGGCCGGACTACGCGCGGCCGAGCTGACCGGAGCCTCGTGCGGTCTTCGCATAAACGGTCATTTGTGAGAGGCGCCGTTGCCAGGCTCGCACGACGGTCGGGCGACGGCTCCCGGTGCCAGGGTCACCGGGCTGCGGGCCAGGCACGCATGGCGACGGCAATGGATCGAAGGAGTTCGTCGCGGGTGGCGCCCCCAGCGGCCTGGACGGCGATGCCGTTGCTGGTGACGATCACGTAGCGCGCCAGGTCGGCGACATCCGTGTCGGCCGGCAGGTCGCCGTCGTCGACTCCTTGCCGCAGGCGCTGAGCGATGGCGTCGAGGATGGCGGCTCTGCAGGCGGCGAGTGCCCGGCGGACGGGCTCGCTGGCGTCTCCGACGGCAAGTGCGCCCTGGACGAGCAGGCAGCCGTGGGGGGCCGGTGCACAGTACTGCGGTCGACCGCTGGAACGCCTCGACGGCGCCGCGCGCCGTCTGCTCCTCGGCGAACTTCGAGGCCGCGGAGTGGAAGCTCTGCGCGTACAGGTCAAGGGCCTTCAAGAGGAGGTCTTCTGCTTCCACGCCGCGTCCAGCGCCGTCACCAGCGCGGCCAGGTGCTCCTCGACGGGCATGCCCAGGTTCAGGCCGGCCAGGACGTCCTCGCACACGGCGTCCCACTCATTGCCGTCCAGCAGCCGGGCCCGCGGGTCGGACCAGCAGTGCGAACACATCCCGGCGCTGAAGGGCGCGGTGCAGCTGCTCCAGCACGCACACCACGTACGGGCCCGGTTCACCGACCCCGCCGGCAGCGCCGGGTTGGCGTACACCGCCTTGCGCCAACGCGGACGGCACGAGCTTGTCGTCCACCTCGCGCGGCAGCAGCGGCTTGTCCTTCACCCGCCGCCG
The DNA here is from genome assembly GCF_044455165.1 of Streptomyces sp. NPDC051315. NCBI lineage: Bacteria > Bacillati > Actinomycetota > Actinomycetes > Kitasatosporales > Streptomycetaceae > Streptomyces > Streptomyces sp. NPDC051315. Next base: position 38,660 of record NZ_JBITEN010000026.1, read on the forward strand.
CGCCAGCGCCGGCAGCCGCCGCACCCCGGCCAGCACCCTCGCCCCGACCGGGTGCCGCCCCCAGAGCGCTCGTCTCGCCCAGCAGGGCCAGGAACGCCGCGTGTCGGCAGGCTGGACTTGTTAGGAGCTGTCCGGGCGATCACTTGTCCCGTTAGGGTGACCGGCGGAGGGACCTGATGAGTGCTGCGGAGATGAGTCGCGCGGATGCTGTCGCGCTCGTGCAGCGGATCATGCAAGCGGACTACGCCTCAGACGACGAGGCGGACAGTTGGCTGGACACGCTCGACAGAGCCCTGGCATGCCCGTCCGGTTATGTCAGCGACTTGATCTTCTGGCCGCCGGAGCGGGAGCTTTCGGCTGATGAGGTAGTCGATCAGGCCCTGAGGTATCGGCCAATCGCTTTGTGAGGTCGGGACTCAGCTCCGAAGCCAGATGAGCAGAGCTGCGGTGGTTGCGGTGCCGAGAAAGACGTAGCCGCGCTTGTCATAGCGAGTGGCCACGGCCCGGGACTGCTTCAGCCGGTTGATCGCTCGTTCGACGGTGTTGCGCTTCTTGTACCGCTCTCCGTCAAAGCCGGGGGGCGTCCGCCGCGTGAGCCTTTGCGCATGCGGGCGGCCTGGCTGTCGGACTTCTCCGGGATCGTGTGCCGGATGCCCCGGCGCCGCAGGTACTCGCGGCACGGACCGTTGCTGTATCCCTTGTCGGCCGCGAGGCTATCGGGCTTCGAGCGCGGCCGGCCCGGACCGACCCGCGGAACGCGGATCTTTCCCAGCACCGCCTGGAACTGGGTGCAGTCCGCCCGCTGCCCGCCGGTGACGACCAAGGACAGCGGGCGGCAACGGCCGTCCGCGCTCTGGTGGAGCTTGCTGGTGAACCCACCCCGCGAGCGGCCCAGGCCCTCACCTCCTGCACCACCTCCACCAGCCGGGCGAGCAGGCTCTGCCACGATGTTTCGCCCTGGTGTTCTACTGCTTCGTCCCCCTTCTTCTGAGGGTGGAAGCGGGCGGGGGTCGTCACCTACATCCGCGACCAGCTCCGACGCCGGATCCGTACCGGCAAGGGGACTCCTACCTCGGACACGAGGTAGGAGTCCGGGGCAGACCCGAATGTTCTGGCTCAGATTCGCGGTTCGCTCGCCCCTTCGCAGGGAGGGTGCAAGGGCCGTCGGACAGGCCGGTGGCACGGGGAGGTGAGCGGACGCCAGAGAAGAGCGTTTGGGGCGATCAGGCGGAGAGCAGGGCGGACACAGCAGGGGGCCGGGAGGGGGAAGACCAGCAGACCGACGCCATCGGAGAAGGGCTGGCTGCTGTCGCTTACGCCTTGCTCGATGTGGCCCACGGAATTCGTGAGCACACCGAAGCCGGCCGGTAAGTAACTCAGGCGGGAGGCTCTTCCTCGGCCCGGCCGCCAGCTCCAAGGGCCCGCCGCGGGGCGGGGGACGTCGCTGTGGCGGATCCGAGTACACCTCGGGCGCGCAGTTCGGCGACGTCCGGGAGCTGGATGCCGGGTAGGTCGTCGATCAGGTCGGCCTGGGCGGCGCGGATGGTGTGCGCGGCTTGGGGGCCGGAGCCAAGGGTGCGGCGGGCTGTCACGCGGTCATCGTACGGGGACGGTTGCAAAGTCACGGGCGGCTTCGGTGCCTGGGCTGAGGACCGTCCTTCTGCTTCATGCCGGTTATGCACCACTGTCCGTCCTGCCAGCGCAGGTCCATGGTCATGATCAGCCATCCAGTCTCCGCCGGTATCTCGGTGGAGGCGGTCGTCCAAGACCCGACCGGCTCGCCCTGGCCCACCGGCCACCGCTTCGCCGACCGCACCCGTGCCAAGCACGCGGCCATCCACGAACTGCTGGCCGCCGGGCTCAGCCGGAGGGCGATCGGCCGCCATCTCCACCTGACATCCCGCACCGTGAAGCTCTTCGCCGACGCAGCGACACCGGAAGACCTTTTCCACGGACAGTGGCAGGGGCGGCCGTCCAAGCTCGATGCGTTCAAGCCCTACCTGGATGACCGCTGGAATCAGGGCTGCACGAACGCCTGGACCGTATGGGAGGAAATTGTGCCGCTCGGCTATCAGGGCAGTTACCAGCGCGTTCGCGCCTACTTCCGGGAGAAGCGGCTCTCTCTCCCGGCCCCGTCACCGCTCGGCCGCCGTCACCCCGCGTCGTCGCCGGCTGGATCCTCCGCCGCCCCGAGTCCCTGGCAGAGACCGACCGCCTTCGGCTCAAGGCTGTCCTGGTCCACTGCCCCGAACTCGACGCCCTCACCGGTCACATCCGGTCCATCGGCCAGATGCTCACCGAGCGCCAGGGCGAACGGCTGCCGCAGTGGCTCGACGCCGTCCGGCAAGACGACCTCCCCAGCCTGCACACCCTTGCCGCTGGCATCGACCGTGACCGCGATGCCGTCATCGCCGGCCTCACCCTGCCAATGGAACTCCGGCGTCGTCGAAGGACACGTCAACCGGATCAAGATGCTGAAGCGCCGGATGTTCGGCCGGGTTGGCTTTAATCTCCTGCGCAAGCGCGTCCTGCTCTACTCGTGAGCCCCAGGTCAGACCGCGTCATCAAGGAGCCCGAAGCCTTCCGGAAACCCTTCCAGGAACGCCCGCCGTGCCGGGTCGGACTCGACTTCAGCCATCCTCCCCAGGAGATCGACGAACTCGCTCCGCTGACCACTCGACAGCCTGCTGACCAGGTGGCCGACGCCTTCCAGGACCTTGACCGCGTCGTCCGGATCCATCTGCTCGTCGTCACAGCCCTCGATGAACCACAGGACATCGACCAAAGCCTCGGCCAGGGCGTGGGTCAGGGACGAGTACACGGGCATCAAGGCGGACTCCCAGCAGGTCGCGGCAGCAAGGTCCGGCCATCCCACCACACACCACTGACATCACACTCGGTCAGCCCTTCACGGAAAGTGAGCCAGAACCCGAGAGATGACGTCACCCGACCAACGGCAGCGTTGAAGCCAGCTCAGCTCCGGTCGGAGTTCGCGAAGGCGCCGACGTGCTGCAGCTGAGCAGCCACTGAAAACTGATGGGCTGACGGATCTCTCCGGCGACATACTGAGGGCGGCTGTCCCGTCGCCGAAGGAGATGCGTCCATGGAGGTGCCAGAGTTCACCGTGCTGGTGACCGAGCCCGGGACCGGAGGACAGAGAGCTCTGCGGGCAGTCGGAGCGGTGACCGGACTGAGCCTGTGGCGGAGCAAGCTTCTTCTGGGCAGCACTCCTGCGGCGGTTCTGGAGAAGGCCCCGCTCGACACGGCTGTTGTCGCGGCCCGTCGACTGCAGGAGGCTGGCGTGCCTGCAGCCGTTCGCTGCACCTGGTGCGACTGCGTTCGCGTGAAAGTACCCAGCCCGGTACGCGGCTACGTACCCAGCAAGTTCGATACCGCCCGGCACCGGGGCTACCTGATTGCCGGCTCTTTCGAAACGGGTGTGCTTGGTCGTGAGAGAGGGGCGCCTCACCAGCTTGACCCCCAGTCTTTCAACCTCCTGCGCAGGTGGTCTCGGTTTAGGGCATGCTGATGACGGTGGACCGGGGGTGGCGACGATGCGGCGTAGGCAGGGTGCGTGGGCTGGGTCGGCCGTGACGGGGACTGCTGCAGTCGTGGCGGCGGGGCTGGGGCTGGTGACCAACTACGCCAGTGCCGCCGTGCCAGGATGGGCGGCTCACGCGTGGGTGATCTGGCCGCTGTTCGCCGTGCTGGTGGTGGCCAGCATCGGGCTGATGTTGTGGACCCGACGGCTGGATGTTGCAGCAAGACCGCCAGCGCGGCTGGGACCGGTGGGCCGACCGGCGAGGGGCCAGCAGGATTCCTTGCGCCCCCCACATGTGGAGCGCGTGCGCGGACGCGAAACCGAGCTGGCCGAGTTGGCAGGCATGCTGCGGCGGCCACGAGGACGGTTCGCGGTGTTGTGCGCGGCTGGCGGAATGGGCAAAACAACGGTAGCCGCGCAGTTCGCCTCGCAGGCCGACGCGGCGGGCTGGCGAGTGTTTTGGGTGCGCTGGCGCGATTCCGCCGACCTGGCGCAGCAGATGGTGCAGACGGCACTGGCTTGTGGGCTGCCCGAGGCAGAGTTGGAGTCCGCGCGGGCCGGGCGGGCGAGTCTGCCCGATGTAGTGTGGCGGCAGCTGGGCCGGGCCCGGCGGTGGCTGCTGGTGTTGGACAACGCCGACGAGCCGCAAGAGATTGGCCCGGCAGGGGAACCGTTGGCCGATTACCGCGGTTGGATCCGCCCACACGGCCGAGGCCTGCTGGTGATGACTAGCCGAGATTGCAGCCCGCAGACATGGGGGCCGCGTGCCCGGCTACTGCCCTTGAAGCCGCTGCCCGCACAGCCTGCAGGCCAGATCCTGGTCGACGCTGCTCCCGCAGCTGGCACAGCCGAGCAGGCTCGGGACCTGGCCATGCGGCTGGGCGGGCTTCCGCTGGCGCTGCACGCGGCCGGTACTTACCTGGCCGGGCCTACCAGCCGCTACCGCACCTTCACCACCTACCGCCAGGCCCTGGAGCGTGAACTACCCCTCCTGCTGGGAGCCGAACACCCGGACGCCTCTCATCCGCGAGTCGCCCGCACTGTGGTGCGGCACACCTGGGAGGTGTCCCTGGACCAGCTCGCCCGGGAAGGCAACGCTTTGGCCCGCCCCGTGTTGCGACTACTAGCCGTACTGGCCGAAGCTCCCGTCCCGCTGTCCCTCATCACCCCGGACCTGCTGTCTGCCGTCACGGGAGACGACGTCACCGTCCCAGCGTTGGAGGCTGCGTTTGCAGGTCTGCACCGGTATGGCCTGCTTGACCTTCCTTACCCTCCCGGCAACGCCGGGCAGGCATCGGGCATCAGCGACCCGGCGCAGGTGGTGCTGCACCCTTTGATCCGAGAGATCAATGCCGTCGCTCTAGCGGCCGAGGCATCCCATCTCGCCACGTGGCACCGAGCCCTTGCCGAGCGGTTGACCGCGGCCGTGCACGAGGTAGACGAGCAGGGGCGCGCCGGTTGGCCTGCCGCCGTACTCCTCGCCCCTCACCTGCCAATGCTGCTCGACCTCCCGGACCCTTGCTTCTCCACACATCACCGCACCGCTCTCGGCACGCTCGCGCAAGTACTGGAGCACGCTGGCGCCTTCAGTGCAGCCCGTCTGCTCCACGAACGCCTCCTCGACTTCGAGAGCCGCACCCTGGGCCCCCAGCACCCCGACACCTTGACCAGCCGCAACCACCTGGCCAACGCCTTGTTCGGAATGGGCGAGCCAGTTGAGGCGATACTGCTGCTCCGGCAGACCCTGGAGGACCGTAGCCGTGTCCTGGGCCCCGCGCACCCTGACACTCTGATCAGCCGTCATGACCTCGCCTGTGCCCTAGACGGGACGGGGCAGCATGCAGAAGCGGTGTCTTTGCTGCGGCACACCCTCGCCGACCGTGCCCGTGTGCTGGGAGTCATGCATCCGCACACCCTGGCCAGCCGTGACAGCCTCGGTCTCGCCCTGGACGGGATGGGCGAACATGCGGAGGCGGTTCGCCTGCACCGGCAGACCGTTGACGACCGCATCCGTGTGCTGGGCCCCGGACATGCCCTCACCTTGCTCAGCCGCCACAACCTCGCCAGCGCACTGGCCAGGATGGGCGAGCATGCGGAAGCGGAACGGCTACTGCAAGAGGTTCTTAATGACCACGCCCGTGTGCTGGGAGTCTTGCATCCGCACACCCTGGCCAGCCGTGACAGCCTCGCTCTCACCCTGGACGGGATGGGCGAACATGCGGAGGCGGTCCGCCTGCACCGGCAGACCGTTGACGACCGCATCCGTGTGCTGGGCCTCAACCACCCCGATACCCTGACCAGCCGCCACAACCTCGCCAGCGCACTAGCCAGGATGGGCGAGCAAGAAGAGGCGGTACGCCTGCTGCGACAGACCCTCGCTGACCGCGTCCGTGTGCTGGGCCCTGAGCACCCGCACACCGTGCGCACCCGCGACGACCTGGAGGCAGCTTCGGCTGCCTGGCGTGCTGCACGACGGCAACAGACCTGGTTGCGCCCCTCGCGACGCTAGGAGCCGCCCCCACAGGCACCGCACGAAGGCACGGGCGGGCCCAACGCGACCAACCCCCGACGATTCGAATGATGGGTACATAGCGTTGTACGCACCTGCGCACATTCGGGCGTACGCCGACACAAGCGCTCCAAGGACGCCGTTCCCCAGCGCTGAACTGGTCCAGGAATGAGGAACAGAGCCATTACGACCAAGACCAACCACGGAGTGACCGCGAAGAGGAGACCGTTAAGCACCTTGGCAGTCTCACGCATCCCACCGCCAACAACCCTTGGAATGACGCACGGGAAGACGGTCACGCATGAGTACCAACACTCATGAAATCCAGACACGACCGTGGGGGAAAATCAGCCCCCTAGTACTCCTCCTGTCAGACCTGTGAGTGTTTACGCCGAGCAGATCGGTTGGCGAGCAGAAGACACACCCACACCAGGACATGGCAGGAAGACAAGGCGATGCTCGCTGCGCTGGAGCCTTCGATCACCCACCAGGCCAGGAGTCCGATGGCTATACAGAGCATCGGCCAGTAGAGCCAGGCCCTCCACGGTGCGCCTGGCATGGTCCATGACGGCGGGGTGCGTGTGCTTGAACGCTGCTGCATCGAGTCTCCTTTCCCGGGGTCCCGTCCGCTCGTGCGGGCTTCTGTCCGTGAAAGGGATCCGGTCCGGGTGCCGAAAGGTGACAGAGGGCAGGGGACAGGAAGCGGGCCAGCGGCCAAGGACAGTGCCGGTGATGGGTAGTCAGGCAGGCGGGCGGCCGGTGATGGCCGGCAAAGTCCTTGTCCTGATCCGGCGGTAGGTCCTGAAGCCGTACGCGGTCAGCCCTGCCCAGATGACGGTACTGGCCAGAGGCCACCACACCTCCCGCCCTTGCTCGCCCTGGAGGAGACTGCTGACCCAGTTCACCGCCCAACTGACCGCAAGGACGAGCGCCACCCACCTGGCCCACCGCCAGATTCGCATGGTCCCCCGGGCACGGGCTTCTTGCGCCTTTTGATTGTCTTGTCGGGATCGTGTGCCATTCATGCCTCTCCGACTACCCCCTCCCGGCCCTTGTCCTCCTCGACCTCCAGCAGAGGGGGCGGAAATAGGACGGGGACGCGAAGGACGAGGGGCATCGTCATTGCGGTGCGCCCAGGTGTGATGGATGCGTCAGGTGTGCGCGTCAGCGCTCTGAGCGCATGTCACGGTCTTCGAACGCGCGCCGGACCGCGGCGCCCTCGTCCTCGACCAGCCCCGAGGCTTCCGGCAGTTCCAGTGCGGCAGCGCAGTGCCCGCACAGCATGGCCCCGTCTGCGGCCGGGTCGGCGGGCCGGCTACCGCAGGCCTTGCACATCGCTTGACCCTGGCCGTGGCGTTGGGTCTGCTCTTCCATCGCTGCGTTCCTTCCCACTGTGCGGTATGGGGTTTCGGGTCGTTCGGCACCGGGTTCCCTGGAAGTGGTGAGGTCTATCGTCGAAATAGTGTGCCTGGAGGTTAGTAGGACATGGAGTCTGGGAGCGGAAAGCAGTGGTGCTGGGGTGTGATGGCTCTTTCCGACTCACGTTGTCTCGTCTTTGTTCGGACGCCAGCGGTCTGATCACAGGGCCCTGTAAGTAGTCGAGTTCACGTCGTCTACGTGCGGATTCTCCGTCTCCTCCTGCGTGAGGTCTTCCGTCCCGCCCGCAGGAGAAGGCAGAGTGGAATGGCAGCAAGGAGATCTGCCCTCACCGGCGAGAAGCCTTGGACACTGCACTCCGCGCACCCGATCACATAGTCCGCTGCCGCCCTCCTGTTCACGTGTGCGGGTGCACGCGCTTGTCCGAGCTCGAAGTAGTAAGCACCGTTGAGGGAACCGTGGCAGAAACCCGCAGCAGCGCCCTGTTGTCGCTCGAGGTGCGGCCGGCGGGGCGGGGTGGGCCACCTGCTTTCGAGCAGCGGGGCTGTTCAGGGTCGGGGGCGACCCGTGCGTTCCAAGGCCTTGCGGGCGGCGAGGCGGCCCGCGATGTTGAACGCCGGTTCGTGAGAGCCGAACGTGTCGGCGCGGGCACGCCTCAGCACCACCCGGGTCGCGATCGTGACTCCGTACTCGGGCGAGCTCAGCTGCTCCTCGATCCCCGCGGCGGCGGCCGCAAGAAAGCGCGGGATGTCTTCGGCGGGTTCGTACTCCACCGTCAGGTCCTGGGCTGTCTCGAAGGCGAAGCCCTCGACTGCGGGCTCGAAATCCACCTCTATCTCTGCGAAGTGTGGTGCGCAGTTCAGCTTCTGGTGCAGGACGTGCACGCCGCGGATGGGGTACGGCGGAAATCGGGGCGGCGCTGGCGTCATGCCGGAACGGTACCCCCTGCCCGGCGCCGCGCCTGTAGGGCGGCGGGGGGCAGAGCTGGACGAGGAGTCCGGCCGAATTAGGTACACGGTGAAGCCGAGGCCGAAGAGGACGAGGGCGGTCGTGAGGATCCACTGCGTGCCGCCGCGCGCAGCCGCCGTCAGGGTGTCTGCGCCCGCGAGGGCTGTGGCCCAGCGGAGGCTCGAGTGGATGCCCTCCGGGCCGGCCCTGGCGACGACGAGGCCGCTGATAGGACTGGCTCCACGCACCCTGCTCTCCGGCCGCCGTGGACACTCTGGCGGTGTGCGGCGGCCGCCCGAAGCAAGTCGGCCCGCTGCCGACGGTCCCCAAAGCGTGGCAGTGGGCCTGGTCGTGGGCCGTTTCCAGCAGCTGCCATTCGGTGGGGGTGAGGCGGATTTCGCCGGCTGCGGTGGTGACGCGTTTGGCGGCGAGGTCGATGGTGAAGGCCGCGGTGGTGATCAGGGGCTGTTCGTCGGCGGGGGTGGCGCGGCGTAGGGCGGCGCGGATGCGGGCGAGGAGTTCGCCCATTCCGAAGGGTTTGGTGACGTAGTCGTGGGCGCCTGCGTCCAGGGCGTTGATCTTGGCGGCTTCGTCGTGGCGGGCGGACAGGACGATGATCGGGGCGGTGGACCAGCCGCGAAGGCTCTCGACGATGTTGATGCCGTCGAGGTCGGGCAGGCCGAGGTCGATGACGGCCAGGTCGGGGGCGGCGGTGGCGGCGCCCTGCAGGGCGGTGGTGGCGTCGGGGGCGGCGTCGGTGTGGTAGACGCGGGCGGTCAGAGCGACGGTCAGGGCGCGCGGCGGGTGGGGGTCGTCGTCGACGATGAGGATGCGGGTCATGGTGCTGTGGGGATGGTGAGGGTCATGGTCAGGCTGCCGCCGGGGGTGACAGTGCCATTCATGGCTTCAGTGAAGCCGCGGGCAATGGCCAGGCCCAGGCCGAGGCCGTGACGGGTGGTGTGATCGTCCAGGCGCTGGAAGGGGGCGGAGTGGACACAACCCGGGACCGGCCGTCCGGCGAGGGACCGGGTTCCGCCGAACACCGCGGCCCGGCCATCGGCTGAACTGACGGGTGGGCCGTTCACGTCAACATGCTGAACTCGAACATGCCGAACTCGACGGAGAAGCCGTCACCGACCGCGCCCGCCAAGCGCGCCACGTCCGCCGTCGCGGACGGCCCATCCCCGAGCGTCAGACCTGCTCGCAGGCGACATCGAGCGGGACTGTGACCACCCAGCGCCCTGGTCGGCACCGTCGGCGGCGCCGGCGACGCGACGCCGAGCAGCGACGGGGAGTGCGGCGGGGTCCTCGACGGCCGAATGATCGGGCTCCACGATCCGCCCCCTGATTCTGTGAAGCCTCTGGCGTTCACCTCTCGTTTGTGCTCTCCTGGCGATACAAAGAACAGAGTCATGTTTCACCGTATCAATGAGAGCCGCACAGCTACCCGACTCGAGGAGGAGTTGGCGGCAATGGACGGACGCAGCAACCGCACGATGTCGGTCGCGGGCGGGGAGTCAGGGGCCTCCGGGGCGCCGAGCACGGCCTCCCCGCCGACCTGCGGGGCCTCATGGACAGGGCGCGGCAGCTGCCCTCGCGGGCAGACCGGGACGAGCTCGACACCAGCCAGTCCAGGGGCATGTACCTCGATGAGCACCGCCATCCCCCGGGAGGCGCGCTGCGCGTACTACTCCAAGGGCGGCGCCGGCATCGCCAGGACCGGCCTGCTGCGCCTCGCCGTCGGGGACCTGAACGCCTGCCGTCCCGACGGCAAGGTCGTTGTGGAGGCCGTCAAGACCCCGGCTGGTGCACGCGCCCGTGCGGCACCCGCTGCCGCGGTCTCCCGGCTGGTCCCACACCAGCGCGGCCGGACGCCCCATCAGCCAGGCGTGCACGCCGGCCACCTGGCACAGCCCGACCCCCTGCACCATGCGGAAGCCGCGCGAGTGGAAGGTGCCGGTCTCCGCGGCCGAATGGCGGGCCGTCGCCGACCGGGACGGCATTCCGCACGAGTTGTTCCGGGAGGAGGTGAAAGCCGGTGGCCTTCCGCACGGAGCCGGCCCCGCTGCCGTTCGTACCGCCGCTCGCCTGGACGATCGACGAGGCTGCCCGGCGGTACATCCTCTTCCACCTCACCGAGGGCCAGGGCGCGCGCGTCGAGATCCGCGACACCGACCGGCCCGCCTGACGCACGGCGACGACCACGACGCAGGCGACGTCCGAGCGACCGCACCCGGTCGAGGAAACCGTGCGCCTGGGTCCTCCCCGGCGCACGCGTCGTCAGCGCTGATCGATCACGGTTCCATCGACAGCAAGAACTCGAGGAGGAGTTCACGACAATGGACGGTCTCAGCAGGCGCAGAATGTTGATCACGGGCGGGGCGCTGGGCGCGCTCGGCGCGCTCGGCGCGGCCTCGCCCGCCCAGGCGCGCCCCCTGTGGACGTGGGCGCCGAGCGGTTCGGTGGCAGGAAGCGGAGCGGGCCTCGACCCGGAATGGGTGTGGGACGACGAGGCCGATCCCGTGCTCGCCGCCGTGATCGACCGGGGCGACGTGCCCAAGGTGAACGAGCTGCTGCGGCAGTGGACCCGCAACGACCAGCCGCTGCCGGACGGGCTCCCCGCGGATCTGCGGGACTTCATGGAGAAGGCGCGCCGGATGCCCTCCTGGGCCGATCCGGGCAAGCTCCGGGCGGCGGCCCGCTTCACGACGAAGAAGGGCATCTACACCGGCGCCCTGTACGGACTGGGCAGCGGCCTGATGAGCACCGCCATCCCCCGGGAGGCGCGCGCCGTCTACTACTCCAAGGGTGGTGCGGACATGAAGGACCGCATCGCCAAGACCGCCAAGCTCGGGTACGACGTCGGGGACCTGGACGCCTACCAGCCGCAGGGTTCCATGATCGTCACCGCCGTGAAGACCCGGCTGGTGCACGCGGCCGTGCGGCACCTGCTGCCGCAGTCTCCCGGCTGGTCCCACACCAGCGGCGGCCAGACCATCCCGATCAGCCAGGCCGACATGATGGTCACCTGGCACAGCCTGCCCACGTTTGTCATGCGCAAGCTAAAGGACTGGCGGGTGCCGATCTCGGCCGCGGAGTCGGACGGCTTCCTGCACGTGTGGCAGGTGACCGCGCACATGATGGGCATCCTGGACGAGTACATCCCCGCCTCCTGGGACGAGGCCGATGCCCAGTCCAGGCAGGTTCTCGACCCGGTCCTGGCCTCCAGCCCCGAGGGCGTCGAACTGACCGACGTGCTCCTCGACATCGTCGCCGAACTCGACGCCGGCCTGACCCGGCCGCTGATCAACGCCTTCTCCCGCTACACGGTCGGCGACCGGATCGGCGACCTGATCGGGCTGGACGAGGAGCCGTTCTGGCAGCCGCTGATCAGCGCCGCCTGGCCCCTGCTGGTGGCCTTCCGTGAGGGCCTGATCCCGCTGCCGATCGTGCCCGCGGCCGCCTGGACCGTGGAGGAGGCCATCCGCAAGTTCGTCCTGCTCTTCCTGTCGGAGGGACGGGGCATCCACCTGGAGATCCCCGACGCCAACCGCCCGTCCTGACCCACGCCCGCCCGGCGCGCGGGGTCGCGTCTCCCCCGGCGCGGCCCCGCGCGCCCCCGCACCCGGGCCCCGTGCGGGTGACCGCGGCACCCCGTCCCCCGGCGTCCGCGACTCGACGGAGCCGGGGACCGGCATCCAGTACTGGGAAGGAACCACATGGCAGAACGTGATCATTCGGTCCGGCCGGGTGCCGACCCGCGCGCCCTCGACCGGCGTCGGTTCCTCGGCTACGTGCTGGCCGCCACGACTCTGACGACCGCCGCCGAACTCGTCCCCGCATCGCCCGCCCGGGCCGGCGTCCCCTCACCCGACGTCACGCGTCTGCTCGACCTCAACGACGTCATGACCGCGGCGGCCGCGCCGACGTCCGCGCTGATCACGGTCGAGGTCGCCACGGACGGCACCGTGTCCTTCGCACTCCCCAGGACCGAGGTGGGGCAGGGCATCACCACCTCGACGGCCATGCTGATCGCCGAGGAACTGGACGTGCCCGTCGAACGGGTGCGCGTCACGCTGGCCGACGCTCGACCGGAGCTGGTGTTCAACCAGCTCACCGGCGGGTCGAACACGACCGTGTCGACCTTCGTCCCGGTCCGGGTCGCCGCAGCCGCAGCCCGGAGCCGGTTGCTGGAGGCCGCGGCGCACAGCTGGGGAACGGACGTCACCGAACTGGCCTTGAAGGCGGGCGTGATCACCGGCCCCGGCGGCCGGAACGCGGACATCGGGACCTTCGCCGCGGAAGCGGCGAGCATGCGGACGCGACAGGTCGCCGTCCGACTGAAGTCCAGCGCGGAGTTCACCGTCATCGGCAAGCCCCACCACCGCATCGACGCCCTCGCCGCCGTCACCGGACGCAAGACCTTCACGATGGATCTCGACGTCCCCGGCGCCCTGCCGACCATGGTGTGCCGCCCTCCGACCATCAACGGCAGGGTCGGGACCGTGGCCAACACGGGCGAGGTACGCGCGATGCCGGGCGTCACCGATGTCGCCGTGGTCTCCACCGGCGTGGCGGTGCGCGCGCGGACCTTCGGTCAGTGCATCGACGCCGTCCGCGCCCTGCGCGTGTCGTGGAAGGCCGGGAGCGCGGAAGGCAAGTCCGACGCGTCCGTGCTGGAGGAACTCCGGGCCGCGGGGATTCCCCTGGGTCCGCCACCGCTCACCCCGAGCGTGGAGGGCAGGTTCACCTTCGCCTTCCGCAGCAACAGCGCACTGGAACCGAACTGCGCGATAGCCGACGTGCGGCCCGACCGCGCCGAGATCTGGTCGAGTCTGAAGGCGCCGATCGTCGCCAAGGAAGCGATCGCCGCCAGGCTGAGACTGCCGCTCGGCGCGGTCACGGTGCACGTCACCGAAGGCGGCGGCTCCTTCGGCCGGAAACTCTTCTTCGACGCCGCGCTGGAGGCCGTCGAGATCTCGCGCGCGATCGGCAAGCCGGTGAAACTCATGTGGCACCGCGCCGACGACGCCCGCCAGGGCCGCACCCACCCCATGGCAACCTCCCGCGTGCGCATCGCCTACCTCGGCGACACGGTGCTCAGCTACCGGCAGCGGCACACCAGCGTGGCCACCGACCTCGGTCATGGGCTCGGCGAGATCTTCACCGCCCTGGCGGCGCAGCTGCCGGTCGGCGACATCGGGTTCTCCGAGACCTTCTTCCAGCTCTCCCAGTCGATGCCCTACGAGTTCGGCGTCAACAGCCGCCTGCTGAGCGAGACCGACCACAGTTTCAACACCGGCAGCATGCGCAACGTCTACTCACCAGACGCCACCTGCGCCCGGGAACTCCTCGTCGACCAGCTCGCCGGGAGGATGGGCAAGGACCCCTTCCGGTTCCGCCGCGACTTCCTCCGTGACGAGCGCTCCCGAGCAGTGCTGGAAAGGGCCGCCGAGGCCGGCGACTGGGGCCGGCCCCTGCCGGACGGCATGGCCCAGGGCATCGCGTTCCACTCCGAGTACCACGCCGTCAACGCGGTACTGGTGGAGATCGACTGCCGCCCGGAGACCGTCGGCCGCCCGATCCGCGACGGCGTGGCCGGACCGCGTGTCACCAAGGCCGTGTGCGTCGTAGACGTCGGCCTCGCGGTCAACCCGCGCGGTCTGGAGGCGCAGATGATGGGCTGCGTCATGGACGGCATCGCCCTGGCCCTGACCTCCAGCCTGCACCTGCGCGACGGGTACTTCCTGGAAGCGAGCTGGGACAACTACTTCTACACCCGGCAGTGGAACACCCCGCCCGAGCTGGAGATCGTCGTCATGCCGACCACCACCGGGGAGCCCGGAGGGGCCGGGGAGCTGGGCGTCGCCGCTTCGATGGCCGCTGTCGCCTGCGCGTACGGCCGCGCCACGGGAGCCATGCCCACCAGCTTCCCGATCAACCACGGCACGCTCTCCTTCGAGCCCAAGCCCACCGTCCCGCCCGTTCCCCCCTCCCCCACCGATGGCCTGGACCATGTCCGCTGAGAATCCGGAGCCCCCGTGCCCGAGCACACATTCCGCCTCAACGGCGAACAGGTGACCGTCGACGTCCCCGATGACGTGCGCCTCTTGTGGGTGCTGCGCGACATCCTCGGCGTCACCGGACCCAAGTACGGATGCGGCATCAACGTCTGCAAGGCGTGCACCAGCCACCTCAACGGCAAAGCGGTCAACCCCTGCGCGGTTCCCGTGGGCGACCTCCGGCCGACCGACGAGGTCACCACGATCGAAGGGCTCGCGGACACGGTGGGCCAGGACCTGCACCCGATGCAGCGGGCCTGGATCGACCAGGACGTGGCCCAGTGCGGCTACTGCCAGCCCGGCCAGATCATGGCCGCCGTCGCACTCGTCCGTCACGTGGCGGACGAAGGCCGCGACATCACCGACGCCGACCTCGACAGCATCCGCAACATCTGCCGCTGCGGCACCTACTTCCGCATCCGAGCAGCCATCAGAAGCGGCGCCGAGAACATGTGAGGAGCAGATGGACGGCGGCTCACAGCAGCTCCGCGGCCCTCCACCGCGGGTTCGTGTTCCTGTGCACCCGCACCGCCAGGTGGCCCTTCGGCGGCACGGTGGCGAAACCCAGTTGCGGACCGCTCGACGATCACGACGCTCCCGGCATGGTCGTTGCCCAGCGGGGTGGTACGGCTCGCGATGCCGTCGAGTCCGTCGGCGCGGACGTCACCGGTGTGCCCGTCGGGCGTGCGGTGGATGCCGGCGTCGATGACGGTGGCGCCGGGTTCGACGTGTTCGGCGCCTACGAGGTCGCGGACGCCGGTGGCTGCCACGACGCCGTCGACGGACCGGGTGTCGGCGGCGAGGTCGTGGGCGACGGTCACCGTCACGCCCCGGGGCGCGGCAGCGCGGCCGAGGAGACCGCCGGGCATCTGCCGTGGCCACTGCGCCCGCACGGCCGCCCGCCCGCGGGAGCGGGACGGCCGGCCGTGCGGTCAACGCGCGGGATGACTCATACCGCGGGACTGACGTCGTCCCACAGAGCGCAGTGGTGTGCGTCGTCGATCTGCGCGTGGGTCACGCGGTGGGCGGTGGGTGCCTGGAACTGGAGCATGTCCCCCTGGGAGGTGTACCGGGGCCACGAGGGCGCCAGCCGCACGTTCGGGTCGCCGTCCTCGGTGAAGCTCCCCCAGTAGCTGATCATCTGGTCGGAGAGCTGGACCTGCTCGGAGCTGAACGGCAGGGCGGTGCCGAGGTAGTCCCACAGGTAGCCGAGGTCGTTGACGTGGGTGGCGCCGAACGGATAGTCGGTGCCGAGCCGCCAGATCGAGGTGAAGGCCGGCCCGTCCTTCTCCGCGAACTCGTAGGCGTACATCCTGGTGTCGGCCGCCAGGCGCTCGCGCAGCGTCTGGTCGCGGCAGGCGCGCTGGTCGCTCTGGATGGTGCCCCAGGCCACCGTGGGTGACCAGTACTCGTCCACCGGGTAGGCGGCCTCGACCAGGTCCGCGCCCTGCGGGTACGTCCGCTCGATCAGGTCGCCGACCTGGGCGGCGGTGAGTGGGTTGCCCCGGTAGTCGTACTGGCCGAAGACGCTCTGCTGGGACTCGTCGGAGGTACCGCCGACGACGACCGGCAGGTCGGTCAGCCTCTCCGCCTTGAGCAGGGCGAGCGGGTCCGCGGGCAGGACGGCGGTGCCGTAGACCGAGGAGTTCTGGGAGACCTTCTGCTGGGCCGCGAGGATGTCCGCGGGACTCTTGGCACGCAGGCAGACGAGTTGGCCGGTGCCGACGGGGCAGTTCAACTCGGCGGCGAAGCGGTCACCGCTGTCGGCGGCCTCGGTCTGGGAGCGGGCTGGGGCGTTGCAGCCGCCGCTCTGCAGGATCACCCGGTCGAAGAGGCCCTTGGCGCTCGGTGAGGCGAGCTGGGTGCAGGTGTTGCGGGCGCCGGCGGACTGGCCGGCGAGGGTGACGTTGCCGGGGTCGCCGCCGAAGGCCCGGATGTTCTGCTGGACCCAGCGCAGCGCGGCCTGCTGGTCGAGGAGGCCGTAGTTGCCGGCCGCGCCGTCCTTGTTGTCGCGGTTCAGCTGGTCGGTGTAGAGCCAGCCCATGGCGCCCAGGCGGTAGTTGAGCGTGACGAAGACGGCGTCCTGGCGGGTGACGAACTTGGCGGGGTCGGTGTCCCTGCCCGCTCCGCCGGTGTTGCCGCCTCCGTGGTTCCACACGAACACGGGCAGGTTCTTCTTGGCGCCCGAGGGCCGGTAGACGTTGAGGTACAGGCAGTCCTCGGTCAGTGTCGGCTTGTCGTACCCGGGGTCCCAGCCGGTGCCCTGGACGCAGGAACCGCCGAACTCGGTGGCGTCCCGTACGCCGTTCCACTTCGCGGCCGGCTGTGGCGCCTTCCAGCGCAGGGCGCCGACCGGCGGCTTGGCGTAGGGGATGCCCTTGAACGAGGTGACCATCGACGCCGCCTCGCCGCGCACCCTGCCCTGCGCGGTGCTGACCACCGGGCTCCCGCCCGGGTAGGACGCCGCCTCGCCGGCGGTGGCCCCGGCGCCCGCCTGGGCCGTGGCGGTGAGCGCGGTCGCCGCCGCGACCGCGGCCGACACCCCCGTCACCAGGAACGTTCTCAGTCTGGTTCGCATGCGTTACCTGCCTCCTTGTCGCCGGGGCGGGGCCGGACAACGGACTGCCGCGACTCGGCCGCCCCGGGCGGCTCTCGTGGTACGGGGTGGATCGCCGGGTCCGGGTCAGTACTCCTTCGTCTGCGACTCCAGGTAGCCGCGCAGAAGGGCGTACTTGGCCTCGTTGCCGGCGGCCGGAAGGGGCCCGAAGCGGTCGCCGAGCTCCATGGTCTGCGGCTTGCCGGGGCGCAGGGCGGGCCAGGCGGGTGAGGCGCCGCGGCCGTGTCCGTTGGGGTTGCCCGTGGCGGCGAAGTCGGCCACGTAGGTGGTGGTGAGGTCCGCGAGCGCGTGGTCCTCCTCGGTCCAGGGGCGGCCCGCGCCCTCGAGGTTGCCGAAGAGGTAGTACATCTCGGCGCCGTGATAGGCGCCGAGGGTCGCCGCGTCACCGCGGGTCATGATCGGGTTGCCGGTGTCGGCGCCCGGTGGCACGCGGGACCACCAGTAGTTCCACACCGGGCTGCGGTTGCCGGCCGTCTCCTTGAACAGCGTGCCCCACAGGAAGGTGGAGACGCGTTCCTCGTCCCGGGCGTAGTCGTTGTACGACGCGACCGCCTCGGCGTCGGTGGCCGCCGGATAGAGCGACAGGAACTCCTGTGCGCGGTCGCCGAAGGTGGTCGTGGCGAACTGCCGGTACTGCGCCACCGTCATGGCGAGCGAGGGGGAGGCGCCGTTCTCGTCCTTGTTGTTGCCGGTGAGGACAGGTACGTCGATCTCGGCGCCGGAGGTCATCGCGGCTCCGTACGTGGTGGGCAGCACGTACCCGTCGAGGATGTTGCCGCCGGTGGCGGGGGCGCCGGCCGCGTTGGACCAGGACACGATCGCGTCCGCGCTCAGGGCGCGCAGCCCGGCCAGTGAATCGGCGCCCGCGAACCGCTGGAACGCCAGGCCGTTGGCCTCCGCGACGTCCAGGGTCTTGTAGCCGCCCGCCACCCGCCCCAGGGCCGGATCCTTCGGGTACTGCACGCCGGCGCAGAGAATGGCGCGCTGGTACAGGCCCCGTGCCAGGCGGGAGATCATGAGGATGTTGACGAGCGAGGCGCCATGGGACCAGCCGGCGAGCGTCACCCGTTCGGGGTCCCCGCCGAAGGCGGCGATGTTGCGTCTGACCCACTTCAGCGCCGCAACCGTGTCCATGGCGCCCCAGTTGCCGGACGCGCCGTGCCCGGACTCCGCGCTCAGCTCGGGATGCGCCAGGTTGCCGAAGGCCCCGACCCGGTGGTTGAAGGTGACGAAGATCAGGCCCTTGCTCGCCAGGCGGGACCCGTCGTACACCGGCTGCTGGGTCCACATCGACGTCCTGGCCCCGCCGTATACCCAGACGACCACCGGGCGGCGCTCGCGTGAGGAGGAGGCGCCGGTCCAGATGTCGAGGTTGAGGCAGTCCTCGCTGAACTCGGGCAGTTCGGCCCAGGCGGGCGTGTCCGTCGTGGGCTGGGGGCACGCAGGTCCCCAGGCGTCGGCCCTGCGAACGCCCTTCCAGGAGGGGGCGGGCCGCGGCGGTCGCCAGCGGTTGCGGCCTGCGGTGGAGGCCGCGAAGGGGATGCCCTGGTAGACGGTGACGCCGGGCAGGGCGGCTCGGACGCCGGTCACCAGACCGGACTGGGTGCGCACCGGGGTCTGCGGACGGCTGCGCGTGGCTCTGAAAGCCGTGGTGGGGGAAGCGGTGGCGGGGGAAGCGGTGGCGGGCTGTACGCCGCCGACGAGCGCCGCACCGGCGGTGACGGCGGCCGCGCGGCCGAGGAAGCCGCGCCTGTCGGACACCGCTGCCTCGGAACCCGCGCGAGAGGCTTCGTTCGAGGTCACAGGGAGTCTCCATCGGTGGAGGGCCGGATGTTCCGCGTCGGCACCGCCTCGTACGGCCCCGGATCGGGTCGCTTCATGCTGTTGGACCACGACAGAGCCATCAAGAGATATGACCGCATCTACGGTTCCCTTCGTGGAAGCTAAGTGTGCGGAGGCGGAGGTTTGAGGACTCCTCAGAGGGCCGGGCGCGTCACCATGACGTTGCCCCTGTCCCTGCCCCTCCCCCACGAGGTGTCGGTGGCCGGGAGGGTGACGGACAGTCGACTCCGGTACGGACCGGGCAGGGATCACCTTCTTCCGGTGCGGGCGGTCGGTGGAGGCGGCGGGCCGGCCCGCCCCGTGGGCTCAGCCGGTGCTGGGGTTGTGGAGCCTGTCACCGCTGTAGACGGCGGTCACGGTCGTGCCGGACCACGTGGACGCGTCACCGTGGAGAACGGCATGGCCGTCGCTGGGCTTGACGGGGTTGCCTGGACCAGGCGATCTCGGTCTCGCCACTGCCGTGGCTGAGGACCAGCACCGGGTACGGCGTGGAGCGGTTCGGGCGGTAGCCGGGCGGGGTGTGGACGGCCAGCCGGTGGTCCCGTTGGCGGAGTCGGTCGTGGGGTAGTTCGAGTACACGCGGGGACAGACACGACCGGCGCGGGTGGCTGTCCGTGGACTGCGGGCACCGACAGGAGGGGCGGGCGGGACCGTTCACCTCTTGCCGCTATCGAAGGTGCGGAATGTCGTCGGAAGCCGGGCCGCCGACTGGGCTGAGTCTTGAGCACTGCCCTTGAGCAGCACGATCCCGGCGAACCGGCTGCCCAAGTGGTGGACGGAAATACGGAGTTGGGTTCGGAGGTCGAACGAGTACGGCGTCGAGCGTCGTATTTGTAGCCCCTCCGAAATCAACATGTCAACGGATCGAGCACCGCTCCGAGTCAAGGTCGACGAAATCGTTGACATACGTAAGGGGCGGACTTACGTTCGCTGAGCCCCGGCCGCCGGCCCACCCGACCACGGCCCGGACCCGCCCGCCCGAGGACTCAGCCGGTTCCCGGTGGCCCTCAGCCGTGTGACGGAACGACAGCCGCCACCCGTCGCAGCACGAAGGGACAGTCATGCAACGCAGAACGATGTGCCCGGGGGCGATCCTGAGGGGAATCGGTGTCACGGCTGGAGCCGGCGGCAGGCTGTCCCACCACCGCCGGCGCCCGCGCGTCCCCGGTGGTCCGGCCGGCCGGCGCACGTACGCCGCGCTCCCTCGTCTTCGACACGGACGCCTGCACGCTCAGACGCCGGCCTTGACGAACCCGATGCACTCCATCCGACGACGTCACTCCGGACGGACCCCGCACTGGTGGATCCGACTGGGCACCAGCGGCCCCCACACTTCGCTGACCGTCGCCGGCGACCTCGGCGTATTCCTCGTCCAACTCGGCGACACGTGAACTCCGCCATGTGCTGGGACGCGGCCCCGCCACCAACCGGGACCCGGCCGCCTTCCCGCGCCGGGTCGCCGAGGTGACCGGTCAACGGGCCACGGTCCGATGACATCGCCCGTACGGGACGGCACGGCCCGCGGCACCGCTGCGGCCGCCGTCTTCACCGCGGCGTGCTGCCGGGCCGCACCGGCCTCCACGGCCGCGGCGCGTGCGGTCAGCGACGGCCCCACGCCGACGATCCGACACCCCGGTAGGGGCGAGGAGCAGCAGCCCTCATCCGCATCGGGCGCCCACGGCGCCACCCACCTCACTCAGACAGGAACGATGTCTCGTGTCCATGACCAGACGGGAAGTCGCCCGCGCGGTGGCCGCCACCGTGAGCACCGCATCACTCGCGGGCGCCGCACTCGGCGCCTCGCCCGCCTCCGCGGCGGAGAACCGTGGCAGCGCCTCGGAGGAGAGGTCCCGCAAGGAGCCGGGGCCTGTGGTGCGGCACACCGGCAGGGGACCCACCGGCTACGAGGTCACCTTCCGCTTCCGCGCTCCGACCGCCGAACGTGTCCAGCTCAAGGGCGAGTGGTACTTCGCACGGCCGAGTGAGCTGGCCGAACGCCTCACCGGCCCCGATCACCTCGCGCAGACCCAGGGCCTCATGCCCCACCAGTGGCGGCCCGGTGACGTCCCCGCCGCTCACCCCAACTCGACGAGCCCTGTGTGGCCGGTCGTCGACATGGCCAGGGGCCGCGACGGGGTGTGGACCTACACCACACCGCTGCCGGGCGGTGTCTACACGTACGGCTTCTTCGTCGACGCGCAGGCCGACTCCGCGACGACGGCCGGGCAGCTGCCCGACCCGTGCAACCCGGCCTGGAACGTCACGGACGGTGTCGCCGACGGCAGGGCCGTCGACCGCAGCCAGATTTACGTCCCCTCCGATCCGGAGTTCAGCGCGGCCGATCTCTCCTGGCAGGGACCCACCCGCGGGACACGCGGAAAACTGCGCCACGTCACCTACGCGTCGCCCGGACACCTCACGCCCGCCGACACCAACCACCTCGTGGTCTACACCCCGCCCGGCTACGACCCGAAGCGCACCGAGCCCTATCCGACGCTCTACCTCAGCCACGGCGGAGGGGAGAACGAGATGGGCTGGAGCACCCAGGGCGACCTGGCCAACATCATGGACAACCTCATCAACTCCGGTGAGGTACAGCCGATGGTCGTCGTCATGCCGAACGCGACCGGCTACGCGAGTTCGTCCGCGGACCAGCAGGCGCACCGCACCGATCTGATCGACAGGGTGTTCCCCTGGGTCGAGGAGCACTACAACGTGTCGTCCTCGGCAGCCGACAGGGCCTACACCGGACTGTCCGCGGGCGGCATGCGCACGGCCTACCTACTCCTCCACAACACGGAACAGTTCGGTTACTACGGCATCATGAGCGCGGGTCTGCCCCCGAACACCACATTCACGGGCGAGCAGATCGTCGCCATGAAGCAGGCGTCGGTCTACATCGGCTGCGGCTGGCAGGACCCCATCAACGCCGGTTTCTCAACGCTCCACCGGGGGCCCTTCCGCGCCGTTAGGGACCTCACCGAGGCCGGCGTCCACGTCCAGAGCGACTTCATCGACGGCGGACACTCGTGGCACGTCTGGCGCATCCTGTTGAAGGACTTCCTGACGCGCGTGGCCTTCCTGCCACCGACCACCGCTCCCACCACCTGGGGGGTCTGAAACGCCCGGACCGCCTCCCCGTCTTGGCATTCCGCTGAGCGGCGTGGGACCGGCATCGGCGATGCTCTCGCCGCAGCCTGGCGCCCCACACGCCAGGGGTCGAGTGGGCCGCGCGCATCCTCGGCCGCGACCTGCAGATCGTCCGCGAGGACCCTGACCAGCACGGCTGCCAGGTCCGCCCGAGCGGTGGGCGGTAGAGCGTACGTTCTCGTGGCTCACCGCCCACCGGCGCCTGACCCGGAAACCACGAGACCAGTCACCACATCGTGCTGAAGGAGCGTCCTGTCCCAGCGGGAGCGTTCGGCAACTGTCCGGTTCCGGGTCAGGGAGCCTGGACTCTGTGTGGCTGGTGTCGGCGGTCAGTCGCACGTGGTGGCCGGGGCGTCGTGGGTGATCGCGCAGATCATGGTGTCCTCGCTGATCAGAGGCCACGGGCCGCTGTCGCGTTCCTCGGTGCGGATGACCGGGATCGGGTGCATCTTCGAGCGGGCGACCGCGTCCTTGAGGATCCTCAGGGCGGGAAGAACATGGCCCTCGGGCTCGTCTTCCTCATCACCCGGTACCAGATCGTCCGGGCCGTCTTCCTCGTCCTCCGCCACGTCGTCTGGGGCATGCGCAAAGAGCTCGGCCGCGGACAGGGCCCGTCCCTCGGGCGCGCCGCATGTCCCGCAAGATCACTCCCACATGACCGGAGTGGTGACCGTCGTCATCCGGTTACAGAGGTGCGGGCAGCCGCGTGTCGAGGAGCTGTTCCGCCAGCTGGATCATGTGGTCGCCCGGGGTGTCGGTTGCCAGGGCAGCCGCGAGGACTTGGGCGCCGTCGAGGATGACCAGGAGCTTGCCGGCGGTGTCGTCGGGGTTCGCGTCGCCTGCTTCGCGGAGCTGTTCGCTGAGCCAGGACTGCACCTCGTTCTTGTGGGCAACGGCCGCGGCGTGGGCGGGATGGTCCGCGTCGGGGAACTCGCTGGTGATGTTCAGTGTGGCGCAGCCGCGGTAGCCGGGCGTGGCCATGTCCTGCCGGGTGAGGTCGAACAGGGCTTTGACGCGGGCGCGGGGGCTGGGTGCTGCTGCTGCCGCCTCGCGGAGGCGCTGCCACCAGTGCTCGTTTCGACTGACCAGGTAGGCGGTGACCAGATCGTCCTTGTTGGCGAACTGGCGGTACAGAGTCGCGTTCGCGACA
The DNA here is from genome assembly GCF_044455165.1 of Streptomyces sp. NPDC051315. Lineage (NCBI taxonomy): Bacteria > Bacillati > Actinomycetota > Actinomycetes > Kitasatosporales > Streptomycetaceae > Streptomyces > Streptomyces sp. NPDC051315. The sequence goes on from NZ_JBITEN010000026.1 coordinate 61,856, forward strand.
CCTGCCGTGCCGATCACCAGGTCCATGCCGACGGCGCGGACGCCGCGCGAGTAGAACAGGTCGCCGGCTACGTCCAGGATGTGCCGTCGCGTCTCCTCGGCCGGTCGTCGCACCTTGAGTCTCCTCTTCGGGTGAGCGGGAGTGAACCGACTCCATTATGAGACGGATCGTTCTCTTCATCAAGCGCTTGACAGGAGAGAACGATCCGTCTCATCCTCGGAGAGAACGATCCGTCTCATCGGATGGTTGCCGGGCGCCACCAGTTCACGGCGCCGCACTACCCCAAGGGAAGACTCATGCACATCGACTTCACCGGCCGTACCGCCCTGGTCACCGGCTCGACGCTGGGCATCGGCCTGGCCATCGCGGAAGCCTTCGCCCGGGCGGGGGCCCGCACCGTCCTCAACGGGCGCGACGAGGCCCGGCTCAAGGCGGCCGCCGACGGCATCCGAGCCCGGGTGCCGGGTGCGGACATCGTCACCGTCGCCGCCGACGTCTCCACCGCCGAGGGCGCGCAGGCTCTGCTGGAGGCGGTGCCGGAGGTTGACGTCCTGGTCAACAACACCGGCATCTTCGCCTCCACCCCGGTGCTGGAGATCGAGGACGAGGAATGGCGTCGCTTCTTCGAGGTCAACGTCCTCAGCGGTGTCCGGCTTGCGCGCCAGTACATGCCGGGGATGATGGAGCGCGGGTTCGGCCGCATCGTGTTCGTCTCAAGTGAGACGGCCATCGACACACCGCTCGACATGGTCCACTACGGCATGACCAAGACCGCCCTGCTGGCGGTGGCCAGCGGCCTGGCCAAGGCCGCCGCCGGCACCGGCGTCACCGTCAACTCCGTGCTTCCGGGCCCGACCCACACGGAAGGCATCGAGGAGTACATCACCGCCCTCATCCCCGAGGCGGAGACGTTCGATGCCGCGCAGCGCGAGTTCATCGCCCGGTTCCGGCCGACGTCGCTGATCCAGCGGCTCATCCAGCCGTCCGAGGTCGCCGATCTGATCCTGTTCACCAGTTCCGACCGCGCCTCGGCGACCACCGGCGCGGCACTGAAGGTCGAAGGGGGCACCCTCACCTCCCTCACGCCGTGACGTAGATCCGGCGCCACCTCCGCTCAGAGCCCTTCCCATCGGGCTGCCGCGTCAGTGAGCCGCTCGCGCACGACGGTGAGGGCCGGGTTGGCCGGCCCGCCGCGGCGCACCGCGAGGTAGATGGTGTTGAGCGGAGGCGCCTCGGGGCGGTGGAGCAGGATGACACGGCCTGCGGCCAGGGCGGGCTCGGCCAGGTAGCGCGGCAGGGCGGAGATCCCGGCGCCCGCTTCGACGGCCGCCAGCACCGCGCGCAGGTCGGGGACGACGAGGGCGACGGGATTGGCCGGGCGATGGCCGAACTCGCTGCGCCAGTAGCGGCGCAGGATCGGCAGTTCCTCTCCGTAGGCGACCAGCGGCAGTGCGGCCAGGGCGTCGGCCGGTGCGGTGCGCAGCCGGTCGGCGTCCACGGTGCGGGCCATGGACGGCGGGCCGACGAGGAGGAACTCCTCATCGACGAGCGGGACGGCGAAGAGCTCCTGGTGTGTGGGCCGGATGGCGGAGACGACCAAGTCGAGTCGGTCGGCGGCCAAATCGTTCAGGAGATCCTGGGCCAGGCCGAATGCCGCACGCAGGTACAGTCCGCGGCCGGTGAGCGGGGCGAGCGCGGGCAGCACCCGGAGGGTCATGATCTCGGCCGCGCCACCGATGCGTACCGATCCGCGCAGAGCCGGCTCTGCCTCCGAGGAGCCCAAGGCGTCACGGAGGCCGTCCAGATGCAGGCTCACGCGGGACGCGAGGGCCGCAGCGCGCGGCGTGGGGGTGACACCCTTGCGGGAGCGGACGAACAGCTGCTCCCCGATCTCCTCTTCCAGCCGGGCGAGCTGGCCGGTGACGGCGGGCTGTGTCACGCCCAGCCTGTGAGCGGCTGCGGAGAGGGAGCCTGCCCGGTAGATCTCCAGGAATGTGGCCAGCAGGTCCAGGCTCGGCACGCGTTCTTCCTTCTTCCGTTGTCCGGGACGCCCGCCACCCGGTACGTGCGGTGCGGCAGCTCAGTGTAGGGATGACGTCCCGCTGCCAGGGGTGGGTGCGGGCTGGCGTGGTGGGGGTTGTTCTCGTCAGCGGCCTGCGCCGGGATAGAGCCAGTTACGCAGGAGCCTGCTGAGGCGGGGCATGATCAGGAAGGTCAGCAGCGGGGCCGCCACGAGAGGAAAGGCCAGCGCGCGCAGGGGCAGGGGCCAGTCGGTGAGGTGCGGGCTGAGGAGCCAGTTGATACCGAAGGCCACGGGGTAGGCGCCCAGCATCGTCACCAGCGTCGCTTTCCACTTCGGAGGCGCCTTGACCGGTTGCTCGGGCAGGCTGAACCAGGTCTCGGTTCCCGTGATCTGGGCGGGCGATTCGGACACTTCGTGAGCGATGCCGTGGACCCGCCGGAGCCATTGCTGACGCTCGGGCAGCCGGACCCACTGCGTGAGACGTTCTTCGTCGGTGAAGCGAAGGACGCTGTGGTAGATCCCCCGGCCTGCAGGAGGGCGCAACCACGTCACACCGTCGTGGCCGCAGAACTGCCGTGCGTGAGATGCGATCTCGTGGGTGAGGCTTTCGAACCGCGCCTCTTTGCCCGGGTCGACGGCCCAGCTGATGACGAGCGTGACGCCTCGCGGCTCCGGGGCCGCGGGCGTCGGGGGCGGGGAGGCCGGTCGTTGCGTCATCAGACCGTCCTTCCGGTACGTCAGGAGGATGCGGTTCGCTCGTGCGCGCTCCGCACCCGTGTGTGCGTGGTGTGGCTGGTGGACCGGCTGTCCCCTCGTCGGCGCCGGCCGCCGGGCTGAACGGCTGTCAGGTCGTCGGGCCGGTCAGCAGGGTGTAGCGGACGGTCTGAGCGCGGATGAGACCGTCGCGGAAGACGAAGGTGTCCACGCCGTCCTCGACGCGCGCTGCGCCCGCTGTCGCCGCCCATTCGAGGAACAGGACATCTCCTGCGAAGATCGGACTCTTGGGATTCCACTCGGCATCGGGGAGATCGGCCAGGACGGCTCCAATGCCGTGCTTGACACCGTCGCGTCCGTGCAGAACCCCGGCCGGAGTGACGAAGACGGCGTCGGGTGTGAAGTTTGCAGCGATCGCGTCGAGGTCGCCGGAGTCGAGGGCCCTGACGTGGTCGCGGAACGTCTCCTGGGGGCTGCGTGTCATCGAAGCGTGCTCCGTTCAGTGAAAGCTGCGAGGCAGGTCAGGGGAGGTAGGCGATGCCATGGGCGCCTTGGGTGGTGTCGGGATCGCCCGGGTCGATGTCCAGGATGGCGGTGACGACGCCATCGGCGAGGTCGACGACGTGCACGGTCCCCGAGCGGAGGTTGGCAACGAACCCGCGGTCGCCCTCCGGGGTGGTGCGGATCGTGATCGGGACCTGGCCGACGGGCGCCGTAACCAGCGGGGCGAGAGCGTCCGGGGACAGGACCGTCAGCTGGCCGTCCCTGGGCGCTCCCCCGGAGCCGGTGGGTGCAAGGCCGATCAGGACGCGACCGTCCGCGGCAACGTGCACCGGGCATCCCGGAGCGGCCAGGGGTTCGCGTGCGACGACACGGTCGGCGGCGGTGTCGATGACGAGCAGCGTAGGCGGGGCGGAGGCGTCCGCGTGCAGTGCCATGCCGGCCGCGTAGGCGCGGTGGCCGTCAGGCGATACCGCGACCTCCTCGGTCCCGTACGGTGCGGGGATCCGCCCGGTCGGGGTCTGTTCGGCGAGGTCGATCACGGAGATGAACGGGTCGGCCTTGTTGGTCGCGTAGCCCTTTGCACCATCCGGCGTGATCGCGAACCAGTGGGGGCCCCGAGCGCCGACCTCGATCCGGCCGACCTGCTTGCGGGTGGCGGTGTCGATCACCGCGATCGCGCCGCCGCCGACGGGCCCGGCTTCGACGGTCGCGTACAGCAGGCCGCGGTCCTGGTCGAGGGCGAGGCCGTGGGGTGCCACCTCCGGTGCGAGCGACACCACCTCCAGAACCTTGCGCTGGTGAGGGTCCACGACGGAGATCTCGTGGGCCTTCTCCCCCGGATCGGTGTAGACACCGGAGCGGTAGGTGTGCGAGACGTACAGGACGCCGGCCGCCTCGTCGACGGCGATCTCGTGCGGCTGGGCCAGGACGGGAAGGTCCCCCAGGGGCTCATAGGTCAGGCCGTCGAAGAAGCGCAGCGCCTCTCCGGTGGAGGTGACCACGGCCAGGACAGGCCGCGCGTGCCGTGCGCCGTTCATCGCCGGCTGCCCTCGCCGGTCTGTCGGTCGATGAACTCGATCACCTCGTCGTTCGGACCGTAGACGAAGGCGGCCTGGAAGCTCATCGGGTCCGGGGCGTCGGTGGTGATCTTCATGGGGCCGGCAAACGGGCGGGCTCCGGCGGCAAGCGCGCGGTCCCAGAGGGCGGGGACGTCGTCCGTACGGATGGCGAAGTGGACCAGCGCGGCCACGCGGCCACGCTCGGCATCGGTGGGTCGGTGTGCGGGAGCGAGGGGCTGCGACGAGCCACCGGGTGGGGTGGAGCCGGCGTCGAACAGCTCGATGAGACGGTCGTCACCGGCGTCGAGGAACACGACGCGGGTTGCGCCGCCGCCGAGGGTCCACTCTCGGACGAAGCGGAAGCCGAGCCCCTCGGTGTAGAAGGCGACGGAGGCGTCCAGGTCGTAGGCGCGGATGGCGATGTGGTCGAGGCCCTGGTTGAGGGTGGGGGTGGTCACGGGCTTCTCTCTTTCGTCCAAGCGGATCTGGCGCTGGGTGCGCTGTGCTGGTGGGGCTGATCCGATGGCCGGGGGCGACGGGCTTGGCCCGGTGGCCCCGGCCATCGGATCAGCTCGCGGGTTCAGGCGGCGAGGGCCTTGAGGACGGACTCGGCCGTGGCCGTGCTCGACTGCGGGTTCTGGCCCGTGATGAGGTTGCCGTCGACGACGACCGTGTTGCTCCAGGCCGCGCCCGTGCGCGGGATCGCTCCTCGCTCCCGCAGACGGGACTCGACGAAGAACGGCGTGTTCTCACCGAGGCCGCCCTGGCGCTCCTCCTCATCCGTGAACGCCGTCAGGTCACGGCCGGCGAACGTGAAGCTGCCGTCGGCCTTGGCCGCGCTCAGCAGACCGGCGACGCCGTGGCACAGGGCGGCCACGATCGTGCCCTGGGCGTCGGCCTCGTTCAGCAGCCGGCCGAGGTCGGCGTCCTGAGCGAGATCGGCCATCGGGGCATGCCCGCCCGGGATGTAGATCGCGTCGTAGTCGCCGACGACAACGTCGGACAGGGCCAGCGGTGTGGCGAGTTCGCCCGCGATGCCGGCGAGGTACGCCTGGAATTCCTCCGCGTCCGCTGCGGAGACGCCGCCCTGCTCGCTGAGGCTGAGCGCGTCGACGGTGGGCTTCGCACCGCCCGGGGTGGCGATGGCCACCTCCGCACCGGCGGCCTTCAGGACGCGGTGGGAGGCAGCGACCTCCTCGGCCCAGTAGCCGGTGGGATGCGTGGAGCCGTCAGCCAGCTGCAGGGTGGTGGCGGCTGAGATCACCATAAGGATTTTCGACATGGATGTGCCTGGCCTTGTCGTGGGAAACGGGAATGTCACGCGGTGAGCCGTGTGCCGCCGGATATCCGGCGGCTGTGGGGGCAACACCAGCATCCATCACCAATCATCCAGTGACATCCCAAGCACCATAAGAAATGTTATAACCCTTCTGGCCCGGGGCCCCAGGGGGCGCTGGCGACGGTCGCCGGGGAGGCTCATCGTCACCCGTGAGGGCGACCGGCGCTGCAAAGTCCGCCCGTCCCAGCGCGCGATGGTGGCACTGGTGTACCTGCGCGAACACGTCACCCTGGCGAAGATCGCTGCCGGGTTCGGGATCAGCGACTCCACCGCCCACGCCTACACCAGCGCGGTCATCCATCTGCTTGCCCAACGGCCGCTCGCACCCACCGGATCATCCGCATCTGCGAGCGCCAGGGCGTCCCCATCCTGGCCGATCTTGCCCACCAGGGCGGCGGCCCCTGGCTGACCACGGGCATCAAACGCTGGCCCCTGAAGGAACTCACCGCCACCGAGAAGACCGTCAACCGGGCCCGGGCCACGGCACGGGCACCGGTCGAACGCGGCGTCGCCCGCTTGAAGTCCTGGCGCATCTTCCGCAGATTCCGACGCAGTCCGAACCGCATGACGTCAATCGCCAAAGCCGTCCTCACCCTGGAGCGGCAACTCTGAAAAAGCTCAGTGACCACACACAGCGACCCCGTCGGCGTCTACCGCGCATACATCGACGCCGAAAACCGCCAGGACTCTGCGACGGCCGCCGCCCTGGTCTCCCCGAGCCTGCGGGTCGAGATCAACGGCCGACCGGCACTGTCCTCGGCTGCGGAGGACCAAGCCGCCAACGCCGAATTGCTGCGCCGCTATCCCGACTACCGCCGCGACGTCCTCGACACCGTGGCCGACGGCAGCCGTGTCGCCGTGCGATGGCGGATGGCCGGCACACCGGCTCGGGCAGGCCTTGAGCCGCTAGATGTGCACGGCTGCTCCGCGGTGAGGGTCCAGGACGGCCCCATCACGCATACGTTCCTGTACTACCAGGGTGCCGCACTCGACGCGGTACTGGAGGCGGACTCGTGATCCCTAATGACGACTGCCATGGTGATCCGCAGGGTCAAGGGGCCTACTGATGCTCCTTATCCTCCGGAACGGTTCTGGACCAGATCAAGGGCTTCCTCGCTTCGGTCGGCCCAGCCAGGACATCGTGCGCTCGACGGTCCAACGGTGCCGGCTCAGCCGGGTGGAGGACTCGATGCCCGAAACCCTTCCCGCCCGCTCCAAAGCCATGGTCCACCTCGCCATGACCGACCTGATAGCCCGCCGCCTCACCGGCGAGACCACCATCTCCTGGCGCGACCCGACATCACATGATGAAGTCCGCATTCCAGGATGAAACAACGGGAGAAGATGACCTTTCAGAACTCCTCAAGGCGGGCGGCAGCGTCAAGTGCTGCACCGTGGAGCTCCGACGAGGACGCCCGCACCGGCCCGATGACGTCGGGCAACGCCAAACGTCCTGTTCCTGCGGACGGCTGATCCGTAGAGACAGGACGCGGACTTGTGGCGTAACAGGGCTCCGGGCCGGTCACACGTCCCAGGTGGCCATGAGGGTTTTGACCCCGTGCACGTCGGCGGTCTCCGGGCGCAGGGGGACCTCGTCGGCGGGGACGGCCAGGCGCAGGGTGGGGAAGCGTTCGAAGAGCGCGGTGAAGGCGACGCGCAGTTCGATGCGGGCGAGTTGGCTGCCCAGGCACATGTGGACGCCGTGGCCGAAGGCCAGGCTGCTGCCGTCGTTCCTGCGCAGGTCGAGTACATGCGGGTCGGCGAAGCGCTCGGGGTCACGGTTGGCGGTGTTGTACGACAGGATCACCGTGGTCCCGGCCTTGACCGTCTGACCGCCGAGCTCGACGTCCTCCAGCGCCGTCCGCATGAAGGTCTTGCCGACACTCACGTAACGCAGCAGCTCCTCCACAGCCGAATCAGCGATCCCGGGATCAGCCCGCAGGGCCGCGGCCTGCTCGGGATTTTCCAGCAGTGCCCATGTGCCCAGGCCCAGCACATTCGTCGCGCTGTCGAGCCCGGCCGAGAGCAGGACCAGGCCGATCCCCCGCAACTCCTCGTCGGTCAGGTCCGTGTCGAGGAGATCGCTCAGCACGTCGTTGCCGGGATTCGTGCGCTTGGCGGCCACCACCTCCGCGATGAACTCATGGACCGCCGTCACCGCCGCGATCATGTCTTCGTCGCTGGTCTCACCGCTGAGGAACAGACCGATCTGCTCCTGGAAACGGACCCGGTCCTCGTAAGGGACCCCCAACAGCTCACAGATCACGATGGCGGGGATGGGCTTGGCGAAGACGCTCACCAGGTCCACCGGAGGCCCGACCTTCTCCATGAAGTCCAGCTGCTCGGCGGCGATCTGCTCGATCCGCTCGGTGATCATGCGCATCCGCCGCACGGTGAACTTCCCCGCCAGCAGTTTCCGGTAGCGGCTGTGCTGCGGGTCGTCCGTGAGCAGGAACTCGCCGGGCGCCGCCGGCGGTATCTCCATCCCGGTGATGTCGATGGTCGGATGGAGCAGGAGCTCTTTGCGTGCGCTGAACCTCGAGTCCTCCAGCACGGTCCTGATCAGATCGTACCCGGTGATGAGCCAGCCGGGCTGCCCGCCGGGGAAGGTGTAGCGGCTCATCGGGCCGTGGCGGCGGGCCTCGAGCATTTCCTCCGGAGGGTCGAAGGGGCACCCGGGCCGTCGCACCATCGGCATCTCCGTCACGGTGTGCATAGATTCGGCCATCAGTTTCTCACCTCTCATGATTGAAGGCTGCACGCCCCGAAGTCATTCCGCATTCCTTGTCGCAGAATTCACCCGGTGCGCACGTTCCGCCCCGAGACAAAGGAAGAGTTCCCCGCAATTTCCGTTCGGGAAGCGGCACCGTCCGGCATATCGCGAGAAATTCCCCGGCGAGCCAGGCTGCGGTCGACTCGATTATGACTGGGCACCATCTCCGGTTGGCGCTGCTGCGGAACCTCACGCCTGACCGAGGCCTCTGCCGCCGCCATAAGAGTTTGTGCGGCCCACGCCTCCAGATCGAGCCCAAGTCTTTTTGCGGTCGCCCGGCAGAATTCAAGACGGTCAGCCGGAACCGATATCTTTAGCGACACGGCCCCGTCGGCCGAGGCAGCTGTCTCTTCTCCGGATTGCTGTCCATCGTCCAGCTCTCGGCCGCTCTCGCGCTTCTCGTTCTTACGGCCCCCGCGCTCCGCAAGACTCTCCTTGACCTCGCGGCGGAGCCTCTTCGCGGACCATCCGTGCTCTTCTGCCTTGCCCAGCCAGAAGTCCTGCTCGGGGTCCGAAAGAGACGCCACCTCCGCGTGATGGGTGAAGCTCAGCTTTTCCCTTCGCCGAGACATTGGATAGCATCGCGCTACCCACGCATGGTTCCTCAGCGTTTGATAATCTAATGACGTCAGCTCGATCGCGTCGCGATACCTGCCGTTGAACGAGGCCTCGCCATATACCAGCCAGTCTCCCAGGCACCAGGACGAGGCCGACATTATGTTGGACAGGTAGCTGCCGACTCCGACCCACTTCTCGAACGCCATCCGTTTAGGGAGAAGTAATCCCCGCCTGGTGACCAAGGCCGAGGTGTCGGATTGCGCTCGCGGATTAGCTTCTCCTTTCGCCAGGGCCGGTTTAGCACGGAGTGACGTGTTTCTAAGCATGCAGTCTCCTTAGGTAGTAAGCGCGTGTGGGGGGCACCTGCAGAGAGAACTGATCCGAACCTAACATGACAGCCACTAAGCGTAATAGGTCGAGCAAAGACAAAGGGAAAACCAAGTGCACATTCCAGCCACGGCGATGTCAGCCGGCCAGCACGGGCTGCGCCCATCGGAATGTGACCGGTTACCGTGTCGGCTGGACGCTCTCGGCTCGCATCTCCCGCAGCACGGCGGAAATCACTTCGACGCCGGCGGCGATCGCGTCCCGCTCAGCTGTGATGCTGACGCGGAAGCACTGCCGGGAGTGACGTTCCTGCCCCTCGCCGTCCGGGGCATCGACGAAGAAGTACCGCCCCGGTACGACGAAGACGCCCCTGTCCTTGAGGATCTCGTACAGACGCAGGTCGTCGAACCACTCCTCGTCCACCCACACCCAGCAGAACATGCCTCCGTCCGAGGCATACAGGCGCCAGGCGATGCCCTCGGGCAGGGTCTCCGCCAGGAGCGTCTCGGCAAACTTCCTGCGCTCGGCGTAGAAGGGGCGGATGACCGATGCGACCAGCGTGTCGAGGACGTCGGCGCGTAACGCGTGAGTCAGTGCGGACTGAACCAACTGGGGTGCGTGGAGCGTGGAGTTGGCCATGAAGGAGACCATCGGCTCGATCAGCCGCTCGTCGGCGACGGCGAAGCCCAGGCGCTCGCCCGGGAGCCCGGCCTTCGAGACGGAGAAGACGTTGACGACGCGCTCGTCCCGCACGGGGGCCGCGGCCGGCCCACCGATGGCCGGGAACGGGGTGCCGTAGGCATGGTCGATCACGAGCGGTACGTCGTGCCGTCCGGCAGCGGCGACGAGGAGCTCGGTCTCGTCGGGCGAGACGCTGCGGCCGGCGGGGTTGCTCGGGCTGGACAGGAGCAGGAGCCCCACGTCCGTCAGCTCATCGAGCGCCGGCTCGTCGAGCAGGTAGCGGAAGGACCGCTCGCCCACCGGCTGCACGACGGGGGCGATTCCGCGGACTCCGCCCGGAACCAGGGAAAGGCCTTGATAACCCGTGTAGTCCGGGGTCATCGGCAGGACGAGAGAGGTGTCCCGATCCGCTCCCGGGCCGGTGAACAGTGCCGCCGCGGCGAAGCACAGCATCTGGCTACCGGGGCCCACCACGATGTTGCTCGGGGTCACGTCCCAGCCGTAGCGGCCGTTGAAGTACTCGGCGATCGCGTCGACGAGATCCGGCAGGCCTCGCGACGGTCCGTATCCGCAACTGACCTCGCTGAAGGAGGAGTTGAGGGCGCGGGCGACCATCCGCCGCCAGGTGTCCTGGACCTCCGGTATGGCCGCGGGATTCCCTATGCCGAGATTGATCCACTTCTTCCCCGTCGTCGATCCGACGGTGGTGGCGATGTCTTCCATGATGAGCCGCAGTCCGGACAGACTTGCCATCTTCCTTCCGGATGGGGATAAACCCACAGTTCGGCCTCCTTCCCGTCACTGTCGACGACTGCCCCGGTCCGGCCGCGCCCCGGGTCGCGATACACGGTTCTGACACCGTTGTCGTCATGTGACCCGGCGCCCACTCCCGTAACCCCAGCAACTTCACGCTCTCGTAGGCTGTTCAGCCGGTCAAGAGCAGATCGAGAACGCGTTCCCGGCGTGTCTTGTCGACAAGACGGACCGCTGATACTTCTCGGCGGATTGGCGAAGCGCGCGTCTTAACGCGTTCTTGACGCACGCCCATGGACCGAACTGGAGAGGACCAGATGATCCCTCCCATGGTGACGGTGGGACGCCGTCGGCCCGGCGGCTGCTGGTTGGCGCGTCCATGTCCCTGTCGTGCCGGTGCTGGCGTTGGCGTCACCGCTCCTGGCACTCGCCGTGCCGGCCTGCCTGGTGGTCTGTCTGGCCACGCGGGTCGACCCGGTGAAGGCGACACGCGGCATCGGGCAAGTGGTCAAGGCGCTGGGCGGCACCCGATTCACGCTGGAGAACGAACACGGCGCCCTTCTCATCAGCGTCAGCTGAGCGCCGGGTGCCTCGGCTTCAGGTCGTCGCGGTGCCGGGCACCGCGTCGCTCGACGGCACGGCGGCATCCCATTGGTCGCGCAGGGATTCCTCGAGGCTCATCGAGTGCGACCAGTTCAGCAGCGCCCGGGCGCGGGTGACATCGACCTTCGTCCAGGCACCGTGGCCCCCCGTGCTGCCCCCCGCGGCCGCCGCCCCGATCCGCACCCGGTGGCGGGGAAAGCCGGCGGCTTTGATCATCAGGTCGGCCACAGCGGGTACTTCGTGCGCGTGTCCTCGGCCGATATTGATCACGAGACCGGAGACCGGTGCGGTGACAGCCCGCACCACGGCGTCGGCGACGTCCCGGATGTCGATGAAGTCGCGCAGGTCCGGGGTGAGTTGCAGATCCAGCGGGGTCCCCGACGGCAGTTCCCTGAGCCGCCGGATGAGAGAGCCGAGGAAGCTGGTGGCCGGAGCACCCGGCCCGCACACGTTCGTGACGCGGAGGATCACGGCGTCGCTGCGGCCCTCGGCCGCGGACGCCAGGATGGACCGGGTACCGACCAGCTTGGTCCGGCCGTAGACCGTCGTCGGCCGTTCGGGATGGTCTTCGTCCGCGGCCCGCCGGGGGCGGATCGCCCCGTACTCGTGGACGGAACCCAGATGCACCAGGCGGGTCCGTGGCGGGACGAGGCCTAGGAGCCGTTCGACCAGGACCGCGTGCGCGGCGGCCATCTGGTGCGGTGTACCGCCCCAGCCAGCTCCCGCCGCGTTGACCACGACATCGCTGCCGGCCACCAGCTCGCCCAGCGCCTGTTCGTCGTCGCCGAGCAGGTCGGCGCAGAGCAGCGGGACGCCAGGGGGCACGGGGCCGTCATGACGGGCCACGGCGGTCACATGGTAGTCGCCGGTGCGCAGCAGGGCCGCGCAGATGTGCCGGCCCAGAGAGCCGGTGCCGCCCATCACGACGGCCGAACGCGGGATCATGCCGGACTCCGTGGGGCGGTCGCGGACTCGGCGGTGGCCCGGTATCCCGGGCAGTGCGTCATGCTGCCCACCACGCCGTCGGGCCACAGGGGAGCTCCTTGCTCTCCGCGCGGCAGCGGGACGGGTGAGCGGCCCAGGTCGGCCAGGGCCTGCCGGGCGAGGTGGCGCACGGTGGTGCATTCCCTGCGGCGGTGCGGCACGACGTGTGCGACAAGGACTTCCTCCTCCGGAAGCGGAGCCGCCTCCGCGAGGTCGCCGAATGCCTCGGCCCAGCGCACGTCGGCCGGCAGCAGGTCTTCGATCATCCGGTGCTCCCGGACAGGGAGGGCTCGCGTGGGGCGATGCGGCGCAGCAGCCCGTGCGGATGGCCGTGGCGTCGCCACTCCCGCGGGTAGCCGACGGAGACCTCGTGGTGCGGAACCCCGTCGTGCCAGGTGACTCGGGGTATGTGCAGGTGACCGTAGACGACCTGCGCCACGTTGAAGCGGCGGTGCCAGTAGGCCGTGCCGACCGTACCGCACCACGGGGAGAGATGCCGGTGCCACAGCGCCCGGGTCGGCTCCTGGACCAGCGGGAAGTGGTTGACCAGCACCAGCGGCACCGCCGGGTCGTCGGCCTGGGCAAGGCGTTGCTCACTCACCGTCAGCCGTGCGGCGCACCACGCCTCGCGGGTGGGACGAGGGTCGGGATCGAGCAGGTGCTCGTCGACGAAGTAGATGTCGGTGGCGAGCGCGTCGGCACGCGCCCGGGCCGGGTCGTCCGCGCCGTCCGGGAGGAACGAGTAGTCGTACAGCACGAACAGCGGCGCGATGCGGAACGGACCGCCCGGCCCGGTCCACACCGGGTACTCGTCCTCGGGGGTGATCACGCCGGCTTCCCGGCAGACCTCGACGAGCCGCTGGTAGCGGGCGACTCCGCGCAGCTGTACCGGGTCGCCGTGTTGGGTCCACAGCTCGTGGTTCCCGGGTGTCCGGATGACCTTGGCGAAGCGGCCGGCCAGGACGCGCAGCGTACGCGCGATGTCGGCCAAGTGCTCCGCGACGTCTCCGGCGACGATCAGCCAGTCATCGCCGGTTCGCGGCTGAATTCGGTCGACCACAAAAGCGTTGTCGCCCACCGAGGAGTGCAGATCACTGACCGCGAAAAGGCGTGCCTCGTCCGACGGTTTGGATATTCCCACCCTGTCACCATAGACCACTCACCCGCTCGGTGGATATCAGCAGTCCGTCGGTCCCGGTATCCGCCCTCAGGTGCGGAACTATGGCCCGCCTCGCGGAAGGGGGGACTTTTTCCGCAGTTGCGGGTCCGCGGACGGCAGGTGAATTGACGGTGGGTTGACCGGCTGCCAACATGATCAGCGCTTCGCGTCCCCGAAAGACCCCCACTCGTGGTGTGACCGGCCCGTTCCACGGCCGAGACAGGAGGACCGATGAGCACTTCGCCTGCTGCGCAGGCCGCCACCGTCCCCACGGCACACAACCGCCGGACGGTGGCACGCAGGCTCGCCGAAACGGCGCGCACGGTGCCGGACCTGGCGGGATTCGATCGGACAATCAAGGACACGGGCGAACGTGTTTTCACCGCCACCGAGACCGTGCCCCTGGACCGGCTGGACGGCTGGCATTTCGACAGGAATTCGGGTTTCATCGTCCACGAAAGCGGCGGCTTCTTCTCCGTCGAAGGTCTTCAGGTGACGCCGCCCGGTTCCGGCGGGCAGTGGGGACAGCCCATTATCAACCAGCCGGAAACCGGAGTCCTGGGTTTCCTGGTGCGGGAGATCGACGGGATCCCGCACTTCCTCGCCCAGCTCAAGGCGGAGCCGGGCAACCGGAACGGCCTGCAGTTATCCCCCACCGTCCAGGCGACCCGAAGCAACTACACGGGTGTGCACGGCGGTCGGCGGGTGCCGTATCTGGAGTTCTTCCAGGGTCCGGCGCCACGACAGGTCATCGCCGACGTGCGCCAGTCCGAGCAGGGCGCGAGGTTTCTGCGCAAACGCAACCGCAACATGATCGTGGAAACCGTTGAACCCGTCGAGGCGCGGGACGGATTCGTATGGCTCACCCTCGGCCAGCTGAACCGGTTGCTGGCGGTCGAGGACCTGGTGAACATGGACACCCGGTCCGTGCTCGCCTGCCTTCCCCTGGGGGACGACGGGACCGGCGCCGATGGCACGGACTCCCCCGCCGACCGGGACCGCCTCGCGCTGCACCCGTTGGTGGACGTCCTGAGCTGGATCACCGAGGCGAGGACCCGCCATGAGATGCGGGTGCGCACCTCCCGTCTCGACGAACTCGCCGAGTGGAAGTTCTCCGGCGGCCGCCTCCGTCACCTGGCCGGTGGCCAGTTCGAGGTGATCGGCGTCCGCGTGAAGGCCGTCGGCCGGGAGGTCGGGCAGTGGTGCCAGCCCATGTTCCGGGACAGATCCCTCGGCCTGCTGGCCCTGGCCGTCACCCGGATACAAGGACAGCTCCATGTGCTGATGCAGGTGCGGGCCGAGCCGGGTCTTGGGGACGCCGCGGAGTTGGCGCCCACCGTCCAGTGCGCTCCCGACGACGCCGCGCGGCTGCCCCCCGAGGAGCGCCCGCCCTTCCTGGACCTGCTCCAGAACGCCCCTGCCGACACCGTCCGGTTCGACACCACGCTGTCCGACGAAGGCGGGCGGTTCTACCACACCCGCAACAGACACCTCGTGGTCGAGACCGAGTGCCTGCCGGAGCCGCCCGGCCATCGCTGGCTCACGCTGCGGCAGCTCGAGGAGATGACCCTGCACAGCAACTACCTGAACATGCAGGCCCGCAGCGCGCTGGCCTGTCTGCGGTCCCTGTCCCACGGAGGGCTTCGATGAGCGGTGCCGGCGGCGACGGCCGTCTCCATGTGCGGCTGGGCCGTACCGCGTTGCGGGTGAGCCGCGTCTGTCTCGGCACGGTGAACTTCGGCGGGCGCGTGGCGGAGCCCGAGGCCCGGGAACTGATGGACCACGCGCTCGACAACGGCATCAACTTCGTGGACACCGCGAACATGTACGGCTGGCGCGAGTACAAGGGCTACACCGAAGAGGTCATCGGCAGGTGGCTGACGTCCCGCCCGACACGGCGCGACCAGGTGGTGCTGGCCACCAAGGTGGGCAACCCCATGAGCGAGGGCGTCAACGAACAGGGGCTGTCCGCGCGGCACATCATCGCTGCCTGCGAGGCGTCGCTGCGCAGGCTCGGCACCGACTGGATCGACCTCTACCAGATGCACCACGTGGACCGGGACGCAAGCTGGGACGAGGTCTGGCAGGCCATGGAGATCCTCGTCCAGCAGGGCAAGGTCCGCTATGTCGGCTCGTCCAACTTCGCCGGCTGGAATCTCGCGGCGGCCCAGGAGGCCGCGCGGGCACGGCACTTCCTGGGCGTGGTGTCCGAACAGTGCCTCTACAACCTCGCGGTGCGCCACCCGGAACTGGAACTGCTGCCCGCGGCGCGCGCGTACGCGGTGGCCGTGCTGCCCTGGTCGCCCCTGCACGGCGGGCTGCTCGGCGGAGTCCTGCGCAAGACCGCCGAAGGCCGTGCGGTCAAGTCGGGGCAGGGGCGGGCCGCCGTCGCGCTGGAGACGATGCGCGGCACGATCGAGCGGTACGAGGAGCTGTGCGCGCAGTTCGGACGTGACCCGGCGGAGGTCGGCCTCGCCTGGGTGATGTCCCGGCCAGGGGTGACGTCCACGGTCATCGGCCCGCGCACCACCGCCCACATAAAAGACGCGCTGCAGGCGCTGGACTCACCCCTGTCGGACGAGGAGACCGCCCGCATCGAGGAACTGTTCCCGCCGGTCGGCCACGGCGGAGCAGCCCCGGACGCCTGGCTCACGTGAGTGCGCGTACCGGCAGACACATCGAAAGCTGGAGGAGAACCCACATGACCATGACCCCGACCCAGCACAAGGACCCGCGCATTCTGCCGCACGAGTCGGAGCAGGAGAGGTCCGCGCGGGAACGGCTCACCGAGCTCATGTCCGACACGCCCATCCCGGCCGTGTATCTGATCGACCATCTCGGCATCTACCTGCGCCGCCACCAAGTGGCGGACCTGCTGTCCATGGACGCCCTCTACCGCCTGGCCCGTGACGTGCCGGGCGTGATGATGGAGTTCGGCGTCCTGCACGGCCGGCACCTGGCGGCGCTCACCGCGCTGCGCGGGATCCACGAGCCGTACAACGCGACACGGCGCATCGTGGGCTTCGACACGTTCACCGGGTTCCCCGACATCGGAGAGGTGGACCGGGTCAGCCCCAGCGCCGTCCTTGGACGGTTCGCGACCGAGGAGGGGTTCGTGGAGCACCTGCGTGAGGTGCTCGCCTGCCATGAGGCCCTGGAGCCGCACGGCCACGTCCAGCGCACCTTCGTCGTGCCCGGCGACGTGCGCGACACGGTGCCGGAGTACCTGGCGGAGAACCCGCAGACCATCGTGTCACTGGCCTACTTCGACCTGGACCTGTACGAACCGACGCGCGACGTGCTGCAGATGATCCGGCCCCATCTGGTGCGGGGCAGTATCATCGCCTTCGACGAGCTGGCGCACCCCAAGTGGCCGGGCGAGACGGTCGCCCTGCAGGAGACGCTGGGTCTGGACCGCGCGGATCTGCGCTGGCTGGACGTGCCCGGCCGGGAGGCCCCCATCGGCTACATGCGCTGGGAGGGCTGACCGGGCACGGATGCGGCCGGGACGGTGCCCGGCACCGGACGGGTCATCGGGCACCGTCGCCGCGGCGGGCCGCGGCGTAGTGGGGAAGCAGACCGCGCGCGTCGAGTTCCTTCAGGGTGGGGGCGGCGCGATCCCGCTCCGACAGCACCAGGTCCGGGTCGTCCGGGAGCGGCAGTGCAATGTCGGGGTCGAGCGGGGACAGCGCGAGTTCGAGGGCGGGCCGGTAGGGGCCGGACATCATGTACGACATGACGGTGTCGTCGCGGAGCACGGCGAAGGCGTGGCCCACACCGGCCGGGATGTAGAGCGCCCGCATCGTCGCCCCGTCCAGCCGGGTGGTGTCCCAGCGCCCGAAGGTGGGAGATCCCTTGCGCAGATCCACGACGAAGTCCTGGATCCCACCCGCCAGACAGCACACGTACTTGGCCATGCCGGGCGGGCACCGGGTGAAGTGGACACCTCGCACCGTGCCACGCCGCGAGGTGCTGTAGCTGAGCTGCGCGGCGGCGAAGGCCTCCCCTCCTGCGTACGCGGCGAGCGACTCCGCGGTGAAGGGGGAGACGAAGGAACCCCGCTGGTCCTGATGGATCTCCGGGCAAAACTCGACGACACCTTCCACGTTCAGTCGGCGGAAACGCATGTGCTCTCCTCAGCTCGGCAGGGGGACAAGGAGGCGGGCGGCGTCGATGCGCAGCACGGCGTGTGCGAACATAGCGAGTGTCATGTGCCGGTACCAGGCCCGCCACTTGCGGGCCGAGTAGCGGTCGAGTCCCGCCTCCTGCCGCGCGGAGGCGAAGTGGGAGCGGACGCAGAGGTCGGTGGAGACGGCCGCCCGGGCGCACTCACCGAGATCGGTGTGCGCCGGTACGTAACACAGGTACGAGCCTCCTTCACGGCGCGCGAGCTGCCAGTGGACGTACCCATCGGGGGCTCTTCGCTGCCACACCAGGGGCCCCCTGCGACTGCTGGCCAGCACATAGGGAACGCGCCGGCGTTCCAGGGCGCGGCGGAACTCCGCGCTGTCGCCGTAGAAGGGGGCGTCGGCCACCACGCGACGTGCGGGCATCCCGCTGTCGAGCGCCCGGCCGATCATGGCGAGGGCGGCCTCCTCGCGGGAGACACCGTGGGACGTGTCGGGGACGTCGGCATGCCGACGCGTGACGGGACCGTTTGCCCACCGGGGCGGTATCAGCAGTTCCCGGTCGATCGCCATGGTGTTTCCCAGGGCGTCCCTGCTCAGCAGGAACACACCGATCTGGCAGTTGTCGACACGGCGGGACGTCGCGCAGTACTGGCGGCTCACACCGGCCGAGCTGTTTCCCTTCTTGACGAAGCCCTCTTCGGCGACCACCAGTGAGGTGTCCCGGGACGCCAGTTGCCCGACCACCAGGTCGCGCACCCGGTCCCGCACCTGGTTCTCGTCCCACCGCGCCGTCGTCAGGAGCCGGTTGCGGCCGTCCTCACCGCCCGGCGGCACACGCCGGGAGAGCAGCCAGCACACATACCTGTAGGCGTGGCGGCGAGGTTCTGCCCGGCTGAACACGTCCTCCAGCTGCCGGAAGTGGTGGCGCAGGGGCCCCGGCCCCGGGCGGCGCGCAAGCGGGACCTGGGGCATGTCCTGTCGGTTCCGCGGGACGCGGGGAGGTGGCGGGTCATGGCTGCGTCGCGTCTGCGTCTTCACGGACTCATCCTCGACGACATGTCTTAAGCGGATCTTGCCGCCGGTGGCCCGGTCGCCTAAGGCGGGCGTTAGACCGGCTTTGGACCGCCCCCGGACGATGCAGGAACACCGGCCTTGAGGGGGCGAGCGAAGAGGATGAAAGGCATCATTCTCGCGGGCGGGAACGGGACACGGCTGCAGCCCCTCACCTTTGTGGGCTCCAAACAGCTCGCCCCGGTCTACGACAAGCCCATGATCTACTACCCGCTGTCCATGCTCATGCTGGCGGGCGTCCGGGACATCCTCATCATCACGCGACCCTCCGAACTCGCCCTCTTCCAGGCGCTGTTCGGCGACGGCCGGCGCCTGGGGCTGTGCATCGACTACGCCGAGCAGGACCAGCCGCGCGGCATCGCCGACGCTTTCCGCATCGGGACGGACCACATCCGCGGCGAGCAGTGCGCGCTCATGCTCGGCGACAATCTCTTCCACGGCGCGAACCTGCCGTCCCTGCTGCGTCGCACCGCGCTCAAGATGAGCGGCTGCGTGCTGTTCGGACACGAGGTCGCCGACCCGCAGCGCTTCGGTGTGGCCGAGGTCGACGCGCGCGGCAGACTCGTGTCCATCGAGGAGAAGCCTTCGTCTCCCCGCTCCAACCTCGCCATCCCGGGGATGTACTTCTTCGACTCCCAGGTCGCGGACATCACGAACAACCTGGTGCCTTCCGCACGGGGCGAGCTGGAGATCACCGACGTGCTGCGGAGCTATCTCGACCAGGGCACCGCCGAGCTGGTGTGGCTGGGCAGAGGCGTCACCTGGCTGGACACCGGCACCCACGAGACACTGCTCGAGGCGAGCACGTTTGTGCGGGAGGTGCAGCGCCGACAGGGCACCCGACTGGGCTGCGTCGAAGAGATCGCCATGTACATGGGCTACATCACGCCCGATGACTGCCACGCGCTCGGAGCGGAGATGAGCAGTTCGCCGTACGGCCAGTACGTCATGGAACGAGCCCGCTCCTTCAGCCGGGGCATGCCGCCCACCGCTCTCTCGGAGGACCTGTGAACATCCTGGTCACCGGCGCAGCCGGGTTCATCGGCTCCGCCTATGTGCGGATGCTGCTCGCGGCGGGAGCGGCGCGCGGCCCCGAGGTCTCGCGGGTCACGGTGCTCGACAAGCTCACCTACGCCGGCAGCCTGGACAACCTGGATTTGACCGATCCGCGGCTGACGTTCGTCCGGGGCGACATCTGTGACGCCCCCCTCGTCGACAGGCTGGTCGGACAGGCCGGCCAGATCGTGCACTTCGCCGCCGAGTCGCACGTGGACCGCTCGATCGCGTCCGCCGACGCGTTCGTCCGCACCAATGTCACGGGTACGCAGACACTGCTGGACGCGGCGCTGCGGCACGGCGTCGAGCGCTTCGTACACGTGTCCACGGACGAGGTGTACGGCTCGGTGGAGAGCGGATCCAGCACCGAACAGGACCCCCTCGACCCCAACTCCCCGTATGCCGCGTCCAAGGCGGCGTCGGACCTGCTCGCGCTCTCCTACCACCGCACCCACGGGCTGGACGTGCGCGTCACCCGCTGCTGCAACAACTACGGGCCGCGCCAGTTCCCCGAGAAGATCATCCCCTTGTTCCTCACTAGCCTTTTCGACGGCCATGACGTCCCGCTCTACGGTGACGGACTGAACCGTCGCGACTGGCTGCACGTCGAGGACCACTGCAGTGCGGTCGAGTTGGTCCGCACCGCCGGGGTCCCGGGCCGGGTCTACAACATCAGCGGGGGCGTGGAGCTGAGCAACCATGAGCTGACCGGCCGGCTCCTCGCGGCCTGCGGCGCGGACTGGAACCGGGTGCGGTACGTCGCGGACCGCAAGGGGCACGACAGGCGCTACTCGGTCGACGACAGCAGGGCACGCACGGAACTGGGCTACCGCCCCCGGCACGACTTCACGTCCGGGCTGGCCGGGACCTTCGCGTGGTACCGGGACAACCGGCAGTGGTGGGAGCCCCTCAGGAAGGCCGCCAAAGGGGTGGGACGCGACGTCGGTTGATCGGACACCGGTGGCCCGCCCCGCCGTGCTCAGCATGGCGGGGCGGGCCACCGGGCTCGGCCGCGGCGCGGTCAGCCGTCAGCACGCCGCGAGCGGAACTCGGCGGTGATCTCTTCCAGGGCCGCCACGAACTCGGTGGGAGCGGGCTGTGCCAGGCTCTCCTGCCGAAGCCGCTCGGCCCCTTCGCGGAACCCGTCTTCCTCGATCAGTCGCGTCAGGCATTCCCGCACGTGCGGCCCGGTGAGCTCGTTCAGTGCGAGCGACAGTCCGGCTCCGGTCTCGCGCAGCACACCTCGCTTGGCCACCGCGTCGACCGAGCCCTCGACGATGAGCTGGGGGATCCCGTGCACCATCGCGCCGTTGAAGCAGCCTGCTCCGCCGTGATGGATCACGGCGGAGCAGGTGGGCAGGACGACGTTGAGCGGGACGAACTCCACGATCCTCGTGTTGTCCGGGATGCTGCGGAGCTGACCGCGCTCCTCGGCCGACAACGTGATGATCAGCTCGATGTCGAGATCGGCCACCGCGTCCAGGGTCTCCTGCACGTGATCGACCGTCATGCCCGGCATGTCGATCCACGGCACCTTGGAGATGCCGAACGTCATCACCACGCGCGGCGTCCGCGGCGGGTCGTAGAGCCAGGACGGCACCACGGAACGGCCGTTGTACGGGATGTAGCCCATGGACAGCGTCCGTTCGTGGGGCTCGAGCCGCCATCGCTCGGGCATGACGTTGACCGCGAACTGGCCCGTCACCAGTTCCTCGCTGAACTCGCGCCCGAACTTCCTCGCCCACCCCTCGTACCAGTCGCGCACCAGGTCCCGCCCCTCCAGGGCCGGATTCTCCTCCTGGGCGCGCAGGAAGTCGTGGCGGATCCGCAGGAACAGGTCGAGCCAGCACACCATCCGCGCGTGCGCCGCCCCGACCACGTCCGCGGCCACCGCGCCGGCGTGCACGATCACGTCGCACAGCACGAGGTCGGGTTCCCAGGAACGGCAGAAGGTCACGAGGTCGTCGACCATCTCGTCGTTCACCAGCCACATCCCTGGCACCACGACGGTGTCCAGGAGCCAGGCGATCTGCTCCCACGGCAGCCCGTCGCGCTCCCCGTCACCCATCTCGTACAGGGTGTCGGTGAGGAAGGGCGGCACCTCGGGCGCCATGGTCGGGGCGCTCTCCCCGCGGACCCGCAGGAGGCGCTGCTGCAACGTCTCGTCCGGGCCGACGGAGACCGCCGTCAGTCCGGCCTCTGTGATGCTGTCCACGAACTCCGGTTCACTGGCCACCCGTACCTCGTGGCCCGCCGACTGCAGGGCCCAGGCGAGCGGCACCATCTGGTACAGATGGGAGTTCCAGGGACCTGTCACAAACAGGACTCGCAAGCGTTTCACCCCTCGGGACTGTCGGCGGAGCGCACGTGGTCGCCCGCCGTGGCTCGGCCGTTACGTCAGTCGTGCAAGCCGGCGGGCCCCTGCCCGCCGACGTCGTCGCGCCGTCGCCGCGCGCGGTTCACGGTCGCCCCGCATGTTCCGGCAGCACCGAGCGGTGGTCCGCGGCGAGGATCGCGTGCTGCATCTCCTGGAGCGCGCGGCCGGGCTCCAGCCCCAGCTCGTCGTTGAGCGTGCGACGGGCCCGCTGGTACACCTGCAGCGCGTCCGCCTGACGGTCGCTGCGGTGAAGCGCCAGCATCAGCTGACGGTGGAACGACTCGCGCAGGGGGTGCTCGGTGCCGAGCCGGTACAGGTCGCTGATCAGCTCGCGGTGCCTGCCCAGGGCGAGGCGCGCGTCCATCAGCATTTCGATGCATTCCAGCCTCGCCTCGTTGAACCAGGTCTGGAAACCCTGGAGTATCGGCCCCCGGAATACGCCGTCGAGCACCGGTCCCCGGCAGAGTTCCAGAGCACTCTCGAAACTCCGCGTCGCGACCTCGAAGTTCTGTGTGCGGAAATGCTCCCGCCCCTTCCGCACGGCTTCGTCGAAACTGCGGACGTCGAGTCCGTCGGTCCCAAGCTCAAGCATGTACCCGGGCGGCTTCGTGATAACCGGACCGTCTTCCCGTCCCGGGCGCGAGAGGAACTTGCGCACCTGCGAGACATAGACGTACAGAGCCCCGACCGCACGACGTGGCGGATCGTCTCCCCAGATCTCCGTGATCAATCGATCCAGGGTGACAACCTGGTCGGAACGCACCAGGAGAACGGCGAGCAGTATTTCGACCTTCTGTGCTTTGATGGCCGACTGCCCTTCTGTGTCTATGACACGAAGCGGCCCCATGATCTCGTATCGCATGGATGAACCCCCGGTCACCGTATCTTCCATACCGTCTCGGTGGGAGCGCTGAGGCCGACCGGCCTCTTCTGCTGGACAGCGCCGCGCCTGTCCCGCCGACGAGACACGTCTGCCCTGTGTCGCGCCGATGCGGAAGTCGCCCGGGAGGGAAATCCGACACCTCCCGTCCCCTTTGCCGTGTGCGGTTCGCTTATGGAGAAGTCAGAACGGCCTGGAACCTAGCACGGCGAGCCGGAAATCCAGTAGGCATTTCTTCGGCTGTTGACGGGACCTGTCGCATGCTCATGGTGTGGTTCAGCCTTTCATGGGACGGTGTTGTTCCGGTGTCGCCGCACGAGAGCGGCACACCGGCGCCCGCCGATAAGGAAGGAAGTGGGATTCCGGTCGGCGGCAATGGAAGCGTCGCCGAAGTCACCTACTTATTCAGGCGAGGAACGGGCATGGGTGAAAACGTACACACCGTGACGGAAATGCCGAGAGCACGACGGCCCGGGTGCCCCTTCGATCCACCAGAGGAATTACTCGACGCCCGCCGGCAGGGTCCGATGAGCCGTTATACGTTCCCCGGCGGCCAAATCGGCTGGCTGGTCACCGGTTTCGACCTGGTCAGACAGGTCCTGGCCGACCCGCGGTTCAGCTCGCGCCGGGAGCTCATGCTGCACCCGACGGTCGATGTCACGGGTATCGAGGTCTCCCCGTCGCCGCCCGGTGAGTTCCTCCTCACGGACCGGCCGCAGCACAGCCGCTACCGGAAGCCACTGGCGGGGAAGTTCACCGTGCGGCGGATGCGAAAGCTCACCGAGCACATCGAGCGGATCACCGCGGACCACTTGGACGCCATGGAGAAGGCCGGGCCGCCGTTGGATCTGGTGACCGCGTTCGCCAAACCCATCCCCGCCATCGTGATCTGTGAGCTGCTGGGGGTGCGGGACGAGGACAGGACCCGCTTCCAGGGGCACATCGACTCGATCGTCAGCGGGGAAACCAGCGACGACGACCTCATCACCGCCTACGCCCTGATGCAGCAGTACCTGGCGGAGCTGGTGGCCGACAAGCGCGCCGCCCCCACCGACGACGTACTCAGCGACCTCACCGAAGGCGACCTCACCGACGAGGAGCTGAAGGGGATGGCGCTCACCCTGCTGGCGGCGGGTTTCGACACCACCGCGAACGTACTGGCGCTCGGCACCTGGTCGCTCCTGCGTCATCCCGCGCAGTTGGCCGCCTGGCGCGCCGATCCCGGGATCGCCGATTCGGCGGTGGAGGAGCTGCTGCGTTACGTGAGTGTCGCCAAGAACTTCATGCGGACGGCGCTGGAGGACGTCGAGCTCGGCGGTCAGACGGTCAAGGCCGGGACCACGGTGATCCTGTCGTACAACACCGCCAACCGTGACCCCGAGCGCTTCGCCGACCCGCATGCGCTCGACCTGCGCAGGAACGACGGCGGCAATCTGGCCTTCGGCCACGGCGTCCAC
The DNA here is from genome assembly GCF_044455165.1 of Streptomyces sp. NPDC051315. Lineage (NCBI taxonomy): Bacteria > Bacillati > Actinomycetota > Actinomycetes > Kitasatosporales > Streptomycetaceae > Streptomyces > Streptomyces sp. NPDC051315. Next base: position 86,303 of record NZ_JBITEN010000026.1, read on the forward strand.
ATGTGCCTGGGCAGCCAACTCGCCCGCATCGAACTGCGCGTCGCCTTCACCGCGCTCTTCGAACGCTTCCCCACCCTGCGCCTTGCCGTCCCCGCCGACCAGGTTCCTCTGCGTCCCGAGGCCGCCGATATCCACGGGGTCAAGAGCCTCATGGCCACCTGGGACGTGTGACCCCGAACGGCGTGTGACCTCGAACGACAACGTGAACTACGACGGCTTGCCGAACCGCGGACCGGTTCGGCAAGCCGTCGTCGTTCACGTCATGGAACGGTCGTCGAGGAGGACTTGGTCTCGGTGAGGACACGGGTCACGTCCGCCAGCAGCGGGGCTTCCTCGGCCCGGAGGTAGAAGTGCCCACCGGGGAACACCCGCAGCCGGAAGTCACCGCGGGTCAGTTCCCCCCAGCGGCGCATCTGCTCCGGGGTCACCTGGGTGTCCGTGTCACCGGTGTAGCCGTACACCGGGCAGTCGAGCAGCGGCCGGGGGCCGCCGTCGTACGCGTCCACCAAACGGTAGTCCGCACGGATCGCGGGGAGCACGATCTCCCGCAGGCCCTCGTCCGCGAAGATCTCCGCGCGGCTCGCGTCGAAGCTCACGATGTGCGCGATGATCTCCTCGTCGGTCCCGAAGATCATGGGACGGCCGGCCAGTGCGTGCGTCGGCTGCCTGCCCGACACGCACAGGGCGGCCGGTGGACGCCCCCGCTCCTGGAACCGCAGCGCCACCTCGTGGGCCACCGAGGCGCCCATGCTGTGGCCGAACAGGACGAGCCGATGCCCAGTCAGGTGGCCCAGCACGTCGGCGATGTCGTCCGCGAGGGCTTCCAGCCGGGTGGGCACGGGCTCGTTCAGCCGGTCCTCCCGGCCCGGGTAGCGGATGCCGAGCACCCCGATGTCCGTCGGAAGTGCCTGGGCCCACGTGCGGAAGGTGCTCGCCCCGGCGCCGGCCGGCGGGAAGCAGATGAGCTTCGTCGCGCACTTGTCGTCATCGCGGTAGCGGCGTACCCACTGCTCCTGCACTGATGTCACCTCCGGCCTCGGTGGTGAGGTCCGCGGTCCCGGCCTCGTGCGCCGCCCGCCGGGCGGCGATCGAGCCGACGATCTCGCCGCTGCGGAACGCCAGGTTCGACAGCAGCGAGGACGTGAGGCCGTGGGTATGCTCCGTGCCGCCCTGGAGGTAGATGCCGCACCGCATCTCCGGTTCGGTCACGATGCGGTAGTCACGCTCCACGCGGTAGCGGCCGGCCTCGTCGCGCCGGCAGAGACCGTCGAGATCGCCGAGCAGGCCCGTCGGCTCCATCGCGTTGTAGCCGGTGGCGCAGACGAGGACGTCGACGTCGAGTTCGCGCACCTCGGCGTCGTGTCCGCGCTGCAGCGACAGCCGGGTCTCGGTGCCGACGCGCTTGACTCCGGTGACCCGCGTGAGGTTCAGGAACTCCAGCCGCCTGTCGCCCTGCACCTCGTCGTCGTAGGACCTGCGGTAGAGCCCCCGGATCACGTCGTCGTCCACGACGGCGTAGTTCGTGTTGCGGTGGTAACGCCAGAAGGCATTCCGCGTCTCGGGGGAGCCGAAGTAGTAGTCGTCCACGGCGCTCGGGTCGAAGACCTGGTTGGCGAAGGGCGAGTCGTCGGCGATGGAGTAGCCGTAGGACGGGACGACGGCACACACCTGGGCATGCGGAAGCTCGTCGTAGAGGAATCTGACGATCTCGGCGGCGCTCTGGCCGGCCCCGGCGACCGCGACTCTGCGCAGTTCGCGCGGGTTCATCCTGCGGTACTTCTCGAGGAACTCCGAGCTGTGCCACACCCGGTCGTCGCGCTCGGCGCCTTCGGGCATGCTCGGGACCAGGCCGGTGGAGATCACCACGTTGCGCGCCATGACGGTGCGGCTGTCGCGGCCCGCGGTGTCCGTCACCTCGATCCGCAGGAGGTCGGACCACTCCGGGGCGGCAGGGGAAGCCGGCCGGATGGAGCGAACCTCCGAGCCGTAGACGATGCGGTCAGCCACTCTCGACTGCGCCCACTCCAGGTACTTGTGGAACTCCTGGCGCGTGGGGAAGAAGTCCTGGTTGTTCACGAACTGCGGGAGCCGGCCCGAGGCGTGCAGGTACGAGATGAAGCTGAAGCTCGACGTGGGGTTGCGGAAGGTGACCAGGTCCTTGAGGAAGGAGATCTGCATGGTCGCCGACGGCAGCAGCATGTTGCGGTGCCACCCGAAGGAGGCCTGACGCTCCAGAAAGAGGCTGCTGATGCCGCCCCTGTCCCCGCCCTGGGCCCGGGACTCTTCGAGGGCGACGGCGAGGGACAGGTTGGCCGGACCGAATCCAACGCCGACCACGTCGTAGATATCGCGTTCACGATCACTCATGGAGAAATCTCCCCCGGCGTGGATGTGTGAAGCATTTCGCTTTGTCAGCCAATGGCTCTTGATCCTCGACAGGCCTGTAAGAAGGCACGCTTGAATTCCCCTTCGGCCGCTCAGCCAAGGTAGATCGAGCCGGTGCACCATTCAAGAAATGCGGTCCGGAGCAATGTCCCGTCGGCGAGACAGTGGACAACTCAGAGAACGTGCCCGTCGCGCGTCCTTCTGCGCAGGGCCGGCCGGCTGGAGTGGGAAAGACGCTCCGCCACGGCCGCGAGCCCGGAAATGCTCCGGGTCGCGAACAACGTGCGGATCGAGACCTCCAGGTCCAGCTCCGCCCGGATCAGTCCGACCAGCCTGATGGCCCGCAGTGAGTTGCCGCCGAGATCGAAGAAGTCGTCCTCGATCCCCACACGGTCCACTTCGAGCACGTCGGCGAACGCCTCGGCCAGCACCTGTTCCGTACGGTTGCGCGGCGCCCGGTACTTCGTGTCGCCGAACCGGGGCTCCGGCAACGACACCCGGTCCACCCTCCCGTCCGTGGTCACCGGCAGGCGGTCCACCACCATGAACAGCGACGGAACCATGAAGTCCGGCAGCCGCGCCGCGACAAAACGGCGCAGCCGCCCGTCCAGCACGTCGGCTTCCTCACCGGCGCCCGCGTCCCCGCCGGAGGTCCGGCGGCCCACCGGCACGACATACGTCACAAGACGCTGCTGCCCGGAGGGGTCCGGCGCCCCGGCGACCACCGCCCGGAGAACATCAGGGTGCTCGCACAGCACGTCTTCGACCTCGGCCGGTTCGACGCGGGCTCCCTGCACGTACGGCGGGGCGCCGACCTGGCCGACGTGGTCGAGCCGGCCACGGGCATCACGGCGGACCCGCTCCCCGGTCCGGTACATCAGAGCGCCGGCCGGGCCGAAGGGGCAGGCCACGAAACGTTCGGCGGTGCGCCGGGGGCGGCCCGCGTAGCCACGCGCCACGCCGGGCCCCGCCACGTACAGCTCTCCGACCACGCCGGCGGGGACGGGTGCCAGGCCCGGGCCCAGTACGTGCAGGACGGTGCCGTCCGCCGGCTGGCCGAGTGCCGCTGCGGGACCCGCCGGGTCGTCGCCCGGTTCCTGGCGGCACACGGCGAACAGGGGCGCTTCCGTCGCACCGTGTCCCTGAACGACGGTGAGTTCAGGAACTGCCGCCCGCACCCGTCGGACAGCGGCGGCGGGGGCCCGGTCGCCACTGATCCACACCTCGCGCGCTCCGGCGAGGTCCTTGGGGCGCTCCGCCGCGATCTGTGCGAACTGGTCGGTCGACAGCCGGATCGTGCAGGCCTCGTCAGCCGGTCCCGAAGCGGCCGGCGCGTCGGCGTCCTGGGCCTCCGCTGCCACGACCACCCGGCCGCCGTTCAGCAAGGGCGTCCACAGTTCGAGGGCGAGCGCGTCCGAGCTGTGCGGCGACTGCCACCGCACGGCGCCGCGGCCGCCCTCCCGCCAGTTGGCGTCCCGGACGAGGTGGTGCAGGTTCCGGTGCGTCACCGCGACGCCCGGGGCCGCTCCTCGGTCGTACATGACGGCCAGCACGTTGTCCGGGCGCGGCGTGACACGCGTCGGCCGCACGTCGTCGTCGGCCCGCTCGGACAGGATGTCGCCGAACACGACGGTGGGGACATCTGCTCCTGCCCCACGGAGCCCGGCCGTCTCCGGGTCGGTGACCACGATGCGCGCCGCCGCGTCCTGCACCACCGCTCTGCTCTGTTGCGCGGACAGGTCCGGGTCGACCGGCACGTACGCCCCGCCCGCCTTCACGACGCCCAGCAGGGCGACAGCCAGTTCTACGGATCGCGGCAGGTCCACCGCCACGACCGTCTCCGGTCCGACACCCCGGCGTCGCAGTGCCGCGGCAATCCGGCCCGCCTGTTCGTCCAGTTCCCGGTAGGTGATCCGGGAGCCCTTGCCGACCAGTGCCGTCGCGTCGGGAGCTGCCGCCACCTGCCGAGCGAACAGGTCCGGTACCGAGAGGTCCGGCAGCGGTTCGCCGACGGCCTGTCGCGCTGTCGGCTCGTCGCCGCGCACCGCTTCCGCGAGGTCCAGCGCCCCGACGGGCGCGGAGACGTCCGTGAGCAGGGCTCGGACGGCGGCGATCAGTTCCGTGCCGATGAAGCACAGTTCCGCTCCGGAGTACATGCCGGCGGGGGCGTCGAGCCTGAGGAACAGGTCGCTGTCCGCACCGCCGTCCGTGTAGACGCCGATCGACAGTTCGTCGAAGGTGCCGGTCGTCGCGCCGAGGTGGCGCGCGGGAGAGCCGGCGAAGTCGAGTTCCTCGGCGAACTCGACGACGTTGACGACGGCGCCGAAACTGCCGCGGCCGCTCGCGTCGGTTCCGCTCGCCCGCTGTATCTCCGAGTAGTGGCAGGCGGTGTGACCGACGATCTCGTAGGTCTCGTCGACGATCGCCTCGGCCGTCTCCGCGAAGCTCGCGCCCAGCGGGACTCGCGCGCGCACCGGCACCACGTTCACCGCCAGCCCCGGCGTCCCGCGCAGCGTCCCGGTCCGGTTGCCCACGGCCAGCGAGAGGAGGAACTCGGGCTCGTCGCAGCGGTGCCGGAAGTACGCGGCCGCGGCCGCGGTCACCAGGGCCGACATCCACACGCCGAGCGCCCTGGCCGCCTCGGTCCAGGCCGCGGCCTCGGCGTGCGGAACGGTCAGTGTCCGGCTCACCATGCCGATGGACGAGCTGAGTTGTGACCACTGGTCGGCTCTGCTCACGGGCTGCGAGAGCTCGGCCCGCAGCGCGTCGGACAGGACGATGCGCGGGAGCTGCGCGGGCGGGGGCGCATCCGCGAGGTAGTCGCGCCAGAACCGCGTGTCCTCGGTGAACTCCTGTGAGTCGAGGTACCGCGTCGCCACGTCCGCGTAGGACGCCACGTCCCAGGGCTGTGGCGGTTCCGGGACGTCCGAGCCTCGCCGGAGCGCCGTGTAGACCTCCGCGAGGCGCCGTGATACCAGGCCGCCCGCGCCGAATCCGTCCGATATGAGGTGGTGGTAGGCGATCGCCACGAGGGAGCGGTCCGCCGCGATCCTGACGACTCCCAGACGGAACAGCAGGTCGTGCTCCAGGTCGAACGGGTGCCGCAGCATCTCGGCGAGCGCCTCGCGCGCCTCGTGCTCGGGGTCCGCCTCGGCGCTGACGTCCAGGAAGAACGGCTGCCAGTCCCCCAACTCCCGGGGCACGAGCCGCAGACCGCTGCCGTCGTCGACGAAATTGACGCGCAGCACCTCGGCTTCGCCCATGACATGCAGGAAGGCTAATTCCATGGCCGCCTCGTCCAGCGCGCCGTTCACGTCCCAGATGGTGAGCGCGTGGTTGAGTCTTTCGGGGAATATTTTCTGCGCCAGCCACATTCCCTTGTGTGCAGCCGACACGCCGAACGAACCCACACGGATCAACCTCTCAGCAGAACGGGCGCGGAAACTCGAATCTCGCAGGTCTTTCCTACTTTCACGGGCGGGAAGAAGGCGGTCAAGAATGTCCCGTCGGCGGGACGGCGGCGCGGTTCGTCATGGCGGTCACGAGGTGCTCGGCGATCAGCCGCGGGGACGGATGCAGCAGCACCAGATTCGGGCGCAGCCTGAGTCCCGTCGAGGCGGCGAGGCGTTTGGTGAGGTCCACCGAGAGCAGCGAGTCGAATCCGGCGTCCTTGAAGCCCTGGTCGGGGTCGACGCTCTCGGCGGAGCGGTGTCCGAGGACGGCGGCGACCTTCTCCAGGACGTGGTCCAGCACGAGGCGCGCGGCGTCGCTGTCGGCGAGAGCGGAGAGCCTCTGCGGCAGGGAGTCGGGCGGCTCGTCGGCCTCGGGCCACTGCTTCGTCGCGGGCGGGGGTGCCGCGGCCTCGGCGGGCGAGGAGTTCAGCCAGTACCGCCGGCGGCGGAAGGCGTACGTCGGAAGGTCCACGCGCGGGCGCCGCCCGATGAGGGCCTGCCAGTTCACGTCCCCGCCGCGCACGTGGAGTTGGGCCAGCGATCCGACCAGTGCCTCCGCCTCGCCCCGGTCGCGACGCGACGACGACAGGACCATCGCGTCGTCCCGGTCCTCGATGATCTCCTGCACGGGTACGGTCAGCACCGGGTGCGGGCTCATCTCGACGAACAGCCGGAATCCGTCGTCGACCAGCCGCCGCGCGGAGGACTCGAAGAGGACCTTCTCGCGCAGATTGCTGTACCAGTACTCCGCCGTCAGCTCCGCGGGGTCGATCCTGCGTCCGTGCAGCGTCGAGTAGAAGGGCAGTTTCCCGGTGTGCGGCAGCACGGCGGACAGCGCGCCCGTCACCTCGTCCCGGACCCGGGCCACCTGCGGCGAATGCGACGCGTAGTCGACTGGGATCCTCCGCGCCTGGATGCCCTCGGCCGTCATCTTCGCGACGACTTCGTCGAGCGCGGCCTGTTCTCCGGAAACCACCACCGAGCGGGGCCCGTTGACGACGGCGAGGCTCACCCGGTCCTGCCACGGAGTCAGACCTTCCGTCACGTACGCGGCGGACGCAGCGACCGAAGCCATCCCTCCGTGGCCGACCAGCCGCCTCAGCGCCTTGCTGCGCAGTGCCACGATCCGGGTGGCATCCCGCAGGGACAGCGCACCGCAGACGTACGCCGCGGCTATCTCGCCCTGGCTGTGTCCCACCACCGCGGCCGGTTCCACGCCCCAGGACCGCCACAGGGCGGCCAGGGACACCATGACGGAGAACAACGCCGGCTGGACGACATCGACCCGCTCCAGGCCCGGGGCGCCTTCCGCGCCGTGCAGCACGTCGAGCAGGGACCAGTCGACCCATTCGGCCATGGCGGCCGCACAGTCGTCGAGGGAGCGGGCGAAGACCGGGAAACCGGCGTAGAGCTGCCGTCCCATCCCGTCCCACTGCGAGCCCTGGCCCGGGAACACGAAGACGGCGCCGCCCGGCTCACCCGCCACGCCGCGGACGACTGCCGCGGACTCCGAGCCGTCGCGCAACCGGGCCAGGCCGCTCAGCAGTTCGTCGCGGTCCCGGCCCACGACGACGGCACGGTGCGCGAATCGCGACCGGCTCGTGACCAGTGAGCTCCCGACGGCAGCGACATCCAGGTCCGGCTCGGCCGCGGCGAACGCGCGCAGCTTCTCGGCCTGCCGCCGCACGGCCGCCGCGTCCTTGCCCGACAGGACCCACGGCACCGGAGCGCCCGGAGCCGCCTCGGGGGCGCGGTCCGGCCGCGGCCCCGGTTCCTCCTCCAGGATCACGTGCGCGTTGGTGCCGCTGACTCCGAACGACGACACTCCGGCCCGGCGCGGGCCCTCCCCACGGACCCATTCCCGTCCGTCCCCCAGCAGTTCGACCGCTCCGGACGACCAGTCGACGTGGCGTGAGGGCACCTGCGCGTGCAGGGTCTTCGGCAGGTAGCCGTTCCGCATGGCCATCACCATCTTGATCACGCCGGCCACCGCGGCGGCGGCCTGGGCGTGACCGATGTTCGACTTCATGGAGCCGAGCCACAGCGGCCGGCCCTCGGCCCGGTCGTGCCCGTAGGCGGCCAGCAGGGCACCCGCCTCGATGGGGTCCCCGAGCGCGGTTCCGGTGCCATGGGCCTCGACCGCGTCGACCTCGCGGGCGGTGACGCCCGCGTTCGCCAGTGCTCGCCGGATCACCTTCTCCTGGGCCAGGCCGTTGGGGGCGGTGAGGCCGTTGCTGGCACCGTCCTGGTTGACCGCGGAGCCACGGATCAGGGCGAGCACGGGGTGGCCGTTGGCGCGTGCGTCGGACAGCCGCTCCAGCAGGAGCACCCCCACTCCTTCCGCCCATCCGGTTCCGTCGGCGCCGTCCGCGAACGACCGGCACCGTCCGTCGGCCGACAGGCCGCGCTGCCGGGAGAACTCCAGGAAGATCGCCGGCGTCGACATCACCGAGGCGCCCCCGGCCAGGGCGAGCGAGCACTCCCCCGTACGCAGCGACTGCACGGCCAGGTGCAGGGCCACCAGGGACGAGGAGCACGCCGTGTCGATCGTCATCGCCGGCCCGGTCAGTCCGAATTCGTACGCCACCCGGCCGGAGGCGACGCTCGGCGCGCTGCCGTGCATCAGATAGCCCTCCAGGTCCCCCCCGCCGGCCTCCAGGAAACGCGATCCGTACTCGGAGGAGCTGACCCCGGAGAAGACGCCGACGTCCGATCCGCGCACCGACGCCGGGACGATGCCCGCCCGCTCGAAGGCCTCCCAGGACGTCTGCAGCAGCAAGCGCTGCTGCGGGTCGACGGCGAGCGCCTCGCGCGGGCTGATGCCGAAGAAGTCGGCGTCGAAGTCCGCGGCGTCGGGCAGAAACCCTCCGTGGCGCACCAAGGATCGGCCCACCGCGTCGGGGTCGGGATCGTAGACGTCCGGCCATCCGCGGTCCGCGGGGAACTCCCCCACCGCGTCCCGGCCTTCGCGGACCAGGTCCCAGAGATCCTCGGGCGTGGCGACGCCCCCGGGGTAGCGGCACGCCATCGCGACCACGGCGACCGGCTCCCCGCGACCGGCCTTCAGGGCGTCGTTCTCCCGCCGCAGACGATCTCGCTCCTCCAGCAGGGTGCGCAGTGCCTGCTCGACCCGGTCCGCGCCGTCCGCGCGGCGATCCACGGGGTGCTTCATGTCAGTTGCCCCTCTCGTCCAGCTCGTCCTGCTCGTCCAGGGCCAGGTCGACCAGTGCGTCCAGGTCCATGGCCGCGAGTCCGCCCGCGCCGGTGACCGCGTCCTCGGCCGGCTCGGCCGCGTCCGGCGTCGCCGGGTCCGCGCAGGCCAGGACCTGTTCGAGGACCCCTGAGTCGCGCAGCCTGTCGATGGGGACGGTCCGCAGCACTTCCCGGATCTCCTCGTCCCCGACCGGAGTCACGCGCGGTGCCGGGAGAAGGCGGCCGACGAGGTGCCCGCCCAGCTCGCGGGGGGTCGGATAACTGAAGACGAGGGTGGACGCCAGGCGCAGTCCGGTCCGGGAGGCCAGGCGGTTGCACAGTTCGACGGAGGTCAGGGAGTCGAAGCCGAGGTGGGTGAACGGCAGGTCCGCGTCGACGTCACCGCCGGTGGGATATCCGAGCACGACGGCCACGTGGTCACGGACCCAGTCCAGCACGACCGGTTTCGCCTGCTCACGTGGCAGCGTGGCCAAGGTGGCGGGCAGGCCGCGGGCGTCGGCGGCGCTGTCCGTTGCCGGACGTGGGCGGCCGTCGTCGACGAGGCCACGCAGGAGGAGCGGCAGTTGGTCACCGGTCTTCTTCCGCAGCGCCGAAAGGTTCAGCCGGGCCGGGATCACGACGGCGCTGCCGAGCGTACGTGCGGCGTCGAAGGCGGCCAGCGCCTCCGGTGTCGGCATCGGGGCGACGCCCAGGCGCCGGACGCGCGCGAGATCCGTCTCGTCCAGGTCCTCGGTCATGCCGCTGGTCTGCTCCCACCATCCCCAGCACAGGGACGTGCCGGGCAGTCCGGCTTGCGCGCGCTGTGCCGCCAGACCGTCCAGGAACCCGTTGGCGGCGGCGTAGTTGGCCTGTCCTGCCATGCCGAGCGTGCCGGCCAGCGCGGAGAAGAGGATGAACGCGGAGAGTGGCCGTCCCCTGGTGAGCTCGTGCAGGTTGACCGCGCCGCCCGCCTTGGCCCGTAGCGCGTCGTCGAGATCCTGCGCGGTCAGGGACGCGAACGTCTTGTCCGCCAGCTCGCCCGCCGCGTGCACCACCCCCGTCAGCGGATGTCCGGCGGGCATGCGCGCCAGCAGGCCTGCCACGGCCGCGCGATCCGACACGTCGCATTCCACGACGCTGACGATGGCGCCCGCCTTCTCCAGGTCCGCGACCAGTTCGGACGCGCCGGGTGCCGTGCTGCCGCGACGGCTCGCGAGTACCAGGCTGCGGACACCGTGCTCGGCGACGAGGTGGCGGGCCACCAGTGAGCCCACTCCCCCGGTCCCGCCGGTGACCAGCACGGTGCCGCCGCCGAGGCCCCCGCCGATGTCGAGGACCAGCTTTCCGGTATGACGGCCCTGGCTCATCTCGCGGAACACCTTGGGCGCGTCACGGATGTCGCGGACCGAGACCGGGCTCGGCCGCAGCTGCCCGGCGGTGAACAGCTCCATGACCGCGCGGAACATGACGTGGATCGCCGCCGGTCCCGCCTCGTAGAGGTCGAAGGCCCGATAGCCGACGCCAGGATGCTCCGCGGCGATCTGCCGGGGATCGCGGATGTCGGTCTTGCCCATCTCGACGAAACCGCCGCCCTCAGGGAGCAGTCGCAGGGAGGCGTCGACGAACTCACGCGCCAGGGAGTTGAGCACCACGTCCACGCCCCGGCCACCGGAGGCGGCGAGGAACGTGTCGGCGAACCTCAGGTCCCGTGACGACGCCAGGTGGGCGTCGTCCAGTCCCAGCTCACGCAGGGCGGGCCACTTCGCCGGGCTCGCGGTCGCATAGACCTCGGCGCCGATGTGCTGCGCCAGCTGGACGGCGGCCATTCCCACCCCGCCGGCGGCGGCATGGATGAGAATCCGCTGCCCTTTCTCCAGCCGCGCCACATGGAAGAGGGCGTAGTAGGCGGTGAGGAACGCGCCCGGGACGGACGCCGCCTCGGCGTGACTCCATGTGTCGGGGACGGGCATGAGCAGGCGGTGGTCCGCCACCGCCACGCGGCCGAACGCGCCGGGGAGCATGCCCATCACACGGTCACCGGGGGCGAGACCGGTGACGTCGTCCGCCACCTCCAGCACGGTTCCGGCGCCCTCGCTGCCGATCCCGGCGTCGAAGGTCGTGCCCTCCACCAGTCCCAGAGCGATCGTGACGTCGCGGAAGTTGAGTCCCGCGGCCTGTACGCAGACACGGACCTGGCCGCTGGTGAGGGGGGCCTCCACCTCGGGACAGGGGACGAAGGTGAGGTTCTCCAGGGTCCCCTTGTCCACGATGCCCAGCCGATGGGCGCCGTCCGCGGGTGGCTCGACGCGGTGGCCGGCGGGCCGGGCGGAGGCCAGGCGGGGGACGAGCAACGTCCCGCTGCGCAAAGCCAGTTGATCCTCGTCGAGGGCGAGCGCGTGGTGGAGTTGGGCCCAGGACGTGTCCTCGCCGTCGGTGTCCACCAGCCGGATCCTGCCGGGATGCTCGGACTGCGCGGAGCGGATCAGCCCCCAGACGGAGGCGCCGGGCAGGCTTTCCACACTCTCGCCCCGGCCGGTGTCGAGCGCCAGGCGGGTGAGGACGACCAGCGTCGATTCCGCGAGCGACGTCTCGGCGAGGAACCGCTGGGTCCAGCCGAGGACTCGGGCGTCCGCCGTGCCGACCGAGCCCAGCAGACCGGCATCGGCATCAGCGAAGTCGTCCGGGCACAGGACGACGTGCCGGGGTGGTTCCCCCGCGACGACCGAGTCCATGGACGGGTGCGGGCGGACCTCGATGCCGTCGGCCGCGCGGAGTTCGCCGGCCAGGCCGGCGCCCGCGCCGAGGACGGCCCACGGCTCACGGGGGACCTCACCCGTCCGGGGCCGGACCGGCACCCACTCCAGCTCGTAGAGGGACGGTGTGCGGCCGCCGCCCGCCGTGCGCAGCTGCTCGGCACTCGTCGGCCGGAACGTCAGCGCTCCGATGCGCGCGATCTCGCGGCCGCTCTCGTCGGCGGCCGTCACGGTCACGACGCCGTCGTCGACCCGGGTGATCCGAAGCCGCACAGTCGAGCCGCACACCCCGGCCGACACGGCTGCGGACCACGAGAAGGGCAGCCATCCCCGGCCCTCCTCGAACGTGACGACGCCACCGGCCACCACGGCGTGCAGCGCGGTATCCAGCAGGGCCGGGTGCAGGGTGAATCCGTGGCCGGTGGAGTCACCGGCCGCCGGGGGCAGCGTGGCCGCGGCGAAGAGTTCGTCGCCGCGCCGCCACACCTCCCGCAAGCCGCGGAAGGCGGGCCCGTAGTCGAAACCCACGTGGGCGAAGGTGTCGTACAGGCCGCTGATGTCGACCTGTTCCGCTCCGGCAGGCGGCCAGGCAGCGAGCGGGGAGGTGGTCCCGGTGCTCGCGGGGGCGGGTGTCAGGCCGCCTGTCGCGTGGCGGGTCCAGGGGCCGTCCGGGCTGTCCTCCGCGGCGGGGCGCGCATACACGTTCAGCGAGCGGCGCCCCGTTTCGTCCCCTGCCCCGACGACGATCCGCACCTGTACGTCGCCCGACGCGGGAACCACCAGGGGGACTTCCAGGGACAGTTCCTCGATCGTCGCACAGCTGACGAAGCCGCCCGCCGACAGCGCGAGGTCCAGGAAGGCCGTCGCCGGCACCACGGCAGCGCCGAACACGGCGTGGTCGGCCAGCCACGCGTGGGTGCGCAGCGACCACAGGCCCGTGAACACGATGTCATCGGTGCCGGGGTGGTCCACCACGGCACCCAGCATCGGATGGCGCGGATCGGTCAGACCGGCGCCGGACACCTCCGCCGTGCCCGTCGTGGCCCTGAAGTCCAGCCAGTACCGGCGGCGCTGGAACGCGTACGTCGGGAGATCCACGCGGCGGCGCGCTCCGAACAGGGCGTCCCAGTCGACGGGCCGCCCCGCGACGTGCAGTTGGGCCAGCGAGCGGATCAGCGTGTCGACGGCCGCGCGGCCCCGCCGTGACACCGACAGGACCATCGCGTCGTCGGCTCCCACGCCGACGAACGCCTCTTTGGTGATTCCGGTGAGGCCGGCTCCCGGTCCGGCCTCGAGGAAGACGCTCGTGCCGACCGCGCGGGCGCACTCCACGGCCGAGAAGAAGCGTACGGGCCGGCGTATGTGGTGCACCCAGTGCGCGACGGACGTGAGCTGCTCCGCGGTGACCTCGCGGCCGGACAGCGTGGAGATCACCGGGATCGCCATGCTTCCCGCCGGGATCTTGTCGATGGCCTCCGCGAACTCGTCCAGGACCGTGTCCATGAGCGGGGAGTGGAAGGCGTGGTCGACGTCGAGCTGTTTCGCGGAGGTGCCGCGGGCCGTCAGTCGCTCCCGCAGCACGGCGATCTCGTCACGGTCGCCCGAGACCACCACCGAGTCCGGGCCGTTGACGGCGGCGATGCCGACCCGGCCGAACTCGGCGAGCAGCGCGTCCAGGTCGGCTTCCGAGGCACGCACCGCCAGCATGGCGCCGCGTTCGGCGAGCTGCATGATCCGCCCCCGCGCGGCCACGAGCCCGGCCGCGCTGTCGAGGTCGAGGGCACCGGAGACGTGCGCGGCGGCTATCTCCCCGACCGAGTGCCCGAGCAGGCGGTCGGGCTGTCCGCAGTAGTGCGTCACGAGCCGGTAGAGAGCCACCTGGAGGGCGAAGAGCGCGGGCTGTGCGATGTCCGTGCGCTGCGCCTCCTGCCGGTCCTGCCCGGTCGCGTCGGCCAGGAGCAGCGGCTTCAACGCGAAGGGCAGCCGGCGGTCGAGCCGCTCGCACACCTCGTCCAGGCTCCGGGCGAAGACGGGGAAGACCGCGTAGAGCTGCCCGGCCACACCCGCCCACGGCGATCCCTGGCCGGGGAACATGAAGACCGTGCCGCCGCCCTGGCCGGTGGCGACACCCTCGATCACGCTCGCGGTCTCCGTGCCGTCGCTCAACGCGGCCAGAGCGGTCAGCAACTCGTCCCGGTCCCTGCCCAGGACGACCGCCCGGTGGTCGAAGCCCGACCGGCTCGACACGAGGGACGACCCGACGTCCGCGAGGTCCGGGCCCTTGCCGGCGGCGAAGGCGTGCAGCTTCTTCGCCTGGGCCCGCAGCGCCTCCCGCGACCGTGCCGACACGACCCACGGCACCAGGCTTCCCGCGCCGCCGGGCACGGGGGCGGCAGCGGGCGGCGGCTCCTCTGCGGGGGCTTCCTCCAGGATCAGGTGCGCGTTCGTGCCGCTGGCGCCGAAGGCGGAGACACCCGCGCGCCGGGGGCGGCCCGCGGTCTGCGGCCACTTGGTCGCGCCGGTCAGCAGCTCCACCGCCCCGGCCGACCAGTCCACGTGGCGCGTCGGGCGGTCCACGTGCAACGTCCTGGGCATGATCCGGTGACGCATCGCCATGATCATTTTGATGATGCCGCCGACGCCCGCGGCCGCCTGCGTGTGACCGATGTTCGACTTCAACGAGCCGATCCACAGCGGCCGGTGGGGGTCCCTCTCCTGCCCGTAGGTGGCCAGGACGGCCTGCGCCTCCACGGGGTCGCCCAGGGTCGTGCCGGTCCCGTGCGCCTCCACCACGTCCACATCGCTCGCCCGTACCCGGGCGTTCTCCAGCGCCGCCCGGATCACCCGCTGCTGGGCCGGGCCGTTGGGTGCGGTCATGCCGTTGGACGCGCCGTCCTGGTTGATGGCCGACCCTCGGATCAGTGCCCAGATCCGCCGGCCGTGGCGCCGCGCGTCGGACAGCCGCTCCAGTACCAGTACGCCGGCGCCCTCGGAGAAGCCGGTGCCGTCGGCCGCGTCGGCGAAGGCCTTGCAGCGGCCGTCCGCCGCCAGGCCGCGCTGCCGCGACATCTCCCGGAACACCTGGGTCGTCGCCATGACCGTGGCGCCTCCGGCCAGGGCGAGCGAGCACTCGCCCTGGCGCAGGGACCGTACGGCCTGGTGGACGGCCACCAGCGAGGACGAACACGCGGTGTCGATGGACAGCGCCGGCCCCTCCAGGCCCAGCGCGTAGGACACCCGCCCGGACGCCACGCTCAGCAGCGCGCCGGTCTGTCCGTAACCCGAGATGGCCTCGGGGGTGACGTGGTGGTTCCCGTAGCCGAAGTACGCCAGGCCGGCGAAGACCCCGGTGGCAGTGCCGCGCAGGGTCGACGGGTCGATGCCTGCCCGTTCCAGCGATTCCCAGGAGGTCTCCAGCAGCAGCCGGTGCTGGGGGTCGGCGGCCAGCGCCTCGCGCGGGCTGATCCCGAAGAAGTCGGCGTCGAAGTCGCCGGCGTCCCGCAGGAACCCGCCCGACCGCGTGGAGCAAGTCCCCGGGCGGTCCGGATCCGGGTCGTAGAGACGCTCCAGGTCCCAGCCTCGGTCCGCCGGGAAGTCCGAGACGGCGTCCCGGCCGGCCTGCACGAGGTCCCAGAGGGCTTCCGGCGAGGCCACTCCCCCCGGAAAGCGGCACGCGACACCCACGACCGCGATCGGCTCGGCGGCGGCCTCCGTCAACTCCTTGAGCTGCCACCGTGTTTCGATCAGCTCGAGCGATGTCCGCTTGAGGTAGTCGAGAAGACGAGCGTTGTCGTCGTCAGTCATCGCTCTTCCCTGGGAGTGTGTTCGGTCGGTCGATCGTGCGGTGCTCGCCGGACCGCGCCTGTGCCGGCTCGGCCGCGGCGGCACGGCTAGCCGAGCTCCTCGTCCAGCAGCGAGAGAAGCTCTTCGGCCGAGGCCGCGCTGATGCGGTCGGCGACCTCGCCCGTCGCCGCGTCGTCCGGTGTCGGACGGACCCGGCCCTGCAACTCGCCGAGAAGCTTGGCCACGGCGGCCCGGTCGTCGCCCGCGAGGTCCGGCAGGGCTTCCTCCAGCCGGTTGCCCAGTGCCACGATCTCGCTCGTCAGGGGCTGGGCCGAAGACTGCTGGACGGCGGGTCCGCCCGGGTCGACGCACGCCATCAGGTATTCCGCGACGGCACGCGGACTGGGATGGTCGAAGGCTAGCGTGACGGGCAGTTTCAGCTCGGTCAGCGCGGCGAGCCTGTTCCGCAGTTCGACCGCCATCAGCGAATCCAGGCCGAGGTCCCGGAACGCGGCGGTGGGTTCGACGGGCGCGGTCCCGTCGTGGCCGAGGACACGTCCGGTCTCCGCTCGAACGGCCTCGACCAGCACCGCCTCGGCACCGGCCCGCGGCAGGGACCTGATCTGCCGGGCGATGTCCGGGGCGGCGGTGTCACGCGGCTCCGTACGGTCGGGGACAGCGGACGCCCCGGTCGTGCCGCGCGGGGGCGGGGAAACGGTGCGGCCGCCGCGCAGCGCACCGAGCGCGGAACGGTCCAGGCGCGCCGGTACCAGCACCGGCTCGTCGCGTGAGATCGCCGTGTCGAAGAGCGCCAGGCCTTCGTGCGGCGGCATCGGCCGCACGCCCTGCCGCCGCAGGCGGGCGATGTCCGCTTCCCGCAGAGCGGCGCCGAGTTCGCTGGGATGCTCCCAGTAGCCCCAGCACAACGCGTCGGCGACCAGGCCATCGGCGCGCCGGCTCGCCGCCAGCCCGTTGAGGAACGCGTTGGCAGCCGCGTAGCCGGTCTGCCCGGCTGTCCCCAGCACGCTCGCGACCGAGGAGAACAGCACGAACGCGGACAGGTCCAGATGCCTGGTCAGCTCGTGCAGGTGCCAGGCGCCGCGGGCCTTCGGGGCAAGCACCGCGTCGACGCGGTCCGTGGTCTGCGCCGCCAGGACTCCGTCGTCCAGAGCGGCCGCGCAGTGGACCACGGCGGTGAGGGGATGCTCCTTCGGCACCGACGCGATCAGGCCGGCGACGGCCGCACGGTCGGTGACGTCGCAGGCGACCGTCTCCACGTGCGCGCCCACGGCGGCCAGTTCGCCGCGGAGCCCGGCCGCCGCGGGCGCCGCCGGTCCGCGCCTGCTGGTCAGCACCAATCGGCGGACACCGTGGCGGTGCGCGAGGTGGCGGGCCAGCAGGGCACCCAGTCCGCCGGTGCCTCCCGTGATCAGTACCGTCCCAGCGTCGAGACGGGGACCGGCCTCGGCCGGTTCGGACTCGCCGACCGGCGTCAGTCGTGGGCTGGACATCGCTCCGCCGCGGATCCTCAGCTGGGGTTCCCCCGTCCCGGCGGCCGCCGGGAGGCATGCCCACGAGGCGCTCCGGTCGTCGGTGTCCACGAGCACGAACCGGTCCGGGTTCTCGGTCTGCGCGCTGCGGACGAAGCCCCAGACCGCCGCCGCGGCGGGATCGGGCCGGGGTGTGTCGTCGTGGACCGCGTCACGGGTCACGACGACCAGGCGCCTGCCGGAGAACCGCTGGTCGCAAAGCCAGGCCTGGGTCCATCGCAGCACCCGGTGGAGGTTCCGCCCGGCGGTGGCGCAGGCATCGTCGCCGGCTTCGGGCGGGTCGACGAAGGCCAGGACGACCGGGGGGATCGCCCGCCCGGACTCCGCCAGTTCATCGAGGTCGGCGACGACCGTGGCGTCGTGCCCCAGGGATGCCGCGACCTCGGAGGGAGCTCCCACCACGGCGTACCGTGTCTCGGTCGCGCCGACGGGAACGGCGCACGGCTCCCATTCCACCCGGTGCAGCCGCGACAGCCGTCCGCTGTCCACCACCGCGCCGCCCTGCTCTTCCTCGCCGGGCCCTGCCGTCGCGGCGCCGACGGTCGAGGGGCCGGTGCCGGTGCCGTGCGGGGCGTCGAACCAGTACCGCTGCCGTTGGAAGGCGTACGTCGGCAGCTCCACCCACCGGCCGTCCGTGTGCGGGAACGCCGCCTCCCATGACACGTCGAGACCCGAGACGAACGCCTCGCCCACCCAGCGGTACAGCCGCGCGAGACCGCCGTCGCCGCGGCGCAGTGAACCCACCACCACGCCGTCGGCGTCCTCGTGGGCATCGAGCATCTCCTGGATGTTGACGGTGAGCAGCGGGTGCGAGCTGATCTCGACGAACACGCTGCGCTCCTGGCCGAGCAAGCTGCCCAGGGTGTCGCCGAACCGGACCGGCTCTCTCAGGTTCCGGAACCAGTAGGCGGCGTCCAGCTCCGCCGTGTCGAGCAGGCCGCCAGTCACCGTCGAGTGGAACGCCACCGGTGAGGAGACGGGCGTGACGGGGGCGAGGTCCTCCGTGAGGCGGGCCTCGAACCTGTCCAGGAGCGGCGAGTGTCCGGGCACACTCGCGGGGATCCGGCGGGCGCGTATGCCCTCCGCCTCGCACGCGGCGAGCAGTTCCTCGACCGCTGCCGTGTCACCCGAGACCGCGGTCGAGAACGGTCCGTTGACGGCTGCGATCACAGCCCGGGACCCGAGCCGGTCCAGCAGCCGACGCACCCGGTGTTCGGCCGCCACGATCCCGGCCGTGCAGCCCTCTTCGGCCGTCGTGGCCAGCAGGCGTGACCGCTGGGCGACGACCCTGGCGGCGTCCGGCAGCGTCAGGGCGCCCGCGACGTACGCCGCGGCGATCTCGCCCTGGGAGTGTCCGACCACGGCGTCCGGCACCACGCCCAACGACCGCCACACCTGCGCCAGCGACGCCATCACGGCGAACAGCACCGGCTGGACTACGTCGATGCGGTCCAGATCCGCCGCCTCCGGGCCGCCGCACACCGTGTCGATCAACGACCAGGACACCCAGGGATCCAAGGCCTCGGCGCAGGCTCGCATCTGCTCGGCGAACACCGGGCACGTCTGCCACAGCTCCGCGCCCATGCCCGCCCATTGCGCTCCCTGCCCCGGGAACACGAAGACCGTCCTGCCGACCGGCTTCGCGACGCCCGAGGCCACGCCGGCGAGGTGTCCGCGGCCCTCGGCCACGGCGCTGAGGCCGGTGAGCAGCTCCTCGCGGTCCGCCCCGATCACCACGTGCCGGTGCTCGAACAGCGAGCGCGTACCGATCAACGACCGGCCGACCTGAGGGGCCATCAGGCCGGGGTGCGCGGCGACGTGGTCCCGCAGCCGCCGGGCCTGCTGGCGCAGGGCTTCCGGCGACCGGCCGGACAACACCCAGGGCACCGCCACCGGGGCGTCGGCCGGCCTTCGGCCCGGTACCGGGCTCTCCGCCGGACAGGACGAGGCGAGCTCCCCCTCGGGTGCCTGCGGGAAGACGGGTGCCTGCTCGGGCTCGGGTACCTGCTCGGGCTCCGGTGCCTGCTCAAGGACGACGTGCGCGTTCGTGCCGCTGACCCCGAAGGACGAGACCCCCGCACGGCGGGGACGCCCCGGCGCGCCGGGCCAGTCCCTGGCCTCGGTCAGCAGCCGTACCGCTCCGGAAGACCAGTCGACGTGCGGCGTCGGCCGGTCCACGTGAAGCGTTCTGGGCAGCACTCCGTGCCGCATGGCCATGATCATCTTGATCATTCCGCCGACGCCCGCTGCCGCCTGGGTGTGGCCGATGTTCGACTTCAGCGAACCCAGCCACAACGGATCGTCCACGGCCCGGTCCTGCCCGTAGGTGGCGAGCAGGGCCTCCGCCTCGATGGGGTCACCCAGCCGTGTGCCGGTGCCGTGCGCCTCCACCGCGTCCACGTCACCGGGCGACAGCCTGGCGTCGGCGAGGGCGGCCCGGATCACTCGCCGCTGCGCCGGTTCGCTCGGCGCGGTCAGCCCGTTGGACGCCCCGTCCTGGTTGACCGCGGAGCCCCGGATCACCGCCCAGATCCGCCGCGCGTGACGCCGCGCGTCCGACAGGCGCTCCAGCACCAGCACGGCGGCACCCTCGCCCCACGCGGTGCCGTCGGCGGCCTCGGCGAACGACTTGCACCGTCCGTCGGCGGCCAGGCCGCGCTGCCGCGAGCCCTCCACGAACAGACCGGGGGTGGGCAGCACCGACACGCCGCCGGCGAGCGCCAGCGTGCACTCCCCCGACCGCAGGGACCGCACGGCCTGGTGGACGGCCACCAGCGACGAGGAGCACGCGGTGTCGAACGAGACGGCCGGGCCGTGCAGGCCGAGCACGTACGCCACCCTGCCCGAGGCCACGCTGGGATACGTGCCGGTGATACGCAGGCCCTCCACCTCCGCGGCCGCCTCCTCGCCCATCCGCGGTCCGTAGTCGACCCCGTAGATCCCCGTGAACACGCCGGTCGCCGAACCGTGCAGTCCGGCAGGCACGATGCCCGCCCGCTCCAGCGCTTCCCACGAGATCTCCAGCATCAGCCGCTGCTGCGGGTCCATGGCCAGCGCCTCACGCGGACTGATCCCGAAGAACGCCGCGTCGAAGTCGGCGAGCCCGGGCAGGAACCCGCCCGTGCGGAGGTAGGACTTGCCGTGCGCCAGGGGGTCCGGATCGTGGATCTCCTCGAGGTGCCATCCTCGATCCCGCGGAAAGTCCCCGATGGCGTCCACGCCGTCGGAGACCACGGTCCACAGTCCTTCGGGGGTTGTCGCGCCCCCGGGGAAGCGGCACCCCACGCCCACGATCGCGACGGGCTCGTGAGCGGATTCCTCCAGCTCGCGCACGCGTTCCCGCAGAGCCTGCGCATCGCTGACGGCGCGTCGCAAGTAGGACCGGAGCTTGCTGACGTCCTCCACCCATGCCTCCCTGAACGATCTGACGGACGGTCCTGACGAACGGATCTGACGGACGGGCCTGACGGACGAGTACGTGTTGCTGCGCGGGCCTAGGCGTATCCGCGGTCGATCAGTTCGAACAACTCATCGTCGCCGCAGCCTTCGGCGTCGGCCCGGGCCGTCGCTTCCGGGGCATCCAGGGGGTCCGCGGGCTCCGGTGCGAGCAGGGAGTAGAGGTGCCGGCTGAGCTTGCGCGCGGTGGGGTGGGAGAAGGCGACGGTGGCCGGCAGCCGGACGCCCGCCGCCGCGGCGAGGCGGTTGCGAAGGCGCACGGCCATCGACGAGTCGAGGCCGAGGTCCTTGAAGGAGACGTCCGGGTCTGGCCGGACGCCCTGGCCCGGCAGATCCGCGGAGCGGCTCAGCACCGCCGCAGCCTCGGCGCTCACCAGACTGAGGACGGCGCGTTCGGAGTCCAGACGGGTGGTCCCGGGGGCCGTGCCGTCGGCATCGGGCTCCGTCAGCCAGTACCGCCGCCGCTGGAACGCGTAGGCGGGAAGTCCGATTCTGCGCGGCCGGTGGGCGGTGAACAACGGCTGCCAGTCGACCGGCACTCCGCGCACGTGGAGCTCGGCGGCCGACAGCAGGACGTCACTCACCCCTCCGTCGCCCTTGTGCAGGGTGCCCACCATCGGCGGCGTCACCGCCAGCGAGTCGGCCGTCTCCGCCATCGCCACGTCGAGCACCGGGTGCGGACCGACCTCGACGAACGCACCGGCGCCGCCGCGCAGGAGGCCTTCCACCACTGTGCCGAAGAGCACGGTGGAGCTCAGGTTCTCGTACCAGTACGAGGCGTCGAGCGCGCGCGTGTCGAGGGGTTGCCCGGTGACCGTGGAGTGGAACGTCATGGACGAGCTGCGCGGCGCGAGATCCGCGACGGCGTCGAGCAGCCGCGCACGGACACGTTCGACGTGGCGGGAGTGGGAGGCGTAGTCCACCTTGACCCGGCGCACCCGCACCTGCTCACCGGCGGCCATCGCCGCGAACTGGTCGAGAGCCGCTCCGTCCCCGGAGATCACCACGGAGCCCGGCCCGTTGACCGCGGCCGTGGACAGCCGCCCGGACCACCGCGGCAGTCGGTCGCGCACCCAGTCGGGAGACGCGGAGACCGCGCTCATTCCCCCGCCGAAGCTGGTCAGTTCGGTCAGCGCCCTGCTGCGCAGAGCGACGACCTTCGCCGCGTCCTGGAGAGTGAGGCCGCCCGACACGCACGCCGCGGCGATCTCGCCCTGCGAGTGCCCCACCACCGCGTCGGGCACCACACCCAAGGACCGCCACACCTGCGCCAGCGACACCATCACGGCGAACAGCGCCGGCTGGACCACGTCCACCCGGTCCAGCGAGGCGGCCGGCTCCGCGCCGGTCACGACGTCGATCAGCGACCAGTCCGTCCAGGGCGCCAGCGCCCGGGCGCACGCATCGATCCGGTCGGCGAAGACCTCGGACTGTGCGTACAACCGCCGTCCCATGCCCACCCATTGAGACCCCTGTCCGGGGAACACGAAGACGATCGGGCCGGTCTGCTCCGTGGCCGTCCCCCGTACCGACCGCGCCGCGTCCCCGCCCGCCGCGAGGGCATCGAGCGCGGCCAGGGATTCGGCACGGTCGTCGCCCAGCACCACCGCGCGATGCGCGAAGTGCGTCCGTGTGGTCAGCAGCGAATGCCCCACGTCGGCGGCGGACAGGGTGGCGTCCGCGGACAGGTGGTCCCGCAGCCGCGCCGCCTGTTCCCGCAGCGCGGGCTCGGACCGCGCGGACAGCACCCACGGCAGTACTCCCGAACCCGCGGCGACGGCACCTCGACCGTGCGCGGCACCGGGAGCCGGAGCCGCTTGCTCCTCCGGGGCCTGTTCCTCCTGCGGGGCCTGTTCGAGAATCACGTGCGCGTAGGTGCCGCCCATGCCGAAGGCCGACACCCCGGCCCGTCTCGGCCGTCCGGGCGTGCTCGGCCAGGGCCGCGCCGCTCGTAGTACCTCGAAGTCCTCGTGGAAGTCCGGGACCGAGGGGTGGGGCGACCGGTAGTTCAGGCTCGGGACCAGCTGGGCGTGCTCGATGCAGAGCGCCGCCTTCACCAGTCCGACGATGCCCGCGGCGGGCTCCAGGTGGCCGACGTTCGTCTTGACCGAACCGACCACCAAGGGGCGGCTCCTGCCGGTCCGCCGGGACACCATGCGCAGGCCGGACAGTTCGGCGGGATCGCCGCGCCGGGTGCCGGTGCCATGTGCCTCGACGTATCCGACTCCGTCGAACGGCACATCGGTGCTCTCCAGCGCGGCCAGCACGGTCGCCGCCTGTGCCTCGGCGCTGGGGTCGGGCATCCGGGTGGTGGCGCCGCCGCTGCGGACGCCCCAGCCGCGGACCACGGCGTGGATGCGGTCGTGATCGGCGACAGCGAGGTCACGGCGTTTGAGGACAACGAAGGCTCCGCCCTCCCCCCGGGCGAAACCGTTGGCCCGTTCGTCGAAGGTGAAGCAGCGCCCGTCGGGCGAGAGGACTCCCAGGTTCGCCAGGCCGAGACCGGATTCCGGGTCGGCGATGAGGTGCACGCCGCCCGCGATCGCCATGTCGACCGCGCCGCTGCGGATCCGGTCGCAGGCCAGTGCCAGGGCGACCAGCGAGGAGGACTGGCCGGAGTCCGCGCACAGGCTCATGCCGCGGACGTCGAGCAGGTTCGAGATCCGGTTCGCGATCAGCGCCCCGCTCGATCCGAGCGCGGAGTAGTGGTCGTCCCGGTCGCTGCCGGACAGCTTGCGCAGCAGCTCGTACCCGGAGGGTGCGCCAGCGACCACCACGTCGACCCCGCGGCCCGCGAGCGCGGCCGCCGGCACGCGGGCGTCCTCGACGGCCTCCCAGGCGAGTTCGAGGCCCAGTCGCTGGACGGGATCCATGGCGACCGCCTCCTCCGCGGGGATGCCGAAGAAGTCCGCGTCGAACAGGTCGACGGAGTCGAAGAACGAACCCGCGGTCACCGTGGCCGCGTCCGGATGGGACGGGGGCCGCACGTCGACGGCCCGCTGCCCGGGAAACACGCCGACGGTCGACTTCCCGTCGAGCAGGAGTCGCCAGAACTGCCCCAGGTTCCGCACACCGGGAAAACGGCACGACATCCCGACGACTGCTATGTCCGCGGCTGTGCTCCTCATGCTGCCCCTCTCCGGCCTCTTCGGCTGACGGCGGTCTCACGGCACTCACCGCCAGCAAGTCACCAACTCCTGCAGTTCGTGCGGGGGGTTCATGAAGGCGTGGTGGCCGCCGTCGATGACGTGGAGCTCGACGGTGTCCGAGTACTGCCGCCACCCCTGGAGCTGGTCGAGGCTCACGTCCGGGTCGTCGCGCCAGTGCAGGACGACGAGGGGGCAGCCCAGCGGGACCGGTTCCGTCCGCCGGTACTCCCGTGCGGCGGCGAGGTCCTTCAGCAGGACGGCCATTCCCAGGTCGACGATGTCCGGCCGCGGGTCGATGCCCCGGCTGCGGACGACCGTTTCCAGCTCGCCGCGCAGCTCGGCCTCGGTCATGCTCAGCATCCGGTCACGGGGGCCGTCGTGCGGCGGCGCCTGGCCCGACACGACGAAACAGTCCGGCCGCGGCAGCCCCAGGCCGGGGAGCAGGGCCGCGGTCTCCAGCGCGTGCAGCGCGCCCGCGCAGTGTCCGAAGAACGCGAACGGCCGGTCGAGACGGGGCCGCAGGGCCTCGGCCAGGTCGGCCGCGAGTTTCCCGTAGGTGCCGTAGTGGGGCTCGGCGAGCCGGTTCTCACGGCCGGGGAACTGGAGCGGGCAGATCTCGGTGTCGTCGATCGACGCGGGCCAGGCGCTGAAGGCCGAGGCTCCGCTCCCGGAGTAGGGGAAGCAGAAGATCCGGGCGGGCCGGTCGGTGGGGTGCGGCCGGGCGAACCACGGCGATGCGGCGGTGGCGGGGCCGGGGTTCATGCGGTGGTCCGTTCCCGGGCGACGATGGGGAGATGGGTCATCCCCGCGATGAAGAAGGACCGCAGGTGCCGGGGTTCGCCGGCGAGGCCGATCGACGCGAACCGGTCGAGCAGTTCCTCGAAGAAGATCCGCAGGGTCATGCGGGCGAGCGGCGCGCCGATGCAGTAGTGCGGTCCGAACCCGAAGGCGACATGACGGTTCGGGGTTCGTGTGACGTCGAACCGGTGGGGGTCGGGGAAGTGGGCGTCGTCCCGGTTCGCGGACCCGATCCACGCGACGACGGCGCCCCCCGCGGGGACGGTGCCGCCGCCGATCCGGGTCTCACCCGTCGCGTACCGCATGAAGTTGCAGGCGGGCGAGGTCCAGCGCAGTGCCTCCTCGACCAGATGCCGAACCAGTGAGGGGTCGGCCTGCGCCTTCGCGAACTGCTCGGGGTGTTCGACGAGCGCGAGGACCGCGCCCGCCACGGTGTGCGGCGTCGTGACGTTGGCGCCGAGGAGGATGCTGTAGCCGTCGTAGGCGATCTCCTCGTCCGTCAGCGGGGCGCCGCCCGCACGCACGCTCATCAGGTGGTCGAGCAGGCTGCCGTCCTCGCCTCCGGCAGATCGCCGTCGCCCGACCCAGTCGGTGACATAGGCGAGCAGCTCGTGGTGGGAGATGGCGAGCGTCGCGGCTTCGCTGCCGTGCCGGAAGTGCGGGTCCGAGGGGGCCGTCACCATCGCGGTCAGCTGCACGAGTTCGTCCCAGTCGCGCTCTGGTATCCCCAGCAGGGGTCCGGTGACGATCGCCGGGAGACGCAGGGCCTGCTCGGCCAGGTCCCAGGGGTCCCCGGCGAGCGCCGGTTGGAGGAAGCGGACGACGGCGCGCCGGATGCGCCCCTCCCAGGAGGCCACGGCGCGCCCGGTGAGTCTGCTGCCGATCGCCCGGCGGACCTGGGTGTGCCGGGGCGGGTCGGTGGACGTCATCAGCAGGCCGGAGGCCACGTCGTCCTGCCCGAGGTGGGTGACGACGGTGCCGCGCTCGGAGGTGAACTCCCGGTGGTCCCCGAGGACGCGGCAGACGTCGTCGTGGCGGGTCACCGACCAGAACTCCCGTCCGTCGGGCAGGAGCTGATGGTGCAGGGGCGCCTCGGCGCGCATCGTGTCCCAGACCGGGTGCGGGTCGCCCGTTTCGTAGAGGTCCAGGTCGAACAGGTTCACACCGTCGAGGCCGGTGACCGGACCGGAGCCCGGTGTCAACCTCACGTGAGCGTCCTTCCCTGCGCGACAAGACCGGCGACACGGGCCGGCGTCTGCGCCAAGTAGAAGGCGCGCACCGACAGTTCGACGCCGTAGTCCTGGGAAACCCGGTCGATGATCTTGATTCCGATCAGTGAATTGCCGCCGAGGGCGAAGAAGTCGTCCTCCGCTCCGACCTCGCCGTCGTTGAGGTATTCGCCCCATAGCTCAGCGATCTCCTGAACGAGGCCCACCGGCGCGCTCGAAGGCTCGGCGCGTGATGGTGACGCCTCGTCCCGGCCACCTTGCCGGTGGCCCTGCGGCCCCCATTCCATTGGCAGCCTTCCCTTTTTCCGCTGTCCCGCCAGCGGGGCAGCACGGACCTCTTGCCGGGGGTTGGTTGTCCCGCCGACAGGACAGGTGTGACTCGTCCGATCCTGCACCGGCCGGCGCATCGATGTCATGGGCCGCACCGACCGGATCGCGGAACGCGACGGCCATAACGCCTCACGGGTGCGGGCGCGGCCATGCCGTTGCCAAGGAATCTCTCGCAGAAATACCGTGACGGCTCAGAGCTACGCCCGGCAGCTGGCGGGCGCGTAAACCATCATTCCGTTGAAGGGGATTTCGTTGCTGAACTCGCAACGACTCGCGGTGCTGCCCATCAACTCGTACGACCTGGATTCCGAGCTGTCCGTCGTGGACCGCCACGAATACCAGGGCGAGTACGACGCCCTCACTTTCGGGGCGTGGTCGTGCCATGTTCTGGCCAACGGCAGCGGCGCCAAGTCCGACATCGCCTTCCGGCCCCACAGCGACCGTCTCACCCTCACCGAGCTCGGCAGACAGCTGCCGAACATCATGTCCGTGGTGAGCAACCACTTCTCCCTGGACCGACTGCAGTGGGTGCGCGTCTTCAGTCTCCGTGACGGCGCGATGGCTCCGCACGTCGACTTCCTGGAGTTCGAGGAGCCGGGCACACGGGTGCAGATTCCGCTGCGGACGACCGAGGAATCGCTGCATTCCGAGAACGAGACCGTCTATCACCTGCGGCGCGGTGAGGTGTGGAAGATACACACCACCGACCCGCATTCGGCGGGCAGCACATCCGACATCGCCCGGCTGTCTCTCTGCCTCGACTTCGCGGACGCGGACGAGCCGGTCGAGATCCGCGGTGACATTCCTCCGACCGAGCCGATCCGCATCATCGACCGGCCCGAACCGACGGCGGCCGAACTCGAAGAGCTCATGGAATCCTGCCGGAACCTGACCCCCGCGAACATGCGGTCGGGATTCCGCCGATTCGCCGACCTCCACTTCAAGCGGCACTCACACGCCGCCACCGTCTTCGACTGGTACGTCGAGGCGGCTCGGCGGTCGGGAGACGACGAAGTCGTCGCGAAGGCCGAGGCTTTCCGCACGTACTGCATCGAGAAGCGGAGCCAAGGGGAGACGTTCGAGTGGTGATGAGCCCACAGGCCCGCCTCTTCCGCCGTTCCCTTTTCGTGCGCCGCGCAGGCCGCTAGAAGCCGGCGGGCAGGGGCGCCGTGGCGGCCGCACAAATTGTTTCGCACGGCAAGCACCTGGCACAGAAAAAGGAGCTGGCGCATGACTGGACTTGGCGAAGGCGTTCTGGAGAAGGCCTCGGCGGAGTACGACGAACAGGGCTTCTCGATCATCCGCAACGTGGTGCCACCGGAGGTCCTGGAGGAGGCGCGGGCCCACGTCGAGTGGCTGACGCGGAAGTATCCCGACCTGCGCCCCGAACACTTCCACCACCCCCTGATCCGCAACGACGCCTTCTGGGCCCGCCTGGTCTCCGACCGCCGTCTGGTGGACATCGCGGAGTTCTTCCTCGGCCCGGGCCTCGCCTGCTTCACCGCCCACTACATCTGCAAGCCTCCCTACGACGGCCAGCCGGTGCTGTGGCACCAGGACGGCGCGTACTGGGCGCTCGAGCCGATGGAGGCGCTGACGGTGTGGCTGGCCATCGACGAGAGCACCACGGAGAACGGCTGCCTGCGGATGATTCCCGGCAGCCATCACCTGCCGCTGCACCAGCCGTCGGCCCGCACCGACAAGCCCAACATGCTGTTCTCCACCTCCGACGAGGAACTGGTGCGGGAGTGGGCGGACAAGTGCGGGGTCGTGGACATCGAGCTCCAGCCGGGCGACGTCTCGATCCACCACCCCCACCTGCTGCACTGCTCGGAGGCGAACACCTCCGCCAAGCGGCGGTGCGGCCTCGACATCGGCTACATCTCGACGGCCACGCGCATCTACAGCGAGGGGATCTACCTCGATCCGCTGCTCGTGCGCGGCACCGACACCGCCGGCCTCAACAGCTACCGCAGGTTTCCCGCCTACCAGGAGGGCGAGACGATCCCCTTCGCGGGCCAGGAGGAGTGGAACCGTAAGGTGGCCGCGCTCAACGAGGCACTCCCGGCCCGGAGTCTGCCCGAGGAGAGCCCGATCGAGTCCACCCGGCACATGATCGACCGGCTGCGCGAGGGTACCGTCAAGAGCTGACCCGCCCCCCTACGGCAACGTGGGGGGGGGCGCCCCCGGGGGGGGGGGGGGGGGGGGGCCGGGGGGGGGGGGGGGGGGGGGGGGGGGGGGGCCGGCGGGGGGGGCGGGGGGGGGGGGCGGCGGGGGGGGGGGGGCGGTGAGGGCCTGACGGGGTCGCGCGACCCGGCGGG
>NZ_JBITEN010000027.1:0-88194 GCF_044455165.1 Streptomyces sp. NPDC051315
GTTGAGTTCTCAAGGAACGGACGCTTCCTTTGTACTCACCCGAGAGACTCTCTCGCGGCTTTCCTCCGGGCGCTTCCCTTCGGTCTTGCGTTTCCGACTCTATCAGATCTTTTCTCGATCCGATTTCCTCGGCGCTTTCCAGGTTCCCGCTCTCGCGGCTCCCTTTCCGGCGGTTCTGACTCTATCAGATCCTTTCGGCGCTGATTTCCCGTCAGAGGGGTTGTCTTTCCGGCTGTTGGGCCGTTCCGACGAGTGAGACTTTAGCGGATTCCCGGCGCCCGAAGCCAATCGGGCCCTGCGCTCTTTCGAACGCGGATTCCTCATTTCGCGAATACGCATGCCAACTGAACGACGGCAGCCGAATCGACTGCTCACCGAGGAGTGGTTGGTACTTGCGGAATGGCTGCCCGGGGACCGACCGTGGTCGGCGCTCACGTCGGACAACCCGGAGAACACTACGTATCGGCTCGGGGTGTGTCAACTCATGTCCCACGGGCGCCCCTGGGGCGTACTCTGTGGGGCATGACAACGCGTACGTGCACCCAGCTGTGGTGGGCCGCCTGACGGCGGCCGGACTCACGTATGCACTCAACGGCCGCCGCTTCGGCGGCCGTTCTTGTTTCTCCCTCCCGAGGGGCGGCCGGCCGGTGCGGCGGCCCGACCAGGAGGTGGAGAGATGAAGCGGGTCTTCAGCGGGATCAAGCCGACCGGGCATCTGACCCTGGGGAACTACCTCGGGGCCATGCGGCAGTGGGCCGCGGTCGATCAGCACCGGGCGGACGCGCTGTTCTGTGTCGTCGATCTGCACGCGCTCACCGTCGATCATGATCCGGCACGGGTGCGTCGGCTCAGTCGGCAGACGGCGACGCTGTTGCTGGCGGCGGGACTGGATCCGGAGCTGTGCACGCTGTTCGTGCAGAGTCATGTGGACGAGCATGCGCGGCTGTCGTACCTGCTGGAGTGTGTGGCCACCGACGGCGAGATGCGGCGGATGATCCAGTACAAGGAGAAGGCCGCGCGGGAGCGGGGGCGGGGCGGGAGCGTGCGGCTGTCGCTGTTGACCTACCCGGTGCTGATGGCGGCGGACATCCTGGCGTACGGGACGGACGAGGTGCCGGTGGGGGACGACCAGGCGCAGCATGTGGAGCTGACCCGGGATCTGGCGCTGCGGTTCAACCAGCGGTACGGGCAGGCGTTCGTGGTGCCGAGGGCGACGCATCCGGCGGTGGCCGCGCGGGTGATGAACCTCCAGGACCCGACGTCGAAGATGGGGAAGAGCGACGACGCCGGGCCGGGGACCGTCTATCTGCTGGATGAGCCGGATGTCGTGCGGAAGAAGGTCATGCGGGCCGTGACCGACAGCGGGCAGGAGGTCGTCTACGACCGCGAGGGGCGGCCGGGGGTCGCGAATCTGCTGGAGATCCTCGCCGCGTGTACCGGTGGGAACCCGGAGGCGCTGGCACTCGTATACGAGTCGTACGGCTCTTTGAAGAAGGACACCGCCGAGGCCGTGGTGGAGGTTCTGCGGCCGGTGCGGGCCAGGCACAAGGAGTTGTGCGCTGATCCGGTGTACGTGGAGGGGGTGCTGCGGGAGGGGGCGGAGAAGGCACGGGCGATGGCCCGGCCGGTGGTGGACGCCGCTTATCGCGCCATCGGGCTGTTGCCCCCGGCGGCCGAGCCGGTGCTGAACGCGGCTCGGTAGGCGCGGGGGCTGGTGGCGAGGCGCGATGCGAAGTGCTGGCGCATCGTGACCTCGCTGCCGAAGCCGGCGCGGCGGGCGACCTCGGGCATGGGGAGGTCGGTGCGTTCGAGGAGTTTCTGGGCTGCGGCGAGGCGCTGGTCGAGGAGCCAGCGCAGGGGGGTGGTACCGGTCTCCGCGGTGAAGTGGCGGGCGAAGCTGCGCGGGGACATTCCGGCGTGGGTGGCCAGGTCGGTGACGGTGAGTGGTTCGTGGAGGTGGCGCAGGGCGTGTTCGCGGACGGCGGCGAGGGTGTCGGCGTCGCGGTGGGTCTGCGGGGTGGGGTGCTCGATGAACTGGGCCTGGGTGCCCGTGCGGAAGGGGGCGGTGACCATGGAGCGGGCGATGGTGGCGGCTGCCTCGGCTCCGTGGGCGGTGCGGACGAGGTGGAGGCAGAGGTCGATGCCGGCCGCGGTGCCGGCGGCGGTCCAGATGTTGTCGTCCTCGATGAAGAGGGCGTCGGGGACGACGGTGACCTCGGGGTGGTGGGTGCGGAGGAGGTCGACGAGGTTCCAGTGGGTGATCGCGCGGCGGCCGTCGAGGAGGCCGGCCTGGGCGAGGGTGAAGGCGCCGCCGCAGAGGGCGGCGAGGGTGGTGCCGCGGGCGTGGGCGCGGCGGAGGGCGTCGAGGACGGGGGCGGGTGCGGGGGTGAGGTGGTCGTCGAGGCCGGGGATCAGGATCAGGTCGGCGCGGGAGAGCCAGGCGAGGGCGCGGTCGGGGTGGAGGGCGAGGCCGCCGCGCATCGGGATGGGGGTGGTGGTGTCGGTGGCGACGCGGCGCAGGTCGAATGCGGGGGCGCCGCGGTCGGTGCGGTCGGCGCCCCAGACCTCGGTGATGACGGAGACGTCGAAGGCGCGGATGCCGGGGAAGGCCACCAGGGCGACGCGGTACGGGGTCTCCATGGCCGGCAGTAAACCATCGATCGCTGTCTTTCTGCCCTCTGGGGAGGGTGCCGGCCGGTCGGCAGGATCGTGGGCATGGAGATTTCGCAGAACGCCGCGCTGGTGGTCGTGGATGTGCAGAAGGGCTTCGAGGAGGCCGACTTCTGGGGGCCTCGGAACAACGCGGGGGCCGATGACAACATCGCTTCGCTCATCGACGTGTGGCAGGCGTCGGGGCGGCCGGTCGTCTTCGTACGGCACGACTCGTCGATGCCGGGGTCGCCGTTGCGGGCGGGGTACGCGGGGAACGGCTTCAAGGAGTACGTGGAGGAGCGGCGGGGGAAGGGGGCGGGGCCGGAGCTGTTGGTCACGAAGACCGTGAACTCGGCCTTCTACGGGACTCCGGATCTGGACGCCTGGCTGAAGGCGGAGGGGATCGCGCAGGTCGTCGTGGCCGGGATCCAGACCAACATGTGTGTGGAGACGACCGCGCGGATGGGCGGGAACCTGGGGTACGACGTCGTGGTCGCGTACGACGCCACGTACACCTTCGACCTGGAGGGGCCGTTCGGCTGGCGGCGGAGTGCCGAGGAGCTGGCGCAGGCGTCGGCGGTGTCGCTGCACGGGGGCGGGTTCGCGCGGGTGGTGACCACGGAGGAGGTCGTGGCCGCGGCGCAGTGACCGGCCGCGGCCCCGGGGGTCAGTCCTTCTTGCCGGAGGCCAGTTCGCGGCTGCGGTCGCGGGCGGCTTCGAGGGCGGCGATGAGGGCGGCTCGTACGCCGTGGTTCTCGAGTTCGCGGATGGCGTTGATGGTGGTGCCGGCCGGGGAGGTGACGTTCTCGCGGAGTTTGACGGGGTGTTCGCCGCTGTCGCGGAGCATCGTGGCGGCGCCGATCGCGGACTGGACGATGAGGTCGTGGGCCTTGTCGCGGGGCAGGCCGAGCAGGATGCCGGCGTCCGTCATGGCCTCGACCAGGTAGAAGAAGTACGCCGGTCCGGAGCCGGAGAGGGCGGTGCAGGCGTCCTGCTGGGACTCGGGGACGCGGAGCGTCTTGCCCACGGAGCCGAAGATCTCCTCGGTGTGGGCGAGGTCGGCCTCGCTGGCGTGGCTGCCGGGGGAGATGACGGACATGGCCTCGTCGACGAGGGCGGGGGTGTTCGTCATGACGCGGATGACGGGGACGCCGGTGGTGAGGCGCTCCTCGATGAAGGAGGTGGTGATGCCGGCGGCTCCGCTGATGACCAGGCGGCCGGCGGGGACGTGCGGGGAGAGTTCGTCGAGGAGGGCGCCCATGTCCTGCGGTTTCACCGTGAGGATGAGGGTGTCCGCGGTTTTGGCGGCTTCGGCGTTGGTGACCGGGGTGACGCCGTAGCGGGTGCGGAGTTCCTCCGCGCGTTCGGCGCGGCGGGCGGTGACGAGGAGGTCGGCGGGGGGCCAGCCGCCTCGGAGCATTCCGCTGAGCAGGGCTTCGCCGATCTTGCCGGTGCCGAGGACTGCGACTTTCTGGGTCATGGTGCGGGTGCCCTCCGGGGGATGCGTCGTCCTGGGTGCATCCTCGCACTGGGGATGCGTGAGCGGGGTGGGGTGTCCGGTGGGCGGACGTGGTGGGACACCTCACGCGGTGCGGTGGCGCAGGGTGGCCGCTCCCAGGCCCGGGGCCGGCGGTGTGCGGCTCGCCACGACGATCACGTCGCGGACGAAGTGGGTGGTCACGTCCGTGTGGGTGAGGCGTGGCGGGGGTGGGGAGGCCGCAGAGGAGGCGTTGGGGGAAGATCACCGCCGGCGTGAACTGGACCGCCGGACGCGTCGCGGGTGGTGCTCGGGGTGTGGTTGCCCCCGGGGGTCAGGGGCGGGTGGCGAGCAGCAGTTCCACGTCGTAGGTCTCCTCCACGGTGCCGTCGGGGAAGGCGGCCAGGAGGTGCCGGCGCTCCTCGGTGAGGAAGGCGGCGGTGCTCTCCTCGCCGTGGACCAGGAAGATCGAGTGGCTGCTGATGTTGGCCAGGTGCTTCTCGATGGTGACGCGGCGGCTCCAGCGGACCAGGCGGCGGGCGAAGTCGAGGCGGCCGGTGGGATCGGGGAGGGCGGTGTGGGCGCCGTTCTTGCCGATGACCTGGTCGGCACCGAAGTGGCGTTGGATGCGATCCGTCTGCGCGTCGATCCACGGCACGTCGAGGGCGCTTGCGTTCCACCACAGCGCCAGCGCGCCGCCCGGGCGCAGCACACGCAGCGCCTCCGGCACCGAGCGGGCCGGGTCGGTCCAGTGCCAGGACTGGGCGTAGGTGAGGAAGTCGAGGGAGGCGGTGGCGAGGGGGAGGCGGTTGCCGTCGCCGCGGACTATCGGCACGTCGGGGAGGGCGCGGTGGAACTGCGCCGCCATGCCGTCCCCGGGTTCGACGGCGAGGACGTCGGCGCCGCAGGCGTGCAGGAGAGCGGTCGAGATGCCCGTACCCGCGCCGATGTCGGCGACGCGGGCGCCGGCGAGGGGGCGGCCGGCCATGTCCTCGACCGCGTCGAGGAGGGCGGTCGGGTAGGAGGGGCGGTT
Organism: Streptomyces sp. NPDC051315; assembly: GCF_044455165.1. Lineage (NCBI taxonomy): Bacteria > Bacillati > Actinomycetota > Actinomycetes > Kitasatosporales > Streptomycetaceae > Streptomyces > Streptomyces sp. NPDC051315. The sequence continues at coordinate 5,163 of NZ_JBITEN010000027.1, forward strand.
GGCGGCGTACTGGGCCGCGGCGGTGTTGAAGGAGTGGGCTCTACTGGTGTGGGAGGGGGCCGTCATGGAGTCATGGTGGCGAGGGTGGGCGGGGAGGGGAACGGCTTTTTTCCGAGCCTTGGGTCTGGGAGAGGGGGATGGGGGTGTCGGGCCGGGTTTCGGTGCGTTCGGGCGTGGCGGTGTCGGGGACGGTGACTCGGGGCGGGCGAGGTGAGGCGGCGCGGGGACGGTGGCTCGGAGCGTTCAGCGCGGCGACGCGGCGTGGGGGACGGCGGCTCGGAGCGTTCGGGCGCGACGGTGCCGCGCGGGGACGCCGCTCGCAGCGATCACGCGCGCCGACGCGGCGTGGGGGACGGCGGCTCAGGCGCGTTCGGGCGCGGCGGCGTCGGGGCGCGGCGCGGCGCGGGAACGGTGGTGGCTCGCAGCGGTCAGACGCGGCGGCGCTTCTTCGACGGGTTGCCGGTGCGGCGGTTGGAGCGGCGCTCGTGCTGGGCGCGGGCCGTCTCGTACTCCTGGCGGTGGAGTTTCTCGCCCGGGGCCTCGGTGAGGGAGCGGAAGAAGTAGGCGAGCAGGGAACCGACGAAGCCGACGGCGAGCAGGCCGCGCAGGGAGGCCTGGCGGTCGGGGTCGGGGCGCTTGGTGAAGCTCTCCCAGGTGTGCCGGAAGGCCAGGGCGCTGCAGACGGCGAACATCACGACGACGAGCAGGGTCACGAAGCCGCCGATGTCGGCGATGGCCAGGCCCGCGTAGGCGAAACGGAGGACGAGGCAGGAGACCGCCGCGGCGAGCAGCGAGCCGGCGGCCACGGCGACGCGACGGAGCGGGTAGCCGTGGTCGTGGTCCACCCACGTGGTGCCGAAGAAGCGCAGGGGCTCGGGGCGGGGTCCCGTGGGGTCACCCGGGCCCGGGGAGCCCGCCGGGATGTCCGCGGTGCCGTTTTCGTCGCTCACGGGACGATTATGGCGGCCGACGGGGGCACGCTCCCCGGGGGGTGGGTCAGGCGCAGCGCGGCGCGATGTAGCCGTCGCTGCCCGTCCTCACGTACGCGTCCGAGACGAACTGGCTGTCGGCGATGTTGTCCCAGATGTTCGTGGTGCCGTACGGGCCGGTCACCGAGGTGCCCGGGGTCTGGCAGAAGATCGGCACCTTCGTGCCCTCGGGCAGGACCTTCACGATCGGGTAGCTGGTACCGGGACCGCTGCGGACGTTCAGCCGGACGCCGGGAGCGACCGGGTAGTACGTCAGGGCCGCCGCCGCGACGGCTTCCGCCTCGTCGCCGCTCTCGATCTCTTCCACACGGTCAACAGACATGGAAAAACCTCCCCCGTTACACCCCATGACTGCCATGGGGACACGTTGATTCCCCCGAATCACGACATGAAACACATGTGCGCAACTCGTACGCGGAGGCTAGCAAGCCGCCTCGGTCCCGTACGAGTCATCGACTAGGCTCCGTGCGTCGCGCGCGCGGCCGAAGCAGCACGGGGGTGGTTCATGACGCCACAGCGCAACACCGGGGCGGGCGCGGAAGCGGAACTTCCGGAGTACGTCGGCCACTACCGCCTGGAGTCCAGCCTGGGTTCCGGTGGCATGGGCGTGGTCCACCTGGCCCGCAGCACCTCGGGGATGAAGCTCGCGGTGAAGGTCGTACACGCCGAATTCGCGCGGGATCCCGAGTTCAGAGGGCGGTTCCGGCAGGAGGTGGCGGCCGCGCGGAGGGTCAGCGGTGCCTTCACCGCGCCCGTCGTCGACGCCGACCCGGAGGCCGAACGGCCCTGGATGGCCACGCTGTTCATCCCGGGGCCGACGCTCTCGGAGCACGTGAAGCGGAACGGGCCCATGGCGGCGGGAGAGTTGCGGCGGCTGATGGCCGGTCTCGCGGAGGCGCTGCGCGACATCCACCGGGTGGGGGTCGTGCACCGGGATCTGAAGCCCAGCAACGTGCTGCTCGCCGAGGACGGTCCGAAGGTCATCGACTTCGGCATCTCCCGGCCGAAGGACAGCGAACTGCGCACCGAGACCGGCAAGTTGATCGGTACGCCGCCCTTCATGGCGCCGGAGCAGTTCCGCCGGCCGCGGGAGGTGGGGCCGGCCGCCGACATCTTCGCGCTCGGATCGGTGCTGGTCCACGCGGCGACCGGGCGGGGGCCGTTCGACTCCGACAGCCCGTACGTCGTCGCCTACCAGGTCGTCCACGACGAACCCGACCTCACGGGCGTACCGGAGGGCCTCGCGCCGCTGGTGCAGCGCTGTCTCGCCAAGGAACCCGAAGAGCGGCCGACGCCCGACGAGTTGATGCGGGACCTGCGGTCGGTGGCGGCCTCGTACGACACGCAGGCGTTCATACCGGTGCAGCGGGCGGAGGACGGACCGGACACGCCCCAGCCGGACGCAGCCCCTGTGCCGGGGTCCCGGGCCGGCGTCCCGCGTTCGGACGAGCCCCGGCCGGACGGTCCCTGGCCGGACGAGCCCTGGCCGGAGGCGGCCCGGCCGGACGCTTCCCGGCCTGACCCGCCGGCAGCCGCAGAGGCCGCCGTGGGCACGGGACCGACGCAGGCGAGTGCGCTCCGGCGCAGGCGCAGGCGTGTAGGCCTCGCCGTCGGCGCGCTGGTCCTCCTCCTGGGCGGAGGGCTCGTCTCCGTCTCGTTGTTCGGCACCGACACGGACGGCACCGGTCGGGAAACGGGCGGATCGCGGTCGGCCTCGGACACGTTCAGTCCCTGGGCGACGCGACCGGCCACCGAGGGCGCGGGCGGCATGCCCCGGTGCACGTACGACGCGAAGCGGCTGATCTGCGGTCAGCCGGAGCAGGTGACCGCGCTCGATGCGTCCACCGGACGGGTGCTGTGGCGGCACCCCCTCTCCCCCGCCGACGAGCGCGGTGAGGCACCGGTGCTCGCGGGCGGGCTGGCGCAGGTGCTCACGCACTCGGGCAGGCGGGTGGAGGCCCTCGACCCGTCGACGGGCGAGACGCGCTGGGAGCGGGACGTGTCGGCGTACACGGGCATCCGGTACGCCGGCGGCACGCTGCTGCTGACCGCGGCCGACGGCACGGTGACCGGCGTGGACGCCGCCTCGGGCCGGACCGCGTGGAGCCGGCGGATCGCGGGCGCCGACCAGCCGTACTTCGTGTCGTTCCCCGGCGATCCGCTGGCGTACGTGACGAGCGCGTCCGGCGACGGGCGGACGCGGATCACGGCCGTGGACCCGGCCAGCGGTGAGGTGCGCTGGGACGAGCGGTTCAGCGGCACCCTGACCCCGGTGGGCACCGCGCGCGACAGCCTGGTCCTGCTGTCCGGCGGCGGGGACTACGGCAAGGCCGACGCCGTGGTCCGCTTCTACCCCGGGACGAAGGAGTCGCGACGGGTGGCGCTGAGCGTCGCGCTCCAGCAGGCGAGCGCGGCCGTGCACGGGGACCGCGTCTACCTGCTGACCTTCGACGGTTCGCTGGTGGCCGTCGACACGCAGGCGGGGAAGCGGCTGTGGTCCCTGCAGACGGCGGTGAGCCGGGGTTCGGTGCCGACGGCCGACGGTGAGTACGTGTACTTCAGCGCCCCCGACGGCCGTCTGCTCGCCGTGGACGCCGATGGGGGGAAGCTCATCGGGCAGACGTCACTGCGGCTCGGGGCGAACGCGGACGAGGTCGTGACCGCGCTGCCCGCGCCGGGCGTGGTGGGCTCCCGCGTCTACGCCGGCGCCCCCGACGGGACCGTGTTCGCCGTGGACGGGAGCGACCCCTCGGCCTGGTGATCCCGTCGGCCCGGCACCACGGCGAGGGACCGCCCCCGAGGAGGCGGCCCCACCGGCAGTCTTGGACGTCGCTCCGGTGCCGTGGACGTCAGCCCAGCATCGAGACGTCGCGGACCGCGCCCTTGTCGGCGCTCGTGGCCATCGCCGCGTAGGCGCGCAGGGCGGCGGACACCTTGCGCTCGCGGTTCTTCGGGGCGTACGTCCCGTTCAACGCCCGGTCGCGACGCGCGAGTTCCGCGTCGTCGACGAGCAGCTCGATCGTGCGGTTCGGGATGTCGATCCGGATGCGGTCGCCGTCCTCGACGAGGGCGATGGTGCCGCCGGCGGCCGCCTCCGGGGAGGCGTGGCCGATGGACAGGCCCGAGGTGCCGCCGGAGAAGCGGCCGTCCGTGACCAGCGCGCAGGCCTTGCCCAGGCCGCGGCCCTTCAGGTACGAGGTCGGGTAGAGCATCTCCTGCATGCCGGGGCCGCCCTTGGGGCCCTCGTAGCGGATGACGACGACGTCGCCTTCCTTGACCTGCTGGGTGAGGATCTTCTGGACGGCCTCCTCCTGCGACTCGCAGACGACCGCCGGGCCCTCGAAGGTCCAGATCGACTCGTCGACGCCGGCCGTCTTCACCACGCAGCCGTCGACGGCGAGGTTGCCCTTGAGGACGGCGAGCCCGCCGTCCTTGGAGTAGGCGTGCTCGGCGGAGCGGATGCAGCCGCCCTCGGCGTCCTCGTCGAGGGCCTCCCAGCGCTCCGACTGGGAGAAGGCCTCGGCGGAGCGGACACAGCCGGGAGCCGCGTGCCACAGCTCGACCGCCTCGGGAGAGGGGGAGCCGCCGCGGACGTCCCACGTCTTGAGCCAGTCCGCCAGGGACGGGCTGTGGACCGCGTGCACGTCCTCGTTCAGCAGGCCCGCGCGGTGCAGCTCGCCCAGGAGGGCCGGGATGCCGCCGGCGCGGTGCACGTCCTCCATGTAGTACGTGCGGTCCTTGGCGACGTTCGGGGCGACCTTGGCCAGGCAGGGGACCCGGCGCGAGACCGCGTCGATCTCGTTCAGGCCGAAGGGGACGCCCGCCTCCTGGGCCGCCGCCAGCAGGTGCAGGATCGTGTTGGTCGACCCGCCCATGGCGATGTCCAGGGCCATCGCGTTCTCGAAGGCGGCGAAGGTGGCGACGTTGCGCGGCAGGACCGTCTCGTCGTCCTGCTCGTAGTAGCGGCGGGTGATGTCCATGACCGTGCGCGCGGCGTCGACGTAGAGCTGTTTGCGCGCGGTGTGGGTGGCGAGGACCGAGCCGTTGCCGGGCAGGGAGAGGCCGATGGCCTCGGTCAGGCAGTTCATCGAGTTGGCGGTGAACATGCCCGAGCAGCTGCCGCAGGTCGGACAGGCGTTCTCCTCGATGCGGAGGATGTCCTCGTCGGAGATCTTGTCGTTCACGGCGTCGGAGATCGCGTCGACCAGGTCGAGCGTGCGGACGGTGCCGTCGACGAGGGTGGCGCGGCCGGACTCCATCGGGCCGCCGGAGACGAAGACCGTGGGGATGTTGAGCCGCAGGGCGGCGTTCAGCATGCCCGGGGTGATCTTGTCGCAGTTGGAGATGCAGACCAGGGCGTCGGCGCAGTGCGCCTCGACCATGTACTCCACGCTGTCCGCGATCAGGTCGCGGGAGGGGAGGCTGTAGAGCATGCCTCCGTGGCCCATCGCGATGCCGTCGTCGACGGCGATCGTGTTGAACTCGCGCGGGATGCCGCCGGCCTCGACGATCGCCTCGCTGACGATCCGGCCGACCGGCGCCAGGTGCGTGTGGCCCGGCACGAACTCCGTGAAGCTGTTGGCGACCGCGATGATCGGCTTGCGGCCGATGTCCGCACCGGGTACACCGGAGGCGCGCATAAGGGCGCGGGCGCCCGCCATGTTGCGGCCGTGGGTGACTGTGCGGGACCTCAGCTCGGGCATCGTCGCTCGCTCCTTCAGACAGATAGGGCTGCTCTCGAGCGTACGCCGCTCATCCAGGGGGCGGGACGAGGTGTCCGGAATGCGGGATGCGTGTCTCGTCGTCCCGGGGTGGTGAGAGCCGGACGGAAAGACGGGGGGCGTCGCCGGGAAGCGGTCGAGGGGCGCTTCGGGGGCCGGTCGGGCTTGGCCGCCGCGGCCGGCCCCGGCTCACCGAGTCCGTCGGCACCCGGGACCGTACCCGGCGCGGCCCGCGAGGAGTTCTCCGAGCGGGGCTGCGGGAAGACATCCGTCCGCGGCATCGTCCAGGCCGCGGCGTCGACTCGGCACTCGTGCACCACTGCTTGGGCGCGTGCGCCGGTGCCGGTCAGCGGCGGGGCACCTTCGCCGCCGAGGCCAGATGCAGGCGCGTGAAGGCGAGGGCCTCGGCGAGATCGGCCTCGCGTTCGGCGCTGGACATCGCGCGCCGCGTGTTGACCTCGATGACGACGTGCCCGTCGAAGCCGCTCAGCGCGAGGCGCTCCAGCAGTTCGGCGCAGGGCTGGGAGCCGCGGCCGGGGACGAGGTGCTCGTCCTTGGCGGAGCCGTTGCCGTCGGCGAGGTGGACGTGGCCGAGGCGGTCGCCCATGCGGTCGAGCATCTGGATCGCGTCCGTGCGGGCCGTCGAGGCATGGCTGAGATCGATCGTGAAGTGCCGGTAGTCGTCCTTGGTCACGTCCCATTCCGGCGCGTACGCGAGCATCTCGCGGTCGCGGTAGCGCCAGGGGTACATGTTCTCGACGGCGAACCGTACGTCCGTCTCGTTCGCCATCCGCCAGATTCCCTGGACGAAGTCGCGGGCGTACTGACGCTGCCAGCGGAAGGGCGGGTGCACGACGACAGTGGTCGCCCCGAGCTTCTCGGCCGCGGCGCGCGCCCGCTGCAACTTCACCCACGGGTCGGTCGACCACACCCGTTGGGTGATGAGCAGGCAGGGGGCGTGGACAGCGAGGATCGGGACCTGGTGGTAGTCGCTGAGCCGGCGCAGCGCGTCGATGTCCTGACTGACCGGGTCGTTCCAGACCATGACCTCGACGCCGTCGTACCCGAGGCGCGCGGCGATCTCGAAGGCCGTCGCCGTCGTCTCCGGATAGACCGAGGCCGTCGACAGGGCGACCTTCGCATCCGGGATGCGCACCACTGGTTCTGCCACGAGGGACAGCGTACGGTCCCGCGCTGCGCACCGGGGAGCGGGGCGTTGCGCCGGCCGTACGAGGGCGGGTCAACCGGCCACGCGCGCGTGCCTCATGGTGGCTTGTGAGCGGGGCGGAAGGGGCTTGACGGCGCGCTTTCGGGGGGCGAGGGGGCGCACTTCGCCGCTGAGGAGGGTGTCGGGTTTCACATGGGCGTACGGCTCGCGTCGCGGTCCCTTGGGCCTCAGGGCCCCCGGAGGCACCACCTGTACCAACGCGTCAGGAGGGTGGACGCTTTGGCACGGCTCGTGCCGGAGCCGGGGACAGGAAGTCGCCCACTCCGCCGGCGGTCGCCGATGTCGTGGGGACCGGCGCCGTCCCTGCCGCTGCCACGGGGAGCACCACCGCGGTGGCTGTCCTGATACATGCGGATGAGCATGCCGATGAGGAAGAGCTCGAACGGACGGGTGGACGTGCTCAAGGGCGCCGGGGGACGTCTGAGCCGCCGCACCTCGAGGGCGTCAGCGGCACCGACGGCACCGACCGCATCCGGGGGCAGGTCCGATCACTCCGTCGGCATGTGGTCCAGCCGCCGCAGGATCACGCCCTCGCGCAGCGCCCAGGGACAGATCTCCAGTGCCTCGATCCCGAACAGGTCCATCGCCCCCTCGGCGACCAGCGCGCCGGCCAGGAGCTGGCTCGCGCGGCCCTCGGAGACGCCCGGGAGCTCCGCGCGCTGGGCGGTCGTCATGCCGGCCAGACGCGGGACCCAGGCCTCCAGGGACTCGCGCTTCAGCTCGCGTTGGACGTACGGGCCGTCGGCCGAGCGGGCGGCGCCGGCCAGGCGGGCGAGCTGCTTGAAGGTCTTCGACGTGGCGACGACGTGGTCGGGGGCGCCGAAGCGGCTGAACTCCCCCACCGTGCGGGCGATCTCCGCGCGCGCGTGCCGGCGCAGCGCCCGTATGTCCTCGGGGTCGGGCGGGTCGCCGGGCAGCCAGCCGGCCGTGAGGCGGCCCGCGCCGAGCGGGAGGGAGACGGCCGCGTCGGGCTCCTCGTCGATGCCGTAGGCGATCTCCAGGGAGCCGCCGCCGATGTCGAGGACCAGCAGCTTGCCGGCCGACCAGCCGAACCAGCGGCGGGCGGCGAGGAAGGTGAGCCGGGCCTCCTCCTCGCCGGCGAGGACCTGCAGTTCCACGCCGGTCTCGGCCTGCACGCGCGCGAGGACGTCGTCGGCGTTGGTGGCCTCGCGCACCGCGGAGGTGGCGAACGGCAGCACGTCCTCGACGCCCTTGTCCTCGGCGGCCTGGAGGGCCTCCTGGATGACGGTGACCAGTTTGCCGACACCCTCGGGACCGATCGCGCCGCTCCCGTCGAGGAGCTGGGCGAGGCGCAGCTCCACCTTGTGCGAGTGCGCGGGCTTCGGGCACGCGCCGGGGTGCGCGTCCACCACCAGCAGATGCACCGTGTTCGATCCCACGTCGAGGACACCCAGTCTCATGGACGGAACGCTACTGCCCGTCGTCCCGTGCTCAGCCCCTCGTGCGCATCCTGAGACAGTGCTGTAAGCCGGCCCGGGCGACTTACCCTGGACGCGTGCCAAAGACGAAAAAGGCGAAGGACGAAAAGGCCGACAAGGCTGCCAAGACGGACAAATTCACCGACGGCGCTTCGCAGCCGAAGTCATCGAAGAAGTCGGGGAAGGCCCTGGTCGCTGACGAGAAGGGCCTCGACTTCGCGCGCGCGTGGGTGGAGTTCCCTGATCCGGCGGACGAGGAGCAGGTGTTCCGCTGCGATCTGACCTGGCTGACCTCTCGCTGGAACTGCATCTTCGGCAGCGGCTGCCAGGGCATCCAGGCGGGCCGCGCGGACGACGGCTGCTGCTCGCTGGGTGCCCACTTCTCCGACGAGGACGACGAGAGGCGGGTCGCCGAGCATGTGGCGCGGCTCACCCCCGACATCTGGCAGCACCACGACGAGGGCGTGCGGGACGGCTGGGTGTCGGAGGACGAGGAAGGCTCGCGCCAGACGCGTCCGTTCAACGGCTCGTGCATCTTCCAGAACCGCCCCGGCTTCGCGGGCGGCGCCGGCTGCTCGCTGCACATCCTGGCGCTCAGGGAGGCCCGCGAGCCGCTGGAGACCAAGCCGGACGTCTGTTGGCAGCTCCCGGTGCGGCGCACGTACGACTGGATCGACCGGCCCGACGACACGCGCGTGCTGCAGGTGTCGATCGGCGAGTACGACCGCCGCGGCTGGGGTCCGGGCGGCCACGACCTGCACTGGTGGTGCACGTCGGCGACCTCTGCGCACGGCGCGGGCGAGCCGGTGTACGTCTCCTACCGGGCGGAGCTGACCGAGCTGATGGGCAAGGCCGGCTACGACCGCCTGGTCGAGCTGTGCGAGGAGCGGCTCGCCTCGCGGCTTCCGCTGCTGGCACCGCATCCGGCGGATCCGGTGGACCGCGCGGAGCAGGCGGCTCCGGTGGGTCGGGTGGATCCGGCGGCTCCGGTGGCCTGACGTTCGTCACAGGAGCGGCCCGGGGCTCCGGCTCCGGCTCCGGGGCCGCTCCTGCTCCCGGTCCTCGGGCCGGCCGACGGGACGGCGCTCACGGCGCGTCGGGGCGGGGCGCGTCGCCGTCGCCGGGCGGCGGGACTGGGCTTCCCGGGGCGGACGGCGACGGGTCGCCGGGCGTGGGCTCCGGGGCGGGTGAGGACGGCGGATCGCTGGGCGTGGGGTCGGTGGGGGCCGAGTCCGTCGGGGTCGGCTCAGGGTCCGGGTCCGACGTCGGGGGCGGGTCGCTGGGGGTGACCGGCCCGGGACCGGGGTCGGAGGGGGTCGGCGCGATGCCGTAGCCCTCGATGGAGACGACGGCGCCCGCCGGGGCGATCGCCACGCGCGCGTGCCAGTGGCCGGAGGGCTCGCGCAGGTGGTCGACGTACACCTTGATCGTCACCGAGTCGCCGGGCTGGAGCGTGCCCGTGGAGCGGCTCAGGTAGAGCCAGGACTCCGCGGTGGTCGCCGACCAGCGGACGGGCTCGTGCGCGTCCGGGGACGCGGTGAGGGTGATCAGGGTGGTGTCGCCGCTGTTGGCGGCGGTCACGGAGAGCCTCCCGGCGCCGTTCCCGCCGAGCCCCGTGACGCTGATGACCTCGACGGAGACGTCCGGCTCGTCCCCCTTGGTGAAGCCGGAGCCGGGCCGGGTGCTGGCGTTCCCGGCGTTCTCGTAGTCGCCGGTCGCCTCGCCGTCGAGGCCGTCGGGGTGGTGTGCCTCGCCGGCCGTGGCCGCGCGGCCGTCGGCGCCCTCGGCGGTCGGGGTGCCCCGGTAGGCGGCCCACAGGGCGAGCACGGGCGCGGCGACCACCGTGGCGACGACGGTCGTCGTGATGGCACGCGCGCGGAGGCGGTCCCGGCGGGCCGCGCGGTCCTTGGGGTCCATCGGGAAGCCGCGCCGGTCGAAGCGGGGTGCCGCGGCACCCCGCGCGCGCGGGAGGCGCGCCAGGGCGGCGTGCAGTTCCGCGCGGGGTGCTTCCAGGACGGGCAGCTCGGCGGGCGTGACACCGGCGCCGGGCCAGCGGCCGGGGACGGCGCGCTCGGCGGCCCGGCGGCAGCGCGGGCAGTCGTCGACGTGCCGGACGAGTTCGCGGCGCAGGGGGGCGCTGAGCACGAGCTGGTGGTCGCCGGTGAGGCGCGCCACACCGGGACAGCCGCCGGTCTCGACGACGGCGAGGGCCGCACGGGTGCGCTCGACCTCGCAGGCGGCGGAGGCGAGCAGCTCACGGGCCGCGGCGAGGTCCCTGCCGAGGACGGCGGCGACCTCGGGGGCGGCGAGGTGGTGGCGTACGGCGAGTTCGAGCGCCTCGCGCTGCTCCGGGGTGGTGCCGGCCGCCTCCGGCCAGGCGAGCAGGGCGAGGCGGCGGCGCCGCTGTTCCTGGACCTCGTCGGGCACGGGCGCGGCACCGGTGTTCCGGGAGCCGCCGTGGCGTCCCGCCGCATGCGTGCCCTGACGTTTCTGCTTGGCCTCGGCGAGCTTGCGCAGGCATGCCCAGCGGGCCAGCGCGTACAGCCAGGCCCTGCGGTCCCCGGCGTCGGGGACCCGCTGACCACGCCGCTCGGCGAGCGCGAGGGCGTCGGCCAGCGCCGCCGTGGCCGCGTCGTGGTCGCACAGGACGGACAGGCAGTACGTGAACAGGCCGTCCAGATACGGCTCGTAGCGCGCGGGCGGCCGCTGCGCCAGCGTGCGCGCCGCAGCGCGGTCGCGCGCCTCCCTGTGCGCCCGGTCTGCGCCGGTCGTGCGGGTCGGGGTTTCCGGACTGCTGCTCATCATCCGTGCGACCGTAGGCGCCCGGGAACAGCCTCTTCTGCCCCCTTGCGTCCTTTTAATCCGTACGGGTGAAACGATCCCTCATAAGGGGACGGGAGCCGGTGGTTCCGTGGCGCGTTCACGACGAGGGTGGCTGATTCACAGGGGGTGCGCGTGCCCGGACGGCCGCTGCGACCGGCCCGCCCCGCCCGGTATGGACCCCGCTCGTCCACGGGCGCGGCCCGTTGTCAGTCCCGGCGGTTACGGTTTCCCCATGGCTGCCCGTACGAAGACCACCAAGGACCGCCCGTCCTACCGCTGCACGGAATGCGGCTGGCAGACGGCCAAGTGGCTCGGCCGCTGCCCCGAATGCCAGGCGTGGGGCACGATCGAGGAGTACGGCACGCCCGCGGTCCGTACGACGTCGCCGGGGCGGGTCACCACCTCCGCCGTGCCCATCGGCCAGGTCGACGGCCGGCAGGCCACCGCCCGCCCCACCGGCGTGCCCGAGCTGGACCGCGTCCTCGGCGGCGGGCTGGTCCCCGGCGCGGTGGTCCTCCTCGCCGGCGAGCCGGGCGTCGGCAAGTCCACGCTGCTGCTCGACGTGGCCGCCAAGTCGGCGAGCGACGAGCACCGCACGCTCTACGTCACGGGTGAGGAGTCCGCGAGCCAGGTCCGCCTGCGCGCCGACCGCATCGGCGCCATCGACGACCACCTGTACCTCGCCGCCGAGACCGATCTCTCCGCCGTCCTGGGCCATTTGGACGCCGTGAAGCCGTCGCTGCTGATCCTCGACTCGGTGCAGACAGTGGCCTCCCCGGAGATCGACGGCGCGCCGGGCGGCATGGCGCAGGTGCGCGAAGTGGCGGGGGCACTGATCCGGGCCTCCAAGGAGCGCGGGATGTCCACCCTGCTGGTGGGCCATGTCACCAAGGACGGCGCGATCGCCGGCCCGCGCCTCCTCGAGCACCTGGTGGACGTCGTCCTGCACTTCGAGGGCGACCGGCACGCGCGCCTGCGCCTGGTGCGGGGCGTCAAGAACCGCTACGGCGCCACCGACGAGGTCGGCTGCTTCGAACTGCACGACGAGGGCATCACGGGCCTTGCCGACCCAAGCGGACTTTTCCTGACGCGTCGTGACGAACCGGTGCCCGGTACCTGTCTGACCGTCACCCTGGAGGGCCGCCGCCCCCTGGTCGCCGAAGTGCAGGCGCTCACGGTCGACTCGCAGATCCCCTCACCCCGCCGCACGACGTCCGGGCTGGAGACCTCCCGCGTCTCGATGATGCTCGCGGTACTGGAGCAGCGCGGCAGGATCAGCGCGCTCGGCAAGCGGGACATCTACTCCGCGACGGTCGGCGGAGTGAAGCTCTCCGAGCCCGCCGCGGACCTGGCGATCGCCCTCGCGCTGGCCTCCGCGGCGAGCGACACCCCGCTGCCCAAGAACCTCGTCGCGATCGGCGAAGTGGGGCTCGCGGGCGAGGTCAGACGGGTCACGGGCGTCCAGCGCAGGCTCGCCGAAGCCCACCGTCTGGGCTTCACGCACGCGCTCGTACCGGGCGATCCCGGCAAGGTCCCCTCCGGGATGAAGGTGCTGGAAGTCGCGGACATGGGGGACGCCCTGCGGGTCCTGCCGCGCTCCCGTCGCCGAGACGCCCCACGGGACGAGGAGCAGCGCCGGTAGACTTTGCCCAGGTCTCGCCCGTCCGTACGAACCGAGTGCGCGAAACGGGAACACCCAGAACCTGCGACCGGAGGAGTGCAGTGGCAGCCAACGACCGGGCGGCAGCTCCCGGAAAGTCCGGTGGGAGTTCCGGTGCCGACGGCCTGATGCGCGCCTCGCTGAGTGCGGTGGCTCCCGGCACGGCCCTGCGCGACGGCCTCGAGCGGGTTCTGCGCGGCAACACCGGCGGACTCATCGTGCTGGGCTCCGACAAGACGGTCGAGGCGATGTGCACGGGTGGCTTCGTCCTGGACGTCGAGTTCACCGCGACGCGCCTGCGTGAGCTGTGCAAGCTCGACGGCGGCATCGTGCTCTCCTCCGACCTGTCGAAGATTTTGCGGGCGGGCGTGCAGTTCGTGCCCGACGCGACGATCCCCACGGAGGAGACGGGCACCCGGCACCGTACGGCGGACCGGGTCTCCAAACAGGTCGGTTTCCCGGTGGTCTCGGTCTCGCAGTCCATGCGGCTCATCGCCCTGTACGTCGACGGTCAGCGCCGTGTCCTGGAGGACTCGGCGGCGATCCTGTCCCGCGCGAACCAGGCGCTGGCCACCCTGGAGCGCTACAAGCTCCGCCTGGACGAGGTCGCGGGAACGTTGTCAGCGCTGGAGATCGAGGACCTGGTGACGGTCCGGGACGTCTCCGCGGTGGCACAGCGCCTGGAGATGGTGCGCCGCATCGCCACCGAAATCGCCGAATACGTGGTCGAACTGGGCACCGACGGCCGTCTCCTCGCCCTCCAGCTGGACGAGTTGATCGCGGGCGTGGAACCCGAGCGCTCACTGGTGGTCCGGGACTACGTCCCCGAGCCGACGGCCAAGCGCTCCCGCACGGTCGACGAGGCCCTGTACGAGCTGGACGCCCTCAGCCACGCCGAGCTGCTCGAACTGTCGACGGTGGCCCGCGCGTTGGGCTACACCGGCTCCCCCGAGGCCCTCGACTCGGCGGTCTCCCCCCGCGGCTTCCGCCTCCTGGCCAAGGTTCCTCGTCTGCCCGGCGCGATCATCGACCGCCTGGTGGAACACTTCGGCGGTCTCCAGAAGCTCCTCGCCGCGAGCGTCGACGACCTCCAGACGGTCGACGGCGTGGGCGAGGCGCGGGCGCGCAGCGTCCGCGAGGGGCTGTCGCGACTGGCGGAGTCGTCGATCCTGGAGCGGTACGTCTGACCGAGGGATGGGGACGGACGGTGCCGCCAAGGCGCCGGGCCGCGCCCCGAGTCAGCACCTGGGCGCCGCCGTCACCCCTGCCTCAGTCGGCCTCCAGCACGAACGACGTCTGCGCCTTCGCAAACCCCGGCGCCTTCGCCTCCACCAGATACGTCCCGGCTCCGGCGACCCCGGCCGGGGGCGTCGCGCACTCGGGCGCGCTGGGCCTGCGGTCCCACTCCAGGGTGTAGGTGAAGGTGCCGCCGGCCGGCACGCGGTACAGCAGACTGCCGGACACCTTGGGACAGTCGGCGGACGACCAGTAGTCCTCCGCGCCCCCTGCCTGAGTGATCGTCAACACCGCGTTCTTCGGCCCGAGATCGACCTTGCAGTCGCTCCCGGCGGAGTTCTTCGCCGTCAGCCGGAAGGTGGGCGTCTGGTCCGGCGAGTATGTGTTGCGGACACTGCGCAGGCTCAACGTGACCACGCTCGCGGTGCAGTTGGGCAACGTGGAGCCCGCCGGGAGGGTGGTGGAGGAGGCACTGCCGTTGGCGCCGTCGTCGGAGCCGCCCGAGCCCGCCGCGGCGCCACCACTGCCCGTGTCGGCGTCACCCGAACCGGAGCCGTCGCCCGAACCGGTGCCCGAGCCCGAACCGGACCCGCCGGAGTCCTCGTCGCCCGACTCGTCGCGGCCGCCCGGGTTTTCGCTGATGGCGGGCCCGGACCCGGTCGGTCCCGGCGTGATGGAGGACGCGGGGTTCTTGCCGTTGCCCCCGTCCGCGCCGTTCTTTCCGCCGCCACCGCCCGAGGCGACGATCCATGTGATCAGCAGCGCCAACAGGGCGACCACAGACAGCAGTACGACCCTCCGTCGCCAGTAGATGGAGGAGGGAAGCGGCCCGACCGGATTGCGCAGAGATCCCACGGCGCAAACTGTACGAGAGATCGCCGCGTTCCCCGGCCCCACCCGCCGCCCGGACCACAACTTTTCCGGATCATCATTTCGGAGACGGCCACCCGGCCCCCGACTTGCCTCCCCTCGCACCCCGGACGGTCGCAGGACGTGACGAGGAGGAGTCCGTCGCCACGGTCCGTGACCGCGGCTACTTTTTGCACGAGTGTGCCTTGCACCTCTGGCCACGGCTCCTCGGCACCCGTACCGGGGCGCCCCCGCACCCCACGCCGCCGGGTGGCGGTACGCGCGCGTGCCCCGGTGCGCATGGCAGGATCGAAAGGCCATGACTGCCCCCACGAAGCCCCCGCACAGCATCCCCGCCGACACCGACGCCGTCTCCGACCCCCTCCTCGGAGAGCAGTCGCCCTCCGGAGCCACCGACAAGACCCTCGCCGGGAAGACCTCCGGCACCCACCTGCACTCCCCCGTCATCGACTGGTTCGAGGACAACGCCCGCGATCTGCCCTGGCGGCGCCCCGAGGCCGGCGCGTGGGGGGTGATGGTCAGCGAGTTCATGCTTCAGCAGACGCCCGTCAACCGCGTCCTGCCGGTCTACGAGCAGTGGCTCGCCCGCTGGCCGCGCCCCGCCGACCTGGCCAAGGAGGCCCCCGGTGAGGCCGTCCGCGCCTGGGGCCGGCTCGGCTACCCGCGCCGGGCCCTGCGGCTGCACGGCGCCGCGGTGGCCATAACGGAACGGCACGGCGGCGACGTACCGTCGGACCACGCCCAGCTGCTGGCGCTGCCCGGCATCGGGGAGTACACGGCCGCCGCCGTCGCCTCCTTCGCGTACGGCCAGCGGCACGCCGTCCTGGACACCAACGTGCGCCGGGTCTTCGCGCGCGCGGTGACCGGCGTGCAGTACCCGCCGAACGCCACCACGGCCGCCGAGCGCAGGCTGGCCCGCGCCCTGCTGCCCGAGGACGAGAGGACCGCCGCCCGGTGGGCCGCCGCGTCCATGGAGCTGGGCGCGCTCGTGTGCACGGCCAAGAACGAGACCTGTCACCGCTGCCCGATCGCCGCGCAGTGCGCCTGGCGGCTCGCGGGCAAGCCGGAGCACGACGGCCCGCCGCGCCGGGGCCAGACGTACGCCGGTACCGACCGGCAGGTGCGCGGCAAGCTGCTCGCCGTACTGAGGGACGCGCACGCGCCCGTGTCGCAGGCGGTCCTCGACCGGGTGTGGCACGAGCCGGTCCAGCGCGCGCGTGCCCTGGACGGTCTCGTCGCGGACGGCCTGGTGGAGCCGCTGCCCGGTGGTCTGTACCGTCTGCCGCTGACCTGACACACCGTCACTTCACAGACGTGCCCCCTCCTCACGGCCCACGCCCGACTTCCGTCACACTCCCCTGCCGGACACAACACCCCATACCCGCACCATACGGCTCGCTTCCATACCCCGAACCTCCTTCCGTTACACAACCGACGGACAGCTGAGCGCTAGCCGCAGGCTGCCTCGGACAGTGCCGTGACAACCCCTCCGTAGCTTCGTCTGCGTGCCCCGGCAAGGGCACGAGGGCCACAGACCAGAAGCAGGAAACCGGCGGCGCGAGCCGGCCGGTACGGGGACACGGAGGCGGTTGATCATGGCGCAGGGCGAGGTGCTCGAGTTCGAGGAGTACGTCCGCACCCGGCAGGACGCGCTGCTGCGCAGTGCCCGCCGCCTGGTGCCGGACCCGGTCGACGCGCAGGACCTGCTCCAGACGGCGCTGGCGCGGACGTACGGCCGCTGGGAGGGCATCGCGGACAAGCGGCTGGCCGACGCCTACCTGCGCCGGGTCATGATCAACACGCGGACTGAGTGGTGGCGCGCCCGCAAACTCGAGGAAGTGCCCACCGAGCAGCTCCCGGACGCCTGCGTGGACGACTCCACCGAGCAGCACGCCGACCGTGCCCTCCTGATGGACGCGATGAAGGTGCTCGCTCCGAAGCAGCGCAGTGTCGTCGTGCTGCGACACTGGGAGCAGATGTCCACGGAGGAGACGGCCGCCGCCCTCGGCATGTCGGCCGGTACGGTCAAGAGCACGCTGCACCGGGCGCTCGCCCGGCTCCGCGAGGAGCTGGAAGCCCGCGATCTGGACGCACGCGCGCTGGAGCGTGAGGAGCGGGAGCGTTGCGCGGCGGCCTGACCGAGGCCGGGCCCACACCGGCCCGAGGCACCCTCCAGGCGGCGATCACGGCGGCGGCCGTGCTCGCCGCCCTCGCCCTTTTCGTCTCCGCCTGCACCACCGGCGGTACCGGCGCCCGGGACGAGGGGCCGGCCCACGCCGACGCGGCCGCCGGTGCCGCCACGGCCTCGCCCTCGGCCGCCCCCTCCAGCACCCCCGACCGCCGCGACGCGGTCCGGCTCGTCAAGGCCGACCCCGCGGTATCCGAGGAGGTCAAACGCGAGCTGAAGCCGTGCGTGGGAGACGAGTACCCGGTCGACGTGTCCTACGGCGACCTCACCGGCGGCTCCGACAGCGACATCATCGTGAACGTGCTGACCTGCGGTGACATGGTCGGCGTCGGCTCGTACGTGTACCGGGAGACGGACGGCCGCTACCGGAACGTGTTCAAGGCCGAGGAGCCCCCGGTCTACGCGGAGATGGACCGCGGCGACCTGGTGGTCACCCAGCAGGTGTACGAGAAGGGCGACCCGGTCTCCAGCCCGTCCGGCGAGAACGTGATCACGTACAGCTGGGCCACGGACCACTTCGTCAAGGAGTACAGCTGGCACAACGACTACAGCGTCGTCGGCGGGGACGCGTCGCCGGTGCCCGACAGCGGCTGACCGACGGCCGGTCCGGGAAAGGACGCGAGAGAAAATCTCCCGTCGCGTGAACCGATCGGACCGTCCGGACCGATGAACGAGTGAACGCACCACGCGCTCCGGGCGTCCCACCAAGGGACGGACCGCCGACCGACCGCCGACCGACCGGCTGCCCGCCCGCCACCGCCCGACATCGACGACATCGACGACACCGACCGGCAGACACCCTGCGCTCGGCACGTCACAGGCCGACCCCCCGTACGGCACCGAGAGCCCGTACCGCTACACCAGTACCCGTACCGCCACACCGAGACCCGCACCGCACCACCGAAACCCCGCCCACCCCACCAAGACCGTACGACCGACACCCACGAGGACTGAGAGCACCGGGATGGCAGATCAGACCCACGTCCTGTTCGTCGAGGACGACGATGTCATCCGCGAGGCCACCCAGCTCGCCCTGGAGCGGGACGGCTTCGTGGTCACCTCGATGCCCGACGGCCTGTCCGGCCTGGAGGCGTTCCGGGCCGACCGCCCCGACATCGCGCTGCTGGACGTCATGGTGCCCGGCCTGGACGGCGTGAGCCTGTGCCGGCGCATCCGTGACGAGTCCACCGTGCCGGTGATCATGCTTTCCGCGCGCGCCGACTCCATCGACGTCGTCCTCGGCCTGGAGGCCGGCGCCGACGACTACGTGACGAAGCCGTTCGACGGTGCCGTCCTCGTCGCCCGCATCCGCGCCGTCCTGCGCCGCTTCGGCCACGCGGGCGGCGGCGACCGAGCCGAACCGGGCGCCTCCCCCGCGGGCGGTGTGCTGACCTTCGGCGACCTGGAGATCGACACCGAGGGCATGGAGGTGCGCCGGGCCCGACAGCCCGTGGCCCTCACCCCGACCGAGATGCGCCTGCTGCTGGAGTTCTCCTCGGCTCCGGGCACGGTCCTGTCGCGGGACAAGCTGCTGGAGCGCGTCTGGGACTACGGCTGGGGCGGAGACACCCGCGTCGTCGACGTCCATGTGCAGCGGCTGCGGACCAAGATCGGCCAGGACCGCATCGAGACGGTCCGTGGCTTCGGCTACAAGCTGAAGGCCTGAGCGGGGCAGGGGTATGCGGGGGATGTTGCGGCACCTGGTTCCCGCCCGCCTGGAGCGCGCGGGCATCCGCTCCGGCCTGCGGTGGAAGCTCAGCGCTGCCATCGCGCTGGTCGGCGCGCTGGTGGCCATCGCGCTCAGCCTCGTCGTGCACAACGCGGCCCGGGTGTCCATGCTGGACAACGCGCGCGACCTCGCGGACGAGCGCGTCCGGATCGCCCAGCGCACCTACGAGGTGTCCGGGCGCCTCTTCCCCAGCATCGAGATCGACGACCCGGATCTGCCGTCGGAGCTGCGGCAGAAGGTCCAGGAGGGCCGCCGGGCGACCTTCGTCTCCGACCGCGCGGGCGGCGCGCCGGAGATCTGGGCGGCCGTACCGGTCAGGGACGGCCATGTGCTCTCCCTGCACACCGGATTCACCGACCGCAGCACCGACATCCTCTACGACCTCGACCAGGCCCTGGTGATCGGGTCCATCGCGGTGGTCCTCGGCGGCAGCGCTCTCGGCGTGCTCATCGGCGGGCAGCTGTCCCGCCGGCTGCGCAAGGCGGCGGCCGCCGCCAACCAGGTCGCCAAGGGCGAGACGGACGTCCGCGTACGGGACGCCATCGGCGGGGTCGTCCGGGACGAGACCGACGACCTGGCGAGCGCGGTCGACGCCATGGCGGACGCCTTGCAGCAGCGGCTGGAGGCCGAGCGCAGGGTCACCGCCGACATCGCGCACGAGCTGCGCACGCCCGTGACGGGCCTGCTCACGGCCGCCGAGCTGCTGCCGCCCGGCCGGCCCACGGAGCTGGTCCTGGACCGGGCCCAGGCCATGCGCACCCTCGTCGAGGACGTCCTGGAGGTGGCCCGCCTCGACGGGGCCTCGGAGCGCGCCGAGTTGCAGGACGTCCTGCTGGGTGAGTTCGTCACCCGGCGCGTCGCGGCCAAGGACCCGGAGATCGAGGTCCGCGTGGTGCACGAGTCGATGGTGACCACCGATCCCCGTCGCCTGGAGCGGGTGCTGTTCAACCTGCTCGCCAACGCGGCCCGGCACGGCAAACCGCCGGTCCAGGTCACCGTCGAGGGCCGGGTCATCCGCGTCCGCGACCACGGCCCCGGCTTCCCCGCGGACCTGCTCGCCGAGGGCCCGAGCCGCTTCCGCACCGGTAGCCGCGACCGCGCCGGCCACGGCCACGGGCTCGGCCTGACCATCGCCGCGGGCCAGGCCCGCGTCCTGGGCGCCCGCCTGACCTTCCGCAACGTCCGGCCGGCCGGGGCGCCCGAGCACATAGCCGCGGAGGGCGCCGTCGCCGTCCTGTGGCTGCCGGAACACGCGCCGACGAACACGGGGAGTTATCCGATGCTGCCTTGACGGGCGGGGGCGGCTCGGACGGGTGAGGCCGGCCCGGGCAGCACCGGCGGGCGAGGGGGACTGCTCGACAAGCGCCGCCCACCTGCGCCCCGCCCCGTCCAGTGCTCCCCTGCCGGGCGGTCCCGCCTCGCCGCGCACGGGACTCGTTCAGCCGAAGTCCTTCGAGAAGTCGAGCTCCTCGCTGCGCTCGGTCAGCGAGTACCAGTTGCCGTTGTCGTCGCGGAAGATCGCCTCGATGCCGTAGGGGCGCTCCTGCGGCTCCTGGATGAACTCCACGCCGCGTGCCCTGAAGGTCTCGTAGTCCCCGCGGCAGTCGTCCGTGCGGAAGGCGCCGGCGCCGATGACTCCCTTGCCGACCAGCTTCTTCAGCGCCTCGGAGGACTCGGCGTCGAGACCCGGGCCGTCCAGGCTCATCAGGGCCAGCTCGACGTCCGGCTGGTCCTTGGCGCCCACGGTGACCCAGCGCATGTCGCCCATGGCGAGTTCGGTACGCACCTCGAAGTCGAGCTTCTCGGTGAAGAAGGCCTTGGTGCGCTGCTGGTCGAAGGTCCACACGGTGGTGATGCCCAAGCCCTTGATCATGGCTCTGCGCTCCCGTCGGAGTCGGATCGGGTCGGTTCCTCTTCGTCACCGTAGGCGGAGCCGGACTCGGGCCGCTTCTTCGAAGTTGCGCTGGGGAAACCTCCCGCCCACAGCATGGCGTAGCACCCGGGGATGAGCGCGGCCCCACGGCCGACGTGCCGGGCCCGGTACTCACTGGGCGTGAACCCGGTACGGGTCTTGAACCGGGCGGAGAAGGTGCCGAGGCTGCTGAAGCCGACGAGGTGGCAGATCTCCGTCACCGACAGGCCGGCGCTGCGGAGCATCTCCTCGGCGCGTTCGATACGGCGGTGGGTCAGGTACTGGCCGGGTGTCTCGCCGTACGCGTCCTTGAAGGCGCGGACGAAGTGATAGCGGGAGTAGCCGGCGTGGGCGGCCACGGCGTCCAGGTCGAGCTCCGGGTCGGACCAGTCGCGATCCATGGCGTCCTTGGCCAGTCGCAACTGCCGCGTCTTGTCCATGGGCCGATGGTGACACGGGCCACCGACAAGCCCCGCGCCGTCGGCCGGACCGAGCCGCAGGGATCGGTCCCGTACGGCAGCGGGCCGGCGGCACCGCCCTCCCGGCAGGCCCCGTCCACCACGCCCCTCCCGGCAGTTCCCCTCCCGGCACCTTCCCCTCACGGGAGAGGCCCCCGGGGCGGACATCCGCCGGGGGCCTCGTGGACGACGTGGTGCGGGAGCGGGTCAGACGGGTTCCACCGCAGGCGCCTTGGCTGCGGGGGTCTCGTCCGTCGGCCCCTCCTGCTTCGGGCCCGCTCCCCGCAGCGGGACCTCCTTGACGAAGAAGGCCGCCACCAGAGCGATCACAGCCACCGCGGCCCCGAGGACGAACGCCGCGTGGGTGCCGTCGGACACCGCGTACTGGTACGCCTCCCGCGTCGGCGCCGGAAGCTGGGCGAGGCCGGCCGCGTCCAGTTGTGCGGACTGCTCGGTGACCTTCGCGCCCAGTGCGCCGGCCCGCTCGGCCATGACGTCCTCGACCCGGCTGTTGAACAGCGCGCCCATGATCGCGACACCGAAGGAGGAGCCGAGCGTACGGAAGAGGGTGGACGACGAGGAGGCGACACCCATGTCCTTCATCTCCACGCTGTTCTGCGCGACCAGCATGGTGATCTGCATCAGGCAGCCCATACCGAGGCCGACGACGGCCATGAAGACACCGGAGGTGAGCCGGGAGGTCCCGGTGTCCATCGTGGACAGCAGGTAGAGCCCGATGATCAACAGCACGCCGCCGACGATCGGGAAGATCTTGTAACGGCCGCTGCTGGTCGTGATCCGGCCCGCGACCATCGAGGTCACGAGCATCGCGCCGAGCATCGGCAGGAGCAGCAGCCCGGAGTTGGTCGCGGATGCGCCCTGCACGGACTGCTGGTACAGCGGCAGGAAGAGGGTCGCGCCGAACATCACGAAGCCGGTGATGAAGCCGATGAGGGACATCAGCGTGAAGTTGCGGCTGCGGAAGATGTGCAGCGGGACGATCGGCTCGGCGGCCCTGGTCTGCCAGAACACGAACCCGACCAGCGCGGCGACACCGATCCCGATCAGCTCCATGATCCGGGCGGAGCCCCAGGCGTACTCCGTGCCGCCCCAGGTGGTGACGAGCACGATGGCGGTGATGCCGACGGTCAGCAGCGCGGCGCCCAGATAGTCGACGCGCGCCTGGGACCGCTTCTTCGGCAGGTGCAGTACGGCGGTGATGAGGCCCAGGGCCACCACGCCGAGCGGCAGGTTGATGTAGAAGGCCCAGCGCCAGCCCCAGTGGTCGGTGATGGTGCCGCCGACCAGCGGTCCGCCGATCATCGCGATGGCCATCACGCCGGCCATCATGCCCTGGTACTTGCCGCGTTCCCGCGGCGGAACCAGGTCGCCGATGATCGCCATGACACCGACCATCAGACCGCCGGCGCCCAGGCCCTGGACGGCGCGGAAGGCGATCAGCTGGCCCATGTCCTGGGCCATGCCGCTCAGCGCCGACCCGAGCAGGAAGATCACGATCGAGCTGAGGAAGGCGCCCTTGCGCCCGTACATGTCGCCGAGCTTGCCCCAGATCGGGGTGGAGGCGGCGGTCGCGAGGGTGTACGAGGTCACCACCCAGGACAGGTGCTCCAGGCCTCCGAGTTCGCCCACGATCGTCGGCATCGCCGTGCCCACGATCATGTTGTCGAGCATCGCGAGCATCATCGTGATCATCAGCGCGAGCATCACGACCCGCACGCTCTTCGGCTGTTTGTCCGGTGTTGCGGTGTCCGTCTCAACGGTGCGTGTGTCCGCCATCGTTCCCACTCCCCCAGGGCCGCCACTTACTTGCCGCCCGGCTAGTTCAGTACACTCGGGAAAGTAGACCGGCAACTAGCCGGGCGTCAAGTAAGTTCCGGCCGGGCGGCGGGTAAGTTTTTCTTACCGAACGGCAGGGGATTTCCGCGGGACTCCGCGGAGTACGAGGATGGACGTCACCATGGACGGCACCAAGCAGCAGCGCCGCGGGAACACCCGCCAGCGCATCCAGGACGTGGCGCTCGAACTCTTCGCCGAGCAGGGCTACGAGAAGACCTCACTGCGCGAGATCGCGGAGCGGCTGGAGGTCACGAAGGCGGCCCTGTACTACCACTTCAAGACCAAGGAAGAGATCATCGTCAGCATCTTCGCGGACCTGACGAAGCCGATCGAAGACCTGATCGAGTGGGGCAAGGACCAGCCGCACACGCTGGAGACCAAGCGGGAACTCGTCCACCGCTACAGCCAGGCACTCAGCGGGGCCGCCCCGCTCTTCCGCTTCATGCAGGAGAACCAGGCGACGGTACGGGAGCTGCAGATCGGCGACTCGTTCAAGGACCGCATGCGCGGCCTGCGCGACATCATCATCGACCCGGACGCCCCCCTGACCGACCAGGTGCGCTGCATCAGCGCCCTCTTCACCCTGCACGCCGGCATGCACTTCCTGCACGACCTCGACGGCGACCCCGAGGAGAAGCGTGAAGCCGTCCTCGAGGTCGCCGTCGATCTGATCACCCAGGCCCACCGGGGTCCGCACTCCTGAGGGAGAGCCGTACCACCCCGAAGCGGGGACCCGTCAGGGAGCGGAGCCCCGTCAGATGGTCAGGCCCTTGCCCCGCAGGAACTTGACCGGGTCGACGGCCGAGCCGTAGTTGGCCGTCGTACGGATCTCGAAGTGCAGGTGCGGGCCGCTGGAGTTGCCGGTGTTGCCGGACAGGGCGATGCGCTGACCGGTCTTGACGATCTGGCCGATCCGCACGTCGACCTCCGACAGGTGGGCGTACTGGGAGTACATCCCGTTGCCGTGCTTGATGACGACGGCGTTGCCGTAGGCGGGGCCGTCGCCGGCGCCGTTGCCGCCGGCCTTGACCACGGTGCCGCCGTGCGCGGCGACGACCGTGGTGCCGTTCGGGACGGCGAAGTCCTGGCCGCTGTGGGTGGACTGCCACATGCCGCCGGCCTGGGCGTAGCTGGCGGACTTGGTGTAGTGGGCGACCGGCTTGACCCAGGAGGTGGCCGCGGCCGTCTTCGCGGCGGCCTGGGCGGCGACGGGCTGGGCGGCGGGCTGGGCGGCGGACGCCACCCCGCTCCCCAGCACGACCGA
Source organism: Streptomyces sp. NPDC051315 (assembly GCF_044455165.1). NCBI lineage: Bacteria > Bacillati > Actinomycetota > Actinomycetes > Kitasatosporales > Streptomycetaceae > Streptomyces > Streptomyces sp. NPDC051315. Next base: position 29,537 of record NZ_JBITEN010000027.1, read on the forward strand.
GGCGCCGAGAGCGGCGGCCCCGACGGCCACGCGGGTGCGGAGCTGGGACGTACGGGAAGAACGGGACGTGACGCGCTGGAACATCGAAACCTCATGGGGCCGGGGGCAGTGAAAACCACCCGACGCAGGACGTCCGCCGGATGGCCATCCCTTGGTAACCCGCCGGCTCGTAAAGCCCCAAACGTGTGATCTACGACGGAAGCTAGTATCTCCCGTCAAAAATGCACACTTCTTGACAGTCCGCCTTATCGCCCCAAATCCACCTCGGCGCCGGTAGAGGCCCTGCCACAACCGGAGTTATCCGAGGCTTTGGCACCTTTTGTCCGAATCGCCGTTGCCACTATTCCGCCTAGTAACGGACAAATCGCCTGTGCGGCATGTCACCGACGGTCCGTCGCAAGGCGCTTCGGAGTGTGACGGGGGCTACTCCCGTACACCCCAAGCGAGTTGTGACCCCCGTCACGATCGCCTGCACGAGGGTGTGACGGGCCTCTCAGACACGGCTACCGTCCAGTAACCCGCTGGTTCCCCTCAAGCCATCCCCACCGATGAGCATGCCCACGACACCCGCAGCGCCATGGACGCGAGAGGACCCCTCCACATGACCAGAGGCATCTGGACGCGCCGCATCGGCACAACCGCCGTGGCCACGGCCGCCGTCACCGCGATGGCCGTCCCGGCCGGCGCCCAGGCCGCGACGGCCACCGCCCCCTCCGCCGGCACCTCCACCGTCGCCACAGCCGCCTCCACCGCCGCCGCAGACGTCGACTACGACACCTGGCAGGCGGACTGCCAGGCCGTGATGGACCAGGCACTGCCCTATCTGAAGCAGCGCATCGCCGCCACCAAGCCGGGCGAGAAGCAGGCCGTCGTCCTCGACATCGACAACACCACGCTCGAGACCGACTTCGGCTTCAGCTACCCGCAGCCGGCCAACCAGCCGGTCCTCGACGTCGCCGAGTACGCCCAGGACCACGGCGTCTCGCTGTTCTTCGTCACCGCCCGCCCGGGCATCATCGCCTCGTTCACCGACTACAACCTCGATCACGTCGGCTACCAGGTCTCGGGCCTCTACGTCCGCGGCTTCCTGGACCTCTTCAAGGACGTCGCCGCCTACAAGACGGCCCAGCGCGTCGACATCGAGAAAAAGGGCTACACGATCATCGCGAACATAGGGAACAGCGCCACCGACCTGTCCGGCGGCCACGCCGAGAAGACCTTCAAGCTGCCTGACTACGACGGCCAGTTGTCGTAGTCAGCAACACGAAAGGGGCCGGTGCTCGAAAGCACCGGCCCCTTTCTTCGAGGTTCCGTCAGGCGAACCCCCGGAGGGTCACGCGTCCTTGCTCAGGTTCGGCCCGGCACCGCCGGCCGCCTGCTCGATCGGCGGGACGTCCGGCAGCGCCGACTTCTCCTCACCCCGGAAGGTGAAGGTCTTGGCGTCGCCCTCGCCCTCGGTGTCCACGACCACGATGTGACCGGGACGCAGCTCGCCGAAGAGGATCTTCTCCGAGAGCGAGTCCTCGATCTCGCGCTGGATGGTGCGACGCAGCGGACGCGCACCCAGCACCGGGTCGTAACCCTTCTGGGACAGCAGCTCCTTGGCGGACTGGGACAGCTCGATGCCCATGTCCCGGTCCTTCAGGCGCTCGTCCACCTTGCCGATCATCAGGTCGACGATCCGCAGGATGTCCGCCTGCGTCAGCTGCGGGAAGACGACCACGTCGTCGACGCGGTTGAGGAACTCGGGCCGGAAGTGCTGCTTGAGCTCGTCCGAGACCTTGTTCTTCATGCGCTCGTAGTTGGTCTTCGTGTCACCCGCGGCGGCGAAGCCGAGGTTGAAGCCCTTGGAGATGTCCCGGGTGCCGAGGTTGGTCGTCATGATGATGACCGTGTTCTTGAAGTCCACGACCCGGCCCTGGGAGTCGGTCAGACGACCGTCCTCCAGGATCTGCAGCAGCGAGTTGAAGATGTCCGGGTGAGCCTTCTCGACCTCGTCGAAGAGGACGACGGAGAACGGCTTGCGGCGGACCTTCTCGGTCAGCTGGCCGCCCTCCTCGTAGCCCACGTATCCGGGCGGGGAACCGAAGAGACGCGACACCGTGTGCTTCTCGCTGAACTCCGACATGTCGAGGGAGATCAGCGCGTCCTCGTCACCGAAGAGGAACTCGGCGAGCGCCTTGGACAGCTCGGTCTTACCGACACCGGACGGGCCGGCGAAGATGAACGAACCACCCGGACGCTTCGGGTCCTTCAGACCGGCACGGGTACGGCGGATCGCCTTCGACAGCGCCTTGACGGCGTCGTTCTGGCCGATGACCCGCTTGTGCAGCTCCTCCTCCATGCGGAGCAGGCGGCTGGACTCCTCCTCGGTCAGCTTGAAGACCGGGATGCCGGTGGCCGTGGCGAGGACCTCGGCGATCAGCTCGCCGTCGACCTCGGCGACGACGTCCATGTCGCCGGCCTTCCACTCCTTCTCCCGCTTGGCCTTGGCGGCCAGGAGCTGCTTCTCCTTGTCGCGGAGGGAGGCGGCCTTCTCGAAGTCCTGCGAGTCGATCGCGGACTCCTTGTCCCGGCGGACGCCGGCGATCTTCTCGTCGAACTCGCGCAGGTCCGGCGGAGCGGTCATCCGGCGGATGCGCATCCGGGAACCGGCCTCGTCGATCAGGTCGATCGCCTTGTCCGGCAGGAAGCGGTCCGAGATGTACCGGTCGGCCAGGGTGGCGGCCTGGACCAGCGCCTCGTCGGTGATGGAGACGCGGTGGTGCGCCTCGTACCGGTCGCGCAGGCCCTTGAGGATCTCGATGGTGTGCGGCAGGGACGGCTCCGCGACCTGGATGGGCTGGAAGCGGCGCTCCAGGGCCGCGTCCTTCTCCAGGTGCTTGCGGTACTCGTCCAGCGTGGTCGCACCGATGGTCTGCAGCTCACCGCGGGCCAGCATCGGCTTCAGGATCGAAGCGGCGTCGATGGCGCCCTCGGCGGCACCCGCACCGACCAGCGTGTGCAGCTCGTCGATGAACAGGATGATGTCGCCGCGGGTGCGGATCTCCTTGAGCACCTTCTTCAGGCGCTCCTCGAAGTCACCGCGGTAGCGGGAGCCGGCGACCAGGGCGCCGAGGTCCAGGGTGTAGAGGTGCTTGTCCTTGAGGGTCTCGGGCACCTCGCCCTTGACGATGGCCTGGGCGAGGCCCTCGACGACGGCGGTCTTGCCGACGCCGGGCTCACCGATCAGCACCGGGTTGTTCTTGGTGCGACGGGACAGCACCTGCATGACCCGCTCGATCTCCTTCTCGCGCCCGATGACCGGGTCGAGCTTGGACTCACGAGCGGCCTGGGTGAGGTTCCGGCCGAACTGGTCGAGGACCAGGGACGTCGAGGGCGTGCCCTCGGCAGGCCCGCCGGCGGTGGCGGTCTCCTTGCCCTGGTAACCGGAGAGCAGCTGGATCACCTGCTGCCGCACGCGGTTCAGATCTGCGCCCAGCTTGACCAGGACCTGGGCGGCGACGCCCTCGCCCTCACGGATCAGGCCGAGCAGGATGTGCTCCGTGCCGATGTAGTTGTGGCCCAGCTGAAGGGCCTCGCGGAGCGACAGCTCCAGGACCTTCTTGGCACGGGGGGTGAAGGGGATGTGGCCCGAGGGAGCCTGCTGGCCCTGGCCGATGATCTCCTCCACCTGCTGGCGGACCGCCTCGAGCGAAATCCCGAGGCTCTCAAGGGCCTTGGCGGCGACACCCTCACCCTCGTGGATCAGGCCCAGGAGGATGTGCTCGGTGCCGATGTAGTTGTGGTTGAGCATCCGGGCTTCTTCCTGAGCCAGGACGACAACCCGCCGCGCGCGGTCGGTGAACCTCTCGAACATCGTTAATCGCTCCTCAGAGCGGTCAGGCAGTGGGGGGAACTTCCCCTCCCTGTCCTTCCGCAGCTTAGTCCCGCAAGCGGGGACCGCTCATTCCAACTGCCGACACCGTCGATGGCCTCCTGACCCCGAACGCCGACATCTGCTCCAACCCGATGGTGCGAGACGATGTTCCCGCAGGCCAGGCAGTTACCCCCACCATCAGTACGCCGATGGCGAACGCGAGACGGCCTTTCCTGCGTGTCGCCCCCTCCCACTAGGGATGTCTTACCCGCTGGGACTGACACTCCATGCCGCGCGCACCGGTTCCCTCCGCTATGGGCGAACAACCTTGCGCCCCCCGACGCCCCCACGCGCCCCCCTCTCCGGCACGGCGCGCGTTCGGCTGAACACGCACCGTAACTCTCGGGCGGCCCGGACGGTTGCGCTTGGCATGGTTGGCTCAGTTCCTCCGGTCGCTTCCCCGGTCGTCCCCCAGGCCGCCGCTCCGACACTCCCGCTCCCCCTTCCCCGTCGGCCTCTCCACCCGGCCGGTGTGGCCGCTTCCCAGCCGCTCCCCGCGGCCGGGCCGGCCGCTGCCGAGGCCCGTCCGCCCGCCCCGGCCGACCGAGTCCGCGGCTGGTACGAGAACGAACTGGGGTGGACGACGGTGCCCGGGGAGCCGGTGGGGCTGTCGGTGGGTGTGCGCTTCGACGTCCTGGAGGTGCCGGCCGAGGCGGGTCACGCGGCGCTGCGGCGCCTGGCGCCGGGCTCTCCGGTGGCCGTTCGGGGTGACCGGATGCGGCTGCTGGTGGCCGCGGGGAGCGCGGAGGAGCTGCCGGGGATCCTGCGGTGGCTGGAGTGGGGGGAACTGCCGCTGGATCTGACGGCGACCGGGGCGGGCGGAGTCATCGAGGCGCCCTTGCCGCCGGGCCTGGAGCCGTCCTGGCCTGCGCAGGGGGCCGCCGTGTGGGTGCGGCCCCCCGAGACCGGGTGCGAGGTCGAGGCCTCACTGCCGACCGTGTCGGCGTTGGGGGGCGGTGGGGGCGCCCCCGATCTGGTGCGTTGGGTGGACACGCTGGCGACGCACTGCCACCGTGTCCGGCTGCGGCGCGTGAGCGCTCAGGCGTTGGCCTTCTCGTAGGCCTCGCGAATGGACGCGGGAACGCGGCCACGGTCGTTGACCTCGTAACCGTTCTCCTTCGCCCATGCGCGGATCTGCGCGGTGTCCTGGCTGCCGCCGGCAGTGGCGCGCGCCTTTCCGCGTCCGCCCGCGGCACGGCCTCCGGTACGACGACCACCCTTCACATAGGGGTCGAGAAGGCTGCGCAGCTTGTCCGCATTGGCCGTCGTGAGATCGATCTCGTAGGTCTTGCCGTCCAGCGCGAACGTCACGGTCTCGTCCGCCTCGCCGCCGTCGAGGTCGTCGACAAGAAGGACCTGAACCTTCTGTGCCACCGGATTTCCTTTCATCGATAACGTGAGGACCGGGGGTCCGCGGCGTCCGCCGTTTCGCCGCCCCCTGTTATATGCAGTACTGCAGTACGTCGGAAAGCAAACCGCTTTTGCTGCAAAAACACAAACCCCCGGGAGAGGACCGTGACCCGCCCTCCGCCCGGAAACATGCGCGTTTCGGACATAGGGCACCGGGCAAGGCGGGTCGGTCCGGAATGGACGCGACGATCACAGATGCAGAAGCATCCGGCTGTTGCCCAAGGTGTTCGGTTTCACGCGTTCGAGTCCGAGGAACTCCGCGACGCCCTCGTCATAGGAACGCAACAGCTCCGCGTAGACATCGGTGTCAACCGGCGTCTCGCCGATCTCCACGAAGCCGTGCTTGCCGAAGAAGTCCACTTCGAAGGTCAGGCAGAAAACACGGCGAACGCCGAGCCAGCGCGCGGTCTGCAGCAACTTCTCCAACAACTGGTGACCCACGCCGGCGCCCTTCAGGCCGGGCTTCACCGCGAGAGTGCGGACTTCCGCCAGGTCTTCCCACATGACGTGCAGGGCGCCGCAGCCGACCACCTCGGCGTTGTCGTCGCGTTCGGCGACCCAGAACTCCTGGATGTCCTCGTAAAGCGTCACCGTCGCTTTGTCGAGCAGGATGCCCCCGCGGACGTAGGCGTCAAGGAGACGGCGCACGGCCGGGACATCGCTGGTCCGGGCCCGCCGGACGGTGATGGCTTTACCGCTGACTTCGGGACTCTCTGCTGACATGTGCGGACGCTATCGCCCGCCGGTCTCCGTCGCCGAGCCGGGGTTCTCCCCGGCACTCCCCGGTTCTGCGGGTGCGGCTGTTTCCGGACCTTGGACGATCCGGACCGCGTCCCGCAGGGCCAGTCGCTGTTCGTCGCTCATCATGCCGAAGAAGGCGACGAGAGCGGCGGCGGGGTTGTCGCTCTGCGCCCAGGCGTCGTTCATCAGGGCCGCGGCGTAGGCGGCCCGGGTGGAGACCGCCTCATATCGATAGGCCCGGCCTTCCGCCTCACGGCGCACCCAGCCCTTCTGATGGAGATTGTCCAAAACGGTCATCACCGTGGTGTACGCGATGGACCGTTCCTGCTGAAGGTCTTCCAGGACTTCCCGAACGGTCACCGGGCGGTTCCACTTCCACACCCGCGTCATGACCGCGTCTTCGAGTTCTCCCAATGGGCGAGGCACACCTCAGAACAATAGTGGGAGATCCCACCAATCGCGTGCCGGACGTGAACTTTCTCGACGAACACGGACAAAAAGGGCGTACGACTCCCTGGCTGGGGAGCCGTACGCCCTGAGGTGAGCGCCGGGGATCAGGCGTCGGTGGTCGCGGAGGTCTGGCGGGCGCCGTCCGTGCGCGCCAGGGCGGCGTCGACGGCCGCGTCCTCCTTGGCCTTGTTGGCCCCGCCCTGGGTCTTCACGATCACCCTGATCACACCAATGAAGAACACGGCCATGACGACCGGGGGCACGAGCGCGGAGACATAGTCCATGGATCCAGGGTAGCCAGGGAGGAAGGGGACATCGGGGCGGGGTCGGTCCGCCGGAGGCGGGTGGCGGTGCGCCTCAGCAGACCGCGAGCCGCTGCTGCCCCGGGTCGGCGGGCGGCGGGGCCGGCTTGCCGTGCGGGAAGACCTCGCCCGGCGTGGGGACGGGCCGGCGCGTCGGCTCGGGTGCGGAGGGCTTCACGGGGACGGGTCCGGGAGCGGGGCGGGGGGCGGCGGGCTTCTCGGCGGGTTTCTTCTGCGGCTCGCCCTCGGGACCGTCGGCGGCCACGGCGACGGTGGCGGGGACATCGACCGCGACGCGACCGTCCGCCTGTGCCTCCACGGTGGCGGAGAGGCCCCCCGGCAGGGCCAGGAGGCGCGTACGGGACGCCGGCACGAGAGGAGCCGCGGGAGTGGCCCTGGGGGTCGCTCGGTGCGCCAGACGGGCGCGTACGTCCTGTTCGGCGAGGACCTGGCAGCGGGCGAGGAGGGCGGCGGCCGCCCTGTTGCCGCGCAGGGCGCGCAGCGCGGCGAGGTCGTCGGGGTCGGGCCGGTAGCCGGCGCCCAGCACCTCCTCCAGGAGGGTGAGGTAGCCGGCTGTGGCCCCGGGGAGGGCGGCGCGGTACCGGGCGAGGTCGGCCACCAGGAAGGCCCGCAGCCGGGCCGCCTCGCGCATCGCCTCGTCGAGGGACTCGGCGAGGCGATGGCAGTCCTGGACGTCCTCGGCCGAGGCGGGACCGGGGTGGAGGGCGAGGGCGAGGGCGCGGCGGAGCACACGCAGCTCCTCCGCACCGAACGCCATGCCGCCGCGGGATCCGTATGGCGTGGGCATGCGGCGACGATACGCGCTAATCAGACAAGTTCGACATAACGGACAGGTGTGGCGCGTCCGATTCCCCCCGACGCCCCGCGCCGCACCGTGACCCGCGCTGCTGCCCGGCGCCCGTGACGGGGCGGGGCAGGCATGCGCCGTCCCGTCGCCGGACGCGAGCGCGGGCCCGCTCGCCCTCGCCCGGCCCGCCCCCGCCCCGCGGGCCCGTCGCCGCACGCGCGCGGGCCCGCCGCGTCTCACATGCGGGACACGTTGCGCTCGTACACCAGCCGCAGGCCGATCAGGGTGAGCCAGGGCTCGTGCTCGTCGATCACCGAGGACTCGCCGAGGACCATGGGGGCGAGGCCGCCCGTGGCGATGACGGTCACGTCGTCCGGGTCGTCCGCCAGCTCCCGGGCCATGCGGCCGACGACTCCGTCGACCTGGCCCGCGAAGCCGTAGACCACGCCGGACTGCATCGCCTCGACCGTGTTCTTGCCGATGACGCTGCGGGGGCGGGCCACCTCGATCTTGCGCAGTTGGGCGGCCTTGATGCCCAGGGCCTCCACGGAGATCTCGATGCCGGGGGCGATGACGCCGCCGACATACTCCCCGCGCGCGCTGATCGCGTCGAACGTCGTCGCCGTGCCGAAGTCGACGACGATCGCGGGACCGCCGTAGAGCTCGTTCGCCGCGACCGCGTTGATGATGCGGTCGGCGCCGACCTCCTTGGGGTTGTCGAAGAGGATCGGTACGCCGGTCTTCACCCCGGGTTCGACGAGTACGGCGGGCACGTCGCCGTAGTAGCGGCGGGTCACCTCGCGCAGCTCGTGCAGGACGGACGGCACGGTCGCGCAGATCGCGATGCCGTCGATGCCGTCGCCCAGCTCCACCCCGAGCAGGGGGTGCATGCCCATCAGGCCCTGCAGCAGGACCGCGAGCTCGTCGGCCGTACGGCGGGCGTCCGTCGAGATCCGCCAGTGCTCGACGATGTCCTCACCGTCGAACAGGCCGAGCACCGTGTGCGTGTTCCCCACGTCGATCGTCAGCAGCATGGCCGGTCGCGCTCCTACTCCGCCGCTCGCAGGTCAAGGCCGATGTCGAGGATCGGCGAGGAGTGGGTCAGGGCACCCACGGCCAGGAAGTCGACACCCGTGTCGGCGTAGGCCTTGGCGTTGTCCAGGGTCAGCCGGCCGGACGCCTCCAGCAGGGCGCGCCCGGCGACGAGACCGACGGCCTCCGCGCACTCGCCGGGCGTGAAGTTGTCCAGGAGGATCAGGTCGGCGCCGGCCTCCAGGACCTCGCGCAGCTGGTGCAGGGTGTCGACCTCGACCTCGATCGGCACGTCCGGGAAGGCCTCCCGTACGGCCTCGAAGGCCTGGGCGACGCCGCCCGCGGCGACCACGTGGTTGTCCTTGACGAGGGCCGCGTCCGAGAGGGACATGCGGTGGTTGACGCCGCCGCCGCACCGTACGGCGAACTTCTCCAGGGCGCGCAGGCCCGGCGTGGTCTTGCGGGTGTCACGCACGCGTGCCTTGGTGCCCTCCAGGGCGTCCGCCCACGCGCGCGTGGCGGTGGCGATGCCCGACAGACGGCACAGCAGGTTGAGGGCGCTGCGCTCGGCGGTGAGCAGGTCACGCGTGCGCGTGGTGACCGACAGCAGCTTCTGGCCGGGTTCCACGCGGTCGCCGTCCTCCACGTGCCGCTCGACCTCGAACTCGTCCGAGCAGACGACGGAGATCACCGCCTCGGCGACGCGCAGGCCCGCCACCACGCCCGCCTCGCGCGCGGTGAAGTCGGCGGTGGCGACCGCCTCCTCGGGGATGGTCGCGACCGTCGTCACGTCCACGCCGTGGTCCAGGTCCTCCTGGATGGCGACGTTGGCGATGTCCTCGACCTCGACCGGGTCGAGGCCCGCGTCGGCCAGGAGCTGGGCGAGGGCGGGGTCGAGCCCGCACTCCAGGTAGTCCTCGTCGCCGTCGATGCCGACGTCGGCGCCACAGGCACAGCCGTCGCCGCAGCCGCCGCTCTGGACGAGGGGAAGGTCCTCGGGGGTGCTCACTTCTGTCACTGCTCCTGGTGGTGCTGCCGGGTCGGGGGGAAGTCTGCGGTATCGGTGGTGTGTACGGCGAGCGTCCGGTCCGGATTCAGCCGGACGACGATGTGACGGCGCCAGTCGGTGTCGTCGCGCTCGGCGTGGTCCTCGCGCCAGTGGCAGCCGCGGGTCTCCTCGCGCAGTCGCGCGGCGGCGACCAGGACCCGGGCCACGCACAGCAGGTTGGTGGCCTCCCAGGTGTCGACTCCCGGCTCGGCGGTCTTGCCGTTCTCGTGGAGGGCGTCGCGGGCCTCGCTGTGCAGCCGCTGCAGCTGGTCGGCGGCCTTCTCCAGTGACTCGGCGGAGCGCAGGACGCCCGCGCCGTCGGTCATGATCCGCTGGATCGCGAAGCGGGCCTCGGCGCCGAGGAGCGGGTGCGCGGGCCGGTCGGGCTGCTCGACCGGCGCGGGCACGGGCGCGGGGAGGCCGTCCGCCGCCCGGCTGTCCGCGATGTCGGCGGCGATGCGCTCGGCGTAGACGAGCCCTTCCAGGAGCGAGTTGGAGGCGAGCCGGTTCGCGCCGTGCACGCCGGTGCAGGCGACCTCGCCGCACGCGTACAGGCCCGGGACGGTCGTCCGGCCGTGGGAGTCGGTGCGTACGCCTCCGGAGGCGTAGTGGGCGGCCGGGGCGACCGGGACGGGCTCGGTGACCGGGTCGATGCCGTTCGCGCGGCAGGCGGCCAGGATCGTCGGGAAGCGGTGCTCCCACATCTCGGCGCCGAAGTGGCGGGCGTCGAGGAACATGTGCTCGGTGTCCTGCTCCTGCATGCGGCGCATGATGCCCTTGGCGACGATGTCCCGGGGCGCGAGCTCGGCCAGCTCGTGCTGCCCGAGCATGAAGCGCACGCCGTCCGCGTCGACCAGGTGGGCGCCCTCGCCGCGCACCGCCTCGGAGACGAGGGGCTGCTGGCCCTCCGCGTCGGAGCCGAGGAACAGCACGGTGGGGTGGAACTGGACGAACTCGAGGTCGCTCACCTCCGCCCCCGCGCGCAGGGCGAGGGCCACACCGTCGCCCGTGGACACGGACGGGTTGGTGGTCGCGGAGAAGACCTGGCCCATGCCGCCGGTCGCGAGGACGACCGCGGGGGCGTGCACGGCGCCCACGCCGTCGTGCTGGCCCTCGCCCATGACGTGCAGCGTCACGCCCGCGGTGCGGCCGTCGACGTCGGTGAGCAGGTCCAGGACGAGTGCGTTCTCGATCGTGCGCACGCCACGCGCGCGTACCGCCTCGACGAGCGCGCGGGAGATCTCCGCTCCGGTCGCGTCGCCGCCGGCGTGCGCGATGCGGCGGCGGTGGTGGCCGCCCTCGCGGGTGAGTTCCAGGCCGCCCTCGGAGGACTCGTCGAAGTGGGCGCCGGTGTCGATGAGGCGCCGTACGGCGTCGGGGCCCTCGGTGACCAGGATCCGCACCGCTTCCTCGTCGCACAGGCCCGCGCCCGCCACCAGCGTGTCGTCCAGGTGCTGTTCGGGGGTGTCGCCCTCGCCGAGGGCCGCGGCGATGCCGCCCTGCGCCCAGCGGGTGGAGCCGTCGTCCAGGCGGGCCTTGGTGACGACGACCGTCGTCAGGCCGGCGGCCTCGCAGCGCAGGGCGGCGGTCAGACCGGCGACTCCGGAGCCGACGACCACGACGTCCGCGGCGATGGCCCACCCGGGCGCGGGCGCGTGCAGTCGTATGCCTGTGCTGGTCACGAGGCGGCTCCGAAGGTGAGGGGAAGGTTGTCGATCAGCCGGGTGGTCCCGACCCGGGCGGCGACGGCGAGGACGGCCTCGCCGCTGAAGTCGTCCCCGATCTCGGTGAAGTCGGACGGGTCGACGAGCGCGAGGTAGTCCAGCTCCAGCGGCGGGCTCAGCCGGGCGGCCTCGTCGAGGACGAGGCGGGCGGCGGCGCGGACGGCCGCCGGGGCTCCGGGGACGGCCTTGGCGACGGCGTGCGCGTCGGCGGCCGCGCGGGACTCGCCTATGGCGCTGAGCGCCTCGGCACGCGCGTGCGTGGCGGGCACCTCACGCGCGCGTGCCCGCAGCGCCTCCTGCGCGGCGTGCCGGTCGCGGCCCGCGAACAGCGCCTGGGAGAGCGCGAGCGCGGTGCGCCGCTCGGCCGGGGAGAGGTAGCGGTTGCGGCTGGACAGGGCCAGTCCGTCGTCCTCGCGCACGGTCGGTACGGCGACGATCTCGACGCCGAAGTTCAGGTCCCGCACCATGCGGCGGATCAGGGCGAGCTGCTGGGCGTCCTTCTGCCCGTACAGGGCCACGTCCGGCCGGGTGAGGTGCAGCAGCTTGGCGACGACGGTGAGCATGCCGTCGAAGTGGCCGGGGCGCGAGGCGCCCTCCAGGCGCTCCCCCATGGGGCCCGCGCTGATGCGCACCTGGGGCTCGCCGCCGGGGTACACCTCGTCGGCGGACGGGGCGAACACCACGTCCGCGCCGGCCTGTTCGGCGATCTTGACGTCGGCGTCCAGGGTGCGCGGATAGCGGTCGAGGTCCTCGCCCGCGCCGAACTGCAGCGGGTTGACGAAGACCGTGACGACGACCTCGCCCTCCGGCCCGGCGATCTCGCGGGCGGTGCGGACGAGGGTGGCGTGCCCCTCGTGCAGGGCGCCCATCGTCATCACGACGGCCCGGCGGCCGGCACGCGCGCGTGCGTGCAGTTCGTCGGCGGTGCGCAGCAGGGTCGTGGTCATCCGGCTTCTCCCTCGGCGCCGTTGGTCCCGTTGGCGAGTACCCCGAGGAGGTCCTCGGCGAGCTCCGGCTTGAGCAGTCCGTGGGCGAGCGCGCGGTCGGCGGTCGCCCGGGCCATCGCCAGATAGCCGCCCACGGTCTGCGGGGCGTGCCGGCGCAGTTCGGCGACGTGCGCGGCGACCGTGCCGGCGTCCCCGCGCGCGACCGGGCCGGTGAGCGCCGCGTCGCCGGAGCGCAGCGCGTTGTCGAGGGCGGCGCCCAGCAGCGGGCCGAGCATCCGGTCGGGTGCCTCGACGCCGGCCGTACGCAGCAGCTCCATGGACTGCGCGACCAGCGTGACCAGGTGGTTGGCGCCCAGGGCGAGGGCCGCGTGGTAGAGCGGCCGGCTCTCCTCGGCGATCCACTCCGGTTCGCCGCCCATCTCGATGACGAGGGCCTCCGCGGCCAGCCGCAGCTCGTCGGGCGCGGTGACGCCGAACGAGCAGCCGGCCAGGCGCTGGACGTCCACGGGCGTGCCGGTGAAGGTCATCGCCGGGTGCAGGGCCAGCGGCAGCGCGCCCGCGCGCAGGGCGGGGTCGAGGACGCGCGCGCCGTACCGCCCCGAGGTGTGCACGAGCAGTTGTCCCGGCCGTACGGCGCCCGTCTCGGCGAGTCCCTCGACGAGTCCGGGAAGGGTGTCGTCGGGCACGGTCAGCAGGACCAGGTCGGCGCGCTCGAGGACCTCGGCGGGCGGGACGAGCGGCACGTCGGGCAGCATCAGGGCGGCCCGTCGCCGGGAGGCCTCGGAGACGCCGGAGACGGCGACCGGACGGTGTCCGGCGAGCTGGAGGGACGCGGCGAGCGCGGGGCCCACGCGGCCGGCGCCGACGACACCGACGGTGAGCCGCGCGGGACGGTCCCTGGGGTCTGGCTGTTGGCTTGTACTCACTCGACGGCGGCCTTCCCGTTCCAGTCCGCTCCGGGTACCGGACGATTTCTCGTCATGTTAACGCGATCGGTACGCGGAGCCTCCGGTTGTCCACAGGCTGTGGGTTTTCCAACAGCGGCGGGGAGGGACCTGCGGGTGCTCGGCCGGATCGGGGCGCGGCATGATCCGAGGTATGGCGGAGACGGCGGAACAGGGCATGAGGCAGGGCACGGGGCAGGGCGCGGGTCGGGGCGCCGCGCGGTCGGCGCGGGAGCGGCTGCGGGAGCGGCGGGCGGCCGCCCAGGGGACGGCACGGCGCGTCCTGTCGCGCGCGGGCTTCCGCAGGACGCTCCGCGACCAGCTCGCCCTGCTGTGGGAGGCGGCGCCACGGGTGTACGACCTGGACGAGCCCGGCGACCTGTACGGCAGCCGGGTCGTGGAGGCCCTGGAGAGGCGCGTCGCCGCGTTGCTGGGCACGGAGGCCGCCGCGTTCTTCCCGACGGGGACGATGGCCCAGCAGGTCGCCCTGCGCTGCTGGGCGGGCCGCACCGGCAACCCCACCGTCGCGCTGCACGGGCTGTCCCACCCCGAGGTGCACGAACGGAACGCGTTCAGCACGGTCAGCGGGTTGCGTCCGGTGCGTCTGACCAGTGAGCCCCGGCAGCCGACGGCCGACGAGGTGCGCGACTTCGAGGAGCCCTTCGGGGCGCTGATGCTGGAACTCCCGCTCAGGGACGCCGGTTTCCTGCTGCCGTCCTGGGAGGAGCTCGTCGAGGTGGTGGAAGCGGCGCGCGAGCGCGACGCGGTGGTGCACTTCGACGGCGCGCGCCTGTGGGAGTCCACCGTCCACTTCGGCCGTCCCCTGGAGGAGATCGCGGGCCTGGCCGACAGCGTGTACGTGTCGTTCTACAAGTCCCTCGACGGCTTCGGCGGCGCCGCCCTCGCCGGCCCGAGGACGCTCGTGGAGGAGGCCGCGGTGTGGCGGCACCGGTACGGCGGCATGGTCTTCCAGCAGTTCCCGACGGCGCTGTCGGCGCTCGTCGGACTGGACCGGGAGCTGCCCCGGCTGCCGGAGTACGTCGCCCACGCGCGCGTGGTGGCCGCCGCGCTGCGTGAGGGTTTCGCGGAGGCGGGGGTGCCGTGGGCGCGCGTGCACCCCGAGGAACCGCACACCCACGAGTTCCAGGTCTGGCTGCCGTACGACGGGGACGTGCTCGCCGAGGCGGCGGTGCGGCAGGCCGAGGAGACGGGGACGCTGCTCTTCGGCGTGCCGTGGGACCGGGCCGGGCCGGGCCTCGGCGTCACCGAGGTCACCGTGCGCGCCGACGGCCTGGCCTGGGCGGCGGACGAGGTGAAGGCGGCGGTCGCCGACTTCGTGGCCCGGGTGGCCGAGGTGGCGGAGGAGGTCAGCGGGTAGGGCGGGGCCGCGGACGCGGCAGCCGGCTCAGGGCCCTCCGTACGCGCCCGTGGGCCGGGCGGCCCGCGAGGACGGCGCGGAACCGGTGGTGGTCGCGCAGTGCGCGCGTCACCCGCCAGTCGTGCGTGCCGGGCGCGGGCGGGGTGGGCTCGCCGTGCCGCCGGGCGCGGTGGGCGTCGAGGGCGTACTGCTGCGTGGTGCTCATGGCCGGTGCCCCTTCGGGAGGTGGGGAACGGGGATCCGCAGGGCTTGGCGGTCGCCCCGGTGCCCCCGGCGTGCGCCGGGCCGGTGGGCCGCGCCGTGCCGATTGACGGCCGCCGTCAATCGGTGACGGCGTTGTCGGTGGCGGAGGGCACCATGAGGGCATGAGCGTGAGCATCGACGTCACGGGACTGCGGCCGGAGGGGGTCGCGATCGTGCCCTCACCCCTGGCCGAGCTCGGCATGGCACTGCACGCGCTGTCCGAGCCGGGGCACCACCCCGGGCTCCAGGGCTGGGTCACGAGCGTCACCGCGCGCCTGGACCCGCGTCTGGCGGACCGGATGTGCGAGGCCGACTTCCTGTGGCGGACGACGTTCTCGGACATCTTCCTGCCCTGCGCCGGTGTCCCCGGCGGACGCACGCTCCCGGGCGCCACGCTCGCCGAGGAGCTGGACCTGCTGGACAAGCTGACGGACGAGCAGTTCGTCGACTCAGCCTTGGAGTTCACCTGCGCGCCCGGGTACGACCTGCCGGGCTCCGGCGTCCTCTCCGACCCGGTCCTGCACCGCCGCGCCCTCGAACTGGCCGCCACGCGCGGACCCCGCCAGGTGCGCTTCACCCGGCGGCTGCTGGACGACCCGCCCCGCGTGCGTGCCTGGCTGAGGCGGTTCCTGGAGGACTGCGACGAGGCCTTCTTCGCCGATGTCTGGGCCCGGGTCCGTCACCCGCTCGCCGCGGACGCGCGCCACAAGACGGAGCTGCTGCACCGCAAGGGACTCGCGGAAGCGCTCGCCTCGGTCTCCTCCGCCGTGACGCTGGACGAGCACACCCGGCGGATCACGGTGGACAAGCTCGTCGAGGGCCGCACCACGACCGCGGACGGGGGCCTGCTGTGCGTACCGACGAGCCTCGGCTGGCCGCACCTGATGGTGCTTCACCGGTACGGCTGGCAGCCGGTGCTGCACTACCCGGTCGGCTCGCCAGAGCTGGCCTCGCCGCCCTCCGTCGAGCAGCTGACGCTGCGGATGACCGCCCTGTCCCACCCGGTGCGGATGCGGATCTGCCGGCTTCTGGCCCGCAGCGCCTACACCACGACCGAGCTGGCCCAGGCGCACGGCATGACGGCACCCGAGATATCCCGGCACCTCGGCGTCCTGAAGAAGGCCGGCCTGGTCACCACGCGCCGACGCGGGCGGTACGTGCTGCACCAGCTGGACGTGACGGTGGTGGCCCGGCTGGGCAGCGACTTCCTCGAAGGGATACTCCGCTAGGGACTCGAAGGGACACTCCGCCAGGGAGCGTCTCGTGGATCTTGCCGGGGTGCGGGCGCCGACCCGCCGGTCTGACGAGGTCCTGATCGGGTCCGCGTGGTTCAGTCGTCGGCGGGCCTGACGACGGTCCTGGTCAGGCCCCCGCGGTTCAAGTGGCCGCCGGGCCTGCCGTCGGCCCCGACCGGCCCCCCGCGGTTCAGTGACCGCCGGCCCGCACCAGGCCCGTCTCGTACGCCAGGACCACCACCTGCACCCGGTCCCGCAGGCCCAGCTTGGTCAGGATGCGGCCCACGTGGGTCTTGACGGTCGCCTCGGAGAGCACCAGCCGGGCCGCGATCTCACCGTTGGACAGTCCCTGGGCGACGAGCACCATGACCTCGCGCTCCCGCTCGGTGAGCCGCTCCAGCTCCTTGTGCCGCGGCTCCTTGCTCGTGCTGGGCAGCATCGGGGCGAACCGGTCGAGAAGGCGGCGGGTGGTGGAGGGGGCGACGACCGCGTCACCGCTGTGCACGGAGCGGATCGCGGCGAGCAGCTCGCCGGGCGGCACGTCCTTGAGCATGAATCCGGAGGCGCCGGCCTTCAGCGCGGAGAAGGCGTACTCGTCGAGGTCGAAGGTGGTCAGGATCAGCACCTTGGGCGGGTCGGCCTCCGCGCAGATGCGCCGGGTGGCCTCCACGCCGTCCAGCTTCGGCATGCGCACGTCCATCAGCACCACGTCGACCGCCGTGGAACGCACCACCTGGAGGGCCTCGACACCGTCGCCCGCCTCCGCCACGACCTCCATGTCCGGCTGGGCGGCGAGCACCATCCGGAACCCGGTGCGCAGCAGCACCTGGTCGTCGACGAGCATCACGCGGATCGTCATCGAGTCCTCTTCCATCTCTCTTGGGTGCCGTCGCCGGCTCTCTTTTGTGCCGTTCCGGACCGTTCGTGCCGTTGTCGGCCGGGGGCGTGACAGGTGTCAACAGGGGGCGTGCGTCGGCGTCAATGCGCCGGTTTGAGCGGGAGCAGGGCGCTGATCCGGAATCCTCCGCCCGGGCGCGGGCCCGCGTCCAGGGTGCCGCCGACCATGCCGACCCGCTCGCGCATCCCGATCAGGCCGTGCCCCTGGCCGTCGGCGCCGCCCTCCTCGTACAGCTCGTGCGGGGCGCCCTTGCCGTCGTCCTCGACGAGCAGGCCGAGTCCGTCGTCGAAGTAGACCAGGCGCACGCTGGCGCCCGCGTTCGGTCCGCCGTGCTTACGCGTGTTGGTCAGCGCCTCCTGCACGATGCGGTACGCGGTGAGTTCGACGCCGCTGGGCAGCGGTCGCGGGGTGCCCTCGATCTTGAAGTCCACGGGCAGCCCCGAGCCGCGGCACTGCTCGACGAGGTCCTCGATCTGCTCGACGTCCGGCTGCGGCACGTACTCGCCGCCCTCCTGGTGCTCGCCGGTGCGCAGCACGCCCAGCAGGCGGCGCATCTCGGCGAGGGCCTGGCGGCCGGTGGAGGAGATCGTCTCCAGTGCCTTCCTGGCCTGGTCGGGTGCGGCGTCGAGGACGTAGGCGGCGCCGTCGGCCTGCACCACCATCACCGACACGTTGTGCGCCACGACGTCGTGCAGTTCGCGCGCGATCCGGGCGCGCTCGGCGGCGACCGCGACCTTCGCCTGCGCCTCGCGCTCCCTCTCCAGGCGCGCCGCGCGCTCCTCCAGCTGCGCGAAGTAGGCGCGCCGGGTGCGTATGGAGTCGCCGAGCACCCAGGCGAGGGCGAACGGCACCGTCTGGAAGACGATGATCGCGACATATTCGGCGACGCTCGATTCCCTCTCCGGCCAGCGCAGCTGTGCCAGGGACGCGGCGCTCAGGCCCATGCCCAGGGCGAGCCGGGAGGCCCAGCGGGCGCCGGTCGCGGCGACCGTGTACACGATCACCATGAAGGCGAAGTCGGCGGCCGTCGTCGGAACGTTCAGGACGAGCTGGGCCAGCCCGAGCGCGCCGGCCAGCAGCAGCATCTTCTCGGGCATGCGCCGGCGCAGCGCGATCACCAGGCACAACAGGAGCACGATCGGGACGACCAGTGCCGGGGAGTCCGTGCCCGTGGCCTCCTGGCGTGTCGCCTCCGCCATGAGCGTGATCCCGAACAGGGCGACCGCCCAGAAGGCGTCCACCCCGGTCGGGTGCCTGCGGAGGAAGTCATAGAGGCGCTGCACGTAACCCAGCGTAGGGAAGCGGGATGCGTGCAGGGGTCAACCGGAGGGCCGATCCGGGGCCGGCGCGCATACTCCGCAAGGTGGAGGCCGTGATCAGTTGTGCGCATAGTCTGGCCAGGTGGTGGCGAACGTGACGGATCACGGCGAGTGGCGCGGCTGGCGTGCGGCGACGCGGGCCGCCCTGTACGGACCGGACGGCTTCTACCTGCGCCCCGAGGGTCCGGCCGGGCACTTCCGCACCTCCGTGCACGCGTCGCCGCTGTTCGCCGAGGCCGTGGCCCGGCTGCTGTGCAGGGTCGACGAGGCGCTCGGCCGGCCCGCGTCGCTCGACTTCGTCGACATGGCCGCCGGACGCGGCGAACTGGTCACCGGGGTGCTCGCCGCGCTCCCCGCCGACGTGGCCGCCCGCACACGCGCGTACGCCGTCGAGGTCGCCGCCCGCCCGGAGGGTCTCGCACCGCGGATCACGTGGCTTCCCGAGCCTCCCCCGCAGGTCACCGGGTTGCTGTTCGCCAACGAGTGGCTGGACAACGTGCCCGTCGAGGTCGCCGAGGTCGACTCGGCGGGCGTGACGCGGCTGGTGCTCGTCCGGGACGACGGCGTGGAGCGGCTCGGGGAGCCGGTGTCCGGCGCGGAGGCGGAGTGGCTCGCGCGGTGGTGGCCGCTGCCGGGCGAGGAGGGTCTGCGGGCGGAGATCGGGCTCCCCCGGGACACCGCCTGGGCGTCGGCCGTCTCCGGTGTCGCGCGCGGGCTCGCGGTGGCGGTGGACTACGCGCACACGAGGGACGCGCGCCCTCCCTTCGGAACGCTCACCGGCTTCCGCGAGGGGCGCGAGACGGCGCCCGTGCCGGACGGTTCGTGCGACATCACGGCGCATGTGGCGCTGGACGCGTGCGCGGACGCCGGGGTCGGCGCGGTGGCGGACGCGAGGGCCACCGCGGGGGCGGAAGCGGGAGCGGGAGCGGCGGTGGAAACGGGCTCGGGGAGCGCCGCGGGGGCGGACACGTCGGCGCACACGCCCCCCGGTGCGCGCCTGCTCGACCAGCGCGCCGCACTGCGCGCCCTCGACCTCACCGGCGCACGCCCCCCGCTCGCGCTCGCCTCCACCAACCCCTCCGCGTACGTCCGCGCCCTCGCGAGCGCCGGAGAGGCCGCCGAACTCACCGCGCCGGGCGGGCTGGGCGACTTCGTGTGGCTGCTCCAGCCGGTGGGAATCGCGGACCCACTCCTCGGGCGGTCAGATGGCGTTCCCGACGCGCTCCCCGGGCAGTCGGCCGGCGTTCCGGACCCGCCCGGCTGACCGACCGCCCCTACTTGTCGATGTCCCCGACCACGAAGAACATCGACCCGAGGATCGCCACCATGTCCGCGACCAGCGTGCCCGGCAGCAGTTCGGTCAGCGCCTGGATGTTGTTGTACGACGCCGAGCGCAGCTTCAGCCGGTACGGCGTCTTCTCGCCCTTGCTGACGAGGTAGTAGCCGTTGATGCCGAGGGGGTTCTCGGTCCACGCGTACGTGTGCCCCTCGGGCGCCTTGAGGACCTTCGGCAGCCGCTGGTTGACCGGGCCGGGCGGGAGGTCGGCGAGCCGGTCCAGACAGGCGTCCGCGAGGTCGAGGGCGTTGTGCGCCTGATCCAGGAGGCACTCGAAGCGGGCGAGGCAGTCGCCCTCGGTCCGGGTCACCACCTTCAGGGTGTCCTGGAGCTCGCCGTACGCGAGGTAGGGCTCGTCGCGGCGCAGGTCGAAGTCGACGCCCGAGGCGCGCGCGATCGGCCCGCTCACGCCGTAGGCGTGCACGGCCCGGGGCGTGAGGGTGCCCACGTCGCGGGTGCGGCCCCGGAAGATCTCGTTGCCGAGCACGAGGTCGTCGAAGACGTCCATGCGGGAGCGCACGGCGGCGACGGCACCCCGCGCGCGGGAGGCCCATCCGGCCGGCAGGTCCTCCTTCAGGCCGCCGACGCGGTTGAACATGTAGTGCATGCGCCCGCCGGAGACCTCCTCCATGACGTTCTGGAGCACCTCGCGCTCACGGAAGGCGTAGAACACGGGCGTGATGCCGCCCAGCTCCAGCGGGTACGAGCCCAGGAACATCAAGTGGTTGAGGACCCGGTTCAGCTCCGCGAGGAGCGTGCGCGTCCACACCGCGCGCGGGGGGACCTCCATGCCGAGCATGCGCTCCACGGCGAGGACCACGCCCAGCTCGTTCGAGAAGGCCGAGAGCCAGTCGTGGCGGTTGGCCAGCATGATGATCTGCCGGTAGTCGCGCGCCTCGAACAGCTTCTCCGCGCCGCGGTGCATGTAGCCGATCACCGGCTCCGCGTGCGTGATGCGCTCGCCGTCCAGCACCAGCCGCAGCCGCAGCACGCCGTGCGTGGAAGGGTGCTGGGGGCCGATGTTGAGCACCATGTCGGTGCTCTCCGCTGCGCCGCCGATCCCGACCGTGGTCTCCGTCGTAGGAGTCATGGACCCAGTCTCTCCTACGTACGCTGGCCGTATGGAAACGGGGAGCACGGCAGGCGTGGAGGCGACGGGGGCCGGACCCGGGTGGATCGGGCTGCCTCCGGGGCTGCTGCGGATGCGGCGGCTGTTGCTGGTGGTGTGGCTGGGGCTGGGGGCGGCCGGTGTGGCCGTGCTGCTCGGCCTGCTCGTCGGCCCGGCGTGGGCCGCGCTCGCGCTGCTGCCGCTGGCGGGGATCGGCTGGGGCTGGGTCATGCTGGGCCGCAACTGGCGCTCCTGGCGGTACGCGGAGCGCGCCGACGACCTGCTGATCAGCCGGGGCGTGCTGTGGCGGGAGGAGACGGTCGTGCCGTACGGGCGGATGCAGCTCGTGGAGGTGACCTCCGGTCCCGTCGAGCGGTACTTCGGGCTGGCCAGCGTCCAGTTGCACACCGCGGCCGCCGCGACCGACGCGACGATCCCGGGTCTGGATCCGGCCGAGGCGGAACGGCTGCGGGACCGGCTCACCGCACTCGGCGAGGCCCGATCGGCGGGGCTGTGACGGCGCCGGGCGTCGACGACGGCGTAGCCGGCGCGCTCCCGGAGCGGGCCGCCACCGAGCGCCGGCTGCACCCCGTCACGCCGTTCAGGCGGGCGTGGGCGCCCGTCGCGGTGCTCGTCGGCTGGGCCGCGCACGATCCGAACCAGACGCAGGAGCAGCTGACGCGGCTGACCACGACGACCCTGCTGGTCGCGCTCGCCGTGCTCGTCCCGGCGGCCGCCCTGTACGGGTTCCTGTCCTGGTGGTTCACGCACTTCGCGGTCACCGACACGGAACTGCGCATACGGACCGGCCTGGTGTTCCGGCGCGCCGCGCACATCCGGCTGGAGCGCATCCAGGCGGTCGACGTCACCCAGCCGCTGCTCGCGCGGATCGCGGGCGTCGCGAAACTGCGGCTCGATGTCGTCGGCGCCGACAAGAAGGACGAGCTCGCCTTCCTCGGCGAGGCCGAGGCACGCGCGCTGCGCGCGGAGCTGCTCGCGCGCGCGGCCGGCTTCGCACCCGAGACCGCGCGCGAGGTCGGCGAGGCGCCGGCGCGTGAACTTCTGCGCGTGCCGGCGCGTTCGCTGGCGGTCGCGCTGGTGCTGACCGGCGCCACCTGGGGCACGCTCGCCGCCGCGCTCGTCGTGCCGCCGGTGCTGTGGCTGGCCACCCACAGCGTGTGGACGGTCCTCGCGACCGGCCTGCCGCTGCTCGGCGCGGCGGGGGCGAGCAGCGCGGGGCGGTTCGTACGCGAGTACGACTGGACGGTGGGCGAGTCGCCGGACGGGCTGCGGATCGACCACGGCCTGCTGGACCGCACGCACGAGACGGTGCCTCCCGGGCGGGTGCAGACCGTGCGGATCGTCGAGCCGCTGCTGTGGCGGCGGCGCGACTGGGTGCGGGTCGAGCTGGACGTGGCCGGCTCGGCCAACTCCGTGCTCGTGCCGGTGGCCCCGCGCGCGGTGGCGGAAGCCGTCGTCACGCGCGTGCTGCCCGGGGCGACCGTCCCGGCGACGGCCTCGCTGTCCCGGCCCCCGCGCCGCGCCGGACGCTGCGTCCCGCTCTGGTGGCGGGGTTACGGCATCGCCGTCACGGACACGGTGTTCGCCGCGCGGCACGGGCTGCTGCGCCGGAGCGTGGCGCTCGTACCGCACGCCAAGGTGCAGAGCGTACGGCTCGCCCAGGGGCCCTGGCAGCGGCTGTGGCGCCTCGCGGACGTCCACGTGGACACCGGCGCCGACAAGACGGTGACGGCGCGTCTGCGGGACGCAGGGGAGGCCGCGGAGCTGCTGCGGGGCCAGGCGGAACGGTCACGGACCGGCCGCCGGGACGCGCGGCCCGACCGGTGGATGGCGTAGGGCCTGTCCAGGGCGGCGTACGGGGCCCGGCGTACGAGGCCCCGCACATGACGAAGGTCCCCCGCCGCAGCGGGAGACCGCGCACCTGACGAAGGGCCTCCCCGCGGCAGCGAGAGTCCCCGCACATGACGAAGGGCGTGCCCCTGCCGTGGCAGGAGACGCGCACCCGACGAAGGGACTTGCCCCGCCGTGGCAGGAGACCCCACTCATGGCGAAGGGCCTGCCCCGCCGTACGGAGACGGTGGGGCAGGCCCGGTGGCCGGTCACGAGACGGCGCTGCGCAGTCCCTCGACGTCGATCTGCTCGGTCTCGTCGTGCGCGGTCAGGTCGATCACCTGGCCGACCCCGCGCGCCTCCTCGTCCGCCGGCTTGAACTCCGCCTCGGACTCGGCCTTGTGCAGCGCGAGCGCCTCCTGGCCGACGACGTCGGCGAGGTCCTCGTTCTGCACGGCCTCCAGCGCCTCGGACGCCGACGACTTCTGCGTACCGAAGAAGTCGAACCCGCCCTCGGCCACCGGACGCCGCACCGGCTGCGCGGTCGGTACGACGGCCACGGCGGTCGGCACGGTGAAGTGCCCGGAGGGGGGTCCGGAGGAACCCCGCACGGGGTCGGCGGAGCGCGGGACGCGCGTGCCGGCGTCGGACGGGGCGGCCTCGCGGTCAGCGGCGTCGGGGGCCACGGCCTCGGGGTCCGCGGTCTCAGGGTCCGCGCTCTCGGCGGCCGTGATCTCGCGAGCCGCGAGCTCGGAGGCGGCAACCCTGGACGCGGGGTCGGGGGCGACAGGCGGTCCGTCGGCCGCGGGCCGCGCGGCTTCCGGCTCCAGCGTCGTGTCCGGCCCCAGTGTGGTGTCGGGCTCCAGCGCGGCGTCCGTGGCCTCGGCGTACTCCGGCCGGGCGGTGGCCTCTTCCGGAGCGGCCTGCTCCACCGGGGTGCCGTTCTCCCCGGCGGCCGTGTCGGGGGCGGCCGCGCGCGTGTGCTCGTCGACCGCCTCGGGCTTCCCCTCGGCCTCGTCCTCCCGCGCGGCCTCCGCGTCGGCGCCGGTCTCCGCGGGGGCGGTCCGGGCGGGCTCCGCCCCGGTGGGCACGTCGCCCTTCGCCGGCTTCGCCGATCCGGCCGCGTCGCCGTCGAACCGGGCCAGCGCGGCCTGGGCCCGCAGGAACAACTGGGAGCCGGCCGGGGAGAAGACCTCCGAAGCCCTCGGCGCGTCCTCGGCGGTCTCGACGTCCTCGGTCGCCCCGGCGGCGTTCGCCTCGTTCGCGGCGCCCTCCGCGCTCCCGACGCTCTGCGCGCTCCCGACGTTCTGCGCGCCGAAGCGCTCCACGCTCTCAAGCGTCTCCGCCTCGGCGGCCTCCGCCATGGCGGCCTTCCGCGTGGCGACCGCGCCCGTCCCCGCCCCGGGCGCCTCCTCGGCTGCCCGCGCGGGCGGCAGGGCACGCGCCGGGGCCGTGGCCTCTATCTCGAGCAGGCGGCGGCCCTCCAGGGCGGTCGCCCGCTCGGTCTCCGCCGTGGCGTAGCGGCGCAGCAGGGCCGCGTGCTCGTTGCGCAGGGCGGCCAGTTCGGCCCGCTTGGCCCGCAGTCGCTGCTCCAGCTTGACGCGCAGCTCACGCGATTCGTCGAGGTCGCTCTCCAGCTCCGCGACGCGTTCCTCGAAGCGCCACTCGTCGCTCGCACGCGCGCGCGTGAGGTCGGCGACCTGCTTGCCGGCCTGGATGTCCCAGCGGCGCATCACGACCGCGCCGAGGACCGCCGTCACCGCGGCGGCCGCGGCGAGCGCCCGGAGCACCAGTTGCTCCGAGAACGCCCAGGGGCCGAGGGCGCAGACGAGGGAGACGCCTGCGATCGCCGAAGGTGGCAGCAGCCTGTGCAAAGGCGGGGAATGGCGGTGACGTCCACGTGGCATGGCCAGAAACTTACCGCGCGTAGGCGAATGTTGGCGCCCCGCCCCGTAAAAACACAGCCATACCGATGCCTTCACACGGCATCAGGAAACAGAGCGGTCGCCGAATTCCCCGACATTCAAGATCATTTCCTGTTGGCCGGCCCGCACCCGACCTCACCGGCCGCTCAGCCGCCCGCTGATCCACTCCAGCGTCGGCGGGATCTCACGCCGCCAGGTGTTGAAGTTGTGTCCGCCGCTTTCGAGGATGATCGACGAGATCCTCGTCCTGTTCGTCGCCTTCACCTGGTCAATGAACTTCAACGTGGCCTTGTAGTTGGATTCCCCCACCTTGCTGCTGGTGACGAGCAGCGAGGTGTCCGGCGCGGGCCGGTGTCCGATAAACCAGCGCAGGTCGGCCTCGTCGCGCAGGGTCTCGTCGCCGTGGAAGAGGTCACCGGTGGTCGGGTCGATCGGCGCCTTGTAGTACGCCGACAGGCCGGCGCCCGCCGCGTAGACGTCGGGGTGGTGCATCGCCAGCTTCAGCGCGCAGTAACCGCCCGTGGAGTCACCGATGATGCCCCAGCCGCCCGGCCCGGCGCCCACCCTGTAGTGGGCCGTCACCGCGTCCGGCAGGTCCTTGGCGAAGAACGACTCGGTCTGCGGCCCGTCCGGTATGTCCACGCACTCCGTGTCCCGCGGCGGCGCCACCGTCGGCCGCAGCATCACCAGGATCATCGGCTGCATCCGCCCGTCCCCGGCGAGCTGCCGCGCGGTGCGCGGGTAGTGCAGCTTGTCCACGAGCGCCTCCGCCGTACCGGGATAGCCCGTGAGGACCACGGCCGCCGGGAACGTGCGCGTGCGCTGGCGGGGATCGAAGTACTCCGGCGGCAGGTAGACGTACGCGGGCGTGGCGATGTGCGTCGTCCGGCCGGTGATGGCGACCTTCTGGATCTGCCCGCCGACCCGCGGCCCTCCGCCCGCGCCCGCCACGCGCCGGGTGTCCACCACCCGCAGCGATCCCCGGCCGTCACCCGCCGCGTGGTCGACGACCACCCCCACGTCGGTCTCCCGGCCGAACAGGTCCGCCCAGCTCGCGTAGAAGCCGAAGGCCTGGTTGGCGGCGAGTCCCACCGAGAGGAAGAGCGCCAACTGGGTGGCGAACAGCAGGCCGACGCGCCCCAGGACGGACCGCCAGCCGCGCCGGGCCAGCCGCGGCCACTGCCACACCGTGCCGGCGAAGAGCAGTGAGGCAGACAGGACCGCCAGCAGCAGCACTGTGTTGCTCGTAAGACCCATGTGGTGTTCCTGCCTGCGCTTCCCGTCCGGGCTCCCGCGCCCCTCGCTCCCTCGCGAGGGCCTGCCCGGACTTTCCCAGTCCTTTTCAACGGCTTTGAGGAGGCGAGTGAACCTCTCTCCCCGAGACACCGTCCTAGAGGGCGCAATGTCGCCGGATGCCCGAATCGGCACCGGGTCCAAGGTCTCTCGCGGAACTACGGGATGCGATGTCTGTCAGGGAAGATGGGGAAAAGTCGGGCGGGGTTCCGAGCCGATCAAGCCGGGTGCGCAAGCTGATCCGGGGCCCGCGCCCCGAGTCCGTGCCCGCCCTCGTCGGCAGGGCCTGCGCCCTGGTGGGCCTGCTGGACGTCGCCGCGGGCGTCTTCCCGCGGTTCCGGCACAGCCGTATGCACACGATCGCCGAGGTGCTGCCCGGCGCGCTCGGCCCGTTCGCCGCCGCGCTCTCGCTCAGCGCCGGCGTCCTGCTGCTGCTCCTCGCGCACGGCCTCAAGCGCGGCAAGCGCCGCGCGTGGCGCGCGGCGGTCGCCCTGCTCCCGGCGGGCGCCGTCGCGCAGTTCACCTACCGGCACTCGGTCGTCGGCGCGCTGATCTCCGTCGCGCTCCTGGTGCCCCTGCTGGTCCACCGCGACCAGTTCAGGGCCCTGCCCGACCCGCGCAGCCGCTGGCGGGCGCTCGCCAACTTCGTGCTCATGGGCGCGGGTTCGCTCCTGCTGGGGCTGGTCATCGTCAGCGCCCACCCCGGCCGCCTGATCGGCGACCCCAGCCTGGCCGACCGCATCACCCACGTCCTGTACGGCCTGTTCGGCTTCGAGGGGCCGGTCGACTACCAGGGCAACACCTCCTGGACGGTCGCCTTCTCCCTCGGCGCCCTCGGGCTGCTCACCGCCGTCACCACCATCTACCTCGCCTTCCGTCCCGAACACCCGGCCGCCCGCCTCACCGAGGAGGACGAGGTCCGGCTGCGGGCCCTGCTGGAGAAGCACGGCGGCCGCGACTCCCTGGGCCACTTCGCCCTGCGCCGCGACAAGGCCGTCGTGTTCTCCCCCAGCGGCAAGGCGGCGGTGACCTACCGCGTCGTCTCCGGCGTGATGCTCGCCAGCGGTGACCCCATCGGCGACGTCGAGGCCTGGCCCGGCGCCATCGAGCGCTTCATGGACGAGGCCAGGGCACACTCCTGGACCCCCGCCGTCATGGGCTGCTCGGAGACGGGCGGCGAGGTGTGGACCCGGGAGACCGGACTCGACGCCCTGGAACTGGGCGACGAGGCGGTGGTGGACGTCGCGGATTTCTCGCTCGCCGGCCGCGCGATGCGCAACGTGCGCCAGATGGTCAAGCGCATCGAGCGCGCCGGTTACGAAACCCGGGTACGACGTGTCCGTGACCTCGGCGACGCCGAACTGGAGCGCATCCGGCGCGCCGCCGAGGACTGGCGGGGCACCGACACCGAACGCGGCTTCTCGATGGCCCTGGGCCGGGTGGGCGACCCCGCCGACGGCGACTGCCTCATCGCCACCGCCCACAAGGCCGACGCCGAACCCGGGCCGTACGGCGATCTCAAGGCGATCCTGCACTTCGTGCCCTGGGGCACGGACGGCGTCTCCCTCGACCTGATGCGCCGCGACCGCTCGGCCGACCCCGGCATGAACGAACTGCTGATCGTCGCCGCGCTCCAGGCCGCCCCGAGGTTCGGCATCGCGCGCGTGTCGCTGAACTTCGCCATGTTCCGCTCGGCCCTGGCGCGCGGCGAGAAGATCGGCGCGGGGCCGGTGCTGCGCGCCTGGCGCGGGCTGCTGGTGTTCCTCTCGCGCTGGTTCCAGATCGAGTCGCTGTACAAGTTCAACGCCAAGTTCCAGCCCCGCTGGGAGCCCCGCTTCGTCGTCTACCGGGCCTCCGGCGACCTGCCCCGCATCGGCTTCGCCGCCATGCAGGCCGAGGGCTTCGTCGACCTCGCCCTTCCCCTGCCGCGTTTCCTGCGCCGCCGTTCGTCCCCCGCACGCGCGTGTACGCACCAGCTGGCGGAGCGGGACATGCGGGCGGCGTAGCCGCGACGCGACGCGCCCGGGCTCGGGCACGGGCACGTCCGTGGAGACCGGCCCGGGCGGAAGCCCCGCCCCCGGCCGGCGGGCTTCCGCCCGGGCCGCACGATCGTGGCTCCCTGCGGGGCCTACGCTGAACGTATGAGCAAGCAGAGCGGACGCGGGCGCGTCGCCGGCCTTCCGGAATGGGACCGCAGCGCCGTCATGGGAGTCGTCAACGTGACCCCCGACTCCTTCTCCGACGGCGGCCGCTGGTTCGACACGACGGCCGCCGTCAAGCACGGCCTGCAGCTGGCCGCCGAGGGCGCGGACCTCGTCGACGTCGGCGGTGAGTCCACCCGCCCCGGCGCGACCCGCGTCGACGAGGCCGAGGAGCTCCGTCGCGTCATCCCCGTCGTCCGCGGCCTCGCCTCCGAGGGCGTCGTCGTCTCCGTCGACACCATGCGCGCCTCCGTCGCCGCACGGGCCCTCGCGGCCGGCGCCGCCCTCGTCAACGACGTCAGCGGCGGCCTCGCCGACCCGCGGATGATCCCGGTCGTCGCCGACGCGGGGGCGCCCTTCGTCGTCATGCACTGGCGCGGCTTCCTCCAGGGCGGCAACGTCAAGGGCGTCTACGACGACGTCGTCCGCGAGGTCGTCGACGAACTGCGCGCGCGCGTGGACGCCGTCCTGGCCGGCGGCGTCGCCCCCGACCGCATCGTCGTCGACCCCGGCCTCGGCTTCTCCAAGGGCGCCGACCACGACCTCGCCCTCCTCGCCCACCTCGACCGCCTGCACGCCCTGGGATACCCCCTGCTCGTCGCCGCCTCCCGCAAGCGGTTCCTCGGCCGCGTGCTCGCGGGACCGGAGGGCGCGCCACCGCCCGCCCGGGAGCGCGACGCCGCCACGGCAGCCGTCTCCGCACTCGCGGCCCACGCGGGCGCGTGGGCGGTGCGCGTGCACGAGGTGCGCGCGACGGCCGACGCGGTACGGGTCGCGCGCGCCGTGGAAGGAGCGCGTACGTCACCGGACACGCCGGGCGCGGCGACCGAGCCCGGGGCGCACTCCCCCGCGGACGCGCAGGCCCCCCAGCCCCCGCACACCCCCCATGGCGCAGAAGGAGCCCGGTGAGCGCCCCCCACACCGACGTCGAGCAGGTGGAGGCAGCCAACACCGCCTTCTACGAGGCGCTGGAGCAGGGCGACTTCGAGACGGTGTCCTCGCTCTGGCTCACCCCGGCCGACCTGGGCGTCGACGAGGAGTACCACGACCCGGCGGACGTGGGCGTGGTCTCCTGCGTGCACCCGGGCTGGCCCGTGCTCACCGGACGGGGCGAGGTGCTGAGGTCGTATGCGCTGATCATGGCGAACACCGACTACATCCAGTTCTTCCTCACCGATGTGCATGTGTCCGTCACCGGTGACACCGCCCTGGTGACCTGCACCGAGAACATCCTCAGCGGCGGCCCCGCCCCGAAGGCCGGCGAGGAGCTGGGTCCGCTCGTGGGCCAACTGGTGGTCGCCACGAACGTGTTCCGTCGCACTCCCGACGGCTGGAAACTGTGGTCGCACCACGCCTCCCCGGTCCTGGCCGAGAACGAGGAGGAGGACGACGAGGAGAGCCCCTCCTGAGCGGGTGGGCGGCACGGCGGGTGACCTGCGGAACCCCGGCCCCGGGGAGGCCCGGCGACCGGGGAGTGGTTGGAATCACGCACCGGGGGTAGTCGCGGCTACCAGCCCGTGAGCCGCCGGGTTCCGCCGGGGAAACGTACGGTGAAACCTCCTGGCGCCGACCCGGCCGACGCCCCCAAGGCCCGGTCCGGTCGGTGCTCGCAGGTAGATTCGTCCGAGGCCGGTGTGGCGCCCGCACACGGTACGGACCGGCCGTCACCGACGACTGCAGGAGTGATTCGCGTGGATCGTGTCGCGCTGCGCGGCCTGAAGGCCCGCGGGTACCACGGCGTGTTCCCCAAGGAACGCGAGGAGGGCCAGACCTTCATCGTGGACCTCGTCCTCGGCCTGGACACCCGTCCGGCCGCGGCCGACGACGACCTGGCGAAGACCGTGCACTACGGCATCGTGGCGGAGGAGGTCGTGGCCGTCGTCGAGGGCGATCCGGTCGACCTCGTCGAGACGCTCGCCGAGCGCATCGCCCAGGCCTGTCTGAAGCACGAGGCAGTTCAGGAGGTCGAGGTCTGCGTCCACAAACCGGACGCACCGATCACGGTCCCCTTCGACGACGTGACCGTCACCATCACCCGGAGCCGAGTATGACCGCTTCCTTCACCGAGGGTCACAGCGACCCGACCGTACAGCCGGTACCCGCCTCCGTCGTCGAGAAGGTCGACGCCGCCGACACCACCCTGCACAACCCGCAGCGCGCCGTCGTCTCCATCGGCTCCAACCTCGGCAACCGCATGGAGACCCTCCAGGGCGCCATCGACGCCCTCGAGGACACGCCCGGCCTGCGCGTCAAGGCCGTCTCCCCCGTCTACGAGACGGAGCCGTGGGGCGTCGAGCCGGGCAGTCAGCCCTCGTACTTCAACGCGGTCGTGATCCTGAAGACGACCCTGCCCCCGTCCTCCCTCCTGGAGCGGGCGCACGCGGTCGAGGAGGCCTTCCACCGGGTCCGGGACGAGCGCTGGGGCGCGCGCACCCTCGACGTCGACATCGTCGCGTACGCCGACGTCGTCTCCGACGATCCGCACCTCACGCTCCCCCATCCGCGCGCACACGAACGCGCCTTCGTCCTCGCCCCGTGGCACGACGTGGAGCCCACCGCCCAGCTGCCCGGCCGCGGGACCGTCGCCGATCTCCTCGACACCGTGACGCGCGAGGGTGTGGCGCCCCGCAAGGATCTGGAACTCCGGCTGCCCGAGTAGTCGTTAAGGTCGACAGGACCAGAGTCCCGCGGACACCTCCCGCGGGATCGGGGGAACCGAAGGGACACCGTGAGAGAGCTGCGCATCAGGGTGCTGGCGGGCGTCTTCGTCGTCGCCGGTGTCCTGTCCTGGGCGGGCGCCCGCCTCTGGAACTCGATCGGGACCCTCCCCAGCGTCCCGCTCGCCGCCCCCATCGTCCTCGCCGTGATCGCCGCGATCCTGCTGGCCACGGCCCTCTCGCTGCGGGGCCGCCTCAAGGCCCAGCGCGAGCGTCGCCCCGAGGCCAAGGGCGTCGATCCCCTGATGGCGGCCCGCGCGGTCGTCTTCGGCCAGTCCAGCGCCCTGGTCGCCGCCCTCGTCGCCGGCATGTACGGCGGTACGGGCGTCTTCCTCCTGGAATCCCTCGACATCCCCGCCCGCCGCGACCAGGCCGTCTACGCCGGCTTCTCGGTCCTGACCGGCATCGCCGTCATAGCGGCGGCGCTCTTCCTGGAGCGGGTCTGCAGGCTCCCGGAGGACGACGACAACAACACGGGAGCGGCTTCGGCGGCGTAAGCCCGCCGGCCCCTGCCCCGCGCCTGCGGCCCCTGCCCCGCGCCCTGACCGCGTCAGCGCGCCATGATCAGGCTCATCGCCTCGTTGCGCGTCGCCATGTCCCGCAGCTGCCCGCGCACCGCCGAGGTGAGGGTCTTCGCGCCGGGCTTGCGGATGCCCCGCATCGACATGCACATGTGCTCGCACTCCACGACGACGATGACGCCGCGCGGCTCGAGGATCTCCATCAGGGAGTCCGCGATCTGCGTGGTGAGTCGTTCCTGCACCTGCGGACGGCGGGCGTAGACGTCCACGAGACGGGCCAGCTTGGACAGACCCGTGATCTTGCCGGTGGTGGACGGGATGTACCCGACGTGCGCGACACCCCGGAAGGGCACCAGGTGGTGCTCGCACGTCGAGTACACCTCGATGTCCTTGACGAGCACCATCTCGTCGTGACCCAGGTCGAACGTCGTCGTCAGCACGTCCTCGGGCTGCTGCCACAACCCCGCGAAGATCTCCTTGTAGGCCCGCGCCACCCGCGCCGGTGTCTCCCTGAGTCCCTCACGGTCCGGGTCCTCGCCGACCGCGATCAGCAGTTCACGTATGGCGTTCTCGGCCCGTTTCTCGTCGAACTCACCGATGGAGCCCTCGCCGTCGAGCGTCACGGGGTCGGTCATTCCTGATGCCTCGTTCCTGTGCGGGTCGCGTGTGGATCACGCGTGTGCGTGCGACATGGCCAAAATGCCGCGCCCCCCAGGCTAGAACCAGGGGGGCGCGGCATCCATTCCGGGCCTGGTGGGCCACCGTGGGCCCAGAGCGTCAGCTCTCCGGACGCTCCTCGGTGGCCGGCTCGGCCGCCGGGGCGGGGTCCACCGCGGTGGACTTGGCGGTGGTGATCGCCGGGGTCGCGCCGTTGGCACCGTTGGTCAGTGCCAGCTCCTTCGGGGAGAGCACCGGCGGCCGGGTGGACGGCGTGCGCCGCGAGGAGCCGGTCCAGGCGGGCCGCGGCGGGCGCTTGACGATCGGGGCGAAGATCTCGGCGATCTCCTCCTTGCCGAGGGTCTCCTTCTCCAGCAGCTGGAGCACCAGGTTGTCGAGGACGTCGCGGTTCTCGACCAGGATCTCCCAGGCCTCGTTGTGCGCGTTCTCGATGAGCTTCTTGACCTCTTCGTCCACCAGCGCGGCGACCTCTTCCGAGTAGTCGCGCTGGTGAGCCATCTCACGGCCGAGGAACGGCTCGGTGTTGTCGCCGCCGAACTTGATGGCGCCGAGACGCTCGGTCATGCCGTACTGGGTGACCATCGCGCGGGCCGTGGCGGTGGCCTTCTCGATGTCGTTCGCGGCGCCCGTGGTCGGGTCGTGGAAGACCAGTTCCTCGGCCGCGCGGCCGCCCAGCATGTAGGCGAGCTGGTCGAGCATCTCGTTGCGCGTGGTCGAGTACTTGTCCTCGTCCGGGAGCACCATCGTGTAGCCGAGGGCCCGGCCGCGGGACAGGATCGTGATCTTGTGGACCGGGTCGGAGTTCGGGGAGGCCGCCGCGACCAGGGCGTGACCGCCCTCGTGGTACGCGGTGATCTTCTTTTCCTTGTCCGACATGATCCGGGTCCGCTTCTGCGGGCCCGCCACGACGCGGTCGATGGCCTCGTCGAGCATGTGGTTGTCGATGAGCTTCTTGTCGGAGCGGGCGGTGAGCAGCGCCGCCTCGTTCAGCACGTTCGACAGGTCGGCGCCGGTGAAGCCCGGCGTGCGGCGGGCGACCGCCGCGAGGTCGACGTCGGGCGCGACCGGCTTGCCCTTCTGGTGGACCTTGAGGATCTCCAGACGGCCCTGCATGTCCGGGCGGTCGACCGCGATCTGGCGGTCGAAGCGGCCGGGACGCAGCAGCGCCGGGTCGAGGATGTCGGGCCGGTTCGTGGCGGCGATGAGGATCACACCGCCCTTGACGTCGAAGCCGTCCATCTCGACGAGCAGCTGGTTCAGCGTCTGCTCTCGCTCGTCGTGACCACCGCCGAGGCCGGCGCCGCGGTGGCGGCCGACCGCGTCGATCTCGTCGACGAAGACGATCGCCGGGGCGTTCGCCTTGGCCTGCTCGAAGAGGTCACGGACTCGGGAGGCACCGACACCGACGAACATCTCGACGAAGTCGGAACCGGAGATCGAGTAGAAGGGGACGCCCGCCTCGCCGGCGACGGCGCGCGCGAGCAGGGTCTTGCCGGTGCCGGGAGGCCCGTAGAGCAGGACGCCCTTGGGGATCTTGGCGCCGACGGCCTGGAACTTCGCCGGTTCCTGCAGGAACTCCTTGATCTCGTGGAGCTCCTCGACGGCCTCGTCCGAGCCGGCGACGTCCGCGAACGTCGTCTTCGGCGTGTCCTTGGTGATGAGCTTGGCCTTGGACTTGCCGAAGTTCATGACCCGGGAGCCGCCGCCCTGCATCTGATTCATCAGGAACAGGAAGACGACCACGATGAGGACGAAGGGGAGCAGGGAGAGCAGGATGCCCACGATGGGGTTCTGCTTGGACGGCGACACGGTGTAGCCGTCCGGAATCTGCTTGTCCTGGTACTTGGTCTGCAGCGTGTTGGCGATGGTCACGCCCTGGTCGCCGATGTAGCTCGCCTGGATCTTCGAGCTGCCCTCGACCTTTTCGCCGTTCTTGAGCGTGACCTTGATGGTCTGCTCGTCACCGGTGGTGA
Source organism: Streptomyces sp. NPDC051315 (assembly GCF_044455165.1). Classification (NCBI taxonomy): domain Bacteria; kingdom Bacillati; phylum Actinomycetota; class Actinomycetes; order Kitasatosporales; family Streptomycetaceae; genus Streptomyces; species Streptomyces sp. NPDC051315. Next base: position 63,538 of record NZ_JBITEN010000027.1, read on the forward strand.
GCTTGGCCGACTCGACCTTGTTGTCGTTGATCGCTGCCACGACCTGGCCGGTGTCCACCGTCTTGTAGCCGCCGGACGAGCCGACGACCTGCATCAACACGACCACGGCAAGGACGGCCAGCACGATCCACATGACCGGCCCACGGAAGTATCGCTTCACGTCCATCCATACGGAGCGGTACCGCCCCGTCCCTCCTGCCATAGTGAGTTTGATAAGACAGTTCTTCTGACGGTACCCCAGCATCGGCGCCCGAAGCCGCACAGGACGGCTGAGGAACCCGTCTGCATGCTTCAACGGCGCGGAACCCGCTGGGGTTCCCGGTCGTCCTACAAGGGAGTCCTTGTGGCTCAGCCGCCGTAGACGTGGGGCGCGAGCGTACCGACGAACGGGAGGTTGCGGTACTTCTCGGCGTAGTCGAGGCCGTAGCCCACGACGAACTCGTTCGGGATGTCGAAGCCGACCCATTCCACGTCGATGGCGACCTTCGCGGCCTCGGGCTTGCGCAGCAGCGTGCACACCTTGAGCGAGGCGGGCTCGCGGGAGCCGAGGTTCGAGAGCAGCCAGGACAGGGTCAGGCCGGAGTCGATGATGTCCTCGACGATGAGGACGTGCTTGCCCTTGATGTCCGTGTCGAGGTCCTTGAGGATCCGCACGACGCCGGAGGACTGGGTGCCCGCGCCGTACGACGACACGGCCATCCAGTCCATGGTGACGGGGGTGGACAGCGCCCGCGCGAGGTCCGCCATGACCATCACCGCGCCCTTGAGGACGCCGACGATCAGCAGGTCTTTGCCCGCGTACTCCGCGTCGATCTTCGCGGCCAGCTCGGCCAGCTTCGCGTCGATCTCTTCCTTGGTGATGAGTACCTGCTTGAGGTCGGCACCCATGTCTTTCGCGTCCACCCGCATCACTTTCGGTCGTCCCACCGGCCGGCCGGCCCCTCCGTGGAGTGCTGGGAGGGTCCGGATTCAGCCTTGCCGAATCACCAGTCTGCCACCCTGACGCTGGGCGACGACTTTACCGGGGAGATTGATGGCTCCCTGGCCGCGCCAGCCGGTGATCAGCCGGTCGACCTCCTCGATGTGCCGGGCGAACAGCGAACCGGCCGGGGCGCCCGCCTCGATGGCGGCCCTCCGCAGGATCCGGCGGCGCACGGCGGGCGGGAGGGCGTAGAGCTTGGCGCACTCCAGGAGGCCGGCCGCGTCCCGTACGGCGGCCTCCGCCTGGCGGGCCCAGGCGTCGAGGGCGTCGGCGTCGTCGCGGGAGAGCTGGGCGGTCCGGGCGAGGGCCTCGACGACGCCCTTGCCGAGGGCCTTCTCCAGGGCGGGCAGGCCTTCGTGGCGCAGCCGGGAGCGGGTGTAGGCGGGGTCGGCGTTGTGCGGGTCGTCCCAGACGGGCAGGGACTGGACCATGCACGCCTTGCGGGCGGTCTGCCGGTCGAGTTCGAGGAAGGGGCGGCGGTAACGGCCGCCGGCCCCCGAGACCGCGGCCATTCCGGACAGGGATCGGATGCCCGAGCCGCGGGCGAGGCCGAGCAGGACGGTCTCGGCCTGGTCGTCGCGGGTGTGGCCGAGCAGGACGGCGGCGGCGCCGTGGCGTTCGGCGGCGGCGTCGAGGGCGGCGTAGCGGGCGTCGCGGGCGGCGGCCTCGGGGCCGCCTTCTCGGCCGACGGTGACGGCGGTGGACTCGACCGGGTCGAGGCCGAGTTCGCGCAGGCGCACGACGACTTCCTCGGCGCGCAGGTCGGATCCGGGTTGCAGCCCGTGGTCGACCGTGATGCCGCCGGCGCGGATGCCGAGCTTCGGGGCTTCGAAGGCGAGGGCGGAGGCGAGCGCCATGGAGTCGGCGCCGCCGGAGCACGCCACGAGCACGAGCGGCGGGGCGGGGCGCTCGTGCGGGGGGACGCCGGGGGAGGCGTCGGTGGTGCCGGTGTGTTCGATGAGGAGGTCGTGGAGGACGCGGCGGACCGCCAGGCGTATCGCCGCGACCGCAGGATGGGGACCCATGTCCGGTTCCCTTCATGAAGTTTTCGGGGGGTGAGCCCGAGGTCGGTCACTCAGAGTGTGTAGATGGTGACAGAGCCGGGCCGTTCCCCGAGCATTGCACGCCTACGCGGGGCTCACGGTCCCTCGGACGGGTGATTGGAGGGGCGTTCGCCTGCCGTCGGCCGGTATTCCGGATCACCGGAGTTCACGAGGGATCACGCGGGATCACGTCGGGCACATCGGTGCTCATGACGCGGCCTAGCGGTGCACCCGTGCGACCCAGTCCGCGGGTTTGGCGATCTCGGCCTTGGTCGGGAGGGTGTTGGGGGAGGTCCAGACGCGGTTGAAGCCGTCCATGCCGACCTCTTCGACGACCGACCGTACGAATCGTTCGCCTTCCTGGTACTGCCTGAGCTTGGCGTCCAGACCCAGCAGCTTGCGCAGGGCCATGTCCAGGCGGGAGGCGCCCTTGGCGCGGCGCTGCTGGAACTTCTCGCGGATCTCGGAGACGGTCGGGACGACTTCCGGACCCACGCCGTCCATGACGAAGTCGGCGTGGCCCTCCAGGAGGGACATCACGGCGGTGAGGCGGGCGAGGATCTCGCGCTGGGCGGGGCTCTGCACCAGTTCGACGAGGGAGTGACCGCCGTCGTCCTCCTCGCCCTCGGGTCGGCCGCCGACGAGGGACTGGGCGGCTTCCCGGACGCGCTCCAGGAAGGTCATGGGGTCGACGTCGGTCTCGGCGAGGAAGGCCTGGATCTCGCCCTCGAGGTGGTCGCGCAGCCAGGGCACGGCGGAGAACTGGGTGCGGTGCGTCTCCTCGTGCAGGCACACCCAGAGGCGGAAGTCGTGGGGGTCGACGTCGAGTTCGCGCTCCACGTGGACGATGTTCGGGGCCACGAGGAGGAGGCGGCCGCCGCCGTCGGCGCCGGCGGGCAGGTCACGGGTGGGCGGGGCGAAGGTCTCGTACTGGCCGAGGACGCGGGAGGCGAGGAACGACAGCAGCATGCCGAGTTCGACGCCGGTGACCTTGCCGCCGACGGCTCCGAAGACCGCGCCGCCCGGGCTGTTGCCGCGGCGCTCCTGCATCTTGTCGAGGAGCGGTTTGAGGATCTCGCGGAAGCCGGCGACGTTCGCCCGGACCCAGCCGGGGCGGTCGACGACAAGGATGGGGGTGTCGTGGGTCTCTTCGGTGCCCATACGAGTGAAGCCCCGGACGTGTCCCTCCGAGGCCTTGGCGTGGCGGCGAAGCTCCGCGACGACGGCGCGGGCCTCGTCGCGGCTCACCTCGGGGCCCGGCCGTACGAGCCGGGTCGCGGTCGCGACCGCGAGATTCCAGTCGACCATCCCGGAAGAGGCACCACCGATGCTCGTCATGTGTCAACCGTACGTGAGCGCTGCCACTGGGGGCAGGTCGCGGGAGCTCGGTGGGGGGTGCTTCAGGGTCGGGGGTCGGGGTTGAGCCGGGGGTGTCGGGTGCGAGAGCAGTGTTCGTGCCGGGCCCGGGGCCGGGGCCGGGGGCGGGTCGAGCGGCCCGGCACCGACGGGGCGCCGCGCGCCCATCCCTGCCGCCCCGGGCGGCGCGACGGCCCCCGGAGCGACGGCCCCCGGGCCCCCGGCTCGGGCCCCCCGGCATGCGGCGGCGCCGCTCGCGCGCAGTGGCGGCCGTGCGGGGCGGCGGCTGCGGGGCGGCGGCTGCGGGAGGGGGCCGCCGCCCTCGTGGGCCCGGCTACCGGCAGCCGCAGGCCGCCAGTGCTGTGGCCGCCCGGTCCAGGGCCGACTGGGCCGAGAAGGGGTCCGTCGTGTTCGAGGTGAGGAGGGCGAAGGCGAGGAGGCGGCCGTCCTGGTCGACGACGGTGCCGGCCAGGGTGTTGACCCCCGTCAGGGTGCCGGTCTTGGCGCGGACGATGCCGGCCGCGCCGTCGGTGTAACGGGTGGAGAGGGTGCCGGTGAAGCCGGCGACGGGCAGGCCGGTGAGGGCCGGGCGGAGGTCGGGGTGGGCCGGGTCGCCGGCCTTGGCCAGGAGGGCGGTCAGGAGGTTCGCCGTCAGGCGGTCCCCGCGGTCGAGGCCGCTGCCGTCCCTGAACTCGGCCCCCGTCATGGGCAGTCCGAGCCGCGACAGCTGGGCGCGGATCGCCTTGCCCGCGCCGGCGAAGTCGGCGCGCACGCCGGTCGCGACGGCCGTCTGACGGGCCAGCGCCTCGGCGATGTCGTTGTCGCTGTTGGTCAGCATGCGTTCGACCAGGGTGGACAGGGGCGGTGAGGAGACCGTGGCCAGGGTCTCCGCGCGCGCGGTCGCCTTCGACGGTCCGGGGGCCGTCGTCTTGACGCCCTGTGCCCGCAGGAAGTCCGCGAACGTGCTCGCCGCGTCGGCCGCCGGGTCCGGTACGCGGGCCGCGGGGCCGCTCGTCGAGTCGTCCGTGCGGCCCTCGTCGGCGGTGAGGGGCGTGACGCGGGCGAGGTTGGGGTTGACCCCGATGGGGTGAAATTCGGAACCGGCGTACAGGGTGGTGTCGTAGGACAGCGTCGCCTGGGTGATGCCGCGTTTCTTCAGGGCGGTGGCGGTGGCGGCGGCGAGGGTGCGGAGGCTGGCGAAGCCCTGGGCGTCGGCGCGGGCGGTGAGGGTGGGGTCGCCGCCGCCGACGAGGACGACCTCCTTGGTGCCGGGTTCGAGCGCGACGCGGGTGGTGAGGCGGTGGTCGGCGCCCATCGCGGTGAGCGCGGCGACCGCGGTGGCGATCTTGGTGGTGGAGGCCGGGGTGAGGGCCTCGTCGGCTCCGGAGCCGTACAGGAGGTTTCCGGTGGCCATGTCGACGACCGCGGCCGTCCGGCGGGTGCCGAGGGCCGGGTCGGTGAGGAGGGGGTCCAGGACGCGGGCGAGGGCGGTGGTTGCGGGGGCGGACTTCACGGTGGTCGTGGCGCCGCCGAGCCCGGCGAGGACGGAGGCGGCGCTGGGGGCGGGCCGCGGCGCGTCGGCCGCCGTGTCGGACGTATCGGACCCATCGGTCGTGCGGCCGTGATCTGCGCCACCCGTCCGCTCCAGTGCGGCGGCCCGCTGGCGCTCGGCCGTACGCTGACCGGTGGAGTCCCAGGGGCCGGCGGCGGTCACCACGCCGACGGCCAGCGCCAGTCCGGCGGTCGCCGCACCCGCGGTGTACTGCCAGGTCCGGTCGGCCTTCGGCCTCGTGATCCGCGCGAGCTGCGGTTTCGCCGCCTGCGTGAGCCGTGCGACCCGCGGCTCGGCGGCCGCCGCGACGCGCGCGAGACGGGGTCGTACGATCCCTGCGGCCCGTGCCAGACGCGGTCGCACGGCGTCCGCGACCCGCACCACATGCGGTCTCGCGGCCCGCCAAGGCCTCAGCTCTGGCACGACCACCAGCCCCTTTCGCGATCACACACCTGCGTGAGGGACACTTAACCACCAGAACTATGTGCTGATCATGGAGGAGCCACCGGTGGAGTTCGACGTCACGATCGAGATTCCGAAGGGTTCGCGGAACAAGTACGAGGTGGACCACGAGACCGGTCGGATCCGCCTGGACCGTCGACTCTTCACCTCGACCGCCTACCCGACCGACTACGGCTTCGTCGAGAACACCCTCGGCGAGGACGGCGACCCGCTGGACGCGCTGGTCATCCTGGACGAGCCGACCTTCCCGGGCTGCCTCATCCGCTGCCGCGCGATCGGCATGTTCCGTATGACGGACGAGGCCGGCGGCGACGACAAGCTGCTGTGCGTCCCGGCGACCGACCCGCGCGTGGAGCACCTGCGTGACATCCACCACGTGTCGGAGTTCGACCGCCTGGAGATCCAGCACTTCTTCGAGGTCTACAAGGACCTGGAGCCCGGCAAGTCCGTCGAGGGCGCCAACTGGGTGGGCCGCGTCGACGCCGAGACCGAGATCGAGCGGTCGTACAAGCGCTTCAAGGAGCAGGGCGGTCACTGACCTCTCCCTTTGACGCGAAAGGGGCCGCACGCGCGCGTGCGGCCCCTTTCGCATGTCCGTGGGGGCTTCTGCGCATACTGAGGCTTACGGAATGTGTCGTTCAGGGAGCGTTGCTCAGTGACGGAGGCGGAGGACCGCAAGCCGCAGTCGGACGAGGCGAGGAGCACGTTCGATCCCGAGATCACCTCCGAGTTCGCGATCCCGCCGGGGCTGGCCGTCCCCCGGGTCGGGGGCGAGTCGGAGACCACGTCGGAGTTCGCGGTTCCCGAGGGGCTGGACACCCCGCAGCCGGTCTCGGGCGAGCCCGAGGGATCGGCGTTCACCCCGCCGAGTACGTACAGCGCCCGGCACGCTCCGGTCGCGTTCACGCCCGCCGAGGGCGTACCGGTGGTCAGCCTGACCAAGGACGTGCCCTGGCAGGACCGGATGCGCACGATGCTGCGGATGCCGGTGACCGAGCGGCCCGCGCCGGAGCGGGCGCCCAAGGCGGAGGAGGGCGGTCCGGCCGTCCCGCGCGTGCTCGACCTGACCCTGCGTATCGGTGAGCTGCTGCTGGCCGGCGGGGAGGGCGCCGAGGACGTCGAGGCCGCGATGTTCGCGGTCTGCCGCTCGTACGGGCTCGACCGCTGCGAGCCGAACGTCACCTTCACCCTGTTGTCGATCTCCTACCAGCCGTCCCTGGTGGAGGACCCGGTGACGGCGTCGCGGACCGTGCGGCGCCGGGGCACCGACTACACCCGGCTCGCGGCCGTCTTCCAGCTGGTGGACGACCTCAGCGACCCGGAGACGAACATCTCCCTGGAGGAGGCCTACCGGCGGCTCGCGGAGATCCGCCGCAACCGGCACCCTTACCCCACCTGGGTGCTGACCTCGGCGAGCGGGCTGCTCGCGGGCGCGGCCTCGGTGCTCGTCGGCGGTGACGTCGTCGTGTTCGTGGCCGCCGCGCTCGGCGCGATGCTCGGCGACCGGCTCGCCTGGCTGTGCGCGGGGCGCGGGCTGCCGGAGTTCTACCAGTTCCTGGTGGCCGCGATGCCGCCGGCCGCGCTGGGGGTCGCGCTGACGCTGGCGCACGTCGACGTGAAGGCGTCGGCGGTGATCACCGGTGGTCTGTTCGCGCTGCTGCCCGGACGGGCCCTCGTGGCGGGCGTCCAGGACGGGCTGACCGGCTTCTACATCACCGCGGCGGCGCGGCTGCTGGAGGTCACGTACTTCTTCGTGGGCATCGTCGTGGGCGTGCTGGTGATGCTCTACCTCGGTGTGCAGCTCGGCGCCCATCTCAACCCGGACGCCGCCCTGGGCATCACCGAGCGGCCGCTGTGGCAGATCGGCGCGTCGATGCTGCTGTCGCTGACCTTCGCCGTGCTGCTCCAGCAGGAACGGTCCACCGTGCTGGCCGTGACGCTGAACGGCGGTGTCGCCTGGTCGGTGTACGGCGCCATGCACTACGCCGGCGGCATCTCGCCGGTCGCCTCCACGGCCGTCGCGGCGGGGGTGGTGGGGCTGTTCGGGCAGTTGCTGTCGCGGTACCGGTTCGTGTCGGCGCTGCCCTACACGACAGCGGCGATCGGGCCCCTGTTGCCGGGGTCGGCGACCTACTTCGGCCTGCTGGCGATCGCCCAGAACGAGGTCGACGCCGGGTTGGTGTCCTTGACGAAGGCCGCGGCGCTGGCCATGGCCATCGCCATCGGGGTCAACCTGGGGTCGGAGATCTCGCGGCTGTTCCTGCGGATCGGATCCGCCGAGAAGAGGCGGGCCGCCAAGCGGACGCGGGGATTCTGAGCGGCGGCGCAGTCCCCGCGCCCCGGGGCGCCTCAGGGCGTCAGTAGCCCTGGTTGTACGGGTACTGGCCGTTCTGGTGCTGCTGGCCGCCGTACGGCTGCTGCTGGGGCTCCCACTCCTGCTGCTGCGGGTACGGCTGCTGTTGTTGCTGCGGGTATGCCTGCTGCTGGGGGTACGGCTGCTGCTGTTGCTGCGGGTATGCCTGCTGCTGCGGGTACGGCTGCTGCTGTTGCTGGGGGTGCTGCCGGCCGTAGTGCTCGTTCTGGTAGCCGTCCTGGCCCTGGTTGCCGTACGGCTCGTCCTGGTCGATGCGGCGGAGCTGGGTCGTGGCGTCGTCCATGGCGGGGACGTGGGCCTGGAACGGGGCGGGGGCCGCGGGCCGGTCCGCCGCCTCGCGCTTCTTCTTGGAGCGCTCGCGCAGGTACTCGACGATGATCGGGACGACGGAGACGATCACGATGAGGACGAGGATCGCCTCGACGTTCGTCTTGATGACCTCGATCTGGCCGAGCCAGTAGCCCGCGAGGGTGACGCCGCTGCCCCAGGCGACGCCGCCGATGATGTTGTACGACAGGAATGTGCGGTACTTCATGCTGCCGGCGCCCGCGACGATGGGGGCGAAGGTGCGCACGATGGGCACGAAACGGGCGAGGACGATCGCCTTGGGGCCGTACTTCTCCATGAACTCGTGGGCCTTGTCCAGGTTCTCCTGTTTGAAGAGCTTGGAGTTGGGCCGGTTGAAGAGCTTGGGGCCGAGGAACTTGCCGATCATGTAGCCCACTTGGTCGCCGACGACGGCGGCGATCACGATGAGCGTGCAGACCAGCCACAGGGGCTGGCTGATGTACTGTCCCTCGGCCACGAAGAGGCCCGCCGTGAACAGCAGGGAGTCACCAGGGAGGAAGGCGAAGAGGCCGGACTCGGCGAAGACGATCAGCAGGATGCCGGGAAGGCTGAAGGTCTCGATCAGGTAGTCCGGGCTGAGCCACTCGGGGCCTAGCGCAAGCGTGGTCACGGGGATGTGGCTCCTGCTGTGGGGTACGGGCTGTGGGCTGGCTGCCCAAACGTATCAACGCAGCCGACTCGCCCCGGGTTCCATGGGCTACCCAGGATGCACTGTGCCTCTGACGGGGCAAACCTGTGGGCATGGGAATCGAGGACTACGGCGGCGGGCAGGGCCCCGAGCCGGACGTACTGGTCGTCACCACGAACGACGTACCCGGACACCGCATCGAGCAGGTCATCGGCGAGGTCTTCGGACTGACCGTGCGCTCACGGCACATCGGCAGTCAGATCGGAGCCGGTCTGAAGTCGATGATCGGCGGTGAGCTCAGGGGCCTCACCAAGACGCTCGTCGAGACCCGCAACCAGGCCATGGAGCGTCTGGTGGAGCAGGCCCGCGCGCGTGGGGCGAACGCGGTGCTGGCCTTCCGCTTCGACGTGACGGAGGCCGCGGACGTGGGCACCGAGGTGTGCGCGTACGGGACGGCGGTGGTCCTGGCCCGGGAGTGACCCCGGGCCAGGACCTCATGCCGCGCCGTGCCGGTCCGCGTTGGCGGCGATCGCCTCCTTCAGGTGCTCGGCGAGACCCGGGCGCAGGGAGTCGTAGAACGCCTTGAAGCGCTCGTCGGCGACGTACATCTCGCCGAGGCACCGGTGCAGCTCGTACGAGCACTCGTAGAACCATCCGCAGATGTGCCGCCGGTGCTCCTCGGCCAGGTCCATGGCCGCCTCCGCGGTGGGCGGTTCACCGGCGGCCATGACGGCGTCGTAGCGCTCGCTCCAGGCGGCCACCTCGGCCTGCATGCGCTTCCAGTCGTCCTTGGTGTACGAGGCGGCCCGGCGCTGCGACTCGGCGTAGGCCTCGGTGCCGCCCCAACGCTGTTCCGCCTCCTCCGCGTACTGCTCGGGGTCCTTGTCGCCGAAGACCTCGAAGCGTTCCTCGGGGGTCAGGTCGATGCCCATCTTTCGTGCCTCCATGGCGTGCTCCACGGCCGCGGCCATCTTCCGCAGCTTCTCGATCCGGGCGGTCAGCAGTTCGTGCTGGCGGCGCAGGTGTGCGCGCGCGTCGACGTCCGGGTCGTCGAGCAGGGCCGCGACCTCGTCGAGCGGGAAGCCGAGCTCCCGGTAGAACAGGATCTGCTGCAGCCGGTCGAGGTCGGCGTCGCCGTAGCGCCGGTGACCCGCGCGGCTGCGCTCGCTCGGGACGAGCAGGCCGATGGCGTCGTAGTGGTGCAGGGTGCGCACCGTGACCCCGGCGAAGCCGGCCACCTGTCCGACGGAGTAGCTCACTTCGTCCGCCCCTTTCTCGGTACGCGCTCCACAGTGGGCCCTGACGTGACGTGAGGTGCAAGCCCGTTTCCAGGAGGCGTCCGCCGGACCGCCTCCCCCGGGATGTTGCGCCGGTTTTGTCCGCTTATGGTGAGCCCGTGCCCCAGGACACCGCGCGGCAGGCGCCCCCCGCTCCGGCGACCCGGCGCGCGCCCTGCCGGGGCTGCCGCCGGCGGCCGTGCCGATGCCGGCGGGCGGGCCGGGCCTGGGCGTGGAGAACCCGGTCACCGCCGTGGACGCCGGGCTCGCGTCCCGCGGCTTCCGGGGCGGGCGGATCTTCCCGGCCGTGTTCGCCGGTGCCGCCCTCGGCCTCACCGCCCACGCGCTCGCACCGGGGGCGCATCCGGCGGTGGGCGTGGCGGGGGGCGTGCCCGGTGTGCTCCTCGCCACCACCCGGCAGGGCCGGGTGAGCCTGCTCGTCGCCACCGTCCTGGTCTCCTCGCCCGCCGTCCTCGCCCTGCCGTTGCATCGCCTCGCTGCCGGCCTGGCCGCTGGTGACGGGGCGGCCGCAGACGCAGGTGAAGAAGGACGGAACGACCCGTTGAGCGTCTTTGAGCCAATTTCATCCCATGTGAGCCACTTTCATCCTGAGGAGTGCCGTCCATGCCGTTGCACGAGGGTTCTGGACCCGATGAGCGCCCGCTGTCCGTCAACCCGTTCTACGGCCCGGCGGATCCGGTCGGCGGCATGGCCCAGGCGCCGCCCAAGCACCGGCTGCCGGACACCCCGACGCCACCGTCGACGGCGTACCAGCTCGTGCACGACGAGCTGATGCTGGACGGCAACTCCCGGCTGAACCTGGCCACGTTCGTCACCACGTGGATGGAGCCGCAGGCCGGGGTGCTGATGGCGGAGTGCCGGGACAAGAACATGATCGACAAGGACGAGTACCCGCGCACCGCCGAGCTGGAGCGGCGCTGTGTGGCGATGCTCGCCGACCTGTGGAACGCGCCCGACCCGTCCGCGGTCGTGGGCTGTTCGACGACCGGGTCGAGCGAGGCCTGCATGCTCGCCGGGATGGCCCTCAAGCGGCGCTGGAGCAGGCGGAACCCGGCGCCGGGCGCCCGGCCGAACCTGGTGATGGGCGTCAACGTCCAGGTCTGCTGGGACAAGTTCTGCACCTTCTGGGAGGTGGAGCCACGTCAGGTCCCCATGGAGGGCGACCGCTTCCACCTCGACCCGCAGGCCGCGGCCGAGCTGTGCGACGAGAACACCATCGGGGCCGTGGGCGTTCTCGGTTCCACCTTCGACGGCTCCTACGAGCCGATCGCCGACCTGTGCGCGGCCCTGGACGCCCTCCAGGAGCGGACCGGCCTCGACGTCCCGGTGCACGTCGACGCCGCGTCGGGCGGGATGGTCGCGCCCTTCCTCGACGAGGACCTGGTGTGGGACTTCCGCCTCGCGCGCGTGGCGTCGATCAACACCTCGGGACACAAGTACGGGCTCGTCTACCCCGGCGTCGGCTGGGCGCTGTGGCGCGACAAGGAGGCCCTGCCCGAGGAGCTGGTCTTCCGCGTGAACTACCTGGGCGGCGACATGCCGACCTTCGCGCTGAACTTCTCGCGCCCCGGCGCCCAGGTCGTCGCGCAGTACTACACCTTCCTGCGGCTGGGGCGGGAGGGCTACCGGGCCGTGCAGCAGTCCACGCGGGACGTCGCCCGGGGCATCGCCGCCCGGGTGGCGGCGCTGGACGACTTCCGGCTGCTGACCCGGGGCGACGAGCTGCCCGTCTTCGCCTTCACCACGGCCCCGGACGTCGAGGCGTACGACGTCTTCGACGTCTCCCGGCGGTTGCGCGAGAGCGGCTGGCTGGTGCCCGCGTACACCTTCCCGCCGCACCGCGAGGACCTGTCCGTCCTGCGCGTGGTGTGCCGCAACGGCTTCTCGGCCGACCTGGCCGACCTGTTCGTGGAGGACCTGACCCGGCTGGTGCCGGAACTGCGCCGGCAGCCGCATCCGCTGACGCGGGACAAGGGGGCGGCGACCGGGTTCCACCACTGACTACCGGCTCATGCGCGCGAACCTCCGTACCGCGAGCGGGAAGAAGACCGCCAGCAGGACCAGCGGCCAGGCGACGGCCGCCCACACGTGGTCCGACTGTCCCGCCGGACCGAACAGGTCCCGTACCGCCGACGCCGTGCGGGACATCGGGTTCCAGTCGACGACCGTGCCCAGCCAGGCGGGCATGGACGCGGGCGTGGCGAAGGCGTTGGAGAGGAATCCGACCGGCCAGACCAGGATCTGGACGGCCTGGACCATCTCCGGCCGGCCGGCGACCAGCGCCAGGTGGATGCCGATCCACAGCATCGCGAAGCGCAGGAGGAGAAGCAGGCCGACGGCGCCCAGGAAGGCGCCCGCGCCGCCCTGCGCGCGCCAGCCGAGCGCGCCGCTCACGCCGATCAGCACGGCCAGACCCAGCACCGACTGGAGCATGTCGGCCGCCGCACGGCCCACCAGGACGGCCCCGTCGGCCATCGGCATCGACCGGAAGCGGTCGATCACCCCCTTGTTCAGATCCTGGGTGACGGCGAGCATCGTGCCCTCCAGGCCGAAGGCCATGGTGAGCGCGAGCATGCCGGGGACGAGGTAGTGGAGGTAGTCGCCGCTCACCCCGCGCCCGCCGCCGACCAGGTAGCCGAACATCAGCAGCAGCATCACCGGGAAGACCAGCCCGACGACCAGCCGGCCCGGCTGCCGCGCCCAGTGGGCGAGTTCACGCCGGGTCATGGTCCAGGAATCGGTCAGCGCGTACGTACTCACACGGCCTCCTTCGTACGGTCGTCCCGTCCCGTCAGGTGCAGGAAGACCTCGTCCAGGGTGGGGCGGCGCAGGGCCACGTCCTCCGCCTCGATACCGGCCTCCTCCAGGGCGCGGACGACACCGGAGAGGGCGGCCATGCGGTCGGTGACCGGGGCGCTGAGCAGGCGGCGGTCGGGGTCCACGGACACGTCGTCCCCGGACACGGGCAGCAGGGCGAGGGCGGCGCCCAGGTGGCCCTCGTCGCGCAGGACGACGTCGATGCGGTCGCCCCCGGTGCGGGCCTTGAGCTCGTCGGCGGTGCCGTCGGCGATGACCCGGCCGCGGTCGACGACGCTGATGCGGTCGGCGAGCCGGTCGGCCTCCTCCAGGTACTGGGTGGTGAGCACGACCGTCGTGCCGCCGCCGACGAGCGAGCGGACCGCGGACCACACCTCCGTGCGGCCGCGCGGGTCGAGGCCGGTGGTGGGCTCGTCCAGGAAGAGCACCGCCGGGTCGGTGATGAGGGAGGCGGCCAGGTCCAGGCGGCGCCGCATGCCGCCGCTGAAGGCGCGCACCGGCTTGCGGCCGGTGCCGGTGAGGTCGAACCGCTCCAGGAGTTCACCGGCGCGCACGCGCGCGTGACGGGCGCCGAGGTGGTGGAGGCGGCCGAACAGCTCCAGGTTCTGGCGGCCGTCCAGCCCCTCGTCGAGCGCCGCGTGCTGGCCGAGCAGGCCGATGCGCAGGCGGACCTCCCGGGCCTGGCGCACCACGTCGTACCCGGCCACCTCGACCCGGCCGCTGTCGGGTCGCAGCAGTGTGGACAGGATCCTGACCAGGGTGGTCTTGCCGGCGCCGTTCGGGCCGAGCACCCCGTGCACGGTGCCGCGGGCGACGGCGAGGTCGAGTCCGTCCAGTGCCTGGGTGTCGCCGTATCTCTTGCGTACGTCGCTGACGGTGATCGCCGCGTCGGCCATGGGCCCCAGCCTTCCTCTAGTCAAACTTGACTACCCGCCCAAAGTATCGCCGCGCCCTCGACTCGTCAAACTTGATTAGTGGGCGTCCCCGGGATGCCGCTCCCCCGTCGCGTACGGGTTCTCCTGGCCCTCCGTGAGGACGCCGACGAAGGGCTCCCCCTCGCCGGCGAAGGTGTAGGCGCCCCCCTCGATGCGGGCGATGAGCCCCTGCGTCCACTCGGCCTCGGCGTCGGCCGTGTGGATCCAGAGGTTCATGATCTCGCCGATGTGACCGAGTTGCTCCGGGCCCTGCTCGGGCACGTAGTGCTCGGTGACGGCGGAGCGCCACTCCTCGATGCCCCGGATCCGCTCCTTCAGGAGCGCGACGGCCTCGGCGCGCGGCAGGTCGACGATGAAGCCGATGGCCGCCGACTTGATGTCCGTCTTCTGGTCGTACGAGGTCAGCGCCTCGCGGACCAGCCGGAGGAACTCCTCGGTGCCCCGCTCGGTGATCTCGTACTCCGTGCGGGGCGGGCCGCCGGCGGTGGACGGGGCGATCTCGTGCGCGTGCAGCAGTCCCTGCTTCGCCATCTGCTTCAGGGCGTGGTAGATCGAACCCGGTTTGGCGGTGGACCACTCGTGGGCGCCCCAGTACTCCAGGTCGTTGCGCACCTGGTAGCCATGGGCCCGCCCGTGCTGGCGGACGGCGCCGAGCACGAGGAGACGGATCGCTGACATGGGGCCCAGGTTATGACCTCGGCCTCGGTCGAGGGACCACGGCCGCGGGCCGGCGACCGTCCGACCGCCCTGGGGCACCCGGGGCGGGTCGAGCGGCCCGCTCAGAACGGGAACCCGCTCCGGCCGTGCTGCACCGAGATCCACTTCGTCGTCGTGAAGGCGTCCAGCGTGGTCTCGCCGTTCAGGCGGCCGACGCCCGAGTTCTTCTCGCCGCCGAAGGGGACGAGCGGCTCGTCGTGGACGGTGCCGTCGTTGACGTGGAACATGCCGGTGTCGATCTGCTGGGCGAAGCGGACGCCGCGCTCGATGTCACCGGTGTGGACGGCGCCGCTGAGGCCGTACGGGGTGTCGTTGACGAGACGGACGGCCTCCTCCTCGCCGTCGAAGGGGATGAGGAAGGCGACCGGGCCGAAGACCTCCTGACGCAGCAGGGGGGAGTCGGCCGGGACGTCCGTGAGGACGGACGGCTCGACGAGGTTGCCGGTGGTCGTGCCGTGCACCAGGGCCGTCGCGCCCTCGGCCACCGCCTGCTCGACGGTGGCCGAGACGGCCTCCGCCTGCGAGGAGTTGATGACCGGGCCGATCACCGTCCGCGGGTCGCGCGGGTCGCCGGCCTTGAGGGACCGGACCTTGGCGACGAACTTCTCGGTGAACTCCCCGGCGATCGAGCGGTCGACCAGGACGCGGTGGGCGGCCATGCAGACCTGGCCCTGGTGGACGTAACGGCTGAAGACGGCCGCGTCGACCGCGTAGTCGATGTCGGCGTCGTCGAGGACCACGAGGGCGCTGTTGCCGCCCAGTTCGAGGACGGTGCGCTTGAACTGCGCGGCGCAGACGGTGGCGACGTGGCGGCCGACCTTGTCGGAGCCGGTGAAGGAGATGACCCGCGGGACCGGGTGCTCGATGAAGGCGTCTCCGATCTCGGCGACGTCGGTGAGGACCACGTTCAGCAGGCCGGCGGGCAGACCCGCGTCCTCGAAGAGCTTCGCGACCAGCGTGCCGCCGACGATCGGGGTGTCCTGGTGGGGCTTGAGGACCACGGCGTTGCCGAGCGCCAGGGCGGGCGCGACGGACTTCAGCGACAGCAGGAAGGGGAAGTTGAAGGGGCTGATCACGCCGACGACGCCGACCGGCACGCGGTAGAGGCGGTTCTCCTTGCCGTCGACCGGCGAGGGGATGATCCGGCCCTCGGGGCGCAGCGCCAGGTGGATCGACTCGCGCAGGAACTCCTTGGCGAGGTGGAGCTCGAAGGCGGCCTTCAGGCCGGTGCCGCCGAGCTCGGTGATGATCGCCTCGGTGATCTCCTGTTCTCGGTCCTCGATCAGGCGCAGCACCTTCTCGAAGACGGCGCGGCGGGCGTAGGCGTTGGTCGCGGCCCAGGCCTTCTGGGCACGGGCGGCGGCCCGGTAGGCCTGATCGACCTCGTCGACCGTGGCTATGGTGATCGAGGCCAGCTTCTCGCCGTCGTAGGGGTTGAAGTCGATGATGTCCCAGGAGCCTGTTCCCGGGCGCCACTCACCGTCGATGTACTGCTGGGCCAGGTCGGTGAAGTAGGACGGCATGTGATCCCTCAATCCCCTGCGCTGCGATCGACGTCACGATCTGATCACACGTCATCGTACGTGTGTGGCAGTGGAGTTGGGGTCAGCCCGGGTTTCTCGGGGACAAAGCCCTAGGAGAGCTGGAGCAGACCGCGCAGCAGGTCCCGGCTCTCGTCGGGTCCGGGGCTGTCCTGCTGGAGCTCCTTCAGCGCCTGCTCGTACTGGGCGACGTCCTCGCGTTTGTCCAGGTAGAGGGCGCTGGTGAGCTGCTCCAGGTAGACGACGTCCGACAGGTCGGACTCCGGGAAGCTCAAAATGGTGAAGGCCCCGGACTCCCCGGAGTGCCCGCCGAAGCTGAACGGCATGATCTGCAGCCGTACGTTGGGGCGCTCGGAGATGTCGATCAGGTGCTGGAGCTGTCCGCGCATGACCTCGCGGCCGCCGTAGGGCCGGCGCAGGGCGGCCTCGTCGAGGACGATGTGGAACTCGGGGGCGTTCTCGGCGACGAGGTACTTCTGCCGCTCCAGGCGCAGCGCCACCCGCCGGTCGATGTCGGCCGCGCCGGCGCCCTTCATGCCCCGCCGCACGACCGCGTGCGCGTACGCCTCCGTCTGCAGCAGCCCGTGCACGAACTGCACTTCGTACGCGCGGATCAGCGAGGCCGCGCCCTCCAGGCCGACGTACGTGGGGAACCAGTTGGGCAGCACGTCGGAGTAACTGTGCCACCAGCCCGCGACGTTGGCCTCGCGCGCGAGGGAGACGAGCGCCTGGCGCTCCGACTCGTCCGTGATGCCGTACAGCGTCAAGAGGTCTTCCACGTCCCGCGTCTTGAAGCTCACCCGGCCCAGTTCCATCCGGCTGATCTTCGACTCCGACGCCCGGATCGAGTAGCCCGCCGCCTCGCGCGTGATGCCGCGTGCCTCACGCAGTCGCCGTAGTTGCGAACCGAGCAGCATCCGCCGCACCACCGATCCGGGCTCTCCCGCGCTCACCTTCGCCAGCCTCCCCAACCGTCTTCAGGGCCCGCAGTCTGCCACTAAAGCACTTCGAGCAGTACTCGTCCGATTACACAGATGGAAAGAAGCCAAAGGATACGCACAGCGCGGCGCGAGGGAAGAGTGAGGGGAAAGCAAGGGAAGTGCTCCTGAACGGCGAGAAGATGGCGGAAAAAATGGCCAAGAAGCGGTACGGGCAGGTTCATTTCGGTCACGTGCACGTGCATCTGCCCTTGCATCCGCCCGGCGCATCGGAAACCATGGTCCCGCGCCACCGCTGCATCGCAACGACCGCGAATCCCGGGAGTGCCTCGCATGGGGACGAATGGATCGACCATGCTCGAGCCGTTACGGCAGGGCCTTCCGCCGCTTGATCCCGCGGCCGTCTCCAACGCCGCCTCCTGCGCCCTGCCCGCCCGTTTCGAGGCGGTGCGCGAGGCACGGCAGTTCACCCGCAGAACCCTCGCCCAGTGGGACGTCGGCGACCGTTTCGACGACATCTGTCTGGTCGTCTCCGAACTGGTGACCAACGCCCTGCGGCACGGCCTGACGCCCGACTCCACCCCCTACGGGACGGGCGAGCCGCCTCCGCCGGTGCGGCTGCACCTGATGCGGTGGACCGAGCGACTGGTGTGCGCGGTGCGCGACCCCAGCCACGACAGCCCGCTGCCGCGCGAGGCGGACGACTTCTCCGCCGAGTCCGGCCGCGGCCTCTTCCTGGTCGACTCCTTCACCGACGGCTGGGGCTGGCACCCGCTGACCGGCGCTCTGGGCGGCAAGGTCGTCTGGGCGCTGTTCCGGCTGCGCACGGTCGGCGAATGACGAACCGCGGCACCTTCTGGTGCCGCGGTTCTACGCGCGTTGTCACGGCCTTTGCGCCGATTCCTCCCGCTCGCCGCACGCCGGAGCGGGCGGACGTCAGCTCGCGATCAGGTGGTCGAACTCGCCGTCCTTGACGCCCAGCAGCATCGCCTCGATCTCCGCCCGGGTGTAGACGAGCGCGGGGCCGTCCGGGAAGCGCGAGTTGCGCACCGCCACGTCACCGCCCGGCAGCCGCGCGAACTCGACGCAGGAACCCTGCGAGTTGCTGTGCCGGCTCTTCTGCCAGGCAACCCCGTACAACTGTGTGGCCGCCATGCCGTTGTACACGTCGTGCCCCCCGTCAACGTCGTGGTCCACAGGTCGCTCCCTGGTGGTGCACTGGCTCGTGTGGCCATTGGTGCCGTGGTCAACTGTTCCGGATCATAACCCCGTTCATGTGCAGGTGCATGAGCAGATGCACGTGCACGCCGGGTGCCTGTGCAGTTACAGCTTTGACGCCCGCTTTACCGATTCGTTCGGTTCGCCGAGCCTCGCCCGCCGGGCCCGGAGCCCTGCGGCCCTGCGGCACCTGGTCCTCATGTGCGCTGTGCGGCAGGAGCAACGCGCGAGGTAGTCCGGATCGAACCACTCGTGCACAGAAGGAGACGCACGGGGTGGCGTTCGTGTTCCGTCCGTCGCGGACACGGCTCGGCCGGCGACGGTGCGTGAGCGCGCCACGGCTCGTCCGCCCGGGGTCCCGCCCGGGCGGACCGGGGCCCTCCGTTCGGCGTGGCGGGCGAGGCGCCGTCAGTCTCCGCCGGGCCCCCGCCCCCGCCCCGGCGGTCCTCCCGCGCCTGCCCGCACCCCGGCGCGAGCAGGGCGCGGACGGCTGCCCCCGTCCCGGCGCCCGCGAGAAGCGCTCGCCCCGTGGACGACGGTGGGGTCGTCCACGGGGGCGAGGTCGGACCGGGCTTCGTGCGCGAAGACTTGGAGAGCCTGTTGGCGGGGGCCTCCCCGGAGGATGTGTCCGCACGGCCGGGACGGTCGACGTAATTCCGCTCGTCCGAAGGGCGGTGAGGCCGTACGGCGTCGGCGGGTCCGTAAGGACGCGGCCGGTCCGCGCTCCCGCCCTCGGCGCGTCAGCGGCTGCTGTACGGCAGGAGGGCCATCTCCCGGGCGTTCTTGACCGCGCGGGCCAGTTGGCGCTGCTGCTGGGCCGAGACCCGGGTGACCCGGCGGCTGCGGATCTTGCCGCGGTCGGAGAGGAACCTGCGCAGCAGGTCGGTGTCCTTGTAGTCGATGTAGGTGATGCCGGCCTGGTCCAGCGGGTTGGGCCGGTTCTTGACGGGCTTGCGCTCGCTCTTGCGGGGCATGGGGTCAGACCTCCAGGAGGGTGTCGAAGGCGGGCGGCAGCCGCTTCCAGGCGTCGCGCCCGGCGGCGTACTCGGCGTCGGTGAGCAGGCAGGACTCCAGCAGCTGTTCGAGGCCGTCGCGGTCCAGGCCCGGGGACGTGAAGACCAGGTGCTGGCAGCGGTCGCCGTGCTCGGGGTGCCAGTCCAGCGCGGCGGCGGCGCGGCGCACGGGCGGGACCATGTCCCAGGCGGCGTCGGGGAGGGACGCCAGCCAGGGCCCGGCCGACTCCACGCAGAGCGCTCCGCCGGCCGCGTCCCAGTGCAGCAGCACGTCGGGCTTGTCGGCGAGCCAGAACCGGCCCCGGCTGCGGGCGGCTGCGCAGGTCAGGTCCTCCAGCGCCGCGTAGAGCCGCTCCGGGTGGAAGGGGCGGCGACGGTGCCAGACGAGGGTCGAGACGCCGTGCGCGTCGGCCTCGGCGGGGAGCAGGGCGCAGGCCGGGTGCTGGGCGGCGGCGGCCGCCTCCACGTCGAAGCCGGCGAGGGCGGCCTCGGCCAGCGGGGAGAGGGCGCCGGGCGTACTCGCGAGCGCGGGGGCGCCCGCCGGGTCCCCCGGGTGGCCGCCCGGCACGGGGACCCGACGGGCCGTCGGATGGAGCTGGGCCAGCAGCTCGCGGTCCTCGTCGTCCGCCTCCGGGGAGTCGACGACGGCCAGGACCGGGGCGTACTCCAGCTGCCGGGCGAAGGTGTCGGCGACGGTCCGCTGGTCGGTGGCGGCCGCGGCGAGGCCGGCCTCGGCGAGGTCGTCGCCGTTGCCGAGGCACGGCAGCAGCAGCGCCGGGTCGACGGCGGTGATCACGCCGGTGACGGTGAGGTCACCGGCGACGACCACCTCGGCCATGGCCTTCGGTTCGACGGAGTCCCACAGCTCGACGACCGCGAGGCGGGTGGTGCCGTCGTCGGCGAGGCGGCGCAGCTCGGGCACGAGGTCCTCACGCAGGGCACAGCAGGCGCAGTCGTTGACGAGGGGCGCCTCGCCGGCGGAGAGGACGCCGGTGGCGTCCCGGACGGTCCGTACGACCGTGCCGTCCACGGCGGTCGCCAGGTCGTGGTGGAGGGCCACGCTGCCGGGCACGTCGGCGAGGAGCCGCGCGACGGTCACCCGGCGGGCGTCCGCGTGCAGCCCGCCGACGATCACCACCGACAGACTCACGCCGTGCCCCGCTTCCCGTACCGGAGCTCGAAGCGCTCCACGCGGCCGGCGGTGTCCAGGACGCGGGCGGTACCGGTGTAGAAGGGGTGGCTGACGTTCGAGATCTCGACGTCGACGACCGGGTAGGTGTTGCCGTCCTCCCACTCGATCGTCTTCTCGCTGGTCATCGTCGAGCGGGTGAGGAAGGCGTGGTTCGCGGCACGGTCACGGAAGACGACGGGACCGTAGGCCGGGTGGATTCCCTTGCGCATGGCGGTGGTTCAGCGCTCCTCTCGGAAGTCGACGTGCCGGCCGACGACGGGGTCGTACTTGCGCAGGGTCATGCGGTCCGGGTCGTTACGGCGGTTCTTGCGGGTGACGTAGGTGTAGCCGGTGCCCGCCGTGGAGCGGAGCTTGATGACCGGGCGCAGTTCGTTGCGTGCCATGCTGCTATCTTACTGAAAATGAATTCCATTAACAGTAGCGATCGAGGAGAGGTACGTCACCCGTGTCCGCGCACTGCATGCTGACCGGCGCCCAGCCCGGCTTCGGCAACCGCATCTCCCACTCCCACCGGCGCACCTCGCGCCGCTTCGACCCGAACATCCAGTCCAAGCGGTACTGGCTGCCCGGCGAGGGCCGCTACGTCCGGCTGCGGCTGAGCGCGAAGGGCATCAAGACCGTCGACACGATCGGCGTCGAGGCGGCCGTGGCCCGCATCCGTGCACGGGGGGTGAAGGTCTGAAGCGGGGACGGGGGACTACGGCAGGGTCCGCGGGAGCGAGGAACTGAGGAGCCGACATGGCGAAGAAGAGCAAGATCGCGAAGAACGACAAGCGGCAGGAGGTCGTCGCGCGGTACGCCGAGCGGCGGGCCGAGCTGAAGGAGATCATCCGACGGCCGTCCTCGACCGAGGAGGAACGGCTGTCCGCGCAGCGGGAGTTGCGCCGCCAGCCCCGGGACGCGAGCGCCACGCGCGTCCGCAACCGGGACCAGGTGGACGGGCGGCCGCGCGGCTACTTCCGGACGTTCGGGTTGTCCCGGGTGAGCCTGCGGGAGCAGGCGCACGCGGGGTATCTGCCGGGGGTGCGGAAGTCATCCTGGTAGGCGGGGACGGTTGAAGGCGAGGGAGTCGCCCGGTGGGCGGGGACGGCCGGCCGCGATCGGGGGCTTCCGGCGGGGAGGCCGGCGCGGGGTCTGCTGGTAGCTTGCTGCGGACCTTCCGGCCGACCGGGCCGTCCGGCTACCGCTTGGGAGCAGCAGTGACTACGGCGAACCTCTGGCGCCCGGCGCCCTCCTCGCGCCCGTCGCCCTTCGCGCGTCCCGCGCGCGGGACGTCCCGTCGGCCGGTACGGGCCGCCGCCGTGGCCGCCGTGCTGGCGGGCGCGCTCGCGCTCACCGCGTGCAGCGGCGACGACGGCGGGTCGGACGGCGGCCCGTCGGCCACGCCCGGTACGACCTCGAGCCCGGACCCCACGGGCGGCTCCGGCTCGGTGTCGGCCTCCGGTGAGCTGGAGGGCAGCTGGCTCGCCACCACGGACGGCAAGGCCGTCGCCCTGATCATCACCGGTGAGCAGGCCGCCCTCTTCGCGACCGGCGGGACCGTGTGCAGCGGGACCGCCGGCGAGGAGGCGGGCCTGCGGATGATCCGTCTGAAGTGCACGACGGGCACGAAGGACCGCACGACCGGCACGGTCGACTCCGTCGACGCGAAGTCCCTCCGGGTCACCTGGGAGGGCGGCGCCGGCAGGGAGACGTACACCAAGGCGGAGGGCGGCCAGTGGCCGTCGGGGCTGCCGACGGCGGGAGTGGGGTCCTAGGCGGACGCCCGCGGCCGGTGTCGTGGCCGGACGCCGTATGAGACCGGGTGTCGTGGCCGGACGCCGTGGGTGATCGGGCGCCCCGAGCGGGTGTCAGGGCCGGATCTCGTGGTCGGTACGGGAAGTCGGGGGTGGGCGGCCGTGGGGGGCGATCATGCGTGATGATCCTCCCAGCACCGTCACGTCATCCGAGGGATCCACACATGCGCGCCGTTCCGATCACCGTCACCGCAGTCGCCGCCGCCTTCCTCCTCACCGCCTGCGGCGGCGGGGACGACAGCTCCTCCGGTGGCGGGGAGAGCAAGGCCGCCTCCGGCTCGGCCTGCGCCGCCGGCGACCTGGGCATGGAGGTCGGCGCGGTCAACGCCGCCCCCGCCGCCGGCGACACCGGCAACGTCACCGTCAACCTCACCAACAACGGCGCCCAGTGCACCCTGGACGGCTTCCCCGTGGTCGAGCTGGAGGCCGACGGCAGCAGCATCGCCGTCCCCCAGGACGAGGCCGCCGAGGGCCAGAAGCTGACCCTGCCGGAGCAGGGCACCGCCGCCTTCACCCTCACCTACGTGCGCGGCGAGGAGGGCGGCTCGCAGAGCCTCGCCGTGAAGACGCTGAAGTACGGGCTGCCGGGCGGCTCGGCGGACCAGAGCCTCCCGTGGTCGTACGGCGATGTGGCGCTGAAGGACGGGAAGACCCCGGACGCCTCGGTGAGCGCCTTCCAGCAGGCGGGCGACTGAGCGTCGGGAAGCCGCCTCGCGGGCCCGGGAAGAATCACGTCGCCCGGCAACCTCCTGCCGGGCGGTGGCGGCACCGGGCCAGACGGACGAGGAAGGCCATCGCACGCCGGACGAGAGCTGCGACCTGAGTGTCGTCGGGATCAACTCCAACTACGGCGACACGGCCAAGCTGTCCGACGTGACGATCGTCGGCGGCAGCAGCGAGAAGATCACCGTGTGCGAGTGCTTCGAGGGCAACAGCAGCGGTGACGAGCCGACCGAGCTGGGCAGTGGCCCGGACGGCACGCACTGCGTCTACGACTCCTCGGACGTGACCTACCAGTGATGTCCGTCCGCTGATCCCTCTCCGCCCGCCCGGTGCCCGTCGTGGGACCGGACCGGACCGGCGGGCGGCAGCACACGTGTCCGGCGGGCCTTCCTCGTGGAACGCCCGCCGGACGCGTGTGCGTCGCGGGCGTCTCAGGGCAGGCGGGGCCGGGAACTCATCCGGGCCCTGTCCGCCGCCTCCACGCCCTGCGTCCAGCCCGCCTCGTCGGTGATGCCGCGCAGGCGGGTGGTGGTCGTCTGCGGGAACATCCGGTCCGTCGCGTCGGTGACCGCGAGGTCGCGGGAGGCGAGGACCGGGAGCAGGGCGTCGGTGAGCTGGGTTTCGGCGGCGGTGGTCAGGCGAGTGCCGATGCGGTGGGCGTAGGCCGCCAGGAAGGACTGGCGGAAGCTCTTGGTGCGCTTGCGGCCGGCGGCTCGCTGGGCCGCCTCCGCCCCGGTCATCGCGGTCTGGGCCTGCACCAGCAGGGAGGTGTAGAGGAGCTCCACCACCTCCAGGTCGGCTTCGAAGCCGACCACCGTGGAGAAGCAGAACGGCTCGTTCCACACCGCGCGGCAGTGGTTGGCGTCGGCGACCGCGTCCAGCAGGACCGCCTTGGCCTGCTCGTACGGGGGCTCGACGCCGATGCGGCAGGCGCCGGGGGCGTCCGGGGCGGGTGCCTGGGCGTCGAGCAGGGCCTCGTCGACGCTGTGCCGGGTCATCAGCTCCTGCGCCTTCGCGGTGAGCGCCTCCGCCTCCTCCGGGTACCCCGTCGCCTCCGCCTTGGCGAGCAGCGCGCGGATCCGGGTGAGCATGCGGGAGCCGGAGCGGGGCTGCCGGCCCGGCCTCGGCTCCTGGAGGGGGTCGAGGGTGGGCAGACGCAGCAGCAGGCGGTACAGCTCCAGGACCGTGGTGGCGTGGGAGAAGCGGTCGGTGCGGGGCGGGGCCTCGGCGGTGAGCTCCTCCAGCTGAGCCGTCCAGCGCCGGCCGCGCGGGGGCTCCTGCCGCGCCTGTGCGCGGACCAGGGACGCGAAGAGGCGTACGTGGGCCTCGTCCAGGTCGCGCCGCACGAGCCGTACGACGTCCGCGGGCTGCCAGCCGCGCCGCCAGGCCGCCGCCACGAACTCCTCGCCGCGGCGCGCGAGTTCGGCGTCCGCCGCGGGGTCGGCGGCGAGGAGGGACGCGCCCGTGTCGAGGGCGGCGTCGCCGGCTTCGTGGAGGGCGGCCCGCAGGGCACGGTCGACGGTGGTGGGCGTACTGCTCATCCGGTGATGGTGACACGCGCGCGTGCCGTCGTCTTCGCCCAGGGCTGGGTCAGGGCCGCGAGGCCGGGGTCAGGGCCGCGAGGCCGGGGTCAGGGCCGCGAGGCCGGGGTCAGGGCCGCGAGGCCGGGGTCAGGGCCGCGAGGCCGGGGTCAGGGCCGCGAGGCCGGGGTCAGGGCCGCGAGG
>NZ_JBITEN010000027.1:88293-113819 GCF_044455165.1 Streptomyces sp. NPDC051315
GCCGGGGTCAGGGCCGCGCCGGGTCGCTTCCGACCCGCGCCAGGACAGTGCCTTGCCGGTCCTCCGGGCACCGAGACGGTCGTGTCAACCCAGGGTTGACGGTCAGGGGGTGTCAACCTACGGTTGACACATGACCTCACGACAGGAACCCACGTCATCCATCCGGCTCGACGACCTCATCGACGCCATCAAGAAGGTGCACCCGGAACCGCTCGACCAGCTTCAGGACGCGGTGATCGCGGCCGAGCACCTCGGGGACGTGGCCGACCACCTGATCGGCCACTTCGTCGACCAGGCCCGGCGCTCGGGCGCCTCCTGGACCGACATCGGCAGGAGCATGGGCGTGACCCGGCAGGCCGCGCAGAAGAGGTTCGTGCCGAAGGAGTCGACCGACCTCGACCCGAGCCAGGGCTTCAGCCGGTACACCCCCCGCGCGCGGAACGTGGTCATGGCCGCCCACAACGAGGCCAGGGCCGCCCACAGCCCCGAGGGTCTCCCCGTCCACCTGGTCCTCGGCCTGCTCGCCGAGCCGGAGGGCCTCGCCGCGAAGGCCCTCGCCGAGCAGGGTGCCTCCCCGGAGGCGGTGCGCGAGGCCGCGACGGCCGCGCTGCCGCCCGC
This sequence comes from Streptomyces sp. NPDC051315, assembly GCF_044455165.1. NCBI lineage: Bacteria > Bacillati > Actinomycetota > Actinomycetes > Kitasatosporales > Streptomycetaceae > Streptomyces > Streptomyces sp. NPDC051315. The sequence continues at coordinate 88,912 of NZ_JBITEN010000027.1, forward strand.
CGCCGCAGAGGTGCCCGAGCTCGTCCCCTACGGCTCCGACGCCAAGAAGGTCCTGGAACTCACCTTCCGCGAGGCCCTCCGCCTCGGCCACAACTACATCGGCACCGAGCACATCCTGCTGGCCCTCCTGGAGTTCGAGAACGGCGAGGGCGTGCTGAACGGGCTCGGCATCGAGAAGGCGGGCGTCGAACAGTACGTCCAGAGGGTCCTGGCGGAGCTGCTGAAGACGCGGGAGCAGGAGTAACGGGCTGACGCCCCTCCGGCGGGTGCGGGCGGCGCGCCCCGGCCGGAGCAGCTGCCGTGCCGGCGCGAGGGCCCGGCCCGGCGCCGCGTGGACGGCGACGGGGGCGGGGCGGAGGCGAGGCGCAGGCGCAGGCGAGGGCGGGGCGCAGACGGGGGCGCGGGCGGGATCTTCGGACCGTGCCCGGTGGTGGGCGTCGGTGCTGGTGAGGGGGCGTTGTCAGTCCCCCCTGGCAGACTCGCAGCATGGCCGATCGGTGGGTGGTCGCTCCGGTCGAGGGCGGTGGTGCGGAGCTGGTCGCCCTCGGGAGTGACGGGCTGCCCGAGGGGCCGGTGGTGCGGGAGCCGGATCTGGTGGCGGCGGTGCGGGGGCGGCCCGGTGTCACACGGTGGGTCTGGCGTTCGACGGCCGAGGTGTATCCGCGTCTGCTCGCCGCGGGGGTGCGAGTCGAGCGGTGCTACGACGTCGAGGACGCCGAGACCCTCCTGCTCGGCCACGAGGGGCGGTACGGCGAGCCCCGTTCGGCCGCCGCCGCCCTGGCCCGGCTGCGCGGCGGGCCCGTGCCGCCGGACCCGCCGCAGCGCTCCGCCGCGCCCGGCGCGCAGTCCCCGCTGTTCGAACCGCAGGACGCGGGCCTGCCGCTCGCCGACCTCCTCGCCGTGTACGCGGAGCAGCAGCGGCGGCACGACCGGGCGGAGCACCCGGAGGGGATGCGGCTGCTGACGGCGGCCGAGTCGGCGGGGATGCTGGTGGCCGCCGAGATGAACCGGGCGGGGCTGCCGTGGAGCGCCGACGTGCATCGTGAGGTGCTGCACGACCTGCTGGGCGAGCGGTATGCCGGCGGGGGCGAGCCCCGGCGGCTGGCCGAGCTCGCCGACGAGGTGTCGGCCGCCTTCGGGCGCCGGGTGCGGCCCGACCTGCCCGCCGACGTGGTCAAGGCCTTCGCGCAGGCCGGGATCAGGATCAGGTCCACGCGGCGCTGGGAGATCGAGTCGATCGACCATCCGGCGGTGAAGCCGCTGGTCGAGTACAAGAAGCTGTACCGGATCTGGGTGGCCCACGGGTGGAGCTGGCTGCAGGACTGGGTGCGGGACGGCCGGTTCCGGCCCGAGTTCCTCGCGGGCGGGACGGTCACCGGGCGCTGGGTGACCAACGGCGGGGGCGCCCTGCAGATCCCCAAGGTGATCCGGCGGGCCGTGGTCGCCGACCCCGGTTGGCGGCTCGTCGTCGCCGACGCCGACCAGATGGAACCGCGGGTGCTCGCGGCGATCTCCCGCGATCCCGGGCTGATGGAGGTGGCGGGCCGCGAGAGCGACCTGTACCAGTCCGTCTCCGACCGCGCCTTCTCCGGCGACCGCGCCCAGGCCAAGCTCGCGGTGCTCGGCGCGGTGTACGGCCAGACCTCAGGCGACGGCCTGAAGAACCTCGCCGCGCTGCGCCGCCGCTTCCCGCGCGCGGTGGCCTACGTCGACGAGGCGGCCCGGGCCGGTGAGGAGGGGAGGCTGGTGCGCACCTGGCTGGGGCGGACCTGCCCGCCCGCGGTCGGCGCGGCCGACGGCACGACGGACGAGGCGGGCATCCCCTCGGGTGACGACGAGAGCGAGAGCCGGCCGTGGATGCCCGGGTACGCCTCCTCCGACGCCCGCGCCCGCGGCCGCTTCGCCCGCAACTTCGTCGTCCAGGGCAGCGCCGCCGACTGGGCCCTGCTGCTGCTCGCCGCGCTGCGCCGCACCTGCGCGGACCTCGCCGCCGAGCTGGTCTTCTTCCAGCACGACGAGGTGATCGTGCACTGCCCCGAGAAGGAGGCCGAGGCGGTCGTGGCCGCGATCCGGGAGGCGGCGGACCTGGCCGGACGGCTGACGTTCGGCGAGACACCGGTGCGGTTCCCGTTCACGACGGCCGTGGTGGAGTGCTATGCCGACGCCAAGTGACCGGCTCACCGTCAGCTCCCGTCGGCGAGCAGATCCCTGAGCTCCCGTACGACCGCTTCCTCGTCCGTGCCGTCCAGCGCGGCCAGCGCCCGCAGCCACTCCTCCCGCGCCCGCTCCGGGCGTCCGCCCGCGTGCAGCAGCAGGCCCTGCTCGTGCCGGGCCAGTCCGCCCGTGTAGCGGTCGGCGCGGGCGTCTGCGCGGCGCAGCAGCTCGGCGCACTCGCGGGCGGCGCGGTCGGTACGGCCCAGCAGGCGCAGGGCGCGGACCAGCCCGAGCCGGGTCTGGGACTCGCCGTGCCAGTCGCCGTGGCCGACGAGGATGCGCAGGCTCTTCTCGAAGTGGGGCACGGCGGCCGCCGGTTCGCCGAGGGTGAGGTGGGCGTACCCGATGTTGCAGTGCGCCGAGTGCTGGACGAGGACGGCGCCGATCTCCTCCCCGATCGCCAGCGAGCGCCGGTGCTGCTCGATGGCGGCGCGCGGATCGGTGTGCTCGTACAGGTTGCCGAGGTGGCTGTACGTCACCGCCTCGCCGTGCGGGTCCTCCAGCTGGCGGGAGTACTCCAGGCTCTGCCGCAGCGCGTGGCCGGACTCCTCGTACCGTCCGAGGCCCTCCAGCAGCAGCCCGCGGTTGTTCAGGCAGCGCCGGATCCAGGAGAGCCGGTCGAGCCGCCGCCAGATCGTCAGCGCCCGGTCGGTGAGGGCGAGGGCGTCCTTGTGCCGGCCGGTCAGGAAGTGCAGGCCCGCGAGGTCGCCCAGGGCGTACGCCTCGGCCGCCTCGTCGCCGAGCCGGCGCGCCACCCGCAGGGCGGTCCGCCCGAGCACCTCCATCTCGGCGACGCGGCCACTGCGCTGCAGGTAGGGGAAGAGGAGGCGCAGGAGGGTGGAGAGGAGGGGATCGTCCCCGTCCCCGGCTCCGCTCGTCCCGCCGGTCCGGGCGGAGGTCCGCTCCACGAGGGCGACGATGTTCTCCAGCTCCGCGTCGCACCAGGCGAAGGCCTCCGCCGGGTCGGCGAAGGGCGGTATGTCCGCCACCCGGGCCGTATGGTCGGGGGGTTGGGCGGCGGTCGGGTCGCGGCGGTCGTCCTGGTCGGGGCCGGGTTCGACGATGGCGGTGAGGGCGCGTTCGGCGACGGCGGCGTACCAGCTCAGCGCGGTCGAGCCCGTGTCGGCGGCGCCGTCGGCCTCGGCGAGCTCGCGGGCGAAGTCCCGTACGAGGTCGTGCGGGGTGTAGCGGCCGTACGCGGTCTCCTCCAGGAGGGCCACGTCGACGAGCCGGTCGAGGGCGGCCTCGGCGCGCCGCTCGTCGGTGCCGGTGAGCAGGGCGAGCAGCGGGGCGCCGTACGCGGGCAGGTCGAGGGCGCCGATGCGGCGCAGGGCGCGGGCGGCGTCCCGGTCGGCCTCGCGGTCGGAGGCGGCGAGCGCGTCGTGGGCGACGGCGAGGGAGCGGCGGACGCTCAGGTCGTCGTACTCCAGGTGGTGCAACCGTCCACCCGTGGCGGCCAGTTGGCGTGCCAGGACGTCCGGGGTGAGGGCGTGGCGGGCGGCGAGGCGGGCCGCGACGACGCGCAGTGCGAGCGGCAGGCGTCCGGTGAGGCCGACCAGGGGGTGGCCGGGGCCGAGGCCGTCCCGTCCGGAGACGGCGCGCAGCAGGGCCGCGCTGTCGTCGTCGGAGAGCGGCGCGAGCCGGAAGCGGTGGGCGCCGTCGAGGGCGGTGAGCGGGGAGCGGCTGGTGACGATCACCGCGCAGCCCGGCCCGGCCGGCAGCAGCGGACGCACCTGGGCGGCGGTGGCGGCGTCGTCGAGGACCAGCAGCGTGCGGGTCGGTGCCAGCAGGGTGCGCAGCAACGCGGCCGCCGTGTCCGGGTGGTCGGGGATGCGGCGGGGGTCGGTGCCGAGGTCGCGCAGGAGGGCGGCGAGGGCCTGGCCGGCGGCGAGGGGCGTCATGCCGGGGGTGGCGCCGTGCAGGTTGACGTAGAGCTGGCCGTCGGTGAAACGTTCCCTCAGCTGGTGGGCGACGTGCAGCGCGAGGGCGCTCTTGCCGACACCGGCCATCCCGCTGATGACGGCGACGGGGCCTGTCGGCGGCTCGGCGGCCAGGACGCGGCGGAGGCGGCGGAGGGATTCGGCGCGGCCGGTGAAGTGGGCCGGGGGTGGGGGCAGCTGGGCGGGGCGGGAAGAGGTCGCGGGCGAGGTGCAGGCCGTTGCGGCCGGGGCGGCGCCGGTCGCGTCGGTCGGGCCGGTCGCGTCGGTCGGGCCGGTCGTGCGGGTGGGGCCGGTCGGGCCGGACGGGTCGGTGGCGTCACCGTTCCGTGCCGCCTCGCCGGGCTCCGTGAGGCCGGGGGCGGGACGTTCCCCCGGTGCCGAGCCCCGCAGCACCTCCACATGGGCCTCCCGCACACCTGAGCCCGGTTCGATGCCCAGTTCCTCGACGAGATGGGCGCGCAGGTCGCGGTGGACGGCGAGGGCCTCGGCCTGACGGCCGGTGCGGTGCAGGGCGAGCATGAGCTGGCGGTGGTAGACCTCGCGCAGCGGGTGTTCGGCGGCCAGGGCCGCGAGCTCCGGGACGACACGGTCCAGGCGGGCGCCGCCGACGGCCAGTTCGGCGTCGTAGCGCCACTCCAGGAGGAGCAGGCGTGCCTCGTTCAGGCGCTGGGCGAAGGCGTAGCCGCCCAGTTCGGCGGGGAGGTCGCCGAGCGGCGTGCCTCGCCACAGGGCGAGGGCCGCCGCGCTCTCGCGCACGACGCGTTCCCAGTTGCGGGCGGCGTGCGCGCCCCGGGCGGCGGCCAGGTGGCGCTCGAAGACGTGGACGTCGAGTTCCCCGTGCTCGACCCGCAGCCGGTAGCCGGGCGGCACCGCCCGCAGCCGCCGTGGGTCGTCGAGCAGCCGGCGCAACCGGGTGACGTGGTTGTGCAGCGAGGCCTGCGCGGACGCCGGCGGCGCGCCGCCCCACAGCACCTCCTTGAGCGACTCGACGGGCACGACCCGGCCGGCGTCGAGCAGCAGCGCGGCCAGCAGGGCGCGTCCCTTGGGGCTGCGGATGGTCCGGTAGGGGCGATCGGGGTCGGGCGGGACGTCCGTGTCGGCTCCGGGACCGGAACGGGATGCGGTGGCGGCTGCGAACCGGGCCGCAGTTGCGGTTGCGGATGCAGCTGCGGCTCCGGACCGTGCTGGGGCCGCGGACATGCCCGCGGCTGCGGCATTGGCTGTGGCGTTGGCCGTGGCTTTCGGTTCGACGTCCGCCGCGGCGACGTACAGGACCGGCGGCCCCAGCAGTCCGAACCGCAGCCCGTACCGCCGCATCACGCCGACCTTCGCCCTTCCGCGCGCCCGTGTCCCTTCGTGTCCTCCCGCGTCCACCCGCGTACGCGCGGCGACTTCGGGCCGGATGACCAGCGACGACGCGGAGAACCGTTGGCCACATGTTAGCGATTTGTTGGTGTGACCTGATGTGATCACATCACGGATCTGGCCCGACGGCGCGCGCGTTTCACGCGCAACTCGGGGGAGTGTCGCCGCCGAGGTCGGGTCCGGGGCGCGTGTGGGCCCCGGTCGTCGGAGGTGAACGACCGGGGCTCGCGCCCGATGGTGACGCGCCGGGTCAGATGACCGGCGGCCTGCCGAGCCTGGTCAGTCGCCACACCGTGCGCCAGCGCATGGGCCGCCGCCGGCCCGCCGGCCTGCGCACGCCCTCCGCGAATCCGCCGAACCAGGCCTTGAGCCCGCCGAGCGAGCGCGTGCGCAGCAGCGTGACGGCGATCCACACGCCCAGGTGGACGGGGATGAGCGGCAGCGGCAGGTTGCGCCGGACCAGCCAGACGCGGTTGCGCGCGGTGACGCGGTAGTAGATGGCGTGCCGGGCGGGCGAGGTCTTGGGGTGCTGGAGCAGCAGTTCGGGCGCGTAGAGGATCTTCCAGCCGGCGTCCGTGGCGCGCCAGGCCAGGTCGGTCTCCTCGTGCGCGAAGAAGAACTCGGCGGGCCAGTCGCCGGTCTCCGCGAGCATGGCCATGCTGAGCGCGTGGCCGCCGCCCAGGAAGCCGGTGACGTATCCGCCCTGCATCGGGTCGGATGCGCCGACGCGCGGCACGTGCCGGCGCTGGGTCTCGCCGTTCTCGTCGGCGATGCGGAAGCCGACGATGCCCAGGCGCGGGTCGGCGGCGTACAGGTCGCGGAGCCGGCGGAACACGTCGGCGTCGACCAGCAGCCCGTCGTCGTCCAGGTCCACGACGACATCGACGTCGCCGTACTCGCGGAGGCGGGCGAGGGCGACGTTGCGGCCGCCGGGACAGCCGAGGTTCTCGTCGGTCTCGATGACGGTGACCTCGCCGGGCAGGGAGAGCCGGCGGGCGAACTCGGGCAGCCGGCAGCCGTTGCCGACGATCACGATGCGGGCGGGCGGGAGGTCCTGTTTGGCCACGGACTCCAGCAGGGCGTCGACCTCGGCGGGACGGTTGCCCATCGTCACGACGGCAACGGCGATCCTCGGCTCCACCACGTCCCTCACTCCATCCGGCCCTCGACGGCGACCGCGGCCCGTCCCCGCGGCGCCCGTCGTTCACCTAGATGTTGCCTCACGTCGGGAGGTTGCCCGGGCGCCCCATCACACGGTGCCGGGTTTGCGACGGTTTTCCGCGCGTCGCGGCCACGGCGGTCAGGCGGTGATCACACCGCACGCACCCTCCGGAGGAAAGTGGAGGACATCCGGGCATACCTGGAGGGGGCGCCGGTGCGGGTGCTCGGCTGAGGGGGATGGGTCCGGCCGGTCGGCCGAACAGCGCGTGTCGGCGGCGCGTCAGGAACACTCGTCGGCGAAGAGGTCTTCCGCGATGGTGGCGCGCACGGCGCGCTCGGACCAGGCGGTGAGCCGGTCGAGGTCGGTGCAGGCCTCGACGCGGGCGCGGACGGTATCCGGCACCGGAATGCCGCGCCACTCGAGGATGCGCAGGGTCATCTCGGCCCGCTCCGCGATGCGCCCCTCTTCCCGGCCTTGTTCCCGTACCTCTTGGGCGAGCGGGTGGCGCCAGAAGTACTGCATCGTCGTCATCATGTCCCTCCACATCTGCCGGGCCTCCGTCCGAGGCGATCAACGAATTACGCCGCCTGGAGTTCGCACCACACCAGCTTGCCGCGACGCCCCATCCGGGACAGCGGCTGCCAGCCCCATACGTCGGCGCAGGCCCGTACGAGGGCGAAGCCGCGCCCGCTCTCGGCGTCGGCCAGCGCCTCCAACCTGCCCGGGGGCTCGGGCGGTTCGGGGTCCGCGTCCCAGGCGCCGATCCGCAGGACGCCGTCGCGGTGGCGGACGCGGAGGCAGGCGGGGCCCTTGGTGTGCAGTACGGCGTTGGAGATCAGCTCGGAGGCCAGCAGCTCGGCGGTGTCGGCCAGGTGGGCCAGGTCGTGGAGGGTGAGGATGAGGCGGAGGGTGCGGCGGGAGACGGTGACGGCTCTGGGGTCGGTGGGGATGTAGAGGGAGTACTCCCAGGGTTCGGGCATGGCTGAACTCCATCCGGTGGAAGTGTGGTTGAGGGAACGGTGGCAGTGCCGCAGCCGTCGTGGCAGGACGGAGCGGTGCGCTTCCGCAGCGTGAATGTCGCGTCACCGACGGTAGGGTCACAATTTGGGACGTCGCAAGTCGTTGCGTAATCTGCTCCCCGAACGAGTCAAGGAGGAACTCTTGGTGCGTAGAGCGCTGGTGACCGCACGTCAGGCGCGACTGGGCGCCGAGTTGCGGAAACTGCGCGAGGCCGCCGGACTCAAGGGGCGGGAGGCCGCCGCGCTGCTCGGCACGGACTCAGCGCAGGTGAGCCAGATCGAGTTCGGCACGGCAGGTGTCAGCGAGGCGCGCGTGCGGCAGCTCGCGGCTCACTACTCCTGCACGGACACCGAGCTGATCGATGCCCTGGTGGCCATGGCGACGGATCGGACGAGTGGCTGGTGGGAAGAGTACCGAGGGCTGCTGCCCTCGCCGTTTCTGGACCTCGCAGAGTTGGAGCACCACACAACCTACCGGCACGATGTCGAGTTTCTGCACGTCCCAGGGCTTTTCCAGACGGAGGACTACGCGCGGGCCGTCTTCTCCTACCGCGTCCCCGCGCTACCGGCCGACGACCTGGAGTTGCGGGTGAGACACCGTATGGCGCGCAAGGCGATCATCACGGGGCCCTCGCCCATCCCGTACACAGCCGTGATCCACGAAGCGGCCCTGCGCATCCGGGTCGGTGACCGCGCCGCGATGCGGGCTCAGCTCGGCCGCATCCTCGAACACTCGCGTGAGGAGCACGTCACCGTGCGGGTCATCCCCTTCGACCTGGACGGGTTCGCCGGCGCCACGAGCGCGATGATGTACGCGGGTGGTGCCGTACCCAAGCTGGACACAGTGGTGCGCGACGCACCCCAGGGAGCGGGTTTCATCGATTCCGAGGCACAGCTCGGCGCCTTTCGAACGCTCTTCCGTAAGGTGGAGTCGGCATCACTCGGACCCGAGCAATCGGGAGACTTCATCCACAGGTTGGCGAAGGAGCTGTGAGAGTCACCATGACGACCCTCGACAACTGGCAGAAGTCGTCCTTCTCCGGCAGTGGGGACGGCAACAACTGCCTCGAACTCGCCGCCACCCCCACCACCCTCCACCTCCGCGAAAGCGACACCCCGGCCACGGTCCTCACAACCACCCCCGCCGCCGTCGCCCACCTGCTGGCCGGCATACGCGTCGACACCCCGAGCTGAGCCACGCATCCCACCTCACGAACGTGAATCGTTCGACGTGACCTCGACGCCCTCCTACCCTTCGTCCTCGATGTACAGGACAGCTTGCGCCGTACGGAGATGAAGGACGTCATCCAGTCCCACGCCACGCGCCGCACCCCGGCAGCAACCAGCCCCGTCACGGCTTCAATCGTCCGAGCACCAGCTCGCGGGAACGGTGAATCTCCTCGCTCGCGATATCGGCCAGTTCCTCGTCTGCGGCGGCCCGCTCCAGGGCATCGAGTGAGCGGGCGTCCGGCCAGTTCGCGAGATCGATCACGGCCTCGTACCGGAGGTCCAGGTCCTGTGACACGTCGAGCAAAATCTCCGAGAGCCGCTGCGCACGACCGTCCCATGGAAGGTCAACGGTCTCAGCCAGTCCCTCCCGAAAGACCAGAGGTGGCCGGTAACCGTGCGCTTCGATGTAATGCAGAACCATCATCGGCGCGGAGTAGGACTCGCCGTTCCCCAGGTAGTACCTGAATTCTCCGTTGCCCTCGAACGCCGATTCCTCGGGACAGAACTCGCATTCATGGACTCCGAGCATCACGCTGCCCAAGCGCTGTGACGTAGCCCTCAGCCGGGCGAGTTCAGCGGTCGTCACAGGAGGTTCTCCATCGCCCTGCACCCCGTGCTCGCGCCCCAGCCACCCAATGCAGCGGAGGGGCAGAGGAAAAGGGGCGTACTCATACGGTGACAGATCGAGGTACTCCACGGACACTCCCTCGTGATCACGCCCCGGGGGGTGCCACCGAAGTGACACCCCCCGAAACCTGGCAGCTCAGTACAGTGATCCTATTCCGGACACGAGAGCGTCATCTCCTGAGGCTCCGGCAGGCGGCCCAGTGCGTTCTGCCCATGTTCGGTTGCAGCAGGTCACTCAGCAGCGTCCGCTCCTCCACGACGGTCGACCCGTCTCGGAAGGTGAAGCCCCTGCCGAGCGGCGCCAGAGTGTAGTTCGGGATGACGTCGCCGGGGCCGAACACCTCCAACGGTTCCATCCTGGGTCCTCCCGGACCGGAGATCCTCAATCCCATCTGCGCGGAGATCGTTCGTCCGTGCTCCCCGTAGAAGGCGATGGACGTGCCTTCAGGAACCGTGAATGTGCCATTCGCGCCGTCGAACGACCCATGACCGTGGAAGACAGTCTCCCCGTCCGGACGGTACGACATGTTCGTACGTGTCGCGCCGCCTGAGGTCCCCTGACCGGAGTCCGACAGTGTGGCGTCTTCACTGTGATCACCCTTGCCGGACCCACCGTCGCCGCCCGAGTCCTCCTTGCCCGACCCGTTGCGTGAGCCGCCGGACTTGTTCTCGGCCTTGCCGCCGCCCTTCGTGCCCTTGGTCTGGGCCTGGGTGCGGGCCTTGACCTGGACCGGGTTGCCTCTGGCGCCCTTGGAGCCGGTGTGGGCCTTCTTCTTGGCTGCCTCGGCTGCCGCCTTGGCCGCCGCGCGTGCCTTGCGTTTGGCCTCGGCGGCAGCCGCCTCCGCGGCCTTCTTCGCCTTGATCAGCGCCGCCTTGGCCGCCTTCGCGGCCTTGATGCCGGCCTCGGCCGCCCGCTTCGCCGCGCGGAACGCCTTCACCGCGCCCAGGGTCGCCTTGAAGGCCCCCCACATCTTCTTGCCCTTGGAGAAGACGGCGGTCCACGGGATGGCGTCCATCAGGAGGCTGCCACAGGCCCACAGGTCGCCCTGGGAGAAGCAGCCGACGACGTCGTTCCAGCCGATGAACTCCTTGAACACGGCCCAGCCGGTCGCGAGGATCACGTCACCGATGGAGCGGTTCAGGGTCTTCTGGTACTCGGCGATCTTCTTGTCCAGCGCGGCGATCGAGGCGTCGAAGCTGGAGGCCGAAGACGTCAGACCGCTCGGGTCCGCGTGCGTCACCGGGTTGTTGTTGGCGTACGAGTAGCCGTTCGCCTGGAGCGGGTCGCTGTCGTCCAGGACCGGGTCCGCCGAGATGAAGCGGCCGGTTCCGGGGTCGTACTCGCGGGCGCCCAGGTGGGTCAGACCCGTCTCGGCGTCGTCGTCACCCGTGTGGAAGCCGGTGTGCGAGCGCGGACCCAGGTTCGTGGCGCGGTCCTCACCCCACGGGTCCTTCTTCGCCACCCGGACGGCCATCCCGCCTTCCAGGCGGACCTCCGCCACCGGGGTGCCGTTGAGGTCGGTCGCCTGGGCGAACACCTGCTCGTTCGTGCCGGTCGAGCTCAGCTCGCGGTAGCGGGTGACCGACGGTCCGCCGATGCCCTCGTAGCTGCGCTCCGCGTAGCGGACCTTGCCCGTGAGGCTCATCGAGACCTTGGTGTCGGGCAGGTTCAGCACCGCGCCGTTCGGCGTGCGCTCCAGCAGACGGTTGCCCATGGCGTCGTAGACGTACGTCGTCTTCGCGGAGGGCTTCCACAGCTGGGTGGCGACGGTCGAGTTGCAGGCGGCGAGGGTCAGGTCGGTGCTGACCGTGGCGGTGGGCACCGACAGGCACAGGGTGGACTTGACGTGCTGGATCTGGCCGGTGGGCAGCGTCTTCCAGGTCTGCAGCTCCGAGGCGGTGTTGCAGGTCTGGATGAGGACGGCCGAGCCGGCGGCGGTGCTGGTGGGCTCGGCGCAGCGGCCCGCCACCTTGAACTGTCCGACGCCCGCGCTGTCGACCGTGCCGTTGTTGTCGGCGTCGGTGCCCTGGATGCTGAGGTTCTGCGCCTTGCTGCCGTTGCACGCCCAGACCTGCAGGGCGGTGCCCGGAGTCGTGTTCGAGCTGCTCAGGTCGATGCACAGTTCGTTCGCGCCGACCCAGGCCCCGGAACCGTCCGCGCCGAAGCCGGTGACGGACTCGACCTTGCCGTCCCAGGTCCACGTCAGGGTCTGGGCCGTGTCACCGCCGGTGGAGCGGGTCTCCAGCTCGCCCGCGGCGTCATAGGTCTGCGCCGAACGCGTCGTGACCGTCAGGTTCGACCCGGTCGCCGTCGTGGTGGTCGAGGTCGTCGTGTACGAGGTCAGCGTGTGCGGCTGGTCGTTCTTCGCCGTTTCGCTGGTGCCGTACTTGTAGTCGGTGACGACGTCGCCCTTGGTGTCGCGCACCCCGGAGGTGAAGGTCGGGTCGGCCTTGTGCGCCGTCTTCTTGACGCGGTTGCCGAGGACGTCGTAGTCGTACGACTGCCAGTAACCGGAGTTGTTGGAGGAGACGTTGACCTTGCCGTCGGAGTAGACCGGCTCGGCCGTGGTCTTGCCCGTGGCGACGCAGGCGCCGCCGCCCGGCGTCGTCCACGCCTCCTTCAGCTGGCCCAGCACGTCGTACTTGAAGCACTGCTGGTCGGTGGCCGCGCCCGTCTTGTCCTTGACGGACAGGACGTTGCCCGACGGGTCGTACGCGTAGGAGCGGGTGCTCACATAGTGGTCGGGGACGAGGGCCTGGTCGGTCGCGTCCTCCCGGACGAGCCTGCTGGTGAGGAGCTCACCGGTCGACTCGTTGAAGGTGTTCTCCTGCCACAGGCGGTGGCCCTGCTCGCCGACGGTGGAGCGGAGCACCTGGCCGTAGGGCGAGTAGGCGACCTCGGAGGTGTACCAGTCCTGGCCGGAGACCGAGGTCGGCAGGCCGGCCTGGTTGTACCGGGTGATCACGGCCTCGGCGCTGAGGCCGCCGGCCGCCGGGGTGGTGTACTTCTCCAGCTGGCCGTCGTCGTTGTAGTCGTACGTGTAGGTGTACTGGGTGGCGAAACCGTCGGCGGTCAGGCCCGCGGTGGAGCCCGGCGGCAGGGCCGTGGTCATCGCCGTGGGCTGGTAGTCGGCCGTGTAGCCGGCGATGGAGGTGGTGTACGCCTTGCCGTCGGTGTAGCGGGTGGCCGAGGAGAGCTGCCCCTTGCCGCCGGTCGCGGCGTCGTACACGTACGACTGGGCGAGGACGGCGGTGGTCGAGCCCTTCGGCGTGACCTTGACCTGCTCGACGCGGTTCAGACGCTCGTAGGTGTACGAGACGGTCTGGCCCCGGGCGTCGGTCGCCTTGTCCACGCGGCCGAACGCGTCGTAGTCGGTGTGCGTGGCACCGGTGTCCGGGTCGGTGGTGTCCGTGACCCGGCCCAGCGCGTCGTACTTCCACGTGCGGGTGTTGCCGACGTCGTCGGTGCTGGTCACCATGTCGCCGCGGAGGTCGTACGCGTAGGTCGTGCTGATCGCGCCGACCTCGGTGAGCGAGGTGTCGCTGAAGGTGTCCTGGCGGACCGTGCGGCCCAGCGCGTCCGTCCACACCCGGCTGGCGGGCGTGCCCTTCGGCTGGCGGACGACCGTGTAGTCGAGGCCGTACTCGTAGCGGGTCCGGCGGTCGGTGCTGACGTGCGCCACCGTGCCGTCGCTCTTGTAGTACGTCTCACCGGTCTGCGCGAAGGAGCTGTGCACCGGCGTGACCGTGAGCACGCGGCCCAGGCCGTCGTACGTGTACGAGGTGGCGTTGGGGACCAGCGACTCGGAGGCGGGGACGACCAGCTCGGTGTCCGGGTCGCCCTCCATGTAGTAGGCGTTGCGGGTGTAGCGCACCTGGCCGGCGGCGTTGTGCAGGGTGTCGGTGATCAGGCGGCCGCCGCCGACGGCCGGGGTCTGGCTCTGCCGCTCGCGGCCCAGGCCGTCGTAGATCGTGGTGGAGCTTTCGTACACGCCGTCGCCGGCGGCCGTGCTCGGGTTCTCCGACAGCGACTGGGTGACCACGGACACCGGCTTCTCCGGGTCCGTGTTGTACGCGTACTTGACCGTCGGGTCGTCCGTGGCCGACTGGGTCGCGTCCCAGGCGGCGACGGCGCGGCCGAGCGGGTCGTAGTCGTACGTCGTGACGCGGCCGTTGGCGTCGGTCCCCTTGATGGTGGTGCCGCGGCCCGGCTCGACAGTGGTGGTCTCGGTGAAGCCGGTCTCCGCGCCGTCCACCACCTTGCTGCCGGTGACGGTCTTGATCTCGTAGACCTGACCGCTGTTCGGGGTGTACGTCGTGGTGTTGACCACGCCCGTCGGGTCGGTGACCTTGACGACGCGGCCGAGCGAGTCGTACTCGGTGCGCGACTCGGGGTTGGTCGTCTCCCAGCCGGTGCCGGCGCCGGTCGGCGCCTCCGTCCTGGTCACCAGGCCCTTGGTGGGTGCGGCGGTGTGCGAGGTGGCGCCGTCGTAGTACATGCGCGAGGCGCTGACCAGGGTCGAGCCCGTCGAGCTGGACAGGTCGGTGGTGCAGGCGCTCGTGCCGGTGGTGGTGACGGTCCGGGCGACCAGGCCGACGAGGTGGTTGGTGCCCGACGTGTTGTGCACGTACGAGGTGGCGGTGCACGACTCGTCGCCGGTGGCGGCCACGTCACCGTACTCGCGGACCACGGTCGGCAGACCGTAGGTGGCGTCGTAGTCGGTCTCCGTGGTCACCGTGCGCAGGGTCGCGCCGTCGGCGCCCTTGCCGGAGGCCTTGGTGATGGTCGAGGTCCTGCCGAGCGTGACGCGCTCGGAGACGACGTCCGGGCCGTCGGTGCGGTTGCGGGTGGCCAGGCGGACCGGGTCGTCGGGGATGTTGACGGTGCGGGATATCCAGCCGGTGGCCGTGTCGGCGCTGGTGCCGGGGTAGGTCAGCGACTCGGCGACCATGCCGGCGTACGCCTTGCGGTCGGTCTTGAGGGTCGCGCCGGTGATGTCGGTCGTCACGACGGAGCGCTTGACGTCGTCGGACGCCGTCCCCGGGGTGTCGTCGGCGAGGACGTCGTCGCTCATGCCGCGGAAGTAGCGGGTGACCGACTTGGAGGCGACACTGCCGCCCACCGCGTCCGTGGTGCCGGTCGTCGTGGTGACGGTCGGGAAGCCGCGGAAGTCGTCCCAGGTGCGCTTCTTCGGACGGGAGAACTCCGCCTGGTTCTTGGCCCACAGCGCGCCGTCGACGGCATCGCTGTCGGTGGAGTACTCGTACGTCGTCACGATGTCCTGCGCGTCGGCGAGACGCGGGAACTCGGTGATCTTCTCGACGACGTACTTGTGGAACCAGGAGATGCGCTTGTCCTCCAGCTCACCGTCGGCGTGCCAGTACGCCGGGTAGCAGAGGGAGTGGTTCTTGTCGATGACCGGGCGCTCGGCACCGGTGAGGCACTTGCCCTCGGGTGCCTTGTAGTCGACGTGCGTGCGGCCGCCGTACTCGGAGACGACGTCCTGGATGCGCAGCCGCGCGAACAGCGGGCTCGTGTCGGAGGCGCTGGTCTTGACGCGGTTGGGCAGCGCCGACTCGTTGTGACCGAAGGAGATCGGGTTGAGGCGGTCGGTGGAACCGTCCACCGCGTAACCGGTGCGGGTGATGGACTCCAGCCACAGGGCGGTGTACTCGCCCGTCAGGTTCCACGGGAAGGACTGCTTCAGGGTCCAGGAGTCCACCTTCGACAGCAGCGTCGTGGTGACCGAGTCACCGTCCACACCGCAGGCGTTGCGCTGGCCCGTCTCGTTGCCGTCGGCGTCCGAGCTGTACTCGGTCAGCCGCACGCCCTGCTCGCGCTGGGTGCACGCGTCGACCGAGGCCAGGCGCTTGCGCGACCAGAAGGTCGGGGCGTACGTGGTGCACTTCTTGCCGCTCACGCAGGCGAGGTCGGCGGGGGTGTCGAACCAGGGTCGGGTGCGGTCGGACTGCTTGGAGTCGAAGTTCGCGTTCGAGCAGGCGACGTTGAGGGCGGGGTCGTCGAAGCAGCGCTCCTTGGCGTTGAACTTCATCCGGCCGAGGGGTTCTTCGGAGAAGAGGGCGCCGGCCCGCTGCCCGTAGTCGATGTGGGTGAGGTAGCCGCCCCGGTCGTAGGCGACCGCGCTCGCTTCCTTCATGTTCCGCGCGTACGCGTTCTTCTCCTTCTCCCACCACAGCGTCATCGCGTTGCCGGTGGTGTCGACGACGTAGTCGAGCTGGAAGCGCCAGCCCTGGTCACAGAAGGAGTCCTTGAACTCGGTCTTGTAGCAGGGGTCGCTGTCGTGGTTGCCGGCGACCGGCACCGTCAGCACCGAGTTGGTCTCGTCCTTGCCGGACGACCAGCCGGGCAGCCGGTTGAGGCCGAAGTAGTACTGGGTTCCGTCGTCGGTGGTGACGCGCCAGAACTCGCCGTTGTTGTCACCGTTGTTGGAGCTGTACGTGACGTCACTGCCGACGACGCTCTTGTAGTCGGCCTCGGTCAGCAGCTCGACCCGCATGTTCTCGCCGCGGGCGCCCTTCCACTCCTTGGTGGTGTCGTCACGCACCAGCTCGGTGGTGGTCCCGTTGAGGGAGAGCACGGCGTTGTGCGAGCCCCAGCACTGGTCGCCGGTGAAGTGGCCCTTGTTGTTGGCGTTGGCCGTGTCGGCCGCGCAGCCCACGAAGGTGCGGGTGATGGTGCCGGGGTTGTAGTCCCAGCCCTCGCCGACCCAGGAGACCTGGTTGTTGGTGGAGGACGTCCGTCCGTCCGAGGTCTGCGAGCTGTAGCTGAGGGTGACGTTGGGGGTCGGGCCCGAGGGGACCTGCGGTCCGGCCATCGTGTACGAGTACGTGAAGGCGCCGGAGGAACCGCCGGCCGTCCAGGAACCCGCCGAGACGATGGGGCTGGCGCCGAAGTCGCCGCCGGCGCCGGCGCCGTAGGAGCTGCCGACGAGCAGTCCGCCGCCGGAGGAGTCGGCGATCTGCTGTACGGCGTCGGCCGCACGGCCACCGCGCCAGACCGCCGAACTCACCGTGGAGTCGTTCCCGGTGCTCGCGGCGGTGTTGGCGGTCGCGGTGGACGCGGTGCCGGAGACCGTCTGCAGGGCGGCGGTGTCCAGCGTGACGTTGACCAGGGTCTCCGGGACCTTCGCGGTGGCGTCCGTGGACTCCGTGACCTCGTCGGTCGCGCTGTCCTCACCGGGGTCCGCCTCGGAGCCCGAGGAGTCACCGGCGTCCAGCGGCACGGTGACGGTGCTACCGGTGCGCTCGACGTCGGTGGTCACCGGGATGCCCGTGGAGCACTCCTCCACCTCGGGGGTGGTGGCGTAGCAGGACGGCATGAGGGTGAAGGAGAGCCGGTCCAGCCACTGGGCGCTGTAGGCCTCGGCGAGCTTGGTGGCGTCGATGGAGAGGACCGCGTCACCGGTGGCGGTGTCCGGCGCGTCGACGGCGAGCATGAAGCCCTGGGCGCCGTTGGCGACGGCCTGGTCCTCGGGTGCGGCGGCGATGGACCACTGGCCCTCGAGGGCGTCGACCTGCTCGGCCGTCGCGCCCTCGGGCGCGCCGACGCCGATGCTCAGGGTGCCGTCGGCCGACGCGGCGACCTCGGTGGTGCTGCCCGCGGCGAGGTTGTCGACGGCCTTGGTGCCGGTGGCCTCGGGGACCTCGGCGACCGCGGCCGGCGTGTACGCCTTCTCCGGCTCGGTCGAGGCCTCGCCGTAGAGCTCCTCGAGCTTGTCGGTCTTGTCGCCGTCGACCGGGACGGCGTCCGTCTCCTGCAGGTCGGCGAGGTCGACCGCCGTGCGGGGGTCGCTGGGGCCGAAGGCCATCGCGCTCGGCAGGAGGGTGACATTGAGGGCAAGGACCAGGCCGGCCACGACGCCGACTCGCGTTCTGCGACGGACCAGGCGCTCCCGCGGCGTTCTCGCCAGCGAACCCCTGCCGCACCAAGACAACACCCCACGCACGGCCAATCGACCCTTCCCGAGTCACAAACCATCAGAGACGCTCAGACCGATGGCACATGGTGATCAAGTGATGATCAACGACTTACAACTGGGCACGAAATAAAGGCCTTGTGAAGATCCCCGTCAAGTTGTGCCCGATCCGTGTGAGTTATGTCACTACTCAAAAACGAACAAAGACCGGCAAAAAATTGAACCCGGGGCTCTTTACCGGGACTTGCCGCTCGGCGGCCGGCCGACGGGTGTTGATCTCGCCATGACGAGCTGTTCATACTCCAACCGCCCAATCCGGCGCGTCGCGCGCTCATCACGGCTTGTCACCAGGCCCGAGGGCACCCCGGAAGAGCCATGCCGCAGCGGTACCGCCGCACCGCGGCCCAGCCTGTTGGAGAAGGGCCCGTGAGCGACCTCGACAGCGCCACCGGAGCAAGCGCACCGGCGGCGACACCTGAAGCAAGTCCCCCCGGCAGACGCCGGCTTCGGCGCTCGATGGCCGCCGCCGTCGCGCTGGCGGTGCTGGCCGGCGGCGCGGCCGTACTCGCGCTCCGGGACGACACACCGGCCTCCTCCGACACCAAGGCCAAGCGCGCCGCGCAGCCGGTCGACGAGGACGAGGCCCAGCTCCGAGCACGCAAGAGCGGCAAGCAGGTCGAAGTCGCCACGCTGACCGACGAGTTCACCACCACGTACGCCAACCCCGACGGAACGTTCACGTACACGTCCTCCGTCGCTCCCCTGCGCGCGAAGAACGCCGAGGGAGAATGGGCGCCGATCGACACCACGCTGAAGCGGAAAGGCAAGGGCTGGCACACCGTCAACAGCCCCTATCCCGTGACCTTCGCGGTCGGTGACCCGGACCGCGCCCCGGCCGGCAAGGCGGCGGCACGCACCTCCGGCAGCGTCCGGTCGGCCGTCTTCCGCACCGGCGGCCAGAGCGGCACCGCCGAGCAGGTCGACGACGCGGCGTCCTGGACGCCGCTGCTGACCATGACCGCCGACGGCAACGAGATCCGGATGGACTGGCCGGGCACGCTGCCCGAACCGGTCGTCGAGGACAACCGCGCGCTGTACGAGGGCGTCCTGCCCGGCGTGGACCTGATGCTGTCCGCGCGCGACACCGGCTACACCCACGTCCTGGTCGTGCACACGCCCGAGGCCGCCGCGAAGCTCGCCGCCGACCCGCCGCGCTACCGCGTCACCTCGCCCACCCTCTCCTTCACCCTCGACCCCGCCACCGACGTGCTGATGGCCAAGGACAGCACGGGCACCGAGGTCGCCGTCTCCCCCACCCCGTTCCTGTGGGACTCCGCGGGCACGCACGACACGGACGCCGCGGCGGCCGACCCGGAGGCCGCGACCGGTACCAACGAGGACCCGGAGGTCGTGGAGGAGGGCCCCGCGCGCGAGGACACCGACGGCACCGACGACCCGGTCCCGAACGAGAACCCGGACGCGCCGCGGACCACGGAGCCGGGCGCCGAACCCGCCGCCTACGGCGTGCCCGCCGCCGCCACCGACACCCTCGCCCTGCCCGCCGTCAACGGCCCCGGCGAGGGCGGCCACGCGACCACGGCCGCCGCCGCCTTCCAGGACGGCGTGCTCACCATCACGCCGCCCGGCACCTACCTCGCGGAGACCGAGGGCCTGACCTACCCGCTGTTCCTCGACCCGTCCACGACCGGCATCCGCGCCAACTGGACCACGGTCTACAAGCGGTACCCGAACTCCAGCTTCTACGACGGCGCGAACTACAACGAGGACACCAAGGAAGCCCGCGTCGGCTTCGAGAGCCAGACCTGGGGCACCGCCCGCTCGTTCTTCCGCATGCAGCTGAAGAACTCCATCAAGGGCGCGGACGTCTCCAGCAGCACCCTGAAGGTCCTGGAGACCCACTCCTGGTCGTGCAGCAAGCGCACGGTCCAACTGTGGCGCACGGACAGCTTCAGCTCCAAGACCACCTGGAACCGCCAGCCCGGCTGGAAGCGGAAGATCACCTCCAAGTCGTTCGCCTACGGCTGGAAGTCCAACAGCTCCTGCCCGGACGCCTACGTCAACTTCACCATCACCTCCCTGGCCCAGGAGGCCGCCGACAACGGCTGGACCAGCTTCAACCTCGGCCTGGTGGCCTCCACCGCGACCTCCGCGCCGACGACGTCCTCCAGCAGCCTGGAGACGGACGCCTACTCCTGGAAGAAGTTCCAGGCCGAGGGCGGCGGCTCCCCGACGCTGAGCATCACCTACAACCGCAGGCCGAACACCCCGACGTCCGTCACCATGAGCCCCGGCTCCTGCGACACCAGCGCGTCCCCGTACATCAAGATCGGCAAGGCCGACACCATCACCATCAGCGGCAAGGCCACCGACCCGGACAGCGACCTGACCAAGCTGGAGTTCCAGCTCTGGCAGACGGGCAAGCAGGACACCACGACGAGGACCCTCACCAAGGCCGTGGACGACGGCGAGGTCGGCGGCATCTCGATCAGGTCGTACCTGACCACCGGCATCACCTACTCATGGCGGGTACGCGCCTGGGACGCCAAGGTCAGCAGCGGCTGGGCACCCACCGGCGGTGACGGCGTGTGCCGCTTCACCTACGACACCGACCTGCCCGACTCCCCCGCCCCGGTCGTCTCGACGGAGTTCCCCGGTGACGACGACGGGGACAGCGAGCCCGACGTCTGGTCGCTCAAGCCCTTCGGCAACTCCGGCAACTTCACCTTCGCGGTCGGCTCCTCCACCGAGACCGACATCGTGAAGTTCGTCTACTCGATCAACTCCACCAGCTACGCCGGCTGGGCCTGCTCCGGATCGCAGGGCAGCACGGGCGGCCTCACCAAGTCCTGCACCACGGCCATCAAGACGGCCACCATCACCGGCATCCAGCCACCCGCCGCCGGCCCCAACACCCTGTACGTGAAGTCCGTCGACGCGGCCGGCAACATCTCGCCCAACCCGCGCAAGTACTTCTTCTACGTCAAGCCACGCTCGACCGCGGACGGCCCCGGCGACCTGAACGGCGACGGCTCCGCCGACCTCGCCCACGTCACCGCCGCCGGCAACCTGTGGATCGACTCCGTGTCGCAGGACGGGGCCTGGATGTCCAGCGCCTTCGGCACGCACGACAAGGGCACCCTGATCAAGGACGGCGGCACCGCCCCGCACATCTGGGACGGCACCAGCACGTACGCCCTGGTCACCCACAACGGCGACTTCGCCCCCGGCGACGGCGTCACCGACTGGGTCGTCCGCACCCCCGACGGCCGCCTGTTCGTCTACCCCGGCGACGGCTACGGCGCCATCGACGTCAGCAAGCGCGTCGAGGTGCGCCTCCCCGCCAACGCGCCCGCCCCCTCCACCTTCTCGGAGATCAAGTCGGCGGGCGACATCACCGGCGACGGCCAGCCCGAGCTCTTCGCGGCCGCCGGAGTCAACGGCGCCGAGCTGTGGGTCTTCAGCGGCTACACCGGCGGGTCGTTCAGCGAGGCCACGCAGATGACGACGACCTCCTGGGCCGACGCCGACCGTGACTTCGTGGCCATCGCCGACTACAACGGCGACGGCGCCGCCGACATGACGTACCGCACCGCCGCCGGCAACATCATCCTGCGCAAGGGGATCCTCGAGAGCGACGGCACGGGCACGGTCCTCAAGAGCCTGGGCCAGTCGGGCTGGAGCCTGGACGGCGACGACACGTACGTCTCCGCCACCTTCACCCGCGCCGCCTACCCGCTGATCTACGGCAGCCCCGACCCCACGGGCGACGGCATCCCCGACATCTGGGCGACCAACGCCGCCGGAGCCCTCCTCCGCTACGACGGCGGCGCCACCAGCCTCGGCTCGGCGACCACGCTGAGGTCGAGCGGATACGACACGGTCAAGCAACTGGGCTGACCACAGGCGCACCCGCGCCCGTCGTGCCAGACGGCTCCGCTCCTGCCCGGTCGGGTGGGGGCGGAGCCGTTTTCCGTGGGACGGGGCGCGGGTGTCGGGGGGTGACACGTGGTGACTCGGGGTGGCTCCCGGGGAGGGGGCGGGTGCGACCTCAGCTCTGTGCCGTGGAAATGGCGGCGCCCCTCTCGTCGACGAACGCTTTGGACGCGGTACGGACGTTCTCCAGCACCGCTTGTCCCCTTTGATCGACCATGCGCGTGAAGATCTCCTGCGACACTCCGAGCAGAACCGCCCAGGCGATGATCTGCCCGGTGTTGTCCAGGTCGGAAAGCCCGGGGACGATGTTCCCGCGAATGAGCAGGAGCCCCACCACGGCACAGACGGCTCCCGCGGGAAGTTTCAGCAACAGCAGTGTGCCGGGAACCGAGTAGGGCAGCGTGGTCCCCTGAATGTGGCGGAGCGCGAGCGTACCGACCAGTGCGGCGCCGGCGAGACCGACCATCTCCACGATCGCCACGTCCTCCCTTTTCGGCTCGCTGCCGACGGGGCACGCGGGCCCGGTCCTCGGATCGTCGAAGCACATGGCGAGCGTCGACGGGCTGATCGCACCCCACACCGCCAGGGCGAGGGCGATGACGAACATGCCGATGACGGCCAGGAGTACGCAGTTGCGGAACGAGCGGACTTTCGCCCGTTCGATCTCCTCCGCTCCATGGGCCGCCTGCATCGCGACGACCGCGGCCTCCCGAAATTCGACGAGGAGTTTTCCCTCGGTGCCCGTCAGCTGCCGTTCGAAGACCTCCCGGCGCGGATCCTGCAGTCCCAGATGCTGTCTCACCGCGGCGAGGACCACCGGCCCCTGCCAGGTGAGGCAGTCGGAAGGCGTCAGGCGTAGGACGTCCACTTCCGCCTTGTGCAGGTTCGAGAACACCCGATCGACATCCGAGCCGTACCAACCGGCTTTCAGACTGGGCCTGCTCTTCGCGGCGCGCTCGGCATCGAGCAGATGCTCCCGGGCCGCCGCCAGGTCCTCGCTCCCGAGGCCGCCGTCCGCCTTCTCCAGTCGGTTCAGCTGGGACCTGAGTTCACCGATCCGCGCCAGCGCGCGCTCACGCCAGGACGGCCTGCCCCGTTCTCGTTTCACCTTGTCGACCGGGGCGACCAAGGCGAGGGCCGGTCGGTCACCGCCCACTGCCACCGGAAGTCCGCCGGCGTCAGATCCTCCTGGCACGTCGTGCCCGAGGACTTTGAAGTCCCCTCGGTGCAAGGCGAACTGGAGCTCGTCGTAGGACAGCGCAAGGGCCCGCTCGGGAGTCGCCCCGACCACCCGTGCACTGTCGTGCACGGCACCCTCGAAGATCTCCCGTCGCCTCTCCAGCAACCACCGGGGAGGAGGGGAGATTTTCTGTTCCCACGGGTGCCAGCACCACAACGACAGGGCGAATTCGGCGTCCACCGGCAGGACCGGACGCCTTTTCAGAGACGCCCTCTTGCTCGCCAGCGCGAAACAGCCGGCCAGCACGTCCTGGAGGGACTCACCAGGGGAAAGCCTCGGCTCGACAAGCGAGGCGAAGGATCGGGAAATGGCCGCGTCAAAGGGCGCACCGGGAAGCTCGTCCACTATCGCCACCCCTCCGGTCATTCCCATGCTCACAGGGACCGCCCGTGATCGCATCCACGGCGGGGGCACCACGGAACTCCCCGGCTCGGCCCCTGCACGTCGGCCCCGTAGGTCCCGGACTCGGACGTCCCGCCGTCTCGAAGGCGGGCACCGGCAGGCCGCCCGGTGTCGTCCGGTGGCCGACGGACCGCAGGCCGGCCGGTGCACCGCCGCCCGGGAACAGGCGCCGGCCCCGGCCCACCACGACACGGCGGCGAACCGGAGCGCGTCCGCCTCTCCGAGCCAGGTGCCGACGATCCGCTCGGATTCCTCACTCCGTCGGCGCGAACCCGAGGAACCGGTTCAGCCGAGCCAGGCGAGTGGGTCTTCCTCGTCCTCCCCGGATGCCCGGACCGTCGTAAAGGTGAGAGGGACTCCCAGATCTGCGAGAGCCACAAGGACGTCCGGCGAGAGGGAGAGTCCCGAGCCTGACTCGGCAACGCCTGACACATCGACCTTCACCGAGGTTCCCGCCTTCTTCAGCGCGTCGAGCGCCGGCTTGCGGGGGCCGAGGAATCCGACAAGTTCTGCGGCCTGTTCGTCGGCGCTCTTCGAGTGCCGCTCGTCAACGGTGAGCGTGACCCAGCCGGGGCCGGAATAGACGCCCACGCCCTCGGACGAAGAGAACTCTGCACTGTCGGCGAGTTGCAACTCGGCAATCAGGGAAGCAGAATCCACCGTCTTACCTGACACAACCAGAGACGTGCTCAGGTCACCCCAAGGCTTCAATTCCGCCACAGGTTCCATTTCCATGACCGCTCTCTCAGCGTTCGTTCATATTGGCTGCGACCCTGAGCGGGAATCCCAGGAGTGCGATGCGCTTGATTTCTTCCGACCGAAGAGCAAGAGTGGATTCGTTTCCGGAGAATCCGAACAGGCTGACGGTCACCGCATATCCCCGTCCGGCCAGTTGCCTGAGCTCCGTCCGCTTCCGTTCCACGACGGAAAGGATATTGTCCAACTGTTCGTGGAAGTCCCGGCTGGTGTGCTCGTCGCAGCTGATCCTCCACTGTCCGTCGATCTCGCCAGGCCGGTCCCATTTACTGGGTCCCGGATCGCGCACACCAGTGGGCTCAATACCAAGAAAGGGTGTGATCTCTTCGGGGCGGAGATCTCTTCCCTTGATGACGAGCGACACGTCCGTCAACACCCAGTGACGCTCTTCCGTCACATCCATGCATAACTCCTCACAGGTCAGGTCATCCTACTTGATCTCGCGGCAGGCCGCCCAGTGAACATTTCCCATACCGGACTCCAGCAGCTCCCCCAGCTGCGTCCTCCGGCCAACAGTCGTCGAATTCTCGAACACACTGAAACCACCGCCGCCCGACGAAACGGGAGGCGCCAGCGTATAGTTTGGAATTCGGTCGCCCGCATGGAATGTCTCCGAATACCCGCCCGGGTAGACGCCGCGCTCGACGGTCAGGCCGTTGAGGCCGGGAAGCTGGTCGCCGTGTTGCACGTAGAAAGAAATCGACGTGCCCTCCGGAACCACGATCTCACCGGCTCCGGATTCGAGGTAGCCATGCCCCGCGAAGACTTTCTCGCCGTCCGGGCGGCCACCGGCAAGCACACGGTCCGCATAGTAATGGCCATCAGTGTCCGGCCATTTCTTGTTCACTATCTGCGGGTTGGAGTCACGCAGTGCCTGCATGACGTCGGCACGCTCGGGCATCGGGTCACCGGAACCCCTGGCGGCCTGACGCTCGAGGCCCTCCCGCGCTCCGCGTTGCGCCGCCGACTCCAGTCCCTCCTTGAGGCCGGTGCGCAGGGCGGTGCGTCCGAGTCCGGCGCCCTTGGTGCCGATGAGTTCGGGGAGGAGGCGGCCGAGGAATT
>NZ_JBITEN010000028.1:0-27370 GCF_044455165.1 Streptomyces sp. NPDC051315
TCGCCTTCCTGCGCGAGTACGAGGACGACCTCGTCCTGTGCGTCCACAACTTCTCGCGCTTCGCCCAGCCCACCGAACTGGACCTGCGCCGCTTCGACGGCCGCCATCCGGTGGAGCTCTTCGGCGGGGTTGGCTTCCCCGCCATCGGCGAACTGCCCTACCTGCTCACCCTCGCAGGCCACGGCTTCTACTGGTTCCGGCTCACCCGAGCCGCATCCCGCGTCGGCCGGCGCCTGTGAGCGTGCGCCGAGGAAAGGACGCGTCACCATGCCGAAAACCGCATCTCTGAGCCCCGGCAGTGCCGTCGGCGTCCGTTCCGGCGGGACGCTCGGGGCGCTGCTGCGCGAGTGGCTGCCCCGGCAGCGCTGGTTCGCGGGCAAGGACCGGCCCCTGAACGACCTGCGTCTGCTGTCCATGACGGAGCTGTATCCGGGCTGTCTGCACCTGCTGGTGCAGACCGGCCAGTCGGGTGTGCCCTCGCCGGGCGGAACTCCCCCACCCGGCGACTGCTACCAGCTGCTGCTCGGACTCCAGCAGCATCTGTCGCCGCGTCTGGGCCGGGCCCTGATCGGCAGGGTGGAGGAGGGGCCGCTGGCCGGTCTGACGGTGCACGACGCGTTGCAGGACCCGCGGTCGGCGCATCTGCTGCTGGAGCGTATGCGGCACCCGGGCCCGCTGGGCCCGCTGACCTTCGAGTCCGACCCGTCGGTGCCGGTGCCGGCCGGGCTCGCGCCGCGGCTGCTGGAGGCGGAGCAGTCGAACACGTCCGTGGTGTACGGCGACGCGTTCATCCTGAAGGTGTTCCGTCGCATCCAGCCGGGGATCAACCCCGACCTGGAGGTGCCGGTCGCGCTGGCCGGGCAGGGGTGCGGCCGGGTGCCGGCCCCGGTGGCCTGGTTCAGGACGACGGATCCGCAGGAGGCGACGCTGGGCGTGCTCCAGCCGTTCCTGCCCGACGCCTCGGACGGCTGGACGCTGGCGCTGGACGCCCTCGCCCACGGCGACGACTTCACGACGGAGGCCGCGGCGCTGGGGCGGGCCACGGCGGAGGTGCACCTCGCCCTGGCCGCGGCCTTCCCGGCCGGTCCGCACGGCGACAACGCGCGGACGGCGACGGCGATGACCGAGCGGCTGGAGGCCGCCGCGCACCACGTGGCGGCGCTGCGCCCGTACGTCCCGGGCCTCATCACCGCCTTCGCCGCGCTCGCCGTGTGCGATCCGGGCCCGCCGGCCCAGCGCATCCACGGCGATCTGCACCTCGGGCAGGTGCTGCGCGCCGGACGGGAGTGGTTCGTCATCGACTTCGAGGGCGAACCGTCCCGCCCGCTGGCCGAGCGGCGCAGCGCGCACTCCCCGGTGCGGGACATCGCCGGCATGCTGCGCTCCTTCGACTACGCCGCCCGTCAGCGCCGGCCCTGGCGTCCGGAGTGGGCGCGCCGCTGCCGGGAGGCCTTCTGCGCCGGCTACGCGGACCGGGCCGGCTGGGACCCCCGCAAGAAGCACGCCCTGCTGCGTGCCTACGAGACCGACCGGGCGGTGTACGAGGTGCTGTACGAGGCCCGGCACCGCCCCGACTGGCTACCCGTACCCATGGCGGCGATCGAACGACTCGCCGTCCGAGGAGGCTGACCCATGGCTCTGCGCGACATCTCTCTGCCCGAGTCGGCCGGCCCCCGCCCGCCCACGGCGCCCGCGCTCGACCCGACCGACCGTGGACGCCTGCTGGCGGGCGCCCACCACGACCCGCACGCCCTGCTGGGCGCGCACCCGGTGCCGGGCGGGATCGCCTTCCGGGCGCTGCGCCCCTTCGCCCGCTCGGTGGCGGTCGTGGCGGGCGGTGAGCGCACCCCGCTGGTGTCGGAGGGCGACGGCCTGTTCTCGGCCGTGCTGCCGTTCGACGCGATCCCCGCGTACACGTTGCTGGTGGCGTACGGGGACGGCGGGGCGGACGAGCAGGAGGTGCACGACCCGTACCGGTTCCTGCCCGCCCTGGGCGAGCTCGACGTGCACCTGATCCGGGAGGGCCGGCACGAGCAGTTGTGGAAGGCGCTCGGCGCGGAGCCGATGACCCACGAGGGTGTGGCCGGGACCCGCTTCACGGTGTGGGCGCCGAACGCCCAGGGGGTGCGGGTCGCCGCGGACTTCACCTACTGGGACGGGACCGCGTTCCCGATGCGTTCCCTCGGCGCGTCCGGGGTGTGGGAGCTGTTCCTGCCCGGGGTCGGCGAGGGCACCCGGTACAAGTTCGAGATCACCTCCCGCTACGGGCACCGGTTTCTCAAGGCCGACCCGATGGCGCGGTGCGCGGAGGTTCCGCCGGACACGGCGTCGATCGTGCACGCCTCACACTACGAGTGGGGCGACGAGGAGTGGATGGCGCACCGGGGTGACGTGCCGGTGCACGAGGCGCCGTTCTCGGTGTACGAGGTACACCTCCCGTCCTGGCGGCCCGGACTGACGTACCGCCGCCTCGCCGAGCAGCTGCCCGCGTACGTCCGCGACCTCGGCTTCACCCACGTGGAGTTCATGCCGGTCGCCCAGCATCCCTTCTCGGGTTCGTGGGGTTACCAGATCACCGGTTTCTACGCTCCGGCCTCGCGGCTCGGTACCCCTGACGACTTCCGGTACCTCGTGGACTGCCTCCACCGGGCCGGGATCGGCGTGATCATGGACTGGGTGCCGGCGCACTTCCCCAAGGACGACTGGGCGCTGGCGCGGTTCGACGGGGATCCGCTGTACGAGCCGGGAAACGCCCAGCGGGCCGAGCACCCCGACTGGGGGACGTACGAGTTCGACTTCGGCCGCACCGAGGTGCGCAACTTTTTGGTCGCGAACGCCGTGTACTGGTGCGAGGAGTTCCACATCGACGGGCTGCGCGTCGACGCCGTCGCCTCGATGCTGTACCTCGACTACTCGCGGGACTCGGGCCAGTGGACGCCGAACGTGTTCGGCGGCCGGGAGGACCTGGACGCGATGGCGTTCCTCCAGGAGATGAACGCGACGGTGTACCGGCGCTGTCCCGGTGTGGTGACCATCGCGGAGGAGTCGACGGCCTGGGGCGGGGTGACCCGGCCGACCGACAGCGGTGGTCTGGGATTCGGGCTGAAGTGGAACATGGGCTGGATGCACGACTCGCTGGAGTACATCGCCAAGGAGCCGGTGCACCGCAAGTACCACCACCACGAGATGACGTTCTCGATGATCTACGCCTACAGCGAGAACTACGTCCTGCCGATCTCCCACGACGAGGTCGTCCACGGCAAGCAGGCGCTGGTGTCGAAGATGCCCGGCGACTGGTGGCAGCGGCGCGCCAACCACCGCGCCTATCTCGGCTTCATGTGGGCCCACCCCGGCAAGCAACTGCTTTTCATGGGCCAGGAGTTCGCGCAGGGCGCGGAGTGGTCCGAGGAGCACGGGCCGGAGTGGTGGCTCCTCGACCCCGGGTACGCCTTCGCGGGCGACCACCGGGGCGTGCAGGACCTGGTCCGCGACCTGAACACCCGCTACCGGGTCACTCCCGCGCTCTGGCAGCGGGACACCGACCCCGGTGGCTTCCGCTGGGTGCTGTGCGACGCGGCCGACGACAACGTCTTCGCCTTCCTGAGGTTCGGCGCCGACGGCGGCCCCCTGCTGTCCGTCAGCAACTTCTCGCCGGTCGTCCGCGACGACTACCGCCTCGGCGTCGGCGACGACGTCCCCGTCTGGTACGAGGTCCTCAACACCGACGCCGCTCGCTACGGCGGCAGCGACGTCACCCGTACCGACGGGATCAAGCCGGAGAACGGGGAGATCACGCTGACGCTTCCGCCCCTCGCCACGGTGTGGTTGGCACCCTCGTCCGTGTGAGAAGGGTCCGACGGGGCAGTCGGGTGCGTACTACCTGCCAGAGAAAGGCTGCATGCCGTGCGCACCGTCGGAGTGGAGGAGGAACTCCTCCTGGTCGACCCGGAGACCGGGGAGCCGAAGGCACTGTCCGCCGCGGTTCTCGCCCGCGCCACGCGGGACCGGGCGGAAGAGGATGTCTTCGAGAAGGAACTGCACAACCAGATGCTGGAGTTCGCCACCCACCCGCAGTCGGGCATGGGCGAACTCAGTGAGGAGATCGTCCGCATACGCGGGGAGGCGGCCCGGCACGCCGGTGAGATCGGGTGCACGGTGGCGGCGCTGGCCACCTCCCCGCTGCCGGTGCGTCCGTCCGTCGGCATGAACCGGCGCTACCAGTGGATGGCGGAGCAGTACGGCATCGCCACCCAGGAGCAACTGGTGTGCGGCTGTCACGTCCATGTGTCGGTCGAGTCCGACGAGGAGGGCGTGGCGGTCATCGACCGGATCCGGCCGTGGCTGCCGGTGCTGGCGGCGCTCAGTGCCAACTCCCCGTTCTGGCAGGGAAAGGAGACGGGCTACAGCAGCTACCGCAGCCAGGTGTGGAAGCGCTGGCCGTCGGCCGGGCCGACCGAGCTGTTCGGCTCGGCGGAGCGCTACCACCAGCGGGTGGCGGACATGGTGGCCACGGGCACGATCCTCGACGAGGCCATGGTCTACTTCGACGCCCGGCTGTCCGCCCGCTATCCCACGGTGGAGATCCGGGTCGCGGACGTCTGTCTGCACGCGTCCACCGCCGTGCTCGTGGCCACGCTGGTGCGAGGGCTCGTCGAGACCGCCGCCCGGGAGTGGAAGGCGGGTGAGGAGCCGGTCGACCACAGTGTGAGCCTGCTCCGGCTGGCCGACTGGCGGGCCGCCCGCTCCGGACTGACCGGGGACCTGCTGCACCCGGTCACCATGCGCAGCGCACCGGCCGAGACGGTGGTGCGGGCGCTGCTGGACCACGTCGGGGACGCGCTGGAGGACAGCGGGGACCTGAAGCGGGCCCGCGAGGCCTGCGCCGAGTTGCTGCGCGAGGGCAACGGGGCCCGGATCCAGCGTGAGGTCTGGGAGCGCACGGGCAGCCTGCGCGACGTCGTCACCACGTGCGTCCGGCACACCCAGAGCTGAGGCCTGCGCGGGGCCTCCGGGCCGGCGCCCTGGTCCTCCCGGTCAGAGGATGAGGATCAGGGCGTAGGCCAGGAAGAAGGCCGCGACCAGCACGACGAGCAGGATGATCAGGGTGAGTGGGCCCTTGGCCCAGCCCTTGGGGGGATTGTGTGTCTCCCGGGGTCCGGCCTCGGGCATGCTGCTCTCCGCGGGCGGGGTCTCGCCCGGGGGAACACCGCCGCCCGGCTCCAGGCCGGTGCTGCGTTCCGGTTCGGGATCGGGGTTGATGTGGGTCATGCCCCCCGAGTCCCCCGTACCCGCCGAGATCATCAACGCGGATCAGTCAGAGCTCCGAACAAAAGGGGCGCCCGGCTCGCGACGCCCGGCACGCACGCTCGCCGCGCTACCGAAAGACCCTGGTGGCTCCGGTGAAAGGACCTTCCGGCGCCTTGCGATCGCACGCACCGGACGCCGCGAGCTGATCGGACTCCCCTTTTGTTCGGAGCTCTTAATCCGTTCCCGGCCCCAACCGGTCCCGCCTGGGCTACATTCGACCACCGTCGATAACAGTCCTCGTCGGCGGAGTCACACCCCGTACATGTCAGGAGCAGCGCATGCGCGATGTCGCCCTCGCTCCCCCAGCCGCCCCGCCCCTGACCGGAGGGCTCGCCGACAGCGTCTTCGAGACAGCCGCCCGCACCCCCTCTCTGCCCGTGCTCGCCCGGCGTTCCCCGGGCACCGGGGCATGGGAGGAGGTGACCGCCGTGGAACTGCGCGACGAGGTGGTCGACCTGGCCAAGGGGCTGATCGCCTCGGGGATCTCGCCGGGCCACCGCGTGGCGATCATGGCGCGGACCCGTTACGAGTGGTCGGTGTTCTGCCACGCGCTGTGGGCGGTGGGGGCCGAGGTGGTGCCCGTCTATCCGACGTCCTCGCGCGACCAGGTCGAGTGGATCCTGCGGGACGCGGGCTGTGTGGGTGTGGTCGTCGAGGACGAGCAGAGCGTCATGACGGTGGGCTCGGTGTGCGCGACCCTGCGGACGCTGCGCCACGTCTGGCAGCTGGACGCCGGCGCGCTGGAGGAGCTGACGCGTCTGGGAGAGCCGGTCCCGCTCACCACGGTCGACTCGCTGCGCCGGATCGTGCTGCCGGACTCCACCGCGGTGATCACCTACACCTCCGGCACCTCCGGGCGTCCCCTGGGCTGCGCGCTGAGCCATCGCAGCCTCGCCGCCCCCTGCGACACCCTGCTGGCCGGCTGGCGGCACACGGCGGCGCCGCCCGGGCAGCAGCCGTCCGTCCTCGCCTTCCTGCCGTTCTCCCATGTGTACGGCCTGATGATCCAGGGCCTGTGCCTGCGCGGCGGCATCCTCATGGGGCACGAACCCGACCTGAGCGCGGCCGCGCTCGCGGAGGCGTTGCGCACCTTCCGGCCGACGTATCTGTACGCGGTGCCGTCGGTGTTCGAGAAGATCTACAAGAATTTCCTGCGGACAGCTCAGGAGGCGGGCCGGGGCGCGCTGTTCGAGCGGGCGGCGAGGGCGGCCCGGGACTTCGCGGCGGCCATGGAGCGGCAGCGGCTGGGCCGGGGCTCGGGCCCCGGTTTCGACCTGCGGCTGCGGCACGCCCTGTTCGAGCGGACGGTGTACCGCAGGCTGCGCGCCGCGCTCGGCGGCCGTGTGCACCGTGCCACCTCGGGCGGCTCGCCGCTCCACCGCGACCTGTCCCTGTTCTACGAGGGCATCGGCATCTACGTCCACGACGGCTACGGGCTGACGGAGACCAGTGGCGGGATCACCATGCAGCCGCTGGGCCGGGAGAAGTCGGGCACCGTCGGGCAGGCGCTGCCGGGCACCGAGATAAGGGTGGCGGACGACGGGGAGATCCTGGTGCGCGGCCCGTCGGTGTTCCAGGGCTACGTCAACGACGACGCCGCCACCCGGGCGGCGCTGCGGGGCGGCTGGCTGGCCACCGGCGACCTCGGTTTCCTGGACTCCGACGGTTATCTCACGATCACCGGGCGCAAGAAGGACGTCATCATCACCAGCAGCGGCAAGAGCGTCGCGCCGACGGCGCTGGAGCAGCGGCTGCGGATGCATCCGCTCGTCCACCAGGCGGTGGTCGTGGGCGACAACCGGCCCTGCGTGGGCGCGCTGATCACCCTGGACCCGGACTTCCTGGCGCACTGGCGCGGGGGGCTGTCGATCCAGGGCGACACACCGAGCCGGGAGGCACGCGAGGAGAACGCCCTGCGGGACGAGATCGGGCGGGCGGTGGCCGCGGCCAACAGCGCCGTCTCCCGCTCGGAGTCGATCCGCGTCTTCCGGGTGCTGCCGGAGCCGTTCGACCAGGCCAACGGGCTGCTGACCCCGTCGATGAAGCTGCGCCGCGACTCGATCGTCCAGCACTACGCCGCCGAGATCGAGGCCATGTACCAGGCGCGGACGCGGCCGCCCCGGCAGAGCGCCCCGGCGGAGGTGCTCGGCTGGGACGACGCGGACGACGTGTTCCGGTGAGCCGACGGGGGCCGCGTCCTCCGCCGCCGCACCCGACCGGTCCGGCCTGCGCGAAGGAAGTGGCCGCGGCGCCGGTCACGTTGCGTGGCACGACTGTCGCCGCTGGTGACAGGTGTCCGCCTCCGAGGAGCCGGACGAGTAGCCTGCGCGGCCTCGGGAACCCTGTTGAGTGGCGACGTGAGAGCCACACGAGAAAGGACGACGGCCCCGACTACGAGGGGGCCGCACTGACGACATGGCAACCGAGCCCCGTGGTAACGATTTGGCCTCCTGGGTGATCCCGAGCCGCACCGCCCGATTCGAGGGCGAACCGCAGGACGTGACGGGTGCGCGCCTGGCCGCGGAGGAGTTCCTCCGCGACCTCTCCCGCGCGTCCCCGCCCTCGGAGCCGGAGTACTGGCACGACATCGTGCTGATCGTCACCGAGTTGGCCTCCAACGCGGTCCAGTACGCGCCGGGCCCGTTCGACCTGCATCTGCGCCCCACCTTCGACGGGGTGCACGTGACGCTCCACGACACCAACCCCGTCCCGCCGGCGCCCCGCCCGTTCCGGCCCAACAGCGGGGGCGGCGGTATCGGCTGGCACCTGATCCACACGTTGTGCAGCCAGGTCAGCGTGGTCGCGGACGACGACGGCAAGGACATACACGTCTTCCTGCCCTGGTGACCGCTCCCCCGGTGGCCCCTCTCGTCAGGGGGAGCCGTCGGGGCCCCGGGAAGCGGCGGTCCTGACGGGCACGAAGACGCGGATCGTCTTCCCGCCCGAGGGCCGCCGGTCGATGGAGATGTCCCGGGCCAGCCTGATGATCAGCGGCCATCCGTAGCCGTTGCCGTGGTGCACGGAGGGAAGGGCGCCGGATCCGTAGGCGACGGAGGGCACGACGTCACTGTGGTCGTGCACCGCCAGCCGGATCCCGTCGTGCACCGGCGTCACCTCGAATCCGGCCAGGCCGCCGCCGTGGCGGATCGCGTTGCTGACCATCTCCGACACGACGAGCAGGAGGTCGATGACGTCCTCCTCCCGCGCCGGCCGTGCGGAAGCGTTCCAGCGGGCGTCCACCACGGCGCGCGCGTAGGCGCGGGCGGACGCGGCGGTCGTCACCGGTGCGAGCGCCGGCTCCATGGGCGTGAGTTCGTCCCCTCTCACGGCCCGGTCACTGTCCCCGGTGGTCGGAGCGCCGGCTCCGCGGCTCGTTGGTCATCGACACCCCGTTCCTCGATCGTGGCACGCAGCGGCCGTCCTGTGGCGGGTACTTGAGCATACGGCGGCCCCGGCGGCACGCGGCCCTCCCCCCGGCACCGGTCAGGCCGGCGCGCTTCCGTGCGGGGTCAGCCGGAGGTAGTAGTCACCGACGGCCGTCAGGTACGCCGGGTCCATCGTCTCGCTGTCGGTCCGGAACCGGGGGGCCTCCTTGACCTCGTCCCCGGTGCAGGCCAGCGCTATGGTGCGGGCCTGCGGGTCGACGGCCGCGACGACACCCACCGGGACGACGGCGCTCCTGCCGAACAACCAGACCCCCGTGTCGACGACCAGGTGCCACATCCCGTGGTGCCCGTCCTCGCGTTCGACGTGCCCTACGGTGCCGTCGGTCGCCAGCACGTCGTACCCCGTCAGGTCCTGCCCCTCGACATGCCCGCTGCCCGGTGCGTAGGACCAGATTGCGTCAATGGTCACGCTGCTCCCTTCTCGTGTTCCACAGCAGCGGATACCCGCCCGCCGCGGCCGCATTCCGGGCGTGTCGGACCGTTCCGGGCCGCTGTGTCCGTCGGTTCCGCGGCGGTGCATCCGATACCGCATGAGTAGGGGAAGCAAGGGCATACGGAGTGCGTCATCGACCGGCCCGATGATCTTCGACACACCTCGTCGGGCCCCGACGAACGGAGTGAGCGGCATGGATGCCGTGACGGCACAGGCACCGACGGCCACGGCAGGGCGGAAGGTCACCGACGACCTTCGGGGAGGGGTTCCGCTCATCGACACACCCAGCCGGGTCCGTCCGAAGGACGCGCGGGAGCTCTCGCGCCGCTTCTTCGACCGGCTGGCCGTCCTGGAGGAGGGCACGCCCGAGTACCAGTACGTGCGCAACACGCTGATCGAGATGAACCTGTCGCTCGTGCGGTACGCGGCGTCCCGGTTCCGTGGCCGGGGCGACTCGATGGAGGACGTGGTCCAGGTCGGGACGATCGGCCTGATCAAGGCGATCGACCGGTTCGAGCTGTCCCGTGAGGTCGAGTTCACCTCGTTCGCCGTGCCGTACATCGTGGGCGAGATCAAGCGCTTCTTCCGGGACACCAGCTGGGCCGTCCACGTGCCGCGCCGGCTCCAGGAGGCGCGGGTCGAGCTGGCCAGGGCGACCGAGGAGTTGCAGACGCGCCTCGGCCGTATGCCCACCACGCGGGAGCTCTCGCAGCTGATGTCGCTGTCCGAGGAGGAGGTCATCGAGGCGCGCAAGGCCTCGAACTGCTACACCTCCGCATCGCTCGACGCGGCCCTCACCTCCGAGGGCGGCGCCGACGGTGAGTCCGTGCTGGCCGACTTCATCGGCGCGGAGGAGCCGGCACTCGAGCTCGTCGAGGACTTCCACTCCCTGGCGCCCCTGATCGCGGAACTCGATCCCCGGGAGCGGCGCATCCTCCACCTGCGGTTCGTCGAGGAGCGCACGCAGGCCGAGATCGGCCGGGAGCTGGGGATCTCGCAGATGCACGTGTCGCGGCTCATCAGCCGCGTGGTGCGGCGGCTGCGCACCGGACTGCTCGGCTCCGACCTCGCCTGAACCCTTTCCAGGGGCACCGTCCCGGGGAAAAATCTCCTGGGTACCCCGTTTCCGGCCGTGCATGCAGGTGCGCGCGAAGTGGACCTCCTGTGTGCACGAGGTGGTGCGACGCTTTGGTCCGCCGTGGGCTTGTGGGTTAGCCTTCGGCGGATTTCTCTCATCACGCACATCCGTGAACTGCGGAAATGCGCGCATGACACATGCGGCGTCGTCCACCGGGGCGACGTGGTTCCGAGCCCCCGCCGGGGGCTCCTGGGGAGCGGAACGAGGATTCGCATGACCAGCAACGCTGTCGAGGCCGTCGACACGGTCCCGGGAGACCAGGAACTCAGGCGGCTCCTGGCCGGTCTGACGGCCGTGCGGGACGGTGACTTCGGTACCCGGCTGCCCGCCGACGGCGACGGCCTCATGGGCGACATCGCGACCGTGTTCAACGGCATGGTGGACCAGCTGTCCGTCTTCACCTCCGAGGTCACCCGTGTGGCCCGCGAGGTGGGCACGGAGGGGACCCTCGGCGGGCAGGCGGAGGTGCCCGGCGTCTCCGGCACCTGGGCCGACCTGACCGACTCGGTCAACGCGATGGCGGGCAACCTGACGACCCAGGTCCGTGACATCGCGCAGGTGGCGACCGCGGTGGCCAAGGGCGACCTGTCACAGAAGATCGACGTGCCGGCGCGCGGCGAGATCCTGCAGCTGAAGGAGACCGTCAACACGATGGTCGACCAGCTCTCCGCCTTCGCCGACGAGGTCACCCGCGTCGCCCGCGAGGTCGGCACCGAGGGCCGCCTCGGCGGACAGGCGCAGGTGCCCGGCGTGGCCGGGGTGTGGCGGGACCTCACCGACTCGGTCAACTTCATGGCGGGCAACCTGACCGCGCAGGTCCGCAACGTCGCCCAGGTGACCACCGCGGTCGCCAAGGGAGATCTCTCACAGAAGATCACCGTCGACGCCCGCGGCGAGATCCTCGAACTGAAGAACACCATCAACACTATGGTCGACCAGCTCTCCGCCTTCGCCGACGAGGTCACCCGCGTCGCCCGCGAGGTCGGCACCGAGGGCCGCCTCGGCGGACAGGCCGACGTGAAGGGTGTCAAGGGCACCTGGCGGGACCTGACGGATTCGGTCAACTTCATGGCGGGCAACCTGACCGCGCAGGTCCGCAACGTCGCCCAGGTGGCGACCGCGGTGGCGCAGGGAGATCTCTCGCAGAAGATCACCGTCGACGCCCGCGGCGAGATCCTCGAACTGAAGAACACCATCAACACGATGGTCGACCAGCTCTCCGCCTTCGCCGACGAGGTCACCCGCGTCGCCCGCGAGGTCGGCACGGCCGGCAACCTCGGCGGGCAGGCCACGGTCCGGGGTGTCTCGGGCACCTGGAAGGACCTGACCGACAACGTCAACGTGATGGCGTCGAACCTGACGGGCCAGGTGCGCTCCATCGCCCAGGTCGCCACCGCGGTGGCGCGCGGCGACCTCTCGCAGAAGATCACCGTCGAGGCCAAGGGCGAGGTCGCCGCGCTCGCCGACGTCATCAACACGATGGTGGACACGCTCTCGGCGTTCGCCGACGAGGTCACCCGCGTCGCCCGCGAGGTCGGCACCGAGGGCCGCCTCGGCGGCCAGGCGCACGTGCCGAACGTGGCCGGCACGTGGAAGGACCTCACCGACAACGTCAACTCGATGGCCAACAACCTCACCGGCCAGGTCCGCAACATCGCCCTGGTGACGACCGCGGTGGCCAAGGGCGACCTGTCGAAGAAGATCGACGTCGACGCCCGCGGTGAGATCCTCGAGCTCAAGACGACCATCAACACGATGGTCGACCAGCTCTCGGCGTTCGCCGACGAGGTCACCCGCGTCGCCCGCGAGGTCGGCACCGAGGGCCGCCTCGGCGGCCAGGCCGAGGTGGAGGGTGTCTCGGGCACCTGGAAGCGGCTCACGGAGAACGTCAACGAGCTGGCCGGCAACCTGACCCGGCAGGTCCGCGCGATCGCCGAGGTCACCAGCGCGGTCGCCGAGGGCGACCTGACGCGGTCGATCAACGTGGAGGCCTCCGGTGAGGTCGCCGAGCTCAAGGACAACATCAACTCCATGGTGGAGTCCCTGCGCGAGACCACCCGGGCCAACCAGGAACAGGACTGGCTCAAGACCAACCTGGCGCGGATCTCCGGTCTCATGCAGGGGCACCGGGACCTGCCCGTCGTCGCCGAGCTGATCATGGACGAGCTGGTGCCGCTGGTGGCGGCCCAGTACGGGGCGTTCTACCTGGCCGAGGACGGCAGGGACGGACCGGAACTGCGGCTCGTGGGCGCCTACGGCTATCCCGACGACGACACCCGGCCGACCCGTATCCCGTTCGGCCGCTCACTGGTCGGCCAGGCCGCGCGCAGCCGCCGTACGATCACGGTGGACGAGCTGCCCCCGGGGTACGTCACGATCTCCTCGGGGCTCGGCCGGATGGAGCCCTGCGCCCTGATCCTGCTGCCGGTGCTGTTCGAGGGGCAGGTGCTGGGCGTCATCGAGCTGGCGTCGGTGACCTCGTTCACCCAGATCCACCGGGACTTCCTGGAACAGCTGCGGGAGACCATCGGGGTCAACGTCAACACGATCGTGGCCAACGCCCGCACCGACGAGCTGCTCGACGAGTCGCAGCGGCTGACCGCCGAGCTCCAGGCCCGGTCCGCGGAGCTGCAGGCGCAGCAGGAGGAGTTGCAGCGCTCCAACGCCGAGCTGGAGGAGAAGGCCTCCCTGCTGGTGGCGCAGAACCGGGACATCGAGGCGAAGAACCTGCAGATCGAGCAGGCGCGACAGGAGCTGGAGGCGCGGGCGCAGCAGTTGTCGCTGGCGTCGAAGTACAAGTCGGAGTTCCTGGCGAACATGAGCCACGAGCTGCGCACCCCGCTCAACAGCCTGCTGATCCTTGCCCAGTTGCTCGCCCAGAACCCCTCGCGCAACCTCACCCCGAAGCAGGTCGAGTACGCGGGCATCATCCACTCCGCGGGTTCGGACCTGCTCCAGCTGATCAACGACATCCTGGACCTGTCGAAGGTCGAGGCCGGCAAGATGGACGTCTCCCCGGAGCGGGTGCCGCTGCGCCAGCTCATCGAGTACGTGGAGGCGACGTTCCGGCCGATGACGACGCAGAAGAGCCTCGACTTCACGATCAGCACGGCCGCCGGTGCCCCCGCGGACCTGCTCACCGACGACTCCCGGCTGCGTCAGGTGCTGCGCAACCTGCTGTCGAACGCGGTGAAGTTCACCGAACAGGGCAGCGTCGAGCTGCGCATCGAGCCCGTGGCCGCCGACGAGGTGCCCGAGGGTGTGGTCCGGGACGGGACGGTGGTGGCCTTCCGGGTGAAGGACACCGGCATCGGCATTCCGGAGCCGCAGCTGGAGACCATCTTCGGCGCCTTCCAGCAGGCCGACGGCACCACGAGCCGCAAGTACGGGGGCACCGGCCTCGGGCTGTCCATCACCCGGGAGATCGCCCACCTGCTCGGCGGTGCGGTGACGGTGGACAGCGCGCCCGGCAAGGGCAGTACGTTCACTCTCTACCTGCCGGTGGCCCGGGGGGACTTCGCGGAGCTGATCGAGAGCGGGCGGGCCTTCGAGCGCGGCCCGGACACCGAGCCGGTGGCGCTCGCGTCCCTCTCCCCCGGTCTGCCGCTCGCGTCGGGCACGCCCAGTCAGCGGCCCCGGAGACTGCTGGTGGTGGAGGAGAGGCCGCGTGGTCTGCTGACCCTGGTCGCCGAGAGCGTGGTCGCGGACGTGGCGCGCAGCCTGGAGGACGGCACGCCGCCGCCTCCGGTCGACATCGTCACCGCCCTCGGGGCGCAGGAGGCCGCGGGGGCGCTGGCCGCCGAGCCGTGCCACTGCGTGGTGCTGGAGCTGGGGATGCCCGGCTCGGAGGCCTCCCGTTTCCTGGAGGCGCTCCAGGGCGACTCGGCGCTGGCGGGTGTGCCGGTGCTGGTGCACAGCGGCCACCGCGCGGACCGCGCCCAGGAGGAGACGCTGCAGTCCCGTGCGGCGGGGCGGCCGCTGGAGTTCCTCTCCAGCCTGGACGAGCTGCGTGAACGCATCACGCTGCACCTGTCCGCCGAGCAGCCCGGGGACGTCCTCGCCCTGGTTCGCCCGGACGAGCCGCAGCCGGTGGGACCGCCGCCCGTCGACGACGCCGTCGTGGGCCGCACGGTCCTCGTCGTCGACGACGACGCGCGCAACCTGTTCGCCCTGAGCGGGATCCTGGAGCTGCACGGCATCCGGGTGCTGCACGCGGAGAACGGGCGCGAGGGCATCGAGACGCTCCGCAACAATCCGGACGTGGCCCTCGTGCTGATGGACGTGATGATGCCGGAGATGGACGGGTACACGGCCACGGCCGAGATCCGTACGATGCCGCAGTACGCTGATCTGCCGATCATCGCGGTGACGGCGAAGGCGATGCCCGGTGACCGGGAGAAGAGTCTGGCCTCGGGGGCCAGCGACTACGTCACCAAGCCCGTCGACACCCACGACCTGATGTCCTGCGTACGCCGCTGGCTGACCGCCTGAGCGCGCCCGCCCCTTCCGAGCGCCGGGCTTCCGGCCGAGGAGTCTTCGCACCGTGAGCATTCCCGAACAGCCGCACGAGAGGTACGACGGCTCGGCACAGCCGGCGCCGGCCGCCCCCGCCTTCGCGGGGACCGGCGCCGAGCCGGGTTCGCCGGAGCAGGGCTCCGGCGAACCGTCGTCCCGGGCGCCGGACGTCACCGACCCGCCCTCGGCCACGCACGTCGTCATCGCCCCGGCGCCGGGCTCCGCCGTCCGCTCCTCCCGCGATTCCGGCGCCGCCTCGCCCTCCCCGGTGGGCCGCCTCGCGGCCACCGTGGAACGGCTGCGGCGCGAGGTGCGGGCGGCGCA
Source organism: Streptomyces sp. NPDC051315 (assembly GCF_044455165.1). Classification (NCBI taxonomy): domain Bacteria; kingdom Bacillati; phylum Actinomycetota; class Actinomycetes; order Kitasatosporales; family Streptomycetaceae; genus Streptomyces; species Streptomyces sp. NPDC051315. The sequence continues at coordinate 15,164 of NZ_JBITEN010000028.1, forward strand.
GGCCGAGGCCGAGGGGCGGGCGCTGGTCGAGCTGGCCAAGGGCATCCTCGTGGAGCGGCTGGGGTGCGGGCCGGCCGAGGCCTCCCGGCAGCTCACCGAACTGGCCGAGCAGGCCGGGATGGCCCCGCTGGAGTTCGCGGTGGACGTCATCAACCAGGCCGCCAAGGACCGGGTGTCCGAGGTGACCGACGCCTTCATCGCCTCCGTCTCGGGCACCGGTACGGCCGCCGAGACCTCGGCGGCGGTACGGCTGCGGGCCGCCGAGAGTGGGGCGTTGGCGGCGCACGACACGCAGTCCGTCGCCGACTCCCTGCTCCAGCACGCGCTGGGGCCGCTGGGCGCGATGGCCGTGGCGATCTGGGCGGCGGGCTCCGACGGTTCGCTGACGCTGGCCGGAAGCGCCGGCTTCGCCCCCGGGGAGGCCTCGCGTTGGCGCTATGTGCCTCCGGACGTCGCCACGGTGGCCCGTCTCGGCCTCACCGAGCGTTCGGGGCAGTGGATCGTCTCCCTGTCGCAGACCGGTCTGCCCACCATCGGCCGGCAGACGCACCCCGACGGCGGCCGGGTCGCCGTACCTGCGGGCACCGGGGGACGTGTCCACGGTGTCCTGGAGATCGCCTGGCCCGGGCCGCTGGAGCCGCAGCCGCCCCAGGTGGTGCGGCAGGTGGAGGCGCTGGCGGAGCTGTGCGCGCACACCCTGCAGAGCTACCCGCGCGGTCAGGGCGCGGATGCGGAGCCACGCGTGCTGCCGGACGCGGCCGAGCTGATGGACCTGGCGGACGGGCTGCACGACCCCGCCCTCGTCCTCGTCCCGCAGGTCGACGCGGCGGGAGAGCTGGTGGACTTCCGCATCCAGCACGTCAACGACCGTTTCCTCGATCCGGCGGGACGGTCGCGTGCGGTGGTCAACGGCGCCCTGCTGCTGGAGGCCTATCCGATGGCCGCCGGCGGCAGCGACCTCTTCCAGCGCATCGAGCGCGTCCATGCCACGGGCGAGCCGTTCCGGGCCCGCCGGATGAGTCTCACCGCGCTCGTCGACGAGGTTCCGCTGTCGGCGGTCGCGGATCTGAGCATCAGCCGGCACGGCACCTGCGTCCTGCTCATCTGGCGCATCGAGGACGAGACGGCCCGGCTGGCGAGCCTGTTGCAGCACGCGCAGCGCCTCGGCCGTATCGGCGGCTTCGAGGAGAACCTGCTGACCGGCGAGACCACCTGGAACGGGCAGATGTTCGCCCTGTACGGGCGGGACCCGTCGAGCCCTCCGGTGCCGTTGGAGGAGCTGGGGGCGCACGCCCACCCGGACGACGCGGTCGTCATCGGCCGCTTCCTGCGCACGCTGCTGCACCACCGGCGTCCGGCGTCCGCCGCGTTCCGGCTCCAGCGGCCGGACGGGGTGACCCGGCACATGCGGATCGTCGCCGAGCCGGTCCTGGACACCGACGGCCGGCTGGTCGCCGTCCGCGGGGCCTACCAGGACATCTCCTCCCAGCACTGGACGGAGGTCGCGCTGGCCGCCACCCGCGACCAGCTCGCCCAGACCGAGCAGCACGCGAGCGAACGCAGCCGGCTGGCACTCCAGCTCCAGCACGCGATCATGCCGCCCACCCGGGCCCCCCTGGAGGTCCCCGGCCTGCAGGTGGCGGTCCGCTACCGGCCAGCCGAGGAAGAGCAGCTGGTGGGCGGTGACTGGTACGACGCCTTCGTGCTGCCCTCCCGGCTGGTGCTGCTGTGCGTGGGGGACGTGGCCGGGCACGGGATCGAGGCCGCGACCAGCATGGTTGTGCTGCGCAACGCGCTGCGCGGGCTGGCCGTGACCGGTGCCGGGCCGGGCCAGCTGCTGTCGTGGCTGAACATCGTCGCCCACCATCTGACGGGCGCCGTCACGGCCACCGCGGTGTGCGGTCTGTACGACCCGGTCACGCGCACCCTGCGCTGGGCCAGGGCGGGTCATCTGCCGCCCGTCCTGGTGCGCAGCTCGGGTGCCGCGCCGCTGCCGCTGCTCAAGGGGCTGCTGCTGGGAGCCGTACCGGAGACGACGTACGAGGAGGCCGAGATCCAGCTCGCGGCCGACGACACGCTGCTGATGTACACCGACGGGCTGATCGAGCGGCGGGACCGGTCGGTGGAGGAGTCGCTGACGCAGCTGCTGAGCCAGGCGAGCACCGTGCCGCCGACGCTGGACCAGCAGTTGGACCGGCTGCTCACCTACAGCCGGTCCGACACGGACGACGACACCTGCATCGTGGGCATCAGGCTCGGTTAGCGCCTCTTCCGGGGGGACGGTGCATGGGTTTCCGGATCGGGGGTATCCGCTGGGCGCGGTGCGAGGTCGAGAGCCGCAGGTGAAGGGGGGCAACGTCTCAGGGCCAGGGGCCGGTCGGACGCCCCCCGCCGCCAGCGCTCGCCTCGTACCGCAGACCCGCCGGGCTACCAGCCCGGACCGTCAGCCTTCGGAGGTACTCGTGTCCATCGCCCAGAACCCGCTGTCCGTCGAGGTCACCCTGCCCCGCGACGACGTGGCCCTGGTCACGGTCGAGGGTCATCTGGACCTCGACACCGCGACCGAGTTCCAGGCCCATCTGGCGAACCAGCTCCACCACGGCAGGCGGCACTTCCTGCTGGACCTCTCGGCGGTGCCGTTCATGGACTCGTCCGGGATGAACATCATCCTGCGGGTGTACCAGGAGGCCCGGAATCTGCCCGGCAGCGTGCACGTCATCAACCCGACGCCCGCCGTGCGCCGGGTGCTGGACCTCACCGGGGTCAGCCTCACGGTGCCCGTCTCCGACAAGGTCGACGAGGCCCTGGCGCTGATCGACCGTCCGGAGCCGTCGCCGCAGGGCGGGGACGTCTGACCGGCCGCACGCCGCACGCCGCGAAACGCGCAGGTGTGCGGCCACCGCCGGCCCCGACAGTTGCCGTTTGACAACTGTATGCGTGAGGCAACAGAGTGGGCGGATCACCGGCCTGGCGAACTCGTCGAGGTGCCAACGTCGTTGACCACCGGCCCGCCCCGGCTGTCGAACGCACGTGGCCCCTTCGGGCACCTGGCGCGGCGGCCGCCGCGCGAGCGGGGCGCCGGGCCGGAGCGGGGTGTCGGACCGGATCGGCCCGTGGTTAGGGTTGTCGCCCGGCAAGGGCCACCACGCCCCCGTCCCCCGTGACGGGAGCGCGGCGGCGGCAGGACGCAGACGAGGAGTGAAACGAGTGCCGGAGCACGAAGCGGCCGCACAGCACGGAACACCGGCGGACGAGGTCGGGGCCTTCCTGAGCCGCCGCCGGGAGCAGATCGCGCAGCGGTGGGCCGACGAACCCCTGTTCCGCACGGTGTTCACCGTCTCCCGCGACGAGGCGGTGGAGGCGGGCCGGAGCGTCGTCGACGCCCTCGCCCAAGTCGCCGGTTCCGGCCGGGTGGAGGACTCCGACAGCGCCGGGTTCACGGTGGTGCGCGAGCAGTTGGCACGCATGACGGCGGCCCGCTCCCGCTCGGGGATGAGCACCGCCCAGGTCTCCAGCGAGGTGGACGCCCTGCGGGCGCCCGCCGTGAACCTGCTGGTCGCGGACCTGCCCGACGCGCCGCCAGAGCACCTCAGGGAGTGCGCCACCACGTTGACCGTCCTGATGGGCACGCTGCGGCTGGTGGTGATGGAGACGGCGCTGACCGAGGTGCAGGCCCTCATCGACCGGCAGCAGATGCAGCTGCTGGAGGTCGCGACACCCGTCATCAAGCTCTGGGACGGCGTCGTCGCCGTCCCGCTCATCGGCACGCTGGACAGCGCCCGCAGCCAGGTCGTGATGGAGACGCTGCTGGAGGCGGTCGTCGACCAGCAGGCCCGGTACGCGATCCTGGACATCACCGGCGTCCCGACCGTGGACTCCCTGGTCGCGCAGCACCTGATGAAGACGGTCGAGGCCGTCCGGCTGATGGGAGCGGAGTGCGTCGTCTCGGGTATCCGGCCCGCGATCGCGCAGACCATCGTGCACCTCGGCCTCGACCTGGGCGCCGTGGTCACCCGCGCCGGCCTCGCCGACGCCCTGGCGTACGCCCTGCGCGGACTGGGCGCCGACATCGTGCCCGCGATGTCCGGTGGTGCGGGTCCGCGGTGAACGACGACCTCTCCCGCGCCGGCTCGGCACACGTGCCGGTGCTCAGGCTTGGCGACGTCCTGCTGGTCACGCTGCAGGGGGACCTGCACGACAGCACGGCGGAGCAGCTCCAGCACGACATCGTGGAGACGATCGCCCGCAGCCGGGTCACCGGCGTGGTCATCGACATCTCCGGGGTGGAGATCGTCGACTCCTTCCTCGGGCGGGTGCTGGCCGAGATCGCGGCGAACGCGCGGCTGCTGGCCGCCCAGACCGTCGTCTCGGGCATGCGGCCGGCGGTCGCGATCACCCTGGTGGAGCTGGGGCTGACCCTGCCGGGACTGCGGACCGCGCTGAGCACCGAGGCGGCCCTGGAGCTCCTGCGGCACGAGGGTGCGTCGGTCCCACGCGGCCCGCGCCGGGAGCCGCGGTGAGCGGGACGACCGCGGGCGTCGAGGCCCGCCTGCCGATCCGCTCCGACATGGACCTGGTGTGGGTACGGCAGCATGTGCGGCAGGCCGCCGCCGCCCTCGGGTTCGGTCTGGTCGATCAGACGAAGCTGGTCACGGCGGCCAGCGAACTGGCCCGCAACACGCTGGTGTACGGCGGGGGCGGGGAGATGGAGACGGCCGCCGTGTCCGACGGTCGGAACAAGGGCATCCGGCTGACCTTCACGGACCACGGGCCCGGTATCACCGACATCGAGCAGGCGCTGAGCGACGGCTTCACCTCCGGCGGCGGCCTGGGCATGGGCCTGGGCGGGGCGCGGCGGCTGGTGCACGACTTCGCCATCGACAGCACGCCGGGGGCCGGTACGACGGTCACGGTGACCTCGTGGTCGACCCGGCCGCCCCGGCAACGCGAGGAGTCCTGATGCCCCGCGTGTGGGACGTCCCGGTGCACGACTCGACGCGGGTGCGCGACGCGCGCGTGGCCGCGGAGGAGGCCGCGGCGCTCGTGGGCCTCGACGAGTCGCGTACGGCGGCGGCCGCGCTGGTCGCGACGGAGCTGGCCACCAACCTGATCAAACACGCCCACGGAGGACAGCTCCTGGTGGACACGGTCGCCCCGCCGAGCGGGCGGGGCGGGCTCGTCGTCCAGATAGTCGCCGTGGACCACGGGCCGGGCATGGCCGACGTGCGGGCCGCGCTCGGCGACGGGTTCTCGACGGCCGGCTCCCTGGGGGCCGGCCTCGGGACCTGCCGGCGGGTGGCCGACGACTTCGACCTGCACAGCGTCCCGGGGCGCGGCACGGTGGCGCTGGCGCGGGTCGGCGCCGCCGCGAAGGCCGACGCCCGGGAGACGGTGGCCGCGCGGGCCGGCGGGGTGAACATCCCGTTCGCCGGTGCCCAGCGCTCCGGGGACGCCTGGACGTGGGTGCGCGCCGGCGACCGGCTGACCCTGATGCTGGCCGACGGGCTGGGCCACGGGCCGGAGGCCTCCCGCGCCTCGACCGCGGCGGTCGACGAACTGCACCGCTCGGCCCATCTCCCGTGCGCCGAGGTGCTGCGCCGCCTGGACCGCGCGCTGCGCGGTACGCGGGGCGCGGCGGTCGCGGTGGCCCAGGTCGACACGGGGGCCGGACGGCTGTGGTTCGCCGGGATCGGCAACGTGGGGGCGCGGCTGCGGGAGGGCGACTCCTGGCGTCATCTGCTCTCCCGGCCGGGCATAGTCGGCGTGCACCGCCCGACGACCCTGCGCGAGACCGAGGTGCCCTGGGCGGCGGACCGGCTGCTGGTTCTGCACAGCGACGGTCTGCCCAGCCGCTGGGTGCCGCCCTCCGATCCCGGACTGCCGGCGTGCGACCCCGCGGTCACCGCCGCGGTGATCGTGCGCGACGCCAGCAGTTCCGCTCGCCCGGTGCGTGACGACACCGCCGTGGCCGTCCTGTCCCCGACCCAGCCGGACCGCCCATGATGCGTACCTGGCAGATCAGCACCGTCACGGACGCCGCGCGCGCCCGTATCGCCACCGCGCGGCTGGCCGCCGCGTTCGGCGTCACCCCCCTGGAGCGGACGCGGCTGGCGAGCGCGCTCAGCGGCCGCCTGCGCCAGTGTCTGACCAAGGGCGGCACCTGGCGGCTCACCGTGCGGACGAGCGGGGGGCTTCTGTGTGCCGAGGTGGCCTCCTCCCCCGCCGCCGGCGAGCCGCCGTGGCAGGTCGCCGTGGACTGCCCCGACCCCGTGGACGGCGCCGACTGGACCGGGGTGGCCGACGACACCGACGTCCTCGCGGAGGCCCTGCTCGGCGCCGACGAGGACACCTCGCTCGTCCTGGACAAGCTCGCCGAGCAGGAGGAGCTGGTCGCCTTCCACCGGGAGGAGCTGCACCAGACCAACCAGGGCGTCCTGGCACTGCACGCCGAACTCGACGCGGCCGGGCGGGCCCAGCGCGAGGCCTTCGCGGCGGAGCGCGCGGCCCGGCAGGAGGCGGAGAGCGCCCGGCGCCGGCTGACGTTCCTGGCCGACGCCAGCGCCGTGCTGACGACCTCCCTCAACCACGAGGAGATCGTGAGCCGGCTGCCGGAGCTGCTGGTGCCGGAGTACGCCGCCACGGTCGACGTCTGGCTCTTCGAGGACGGCGACGACCGGCACCCGCCCGCCCCGCATCCGGCGGCCGCCGTGGTCGCCGCCCGCACGGGACGGCCCCAGTACGCGGCCGACCATCCCGGCGGCCTGCCCGGGGTCGACGACCAGCCGCCGTCGGCGCTGCATCCCACCCGGCCGCTGCTGTGCGTCCCCCTGCCGACGCGGCGCGCGCCGCTGGGGGTTCTGACGCTGACCCCGCCGGGCGAGCGCTGGGACCCGGACGACGCCGTGATGCTGATCGAGCTGACCCGGCGGGCCAGCATCGCGCTCGACAACGCGCGGCGCTTCGAGCACAACCGGGACATCGCCGAGACGCTCCAGCGCGCCCTGCTGACCGATCTGCCGACCACGCCGGGGCTGCGGCTGGCGGCCCGCTATCTGCCCGCGACGTACGGGCTGAACATCGGCGGCGACTGGTACGACGCCTTCCGGCAGCCCGACGGCAGCCTGATCACCGTGATCGGCGACGTGACCGGGCACGGGCTGCACGCGGCCGTGATGATGAGCCAGCTGCGCACCGCGCTGCGCGCCTACGCCGTGGACGGCGGCAGCCCCGGCGTCCTGCTGACCCGGCTGCACACCTTCCTGCACCATCTGCAGCCCGACCTGTACGCGACGGCCGTGATCGCCCGCTTCCAGCCGGGCGAACCGGTCCTGACGTGGGCGGCGGCAGGGCATCCGCCGCCGGTCCTGCGGGACCCGGACGGGCGGGTGCGCACGCTGGACGCCAAGCCGGGGGCCATGCTCGGCATCCCGCTGCGGCAGCAGATCGCCGACCACACGGTGCCCCTCGAGCCCGGCTCGACGCTGGCGCTGTACACGGACGGGCTGGTCGAGCGGCGCGCCCAGGGCATAGACCCGGGCATCGAGCGGCTCGCGGCGGCGCTCGGCGCGTTCCGCACCGAGGAACTGGACGCGGACCTGGACTCCTCGGCGGAGCGCATCCTGGACCCGATGCTCAGCGACTCCGAGCGCGACGACGACGTGTGCCTGCTGCTGTGTCACATCGACAGCCGGACGGCGCGGGTGTCCGTGGGCTCGTGACGCGCCGTCAGTCGTCCGTGCCCGCGGCCTGCGCCTGCCGGAAGGCGAACAGACCGCTCTCGAGGGCGGTGCGCTGCATCGGTGTCATGCCCTCGAACACGGCGGCCAGCCGTCGGACACGCCGCTCGGTGACGTCGGTGAGGACGCGTCGGCCGTAGGGGGTCAGCACGAGCTGCACCTCGCGCCGGTTGCGCGGCTGCACGCTCCGCTCCAGCAGCCCGGCCGCCTCCAGCCGGTCGCACAGGCGGCTCGCGGTGGGCAGACCGATGCCGAGGTCCTCGGCGAGGGCGGTCAGGTTCAGCTCCGGGCGGCGCCGGATCGTTCTGAGGGCCAGCAGCTGCCGGTCCGGCAGCCGGGGCATGGCCTCCTCCGCCGCCGCGAGCCAGCAGACCACCAGGCTCTCCACCGCGTCGACGACCCGCCGGGCCGTCGCTTCCCGGCTCTCCCGCCGGCCGTCGTCGGAGCCCTCCGCGCACCCCACGTCATTACCCTCCGGCCACCACACTTGTCATGTACGTCGGGCTACCCGAAGGGCCCGCGCGTACACGGCCCGTTCGACGGGTACGACGCGGGCCACAGGAGAAACGTTCGTCTGCATGCGCCGCACGGCTGGCGCAACCGCTCCGATCGAGGTGGGATCGATGGGATCGGCGGGACCGATCAGGTGCGAAGGGGCCGTCCGGCGGGCACGCGCATGAGGTCGAGGCAGACCGCCTGGAGCCGCAGAAAGGGATGGACATCGTGACACGACCCAGGATCCTGGTGGTGGGCGCGGGCTTCGCGGGAGTGGAGTGCGTTCGACGTCTGGAACGCAAGCTCTCCCCCGACGAGGCCGACGTCACCCTGGTGACACCGTTCAGCTACCAGCTCTATCTGCCGCTGCTGCCGCAGGTCGCCTCCGGGGTGCTGACGCCCCAGTCGATCGCCGTCTCGTTGCGCCGCAGCAAGAAGTACCGCACCCGGATCATCCCGGGCGGCGCCATCGGCGTGGACCTCAAGTCGAAGGTCTGCGTCATCCGCACCATCACCGACGCGATCGTCAACGAGCCGTACGACTACATCGTGCTGGCGCCCGGCAGCGTGACGCGGACCTTCGACATCCCCGGACTGACCGATCACGCCTTCGGGATGAAGACGCTCGCCGAGGCCGCCTACATCCGCGACCACGTCATCTCCCAGCTCGACCTGGCCGATGCCAGCCAGGACCCCGCCGAGCGGGCGTCCCGGCTGCAGTTCGTGGTCGTCGGCGGCGGATACGCCGGCACCGAGACCGCCGCCTGTCTGCAACTGCTCACGCACAACGCGGTCAAGCGCTACCCCCGGCTGGACCCGGGCCTGATCAAGTGGCACCTGATCGACATCGCTCCGAAGCTGATGCCGGAGCTCGGCGAGAAGCTCGGCCGCAGCGCGCAGGAGGTGCTGCGCAAGCGCGGGATCGACATCTCGCTGGGGGTCTCCATCGCCAAGGCCGGACCGGAGGAGGTCACCTTCACCGACGGCCGGGTGGTGCCGACCCGCACGCTGATCTGGACCGCGGGCGTCGTCGCGAGCCCGCTGATCGCCACCCTCGGCGCCGAGACGGTCCGCGGGCGTCTGGCCGTCACCTCCGAGATGTGCCTGCCGGGCCACGACGGCGTGTTCGCGCTCGGCGACGCGGCCGCGGTGCCCGACGAGGCCAAGGGCGAGGAGGGGGCGGTCTGCCCGCCGACGGCGCAGCACGCGATGCGGCAGGGCCGGGCCGTCGCCGACAACGTGCTCGCCACGCTGCGGGGCCAGACGATGAAGCCGTACGTCCACAAGGACCTCGGTCTGGTCGTCGACCTCGGCGGCACCGACGCCGTCTCCAAGCCCCTCGGCGTCGAACTGCGGGGGCTGCCCGCGCAGGCCGTCGCCCGCGGCTACCACTGGTCGGCGCTGCGCACGGGCGTGGCGAAGGCGCGGGTGCTGACGAACTGGACGCTGAACGCGCTGGCCGGCGACGACTTCGTCCGTACCGGCTTCCAGGCCCGTCGGCCCGCCAAGCTGAAGGACTTCGAGTACACCGACACCTATCTCACGCCGGAGCAGGTGCGCGCGCAGGTGGCAGGCGGCACGGGCCCGGGTCTCGACGCCGGGTGAGATGAGGCGGGAGAGAGTACGGCGGCGTGAAGACGGCGGCACGGTCGTGGGCGACGGGGCTGCGGGATCGGGTGGTGGCCTCCGATCCCGGGCTGCTGCGGCTCACGGCCGGGCTGCGGACGGTGGGCGCCATCGCCCTGACGCTGGCCGTGCTCTCCGTGCTGGGCGCGAACGTGACGCACCTGGTCGCGGGGGCCATCGCGGCGATGGTCTCCACGTTCGCCATCCGGGAGAAGCAGCGCGGTCCGCAGGCCGTCACCCTCGCGCTGGGGTTGCCGGTCGCGTTCGCCTCCGTCTCGCTGGCGGCGCTGCTCAGCTCCCGCGTGGTGCTCGGTGACGTCTTCTTCGTCGTCCTCATCTTCTGCGCGGTGTACGGCCGCCGGTTCGGCGACCGGGGCACCGCACTCGGCCTGATCGGCTTCCAGGTCTACTTCCTGTCCCTGTTCGTGAGCGCCACCCGCTCGACCCTGCCCGGCTTCTGGGGGGCGATCGCCGTCGCGTTCGTGTGCAGCGCGGTGGCGCGTTTCGTGCTGGTGCCGCAGACGTCGGCGGGGGTCCTGCTCCGTCTGCGGCAGGCCTTCCGGGCACGGCTGGCCCAGTTGCTGGACGCACAGCTCGACCTGTTCGACGCCGGTCCGGACGAGGCGGCCAAAGCGCTGGAGCGGGTGCGCGAGGGCACTGCCCGGCTGCACGAGACGGCCATGATGATCCAGAGCCGGCTGGAGGAGGGCACCCCGGACGAGGCGACGGCCCGGCTGGTGCAGCGCCGTGTCGCCGACGCCGAGATCGCCGCCGAACGGCTGGGCCTGCTGCTGCTCACGGCGCGCGGCGCCGAGCGGGCGGACACCCTGACCCTGCACCTGCCCGGCGCGCCGGTCCCGGCGAGCGGGCGGCTGCCGGTGCGGGAGGAGGCGACCGACGTCCTGCGCCGCGACCTGCGGGCGCTCGGCCTGCTGCTGCGGCATCCCGTCGCCGACGGCACGGGCCTGGCACAGGTGCGCAACCGGCTGCTCGGGTACCGCGAGGAGGAGAACCTGCCGAGCGCCTCCCCGGCCGTACGGGACGTCTTCCGGGGCGTCGGCGAGGCGGCCCGGGCGGTGCTCGGGCTGCGGATCGCGCTCGACGGGCCCCAGGACGAGTCGGACGACAGCCCCGAGACGGCCCGCTCCCGCGAGGAGCTGGACGCGGAGGACGCGGCCATCGGCGGGGAGGAGGCGGAGCCGGAGCAGGCCACCGGGCTGCGGCGGCCCACCACCCGGGCGGCCGTGCAGGTCGCCGTCGGGTCGTCGCTGGCCATGGTCGGCGGCGAGCTGCTGTCCACGCACCGCTGGTACTGGGCGGTGCTGACCTGCTGGATCGTGTTCATCAACACGGCCTCGACCGGCGAGATCCTGGTCAAGGGCTACCGGCGGCTGCTCGGGACCGTGCTCGGGGTGATCGCGGGCATCGTCCTCGCGGGAGCGGTGGGCCACCACACGTGGACGGCGTTCGCGGTGGTGCTGCTGTGCGTGTTCGCGATGTTCTACACGGCACCGCTGTCGCACACGCTGATGTCGTTCTTCGTCACGGCGGCACTGGGTGTGCTGTACACACTGCTGCACACCTACAGCCTGTCGGTGCTGGTGCTGCGCGTGGAGGAGACGGCGCTCGGGGCGGCCTGCGGGATCGTGGCGGCGGCACTGGTGCTGCCGGTGGGGACCGACCGGCGGACGAACGAGCTGCTGACGACCGTGCTGGACCGGCTGACCGACGTCACCGAGGGCGCCGTCGATCAGCTCAGCGGTGCCCCTGCGGCCGATCTGCTGGACCGGGCCCGTGATCTGGACCAGGCGCTGGCCGACCTGCGGGCGGCCACACAGCCGCTGACGCATCCGGTCACACCGCTGCGGACCCGCCGGGAGACCGCCCGGTACGTGGTCGCCCTGCTGGAGACCTGTGCGTACCACGCGCGATCGCTGGCGGCAACGGCCGAGCTGCTGCCCACCCATCCGTCGATCGCGGCGGACCCGCGGCTGCGCACCGCCGGACAGCGCATCCTGCACAACATCGGCGCCCTCGCCGCGCACGTCGCGGACGAGCACGGCGCCGCCGAGGTGCGGACCGGGCCGAGCGTCGCCGCGCTCCTCCAGCCCGGCGTGGCGGAGGCGCCGCGCTACGGCCGGGTCACCGACCGGGTGCTGCGGCATCTGCAACGCCTGGACGAGGCGGTGGTCGGTCTCGCCCGGCCGCTGGAGGTTCCGGTGGCACACCCCGGGCCGTGACGGCGGGCGGGAACCCGGTGACAGGACACGGACGTGGGGGGGGCCCGCCCCGGGGGGGGGGGGCGGGGGCCCCGCCCGCCGGGGGGCGGGCCCCGGGGGGGCCGCGGGGT
>NZ_JBITEN010000028.1:27380-105395 GCF_044455165.1 Streptomyces sp. NPDC051315
GTCGGGCCCGCCCGGCCGCGGGTGGTCCGGGGGCCCCCCCCGGGCCGGTGACGGGGGGCGGCCCCCCGCCCCCCGCCCCCGCCCCCCCGGCCCCCCGCCCGGGGGGGGGGGGCCGGGGCCCCCGCACGTCGGTGGTCCGGCCCGGGGGTGGCCAGGGGGTGGGGTGTCTGCGGGCCGGCCCAGGAAGGGCGGGTGTCCCGGCACGCCGAGACGGGCTGAGTTTCTGCGGACAGGGACAGAGGGCCCGATATCCGCGGGCCGGCCCGAGGACCCGAGGTGTGCGGACCGGCCCAGAGGCCCGAGGCCCCTGGGCCAGCCCGAGGCCCGAGGTGTGCGGGCAAGCCAAGAAGGCCCGATATCCGCGGGCAAGCCCGGGGCCCCAGGTGTGCAGACCTGCTGAGAAGGTCCGCGGGCAGGCCCGGGGTCCCAAGCTCCGCGAATCAACCAGGCCGTCGGATGTCCCTGGGCACCCTCAAGGGCCCGAGGTCCGCCGGCCCTCACAGGGGCCGGCGGACCACGGGCCGGCCCACGGGGTCAGAAGTCCGTGGGCAGGCCACTGGCCGCGGCGATACCGCGCAGTTCCTCGGTGTCGCTCTGGCGCTGCTGGATGCATCCGGCGATCTCGGCGAGACGGGCCGGGTCGGAGGCGGTGACCGCGTCGGTGACGACCCGGACCGGTCCGGTTCCGTCGACGTGGATCTCCACCAGCTGGTTGTCCAGCCGGCCGGTGACGGCCGTGGCGATGACCAGGGCGGCCTCGTCGCGGACCTCCTGGGGCAGGTCCTCGGTTTCCTGCGGATCCAGCGCGAAGTCGAGGGTCTCGGGGGACTGTTCGTCGAGGGCACGCAACGCGGGCGCGACGACCTTGAGCAGCATCTCGTAGTCCTCGCTGTCCATACGGACGCGGAGGAGGTCGAGGTACATGTCCACGGGTCGTCCGTCCGGCGGGAACTCGGATTCGTTCATTCCCCCCGGGTTCCCCCACCGCCGCACGTTCAGACCTTGCGCCAGCGGGCCATGGCGAACGAGAACACTCCGAAGAGCACGAGCCCCGCCGCGACGCAGGCCAGCAGGCCCGGCCCGGCGGGGGTCCGGGCGAAGGAGCGCAGGGTGTCGTCGAGGCCCTTGGCCCGGTCGGGCTCGTAGTCGACCGCGGCGCGTACGGCGAAGGATCCCGCGGCGGCGAACACCAGGCCGCGGGCCGCGCCACCGACCACGCCGGTGATGTCCACCAGGCGGCGGACGTTCCGCGACATCTCCCCCAGCCGCATCTTGTCCCGGTAGGCGCGCATCAGGGCCCGGCCGCCGATCCACAGGCCCGCGACGACGATCCCGGCGCCGGCCGCGCCGACGATCCACTGGCCGCCGGGCACCTCCAGCAGCCGGGCCGTGACGTCCCGGGACTGCTCGTCGCTGGAACCGCCCCCGCTTCCCGAGCCCGCGGCGAACGCGAGGACGGAGTAGGCGACGAAGGAGTAGAAGCCGCACCGGACGAGCGCCAGCAGCCGCTTCTTCGCCTTCCGGCCGTCGGGGCCGACCGAGCCGAAGACCACCTCGGACAGCCGCCACAGCGCCATCCCGACCAGGCCGATGCCGAGGGTCCACAGGAGCACGGAGCCGAACGGCTTCTCCGACAGTTCGGCGAGGGCGCCCTGGCGGTCGGCCTGCTGCTGCTTGTTGTCACCGAAGGCGATCTGCAGGGCCAGCGCCCCTACCAGGAGGTAGATGACGCCCCGTGCGCTCAGCCCTGCCTTGGCCGCGTATCTGGTGCCCGACCCCCGTGCCGCGCGCTCGGCCTGCGCCTTGCCGTTGCTTGCCAGGACACTCGCGTTCATCCATACCTCCCCGGAAGACTTCCGGGGATCCGGATGCCCCGGCTCGAGCCGGACACACGCGGCGACGGGGCGGCTCCTCGGGGCTACGCCGCATGCGTCCCACCAGGCACGGGTGGACCCCCGAGGAGGCGCCGTGAGGCGTCTTCCCGGGGTCCACGCACGCCGGCGCCCCGCCGCGACGTCCTGTCGCGGCGGGGCCGCCGGGCCGGTGCGCTCACGCGTACACGCGCGGTCCCTCGTCCGTGCGGCGCTGCGTGGCCATGTCGGCGTCGGCCGCCGCCGCGAGCCAGCGGTGCGCGGCTTCCAGGGCGAGGGTGACGTCCCGGGTGCCGGTGGAGACGCACAGCGTGTAGGCGAGGTCCTGTGCCCGCGCGCTCGTCTCTGCGGTTCCGGACGCCGTCACGGCTTCGTACTCGTCGACGAGGCGGCGCAGGACGGCGGGGTGGGGCATCAGCATGCGAAGTGCTCCTTGTCCGTGACGAAGGGATACGTGCGCGGGGCGCTGCTGTGGGTTCAGCTCCGGCCGCCCTTGCGGCCGAGGGCTTCCTCCCTCACCTGGGCGCAGCTGCGGCTGATCAGGCGGGAGACGTGCATCTGGGAGATACCGAGGCGGTCGGCGATGCGGCTCTGGGTCATGTCCTCGAAGAAGCGCATGTAGAGGATGGCCCGCTCGCGTTCCGGCAGGCGCCGCAGGCTCTCCTTGGCGGACTCGCGGTCGACCACGATGTCGTAGGAGGCGTCGGGGCCGCCGAGGGTGTCCGCGAGGCTGTAGCCGTCGTCGCCGGCCGGGAGCTCGGCGTCCAGCGACAGGGTGCTGAAGCTCTCCAGGGCCTCCAGGCCCGCGCCGACCTCCTCCTCGGTGAGTCCGGTGTGGGCGGCGATGTCGGCGACCGACGGCTCGGGCGCGCCCGGGTTCTGGGCGAGCTCGCGGCGGGCGAGGCGCACCTTGTTGCGCAGCTCCTGCACACGGCGGGGCACGCGCAGCGCCCACATCCGGTCGCGGAAGTGCCGCTTGATCTCGCCGGTGATGGTGGGGACGGCGTAGCTTTCGAAAGCCCCGCGGTCCGGGTCGAAGCGGTCGACGGCCTTCACCAGGCCGAGCGCCGCCACCTGCCGAAGGTCCTCGATCGCCTCGCCCCGGTCGCGGAACCGTCCGGCGATCCGGTGGGCCATGGGCAGCCAGGCCGTGACGATCTCGTCGCGCACGGCGTCCCTCTCGGGGCCCTCCTCCAGCGAGGTGAGGCGGGCGAACAGCTGGGCGGTGTCGGGAGCGTCGTCGTGGGTCCGGCGTGACGTGGTGGTAGCAGGCGTGGCAGGACGGCTAGTCGACGTGTCGATGAGCATGCGGAATCGCTCCTGAACGGTCGTTTCAGGGACTGACCACGGGAGGGGCGCTGTCGTCCGGGGCATACGGAGCGCCCCGGAGCAGCGATGCCGCTCCCGTTGACGCGCCTCCGGTCCGAAGCACGAACCTCCGTCTGCCCTCACCCCCGAGGAACAAACTCCGCCCGCCCAGAAGCGTTCTGGAGGGCCGTGGAAGGCCGTCGCGGCCGGTGGGAGGGGGGCGACGACCGCGGTGTCGGCGGTTGTCCGCAGGCATGTCGATCGGGGCGGTCGTCCGCAGGCATGTCGATCGGGGCCGGGGCACGTGTCACCGCGGTCGCGTGGGCGTCGCGCCCGCGACACGAAAGCGCGGACAGCCCGCCGTCACGGAAGTAGGACGGCTGCCGCGCCGGGCGTCGACGACGGCATCCGCCGCGGCGGCCGAGCACACGCACCACGCGGCCCGGAGCACAGGCGTCTCAAGAACGGAGCACAGGCGTCTCGAGGACGGGATACGGGCGGCTCAGAAGACGGGCACGACAGCGGTGATGCGCTTGCCGCCGGCCGGCAGGTCGGACACCCGGACGTCCCGGGCCAGCCGGCAGACGATCGGCCACCCGCGTCCGCCGGTACGGCGCCGTCCCTGTTCGTCGAGGGGATCCGACGCCACCGGCATCCGGTCACTGCGGTCGCTGACGGAGACCCGCACGGCCTGCCCGTCGACGTCGACGTCGAAGCCGGTGACCCCGCCGCCGTGAAGGATGGCGTTGGTGGTGAGTTCCGAGGCGACGAGCAGGGCGTCGGAGAGGGCCTCCTCGTCGTACGGGCAGCCCGTGGCCCCGCGCCGCCCGGCGACCGCGCGCCGTATGGCGGTGCGGACGTCGCACGGTCGGCAGGACTGCTGCCCCTGGTACCGGAGCGGCCCGTCCGGTTCGTCCATGCGGTCGGTCGAGTGGTTGGCAAGCATCCTTTCGCTCCCCTGTACTGTCCCGAGTGGTCGTGGGCCGACGAGTCGGTCGGCGGTTCGCCGTGATGACGGTCGGTCCCTGGCACTGTTGCGGTGAAGAGGCGCTCCGCCGATGACTCCCGGCGGCTCGGCCGGCTCGCCCGGCTCCGCCGGCGCACCCGGCCCTCTCCCTGCCGGACGCCGCGGCCCTCTCTGTTCGGCTGGCCCTCCCAGGCCCTGCCAAACCTGCCGTGCGGGTATCTTCCGGACATCGCCGAGGGGTCATCGACCCGCCAGGTGGGGGTACGCGAAGCGCATGACAGATGTCGTGGACTCGGACGAACTGCTGCGCCGCATCCAGCGGGCCAGGGCCTGCGCGCGGGAGGAACTGCGGACCTGGCGGGCCCGGAGCGAGGAACTCGGACGGACCGACCCGGACGCCGCGCGTGAGGCGCAGGTGCGGGCCCTGTCCTACGAGGCGGTGCTCGACGTCATGGACGAGATCGTGACGCCGGGCCACCATTCGACGGAGCCCTGACGACGAGCGCGCGACCGGCCGGGCGCGGGGGCGGCTCGGGGCGGCTCGGGGTCAGGATCTCATCCATGGCGTCCTGACTCGGGGCCGCTCGGCGCGCCACGCCGTCCTTTCAGGGGCCCTGACCAGCTCTTCTGCCCGCCGCGAGATTGGTGGCCGGGTCGGCGGGCACACGGGTGCACATGACAGTCGACCACACCCGCGCACCGGTACTGGAAGCTCTCGTCGACTACCACCGCCAGGGGCGGCTGGCCTTCTCGCCGCCGGGGCACAAGCAGGCGCGCGGCGCCGACCCGGAGGTCCGGGCGATCCTGGGTGACGCCGTGTTCCTCGGTGACGTGCTGGCGTCGGGCGGGCTCGACGACCGGCTGACGCGCGGCCGGGTCCTGGAGCGGGCCGAGGAGCTGATGGCGGACGCGGTCCACGCCGACCACACCTTCTTCTCGACGTGCGGGAGTTCCCTGTCGGTCAAGGCGGCCATGCTGTCGGTGGCCGGTCCGCACGAGAAGCTGCTGATCGGGCGGGACGCGCACAAGTCGGTGGTGTCGGGCCTGATCCTGTCCGGCATCGAGCCCGTCTGGGTCGAGCCCCGGTGGGACGCCGAGCGGCACCTGGCGCATCCGCCGTCCGCGGAGAAGTTCGCGAAGGCCTTCGAGGTCCACCCCGACGCCAAGGGCGCCCTGGTCACGAGCCCGACGCCGTACGGCGCCGCCGCGGACCTGCGGGCGATCGCCGAGGTCTGCCACCGCCGTTCGGTGCCGCTGATCGTGGACGAGGCGTGGGGCGCGCACCTGCCGTTCCACCCCACCCTGCCGTCCTGGGCGATGGACGCGGGCGCCGACATCTGCGTGACCAGCATCCACAAGATGGGCAGCGGTCTGGAGCAGGGCTCCGTCTTCCATCTGCAGGGCGACCTCGTCCCGGCGGAACTGCTGAAGATGCGCGCGGACCTGCTGGGCACCACCAGTCCCTCGGTGCTGCTGTACGCGGGGCTAGACGGCTGGCGGCGTCAGATGTGCCTGCACGGTGAGGCCCTCATGGGCGGGGCGCTCGACCTCGCGGCCGAGGTCCGGGCCGCCATCGAGCAGATCGACGGGATGCACGTCAACGACCGGGACGACTTCTGCGGTCCGGGACTGGCCGACGACTTCGACCCGCTGCCGGTCGTCATCGACCTCGAGGGGCTCGGCATCTCCGGCTTCCAGGCCGCCGACTGGCTCCACGAGCACCGGTCCCTGGACATGCACCTGACCGACCACCGCCGCATCGGCGCCCAGATCACCCACGCCGACGACCGGGAGACGACCGGCGAGCTGCTCGCCGCCCTCAAGGACCTCGCGCACGCGGCGCCGGACCTGCGGCCCGCCCCGCGGATGGAGGTGCCCGACCCGGCCGAACTGCGCATGGCCCAGGGGCTGCTGCCCCGGGACGCCTTCTTCGGCCCGGCCGAGCACGTGCCGTTGTCCCGGGCGGCCGGCCGGGTCGCCGCCGAGATGATCACGCCGTACCCGCCCGGGATCCCCGCCGTCCTGCCCGGGGAACGGCTCACCGAGCCCGTGCTGAGGTACCTGCGCACGGGCAAGGACGTCGGCATGAACCTGCCCGACCCGGCCGACCCGGAGCTGGAGACGATCCGGGTCGTCACCCGGGACGCGGAGTGAGGGCGCGCGACACCCGTCGAAGTGAAACGGGTCACGTGACCCGGTTTCGGCTACGCAAAGACTCCGAGGATGGTTTACGGTTCATCCATACGTGGTGGCGGGGTCGAGGGTACTCCTCCGTCCATCACCCCTGACGGCCCTGGCTGGCTTCCCCCGTCCAGCCAGGGCTTTTTCCTGCCGTCGTCGAACGACCCCGTCCGCCGAGGTGCCCGAGGCGTCCCCAGCGGCTGAAATGGGTGAGAGGGAGACCCGGAACGCATCCCGGACCGACCCGACCCTCTCCCCGGCGAGGAGCCCCGCGCCATGACCAAAGCGACGAAACTGCTGACCGCCCTCCCCCCGCCCCAGCGCCAGCGTCTGATGTCCCTCGCCCGGGAGGTGTCCTTCGCGGAGGACACCAGGATCTTCGAGGCCGGTGGCACGGCCGACCGCTTCTGGGTCATCCGCTCCGGGGCCGTGTCGCTGACCCAGCAGGTCACCTCCGTGCAGCGGGTGACCGTCGCCAGTCTCGGCGCCGGGGACCTGCTCGGCTGGTCCTGGCTGTTCCCGCCGTACGCGTGGGACTTCGGCGCGGAGGCCTTCAGCCCCGTGCGGGCCTATGAGTTCGAGGCGCAGCCGGTGCTCAAGCTGTGCGAGGAGGATCCGGCGCTCGGGCTGTCGCTGGTACGGATCGTGGCCGAGATCCTCGCGCACCGGCTGGAGTTGACCCGCGGCAGGCTGATGGAACAGTACGGCACCCAGCGGCGCCGGACCCTGTAGACGGGACCTCAGACGCGGTAGCGGCGCAGGGCCGGTACCGCCGCCGCCAGCACCAGCATCGCGGCGACCACGAGCAGGCCGCCGCCCGCGACGGCCGCGCGGGGACCGAAGGCGGCGCCGGCGGTGCCGTGCAGGACGTCGGCCAGACGGGGGCCGCCCGCGACGACGACGGTGAAGACGCCCTGCATGCGGCCGCGCATCTCGTCGGTGGCGGCGGACAGGAGGAACGCTCCGCGGAAGACCATGGAGACCATGTCGGCGATGCCGGCGGCCGCCAGGAGGACGACGGCGAGCCACAGACTGCCGCTCAGCCCGAAACCGCTGATCGCGGCGCCCCAGGCGACGACCGCGCCGATGACCATCCAGCCGTGTCGGCGCGCCCGGGAGAACGTGCCGGAGAAGAGCCCGCCCAGCACCGCGCCGATGGGGATCGCCGCGAACAGCAGGCCCAGGGCGAGGCCCTCGCCGTAGGGCGCGTAGGTCTCGGCGGCGAGTTGCGGGAACAGGGCGCGGGGCATGCCGAAGACCATGGCGATGACGTCGGCGAGGAAGGACAGCAGCAGCACCTTGTGGCGGGAGATGTAGCGGAAGCCCTCCGCGATCTCCCGGATCCCGGCGCGGCGCACGGCTGACCCGGCGAGCGGCGGCAGCGCGGGCAGGCGGACGACGGCCCACAGGGTCACGCACAGGGCGAGGGCGTCCAGGAGGTACAGCTCGGGCAGGCCGATGACGGGGATGAGGGCGCCCGCCAGCAGCGGTCCCGCGACCAGTCCGGTCTGCATGACGGTCGAGCCGAGCGCGTTGGCCGCGGCCAGTTCCCCGGCGGGCACCAGGCGGGCGACGGAGGCGTTGCGGGCGGGCGCGTTGAGGCCGAAGAACGCCTGCTGGGCGGCGAGGAGCACCATGAGCAACGGCACCGAGTCCAGCCCGGAGACGGCCTGGAGCCAGAACAGCACCGAGGTGACGGCGATGCCCGTGTTGGTGATCAGCAGCAGCCTGCGCCGGTCCATGGTGTCGGCCACCGCCCCGCCCCACAGCGCGAACAGCACCATCGGCAGCAGACCGGCGAGACTGGCGTAGCCGACCCAGGCCGAGGAGCCGGTGATGTCGTAGATCTGCTTGGGGACGGCGACGGCAGTGAGCTGGCTGCCGACGGCGGTGACGATCGTCGAGGACCACAGGCGGCGGTAGGCGGGCCGGCGCAGGGGGCGGGTGTCCATCGCCCAGCGGCGCCAGCCGCGCCGAGGGCCCTCGCGGGTGTCCGGATCCGCCTCGGCCTCGGGTGGGGTGCTGCTCTCGCTCGTGTCCACGGACTTCCTGGTTGCTCGATACATCTTTCCTGTCCGGGGGTCACTATCGCAGCATCTCCTGTGCTGTCGCCGCCTTCATGGACATGCGGTCTCACCCTTCGGACCGTCGGGCGGCTCAGGCTCCCGCGACGAGGGTGATGCCGAGGGCGATCATCATGGTGGCGACCAGCCCGTCCAGGACGCGCCAGGCGGCAGGCCGGGTCAGGAAGCGGCCGAGCAGCCGGGCGCCGAAGCCGAGCGCGGCGAACCAGCAGAGGCTGGCGACCGCGGCACCGAGCCCGAAGGTCCAGCGCAGGGGCCCGCGGTCGGCGGCGACGGTGCCGAGCAGGAAGACGGTGTCGAGGTAGACGTGCGGGTTGAGCCAGGTCATCGCCAGACACGTGAGCACCGCCCGCCGCCGGGAGCCCGTGGCCTCCCCCTCCGTCCGCAGGGCGCCGCCCGGCTTGATCACCCGGCGGGCGGCGAGGGCCCCGTACCCGAGCAGGAAGGCGCCGCCGATCCAGGCGACGGCGGTCAGCGCGCCCGGCCAGGCGACCACGAGCGCGCCCACCCCGGCCACCCCCAGGGCGATCAGTACGGCGTCGGACAGGGCGCAGATCCCGACGACGGCGAGAACGGCTTCCCGGCGGACGCCCTGGCGCAGGACGAAGGCGTTCTGGGCGCCGATGGCGACGATGAGCGACAGGCCGGTGCCGAATCCGGCGGCCGCGGCGGCGAGGGTGGACGTCATGACGTCCACGCTAGGGACGCGATCACTGCGTGTACAGCTAAAGATTCTTACGTATCATCAGCCTCCGTGATGACAGACCTCCCCCTCGACCAGGTGCGCACCCTGCTCGCGGTGGTCGACGAGGGCACCTTCGACGCGGCGGCGGCCGCCCTGCACGTGACGCCGTCGGCCGTCAGCCAGCGGGTGAAGGCGCTGGAGCAGCGCACGGGCCGGGTGCTGCTGCTGCGGACGAAGCCGGTACGGCCGACGGAGTCCGGGGAGATCGTCGTGCGGTTCGCCCGCCAGCTCGCCCGGCTGGAGCGCGACACGCGGTCCGAGCTGGGCATGAGCGGCGCCGAGGAGCCGACACGCGTGACGGTCGCGGTCAACGCGGACTCGCTCGCCACCTGGTTCCTGCCGGCCCTGACCCGCGTACCCCGGGAGCCGCGGCTCTGCTTCGAACTGCACCGGGAGGACGAGACGCGCACCGCGGAGCTGCTGCGGGAGGGGCTGGTCATGGCCGCGGTGACCTCCTCGCCCGATCCCGTGACCGGGTGCTCCGTGCGCGCCCTGGGAAGGATGCGGTACCTGGCCGCGGCGAGCCCCGGCTTCGCCGCCCTGCACCTCCACGGCAGGCCCCTGCCCGAGGCCCTCGCCGAGGCGCCCGTGATGACCTTCGACCGGCGCGACGACCTCCAGGACGCGTTCGTGCGCGGGCTGCGCCGAGACGCGGGGGGCGCCGGTCCCGTACGCCATGCCGTGCCGACCTCCGAAGGGTTCCTCGACGCCGTGGTCGCGGGGCTCGGCTGGGGCATGGTGCCGGAGGTGCAGGCCCGGCAGTTGCTGGCGGACGGACACCTGACCTCCCTCGTGCCCGGGCGACCGCTGGACGTCCCGCTGCACTGGCAGCAGTGGAAGCTGGACTCACCGGCCCTCGCGGCGGTCGCGGACGCGGTGACGGCGACCGCCGCGGCGGCCCTGCGGCGGTGACACCGGCGGCGGACAGCGGCGACGGGCGTCCGTCCGCCGCCCGCCCCGCTACCCGGCCGGCACCTCCGCCAGCCTCACCGCCGCGCTGTCCAGGAGCATCTCCAGCGCCGTGGGATAGGCGCTGGTGACCATGCGGGTCGACAGCAAGGGGGCCGCCTCGGCGATCCGGGGGTGGGTGGCGGCGGGCAGGCGGGCGTAGGTCGAGCGCCACATCGCCTCGTCGGCGTGCTGGGAGGCGCGGGGCAGGGCCAGCGACGCCGCGTCCAGGGCGGCGAAGGCCAGGGTCTGGTCGATGAACGCGTGGTAGATGCGGACGGTGTCCGCCAGCGGGAAACCGGCCGTGCGCAGGACGTCCAGCACGGTCTCGTCGGCGGCGAGTTCGTTCGGGCGGCCGGTGACGCGGCTCGTGGTCAGCTGGGCGGCCTGCGGATGGGCGACGTACGCGGCGTGGATGCGCAGCCCGATGGCGTGCAGGTCGGCCCGCCACTCCCCCGTCGGCTCCCAGCCGCGCAGGGCCTGCCCGATCAGCGCGTCGCCGATGGCGAGGGTCAGGTCGTCCATGCCCCGGAAGTACCGGTAGAGGGTGCTGGGGTCGCAGTCGAGGGCCAGGCCGAGGCGGCGGGCGGTGAGACCGGCGCTGCCGTGCTCGCGCAGCAGCCGCAGCGCGGTCTCGACGATGAGCCGCTCGGACAGGACGGTGCCGCTCCTGGTGGGCCGGCGCCGACGCCGCTTCTCCTCGGGTACGACCTGTTTCGCCACGTTCTCTCCCGCCCTTATGCCAACGCCATTGACCTTACGCGGAGGGACGGCGTTGTATCCACGGCAGGCGCGCCACCTGACCTTCCGACCGGCAGACCGACAGGCCGACAGGCCGACAGGCCGACACATCGGCTCCATCAGCTCATCGGTTCATCGGTTCATCGACTTTCCGACAGGGAGTGCTTGTCATGCGTGTACTGCTCGTGGGGGCCGGCGGCGTGGGCACCGCGATCACCCGGATCGCGGCCCGGCGTCCGTTCTTCGAGGCGATGGTGGTCGCCGACCACGACCCGGTCCGCGCCGCCGCCGCGGTCGCGGCCCTCGACGGCGACGACCGGTTCGTCGCCGAGCGGGTCGACGCGGGCGACGGGACGGCGGTGGCCCGGCTGCTCGCCCGCCACCGCTGCGACGTCCTGCTGAACGCCACCGATCCGCGCTTCGTGATGCCGCTGTTCAGCGCGGCACGCACGGCGGGCGCCACCTACGTCGACATGGCGATGTCCCTCTCCCGCCCCCACCCCGACCGCCCGTACCAGGAGTGCGGCGTCAAGCTCGGCGACGCTCAGTTCGCGCAGGCCGCCGACTGGGAGCGGGCGGGCGCGCTGGCCCTGGTCGGCATGGGGGTGGAGCCCGGTCTGTCGGACGTCTTCGCGCGGTACGCCGCCGACGAGCTCTTCGACGAGATCGAGGAGATCGGTATCCGTGACGGCGCGAACCTCATGGTCGACGGCCTCGACTTCGCTCCCTCGTTCAACATCTGGACCACCATCGAGGAGTGCCTGAACCCGCCGGTGGTCTACGAGGCCGACCGCGGCTGGTACACCACCGAGCCGTTCAGCGAGCCCGAGGTGTTCGACTTCCCGGAGGGCATCGGGCCGGTCGAGTGCGTGAACGTGGAGCACGAGGAGGTGCTGCTGGTGCCGCGCTGGGTGGACGCCCGCCGGGTCACCTTCAAGTACGGGCTGGGCCGGGAGTTCATCGAGACGCTGAAGACGCTGCACCGGCTGGAGCTGGACCGCACCGACCCCGTGACCGTGCCGAGCGCGGCCGGCCCGGTGGCGGTCTCGCCCCGGGACGTCGTGGTCGCCTGTCTGCCCGACCCGGCGACGCTGGGCGAGCGGATGCACGGCAAGACGTGCGCCGGCACATGGGTGCGGGGCGTGAAGGACGGTGCGCCGCGCGAGGTGTACCTGTACCACGTCGTCGACAACCAGTGGTCGATGGCGGAGTACGGCAGCCAGGCCGTGGTCTGGCAGACGGCCGTCAACCCGGTGGTCGCCCTCGAACTGCTCGCCACGGGCGCGTGGTCCGGCGCGGGCGTGCTCGGCCCGGAGGCGTTCCCGGCCCGCCCCTTCCTCGACCTGCTGACGGCGTACGGCTCGCCGTGGGGCGTACGGGAGCAGGGAACGCGGTGAACACGGCCCCGCCGAGGCGGTTTCACTCCCGTCGCACCGGTGACCCGACCGGGGAGCAACTCACAGCAACACATCCGGAAAAGCACATACGACTCGATCGCAGGTGACTTCGAGATGGACGACTGGCGACAGCATGCCGCGTGCCGCCACGAGGACCCGGAACTCTTCTTCCCGATCGGCACCTCGGGCCCGGCACTGCTTCAGACGGAACAGGCGAAGGCGGTCTGCCGCCGCTGCCCGGCGCGGGAGCCGTGCCTGGAGTGGGCGATGGAGACCGATCAGACCCTCGGGGTCTGGGGCGGGACCAGCGAGACGGAACGCCGCGCCCTCAAGCGGCGCATCAAGGCACGACGCAGTTCGTGACCGCGGCGGGGTCCCTGACCGTGGGCGGAACCGGGACCGGGAGCGGCCGACGCCGCTCCCGGTCCCGGGTTCCGCCGCACGCGTCCGACTGCCGGCCGGACCGCATCCGCCCGCCCCGCACTAACCGCACCGCACCGCACCGCACCGCACCGCACCCGGAGCATCGGAGCATCGGCAGCCCCGTGGCGCACTGCCGGTACGGCGCCGGTTCTCCGGACTGCCACGACCGGTTTCACCCCGGCTCCGACACGGCTGAGAGCCGTGGACGCGGCGTCGAGCCGTGTCGGAGCCGGGGTGAAGCCGTTTCTCAGCGGCCCGAGCGTCGCAGTGGCCCCCACCGGGCCTCCTGGCGGGCCACCTCGGCCCTCGCCTCCTCGATCACTCCCTGATCGATCCAGCACAGGGGCCGTACGTCGGTCACGAGCGGCTCGTTGTCGGGGCCCCGGCCCGTCTCCCGGCCCGTCAGGACCCAGGGACGGACGCCGGGGCCCTTCTCGTGCGGCAGGTGGGCGTAGTCGTAGAGCCGGCGGGCGACCCACAGGGTGCGGGAGCGGTCCTCCCACCAGTCCTCGAGGTCGAGGGGGTTGGCGGACAGGCCGGGCATGGCGACGCCGGTGAGGTCGTCCGTACTGGACGACGCACCGAGGTCGGTCTGCGGACCGCGCGACCAGCGGACGTACAGTCCCTGTTTCCGCTCGATCAGGTCGGCCAGTTCGGCAAGGGCCTGTGCGACCGGCAGGTCGTCCGACGAGCTCATGGCATGACCTCCCTCTTCGCCGTCAGGCCAACGGGGTACCCGCGCCGCCGGAACGGAATCAGCCCCTTCCTGCTCAGCCGTCCCGCGGTGCCGCGGCGGCGGGCAGCCGCAGGGTGAAGACGCTGCCGGCCCCGGGCGTGCTCGCGGCCTGCGCGGTGCCGCCGTGGGCGGTCGTCAGCTGGCGCACGATCGGCAGGCCGAGGCCGCTGCCACCGGTACGGCGGCTGCGTGACTTCTCGGCGCGCCAGAACCGCTCGAAGACGTGCGGCAGGTCCTCGGCCGCGATGCCGGTGCCGGTGTCGGCGACCTCCAGGACGACCTGCTCGCCCGCGCGCCGGGCGGTCAGCGTGACCGTGCCGTCGGGCGGGGTGTGGCGTACGGCGTTGGTGACGAGGTTGCCGAGTGCCTGCCGCAGCCGCACCGGGTCGGCGTCCAGCCACGGGACCCCGTCGGTCTCCGTGCGCAGGGTGACGCCGGCGGTGTCGGCGGCGACGCGGTGGGCGGCGGCGACCTGGGCGAGCAGTTCGTCGGCGGCCACGGGCTCGCGGTGCAGGCGCAGGGTGCCGGCGTCGGCGGCCGCGAGGTCGCGCAGGTCGTCGATGACCCGTTGGAGGACCAGGGCCTCCTCGTGCAGGGCGGTGAGCAGCTCGGCGTCGGGTTCGACGAGGCCGTCGCGGGTGACCTCCAGCCAGCCGCGGATGTTGGTGAGCGGGCTGCGCAGCTCGTGGGCGACATCGCTGACCAGTGCCTTGCGCTGGGCCTCCAGGCGCTCCCGGCGCTCGGCGAGGTCGTTGAAGGCCTCCGCCAGGATGCCGGTCTCGTCCCGGGTGGTGACGGGCACCCGCGCGTGCCGGTCGGGGGGCTGCTGGGCGGCCTCGGTGAGGGCGCGCAGGGGTCTGACCAGCCGGCTGGCGACGACGGCGGTCACGGCGACGGTGACGGCGAGCACCAGCCCGGCCGCGCCGACGACCTTCGCCTTGTTGGCCGCGGACAGGTCCCAGCGGGGCGCCGCCGCGCTGTCCCCGCCGCCCAGGAACAGCTCGGCGACGGGGGCGACGTACGGGTCGAGCTGGGTGCGGAGGGCGTCCTCGAGGCAGGTGCGGGCCGCGCGCACCGAGGCGCCGTCCCCCTTCACAGGGAACCCGGGCGAGACCGTCGGGTCGCGCAGGTCCAGGCCGGTGACGCCGCCCAGGGCCAGCGGGGTGCCGGCATCCAGCCCCTGCCGGGTCAGGCAGCCGCGGGCGTGCTGCCGGAGCCCGGCCAGCGCCTTCTCCTCGGTGGGTGTCGGGGCGTTGAGCAGCCCGTCGGCGCAGGGCTCGGGAACGTAGTCGGGCCCGACGGCTCCGTCGGTGATCCGGAGGACCGGGCGGCCGCTGGGCATGGCGTCGACGGTGGTGTCGATGCCGTGGCGGGAGAAGCAGCCCTGCCGTGCGCGGGCCAGGGCGTCGAGCTTCGTGCGTTCCGCCGCGGTGAGCCGGTAGGGGCCCACCACGCGCGGGTCGGTGCCGCTGAGCTGGGCGCCGCGCTCGCTGTGCGTGTCGGTGCGCAGGGGGTCGACGGTGGCGGCGGCGCGCGGCGGCAGGGAGGTGCCGCGCGGGGCGGAGTCGGCGAGCAGTGTGCGGTCGGCGGTGGTCAGGGCGATACGCCGCCCGGTCCGCGCGGACAGGACGCGCACGGTGGCCCGGACGCCCTTCCAGTCGGGGTGGGTGGCCGCGTAGCCGCTCAGCTCGGCGAGGATGTCCATGTCGTCGGCGAGGGCCTGGCCCTGTTCCTCGCGCAGCGCCCGGGTGGTGGTCGTCACCGCCAGCCAGGCCGTCGCGGCCACCGAGCACACGGCGATCAGGACGGAGGCGATCAGCAGCCGGACGAGCAGGCGCTTGCGCAGGGGGATGCGGGCGCGGTTCACCCCCGGCCGCCGCTCAGCTTGTAGCCGACGCCGAACACGGTCACCAGCCGGACGGGGCTGCGCGGGTCGGCCTCGATCTTGCGACGCAGGTTCATGATGTGCACGTCGACGGCCCGTTCGGTGGAGGCGCGGTCGAAGCCACGGGTGCACTGGAGCAACTGCCGCCGGGTGAAGACCCGTTCGGGCTCGCCGGCGAGGGCGAGCAGGATCTGGAACTCGGCGGGCGTGCACTCCACGGGCTCCCCGTCGCACCGCACCTCGTGCCGCGCCGGATCCACCGCGATCCCCGCGGCCCGCACGACGGGATCCTCCCGCCGGCCGTCGGCGGTCCGTCCGCTGCGCCGCAGGACGGTGCGGATGCGCGCCATCAGCTCCCGCGGGCTGTACGGCTTGGTCATGTAGTCGTCGGCGCCGAGCTCCAGGCCGAGCAGCAGGTCGTCCTCGGCCGCGCGGGCCGTCAGCATCAGCACGGGGATGTCGTCGCCCTGGCGCAGCACCCGGCAGACCCCGAAGCCGTCGATGACCGGCAGCATGAGGTCCAGCACGACGAGGTCCGGCCGGTCCCGCCGCACCGCGTCGAGCGCGGCGGAGCCGTCGTGGACGACGGTGGCGGTGTGGCCCTCGGCGAGCAGGGAGCGGCGGATGAGTTCGGCCTGCATCGCGTCGTCCTCGGCGACCAGTACATGTGCGCACACGCGGCGGTTCCCCCTTCGGGCGGCGGGTTCGGTCGGGGATCGGGTCGGCTGGTCCGGCCGTCGATCCGGCCGGTGGGCCGGGTCAGTGGGCCGGGTCAGCGGGCCAGAGAGGCATGGTCGCCCATGACGACGACCGGGTGGAGAGCGGGGTCGAGGGCCCGCAGCAGCTCCTTCATGTGCTCCTCGGCGATGCTGACGCAGCCGTGGGTGGGGCCGCCGTGGTCGACATGGAGCCAGATGCCTCCGCCGCGCTCCGCCCCCAGCGGACGGGTCCAGTCCAGCGGCGACGTACCGGGCTCGCGGTTGTAGTCGATGGCGATCACATAGTCGAAGGACCCGGCCAGCGGCTCCCCCTCGAAGCCGGTGCCGGGGGCGGTGAAAGCGCCGGAGCGGTGGTACGGCAACCGGGTACCGGGGTCGCGCAGTCGTCCGCCGGCGTCGGTGAGGCCGTACACGCCGACGGGTGAGCGCAGGTCGCCGCCCATGTGGTGGTCCGTCCAGCCGCGCAGGGCGTTGTGGGCGGGCCAGACGGGTCCGGCCCGCCAGCCGGCGGAGGTGCGTTCGTACAGGACGACCTGGGAGAGCGGGGAGTCGCGGCCGCGTCCGGTCACCATGACCACCTGGCGTGCCGCGGACGGGACGGCGGCCCCCGTCTTCGGGCCGAGGCCGGGGAGCCGCTGCGGGGCCGACCGCGCGGAGACGCCGGGCGCGGGTGTGCCCGGCGCCGGCGGGGTGCCGGTGGAGGCGGGCTCTGTCGAGGTGGCCTTGTGGTCGGAGGAGGCGGCCGCGCCGCCGCCGCATCCGGTGAGCAGGAGGGAGGCGGCGAGCAGCGCGACAGGGGCGCGGTGTCTGATCATGGGTCGACCCTGGCCGACGGGTGTGAGGAACTGGTCAGGTTCTCAGGGGTGGTTGGGTTTTCCCCGAGCGTACAGCCAGGTCCGGAGCAGCGCGCTGAGCTCCCGGCCGGTCACCCGCTCCGCCAGGCGCTCGAACTGGGCGGTGGTGCCGTTGCCGTGGCGGTGGGTGCGGGCCCAGTCGCGCAGGACGCGGACGAAGGCGCGGTCGCCGACGGCGGTGCGCAGGGCGTGCAGGGCCATGGCGCCGCGGGCGTAGACGGGGGTGCCGAAGAGGTGTGCGCCGCTGCCGGGGTCGCCGGGCGGGAAGGCCCACAGGTCGTCGTCGGCGGGGGTGTCGTACAGCGCGTCGAAGGCGCGTTGTGCGCTGTCGCCGCCGTGCTGCTCGGCGTAGAGCCACTCGGTGTAGGTGGCCAGTCCCTCGTTGAGCCAGATCTCCTTCCAGGAGGTGAGGGAGACCGAGTCGCCGAACCACTGGTGGGCGCTCTCGTGGACGAGGGTGCTCAGGTCGGGGGCGCGGTCGTACACGGGCCGGGTCTGGGTCTCCAGCGCGTACCCGGCCTGCGGGGCACGGTCGACGATCGCCCCGGCGGCGCGGTACGGGTAGCGGCCGAACAGGGCGCTCCCCCACTCCAGGACGGACGGGAGCCGCTTCAGGACGGGCGCCGCGGCGGTCGCCTCGCGCGGGTCGACGGCGTTGTAGACCTCGGTGCCGTCGCGGGTCGTGTACTGCTCGACCTCGAATCTGCCGATGGTGGCGGTGGCGAGGTAGGCGGCCATGGGCTCCGTCTGGCGCCAGCGGAAGGTGGTGCGCCCGTGTGCGGTGCGCCGGCCGAGGAGAACGCCGTTGGCGACCGCCGTGCGTCCTTCGGGGACGGTGAGGGCGAAGTCGTAGGCGGACTTGTCCGTCGGATGGTTGTTGGCGGGGAACCAGGTCATGGCGCCCTGCGGCTCGGCGGCGACGAACGCCCCGTCGTCGGTGGGGATCCAGCCGTCGAGCGAGCCGTCGGGGTCGGTGACCGGGCCGGGGGTGCCCGCGTAGGTGACGGTGACGCGGAAGCGCCGGCCCTTGTCCAGGGCGCGGGGCGGGGTGACGACGAGTTCCTGGCCGTCGCGCCGGTGTGCGGCCCGGGCCCGGTCGACGGTCAGGCCGGTGACCTTCAGCCCGTGCAGGTCGAGGTCGAAGCGGGTGAGGCGCTGGGTGGCGCGGGCGGTGAGGACGGCCTTGCCGTCGAGGCGGCGGCTGTCCGGGTCGTAACGGAGGGTCAGGTCGTAGTGGTCGACGTGGTAGCCGCCGTTGCCGGCGAGCGGGAAGTAGGGGTCGCCGACGCCGGGGGTGCCCACCGGGCCCGCCGCGAGAGCGGGGTCGGCCGCGGTGAGCAGCGCCGCCACGGCGAGGGGCACGGTCACGAGGCGGGCGGGTCGTCTGCGGAGAGGGGTCACGTGCGCTCCTTGGGGGATGGCGTGTGATCAAACCCGCTCAGACTAGGCACCGCCGGGTCCGATTCCCCCCTCGATCCGGTCACGTCGCGCCGCGTCGCCCACCGTACGGAGCCGCCGTCGGCAGTACGCTCCGGGCACCACCCGCCGTCTGCAGGAAGGCCCGCCCGTGAGCGTCCGCGTGCGCCGCGTCTACGAAGCCCCCGCGCCCGACGACGGTGTCCGCGTCCTGGTCGACCGGCTGTGGCCGCGCGGCCTCGCCAAGGACGCGGCACGGGTCGACGAGTGGCCCAAGGGCCTCACCCCGTCGACCGAGCTGCGCCGTTGGTACCACGCGGGCGAGGGCTCGTACGAGGAGTTCGCGCGCCGCTACGAGGCGGAGCTGGCCGCCCCCGAGGCGGCCGAACTCCTCGACCACGTACGCGACTTGGCGCGCAAGGGTCCGGTGACACTGCTGACCTCCGCGAAGGAGCCGGAGCACAGCCACGCGGCGGTGCTGGTCCGTCTCCTGGGCTGAGGACCGGGGCAGTTCGTCTCCTGGGGTGAGGCCGGGGGCGGCCCGTCTCCCGTACGGGGGGTCGGCCCGTCTCTCGCGTAGGGGGCGACCCGCCCTCCCGTACGGGTGCGACCCGCCCGTCCCCGGGGGGCCGGGGGTTCAGCCCGTCTGCCGGGCCGCCGCCCGTCCCGCCGCGCGCCCTGAGAAGAGGCAGCCGCCGAGGAAGGTGCCCTCGAGGGCGTTGTAGCCGTGGACGCCTCCGCCGCCGAAGCCGGCGACCTCGCCCGCCGCGTAGAGGCCCTCGACGGGCTGTCCGTCGGCGCCCAGGGCGCGCGAGTCGAGGTCGGTCTGGATACCGCCGAGGGTCTTGCGGGTGAGGACGTGCAGCTTGACGGCGATGAGCGGTCCGGCCTCGGGGTCGAGGACGCGGTGCGGGGTGGCGACCCGGCCGAGGCGGTCGCCGATGTAGCGGCGGGCGTTGCGGATGCCCTGCACCTGGGCGTCCTTGGCGTACGGGTTGGCGATCTGGAGGTCGCGGGCCCGTATCTGGCGGCGCAGCCCGTCCGCGTCGAGGAGCGGCTTGTCGGTGAGGGCGTTCATCTTCTCGACGAGCCGGTCGAGGGTGTCGGCGACGACGAAGTCCGCGCCCTGGTCGAGGAACGCCCGCACGGGGGCGGGGGCGCCCTTGCCGAGGAGGCGGTCACGCAGGACGGCCTTGCGGTCCTTGGCGGTGATGTCGGGGTTCTGCTCGGAGCCGGAGAGCGCGAACTCCTTCTCGACGATCTTCCGGGTGAGGACGAACCACGAGTGGCCGTGGCCGGCGATGTCCTCGGTGGTGCGCAGGTGTCTGAGCGTGCTGAGGGTGTCGTAGCCCGGCAGGCAGGGGTCGGGCAGGCGGCGGCCGAGGGCGTCGAACCACATCGAGGACGGGCCGGGCAGGATGCGTATGCCGTGGCCGGGCCAGATGGGGTCCCAGTTCCGGACGCCCTCGGTGTAGTGCCACATGCGGTCGCGGTTGACCAGCCGGACGCCGGCCGCGGCGCTGATGTCGAGCATCCGGCCGTCGACGTAGGCGGGGACGCCGGTGACCATCTCGGCGGGCGGGGTGCCGAGGCGTTCGGGCCAGAACCGGCGGACCATCTCGTGGTTGGCGCCGATGCCGCCGCTGGTGACGACGACGGCCTGAGCGGTCAGTTCGAAGTCGCCGACGCGGTCCCGGTTGGAGGAGACACCCCGCGGGGAGTCGTCGGGCGCGAGGACCGTGCCGCGCACCCCGCGGGCGGCGCCGTCCTCGACGATCAGCTCGTCGACCCGGCGGCGGTGGTGGAAGGTGAGCAGTCCGTCCCGGGCGGCCTGCTGGGCGTAACGGACGAAGGGGTCGACGACTCCGGTGCCGGTCCCCCAGGCGACGTGGAAGCGGGGTACGGAGTTGCCGTGCCCGTCGGCGCGCAGGTCGCCGCGCTCGGCCCAGCCGACGGTCGGTACGAAGGAGATCCCGTGCCCGGCGAGCCAGGACCGCTTCTCGCCCGCCGCGAACTCGACGTAGGCGCGCGCCCAGCGCACCGCCCAGGAGTCCTCGTCGTCGGTACGGTCGAACTGCGCGCTGCCCTGCCAGTCGCTCCAGGCGAGGTCGAGGGAGTCCTTGATGCCGAGGCGGCGCTGCTCGGGCGAGTCGACGAGGAACAGTCCGCCGAAGGACCAGAACGCCTGTCCGCCGAGGTTGGCGGCGTTCTCCTGGTCGACCAGGGCGACCCGCCGGCCCCTGCTGGTGAGTTCGTGCGCCGCGACCAGGCCGGCGAGGCCCGCTCCGACGACGATGACGTCCGCGTCCATGGCGAGTGGTGCCCTTTCTTCCGAAGGCTTCATTCCCGGGTGCCGCTGCCGTCGGTGAGCAGCGCGGTGAGCAGCTGCTTGAGCCAGGCGCGGGCACTGTCCACGTCCTTGTCGAGCAGCAGTTGGGTGGTGACCCCGTCGTACGCGGCGACCACCGCGTGGGCGGCGGCTTCGACGCCGCCGAGCACGGCGGGCAGCGCGGTGTGACCGCCGCGGGCGCGGGCGAGCCGGTCGGCGATGGCGCCGCGCAGCTTCGCCCGGTGTTCCAGCAGGGTCCGCGCGACGGCCGGGTCGCGGGCGGCGTGGACCAGGAAGTCGGTCTTCACCAGCAGCCAGTCCAGGTCGAGGAGCAGCACCTCGGTGACGCGGTCCACGGAGGCGGGCACGTCGAGGTCCGGCCCGTCCCCGGCGAGCGCGTCGGCGACCTGCCGGGCGATCAGGTCCGCGCGTTGCCGGTAGAGCGCGAAGAACAGCTCGTCCAGGCTGTCGAAGTTGGAGTAGAAGGCGCCCCGGCTGTAGCCGGCGGCCTCGCAGACCTCCTCGATGGAGACCCGCCCGAAGCCCTTGGCGGCGAACACCTCGAAGGCGGCGTCGAGCAGGTTGGCCCGCGTGCGCACGCGACGCCGGGTGACCCGCCCGGCCGTCTGCTCCACCGCCATGCCGCACCTCCGTTCGATGCGCGAATGTATCCGATACACCGGTGTATCGAAAGGCTTCACGCTCGAACCCGGGCGGTACGGACCTCCGCGGCGGACACTCCTGAGAGATGATCACTGGGAACATACATTCGATTCCGGAGTAGGCTGACCTCATGACCAGGCATCTCCAGGGCTCCCTCTTCGACCAGGCCGACGAGTTGCGGCTCGGCTCCCTCGACGGGATCCGCCGGACCGTACTGGGCTCGGGCGCCTGGATCGACGTACTGCCGGGCTGGCTCACCGGTTCGGCCCTGCTGTTCGAACAGCTGGCGAGCCACGCGCCGTGGCGGGCGGAACGCCGGCACATGTACGACCACGTGGTCGACGTCCCCCGGCTGCTCGCGTTCTACGGAGCGGGCGAGAAGCTGCCCCACCCGGTACTGGAGGAGGCCCGCGACACGCTCAGCGCGCACTACGCCGACGAGTTGGGCGAGCCCTTCGTCACCGCCGGGCTGTGCTACTACCGCGACGGCCGCGACAGCGTCGCCTGGCACGGCGACCGGATCGGCCGGGGCGCCCGCGAGGACACGATGGTCGCCATCCTCTCCGTGGGGGCACCCCGCGACCTGCTCCTGCGCCCGGTGCACGGCGGGGACACGGTGCGGCGCCCGCTGGGACACGGCGACCTGATCGTGATGGGCGGCTCGTGCCAGCGCACCTGGGAGCACTGCATCCCCAAGTCGACGCGGGCCGCGGGCCCGCGTATCAGCATCCAGTTCCGCCCGCGGGGCGTGCAGTAGGGACGCGTGGGCGACTCCGGCGCCACCGCCGCCCGGAGCCCACCCGGCGGCAGCCGGAGAACCAGGACCACGACGGACGCCGCCGACCGGGGGGCGGCATTCCGCGTTTACATACCCCTTGGGGGTATGTACGTTGATGCCATGACGAACCCGCCGCAGCACGTCACGTCCACCGTCCGGCGCCCCGCCGTCCTGCGCCACTGGGCCGCCTGGGCGGCGATCGCAGCGACCGCGCTGATCGCCTTCGACATGTCCGAGGGCGCCGACCTGGCGCCCGCCCTGGCGGCCTCCGCACTGGTCTACTTCGGCGCCGCGGTGCTGGCCAGGCCGTCCACGGCGTGGGCCCTGTTCTTCGGGTCCGTCGTCGTCATCTTCGCCACCGAGCTCCTGGGCGGCGGTGACGTCGACCCGACCTGGGTGGTGCTCGCCCTGGCCCTGCCCCTGCTGGCCCACGGTCTGCGACCGGCCGCCCGGCGGGCCCGAGGCGGCGGCCTGCCGCCGCTCCAGCTGGCCGCCCTGATCGCCTTCGGCGGCTCGGCCGCCCTCGCGCTGGGAGCGGGTGGCGACGTGGGCGCGTACCTGGTGGCGGCCGGGCTGTTCGGCCACGCGCTCTGGGACGCGCACCACTACCGGACCGAGAAGGTGGTCGTGCGCCCGTTCGCCGAGTTCTGCGCGGTGCTGGACGTCCTCCTCGCCGCGGCCGTCGTGGCCGTGACGGTCAGCGGGTGAGCACCCCGTCGGTGTCCGACCCGCTGGTGCGGCGCGCCCCGGTGACCAGGTTCCCGCGGCGTGCGGCGAGCCCCGCCGTCGGCGCCCCCCTCCTGGTCTGCTTTGCTGTCCCCGTCGAGCACGGACCTCACCCACGGGACGGACATGCGGGCAGACGTACGGCAAGTGTCGGACGGCATCCACCTGGTGCACGGCAGCAACACCAACTGGGTGATCCTCACCGAGGGCGACGCCGTCACCCTCATCGACACCGGTTACCCGGGCGACCGTCCACAGGTCCTCGACTCCCTGGCGGCGGTGGGCAGTTCGCCGGAGGCGGTCACGGCCGTCCTCATCACCCACGCCCACAACGACCACCTGGGCTCCGCCGAGCACCTGCGCACGGCGTACGGCACCCCGGTCTACCTCCACCCGTCCGAAGTCCCGCACGCCCGGCGGGAGTTCCTCCAGCAGGTCACCGTCGGCGAGGTGCTCAGGAACGCCTGGCGGCCCGGTGTGCTGCCGTGGATGGTGCACGTGCTGCGCTCCGGCGGCACCGAGCAGCACCCGGTCACCGCACCGGAGCCCTTCCCGTCCGCCACCGGCCCACTGGACCTGCCCGGCCGGCCCGTCCCCGTGCACACCCCCGGCCACACCGACGGCCACACGGTCTTCCACCTCCCCGACGCCGGCATAGTCGTCTCCGGCGACGCCCTGGTCAGCGCCCACCCCACCTCCCGGATCCAGGGCCCGCAACTGCTGCCCGACATGTTCCATCACGAACGGGCGCGCGCCGTGGCGTCCTTGGACGTGATCGCCACCCTGGACGCGGACCTGCTTCTGCCCGGCCACGGCCCCGCGCACCGAGGACCGGTCGGTGAGGCCGCACGGCGGGCGCGGGAGCGGGCGGGTGCCGACCGCTGACCCCTCGCAGCGCGGGTCGGCGCCCTGCCCGACTCCTCCGAGGCGGGGCATCCACGCGAGCACGGCCATGCCCACGCTCCACCCCGGATGCGCCAAGGGCATCAGGACGGTGAGCGGACAGGTGACGAGCGGCGCGAGCCAGATGACCGGCCCCTGTCCGACCCGCTGCGAGATCCTGGTCGCCCACAGTGCGCCCAGCAAGGCACCGCACCCCGTTGGAGCCGCCGACCCACGCCGCCGCACACGCGGAAGGTTCCGTTCCGACGGGTGACCGGCCGGCGGCCCGGCCGGTCACCCGTACCGCCGACGGCACGATGCCGAAGGCCATCGGTCGTCAGTACGCGTTGCGGCGCCTCAGCCTGAAGGGACGGCCGTCCGGGTCGACGAGAAGACGGTGCAGAGGCGTGCAGAGCGTCCTGGCCGTACGGGAAAGGTCCGGCGGACGATAGGTGCGCAGTCGTCCGGGCGGTCTGGGGCCGCGGCGACCGTTGTCGTGCCAGGCGTCCAGTGCGGCGGCGCTCGCGGCGAAGGCGTCGAAGGCGGCCACGGGGTCGCAGAGCGGGTCCGGCGCGTGCGGATCCCGGGGTGCCTCCCTGTCCAGATGCTCGCGCGAGAGCTCCAGACGCAGGTTCCTGGCGTAGCTGCGGGCGCCGTCGCCGAGACCGCCGGGGTCGCGCGGCTCACGGGGATCCCTGCTCTCGTCCACGACGGCACAGCTGAGTTCGGAGTCGTGGGTCCAGGAGCGCAGGTTGACGTTGTCGGATCCGACCGAGGCCCACACGTCGTCGATCACGCACGCCTTGGCGTGCACGTACACCGGTGTCCCGGCGTGGTTCTCCAGCCCGTACACCGCGACCCGTCCGCCGCCGGCCTGGCGCAGCCTGTCCAGGGCCGTGATCCGGCCGACCAGGTTCATCGGCAGGGTGAGCCGGCCGTCCTGTTCGGGGACGGACGGGATGACCGCGACCAGGCGGAGACCCGGGTGGGCGGTCAGCGCCTCGGCGAAGCACTCCACCACGTGCGGGGACCACAGGTACTGGTCCTCCAGGTAGATCAGCGCCCGGGCCCGCCGCAGCGCCTTGCGGTAGCCGCGCGCGATGCTGCGTTCGCCGTCGGGGGCGAAGTCGTAGCCGCGGAGCAGCCGGTTGGGGTAGGTGCGCAGGACCTGGACGGCGCACGTGCCGCAGGGCTGGGGGTCGGGCCCCTGGGGTGGCAGCGGGTCCGCCCGTGTGTCCTCGTGGTGTGCGAGTTCCCGGAGCCGGACGAGCGGGCTGCGCGTGAGCGGAGCCGGATCGTCCCAGCGTTCGCGGAAGCCGGCCTCGATGTCGCCGACGGCCGGGCCGCGTATCGCGAGCTGGATGTCGTGCCACGGTGGGTGCTGTCCGTACGCGGCGGCGATGGGCTGGGACTGCGGGTCGCCGCCGTGCGCCGCGTCGTCGTGACGGTTGTGGCACAGGTCGACGCCGCCGGCGAACGCGACGTCGCGCTCGGGGCGGCCGGGATGCCGGAGCACGACGAACTTCTGGTGGTGCGAACCGCCGGGGCGCACCCGCATGTCGAGCAGGCACTCGCCGCCCGCCGCCTCGATCTCCTCGCCGAGGTGGCGGTTCTCCGTCTCGCTGAACTGGAGCCGGTCCAGGTGGGAACGCCAGACCAGCCCTTTGACGATCACACCGCGCCCGGCCGCCTCGCTCAGGACGGTGCCGATCTCGCTGCCGGGACCGGCGAGGCGCTCGTCGGGGTCGCCCCGCCAGTCGGTGAACAGCAGCAGGTCTCCGGCGCGCTGCGCGCGGACCGCGTCGAGGAGCTCCGGGAAGTACGTCGCGCCGTGGACCAGGGGCCGCACCAGGTTGCCGTGCGACCAGGCCGCCCGATCCGGTCGGCGGCGGTCCAGACGTGTCGCGCTGTTGCCCCGTTCGCTCGAGGTCAGCAGCCAGTCGGTGAGTTCCACAACCCAGGTCCTCCAGCTGATCCACGTGTACCCGGCTCGCGCCGCCTCATCCCCGGGCGTCGGGCGGCGGCCCCCGTGCCCGAGAACGAAGCGGTCCCCCGTGCCCGGGAACGAAGCGGTCCCCGGTGCCCGGGAACGAAGTGGTGGCAAGGGCCTCTCACCGGGCGCGGGCCCCCGCCCTCGTGGCGGACGCGGCCGCGACGGCCGTGGCGAGGGGGTCGCGGACCGGGCGGCCCAGGAGGTTCGCCAGTTCGGTGGTGGTGCCGTCCAGGAATCCGTGCCGGATGCCGGTGGCGATCGAGGCGAGCATGGGCGGCTGGAACGGCAGCAGCCCCGGCGTTTCGTCGAGGAGCCTGCGCCGGTACTCGCCCAGGCCGATGGTCCGGTGCCGCACTCCGAGCCGGTCGGCCACCTGTCCCGCCGTGATCGGCGTACCGACGAGTTCGTGGACGTGCCCGGCGTGCCGTGCCGGGTCCGCCGCGACGGTCGCCGCGGCTTCGGCGAGATCCTGCCGGGCGACCGCGGCCAGGGCACCGTCGGCGAACGCGGATTCGACACCGTCGTCGGCCCACATGAGGAGGCCGCCGAAGAGTTCGGCGTAGAGGCCGTTGCGCAGGATCGTCCAGGCCAGTCCGCTCGCGCGCACGAGTCGTTCGCTCGCGCGGTGGGCGAGCGCGAAACCGAGATGGTCGCCGGCCCCGGTCAGGCTCGTGTAGACGACGTGGTGGACGCCGTCCCGGACGGCGGCGGCCAGGACCGCCGCATGCCGTTCGACGACCTGGTCGTCCTCGGCGTACCCGGCGGAGACCAGCACGAGGGTCGACACCCCGGCGAGGTCGAGGCTCACCGGGTCGTCGAAGTCGAGACGCCGTATCCCCTCGCCGGGAGTGCGGCTTCCGCCCGTCGCGAGGGCGCCGCGGGCGCGCAGCGCCGAGAGAGTAGCCGAGCCGAGGCTGCCGTGCGCTCCGGTCACCAGGATCATGTCAGTCGCCGTCTTTCCGTCGTGGTTCTCTTCGGTAACTAGGCTTGATCCTCGACCGCCCGTGTACCGGCCACAAGAAGGCAGTTCGATGTCACTCACGCACACCGCGGTAACCACCGCCCCCGCCGACCTCGACCCCTGCGGGCGCGAGGACCACCCCGACTGCGGCATCCGCGACGTCCTGGACCGCATCGGGGACAAGTGGTCGGTGCTGGTGATCGTGGAACTCGCCGGCGGGCCGCGCCGGTTCCGGGAACTCCAGCGCGCCGTCGACGGCATCTCCCAGCGCATGCTCACCCTCACCGTGCGCAGGCTGGAACGCGACGGTCTCGTGCTGCGCACCGTGTACCCGACCGTCCCCGCCCAGGTGGACTACCGGCTGACCGAGACCGGGGTCGGCCTGACCCACCTGGTCAAGGCGCTCGCCGACTGGTCTCTCGCCCACCGCGCGGTCATCGCCGAGGCGCGGGAGGCGTACGACCGGACCCACCCCGACCACGCCATCCGCTAGAGGTGTGTCGTGGGTCGGGCCGGCTTCCCATGAGGACGCCTCTCGGTCGAGCCGGGTGAACCGACGCCCGACGGCGCGGACGCGTACCCCGCGTTGCTCGACAGGCGCCGCAGCAGCTGTGACATCACCTCCGGAGGCAGGGACGGGTTGGCGGCGGCGGCCTCGGCCACCTGCCCGTCGTCGTCGCTGAGGAGTTCCACGATGGCCGGCGGTGGCAGCGCCGGATGCGCGGCGGCCCGCGGGCGCGCCCGCGGGTCCGCCAGGCACGCGAGCAGTGCCGAGGCCGTCGCGTTGGGGTGCCGGCCGATCTCGCGCAGGGCCCTGGGCACGGGCGGCCGGTGTCGGGCCAGGTCGTCCAGGAGCGCCGGGGAGGCGTCGGGGTTGGCCGCCACCTTGGCGATGACCCGGACCCCGTGCCGTTCGGTCAGGGAACGCAGCTGGGCCTCGGAGAGGCCCGGGTGCGGTGCGACGGACGCGAGGACCTTCGCGTCGGGGTCCGCGGCCAGCGCGTCGCGGATGCCGGCCGGCAGGTCGCGTCGTGCGGCCAGGAGCATCCGCAGGGTCGGATGGGGTGACCCGGCCAGTTCTCCGACCTCGGAGGACGAGGCGAGGGCGATCCTCGGCAGCAGGGTCGGGCCGATCCTGGTGACGCGGGTCAGGTCGGCGAGCACGTCGAGCGGTACGCGCGGATGGTGCGCGAGTCGGCGCTGTACGTCATGGCCGCGGTCGGCGGCCAGCGTACGGATCAGGGGCTCGGGGGTCGCGGGGTTCTCCGCGAGTTCCGCGCGGACGCCGGGAACGGGATCGCGGGCGAGCCGGTCGTACACCGTGGGGGGCAGGTCGGTGCGGGCGGCGAGTCGGAGGCGCAGCAGTGGCGAGGGGTGGTCGGCGAAGCCGATGACGGCCGCGGTGGGGGTGGCGGGGTTGTCGATCGCCCGGCCGTACATCTCGTGCAGGGTGGATTCGTGGGTGCCGTCGCACGCGGCACCCCGGGGAAGGTCACAGTCGGGGCGCGAACAGTACGGGTCGTGCGTGAACGGCGTCTCCTCCGTGTCGCAGACCGGGCACCGCCGGGCCGGCGTCAGCCCGTCACCCGTGATGAGCATCGCCAGCACGTCCGGTGGCGTCGCCTCGTTGGCGGCCACCGCGCTGCGCACCCCGGCGTGCGGGTGCCGCGCGAGCCCTGCGGCCGTGTCGGGTGTGGTCCACAGGGCCAGTTCCGTGACGATCCGAACGTCGGCGTCGGCGGCGAGCGTCTCCCGCACATCCTGCGGGAGACCGGGGCAGGCGGCCAGCTTCTCCCGGTGCGCGGCGACCGGAGCCCGTGCGAAGTGGCGTGCCCACTCGGGGTCGCCGGCCCCCTCGTCGAGGAGGGCGAGCGCGGCGTCCGGCTGGGCCACGGGATCGATGTCGGCAGCGGTCAGCTTGCCCTCGTAGGCGAGCTGCACCGCCGTCTCCGGGACGCGCGCGGCCAGCGCGACGGCCTGTGCCCGGCTGAGGTCCGCGCGGTCGGCGAGGACCCCGGCGGTTTCCGCGTCGGCGACGACGATCAGCCGGTCGACCAGTTCGCTCGGCAGGGCCGGGTTGGCGGCGAGGCCGCTCAGCACAGGGTTCACGGAAGCATCATGCCGGGACGGGTGGGCGACGGTCGCGTGCTTTTGGAACGGTCGTCCCGCCCGGCCGCCGGAGGGCCGTCCCCCGAACCGAGTCGGTCGGACAGGGCGATGAGCCCGTCCACCCGGACCGCCACCACCGCGAGGACCACCACCAGGCGTCCGGCCCCACCAGAGAGCCGGTGAACAGCCTCTCCGTGGGTTCCGGTTCGTCGTCCTGGGCGCAGGACACCGTGTCAGGTCGCCGGGAAGGAGGAGACCCGTCCGCGCAGACGCCGGCGCGCCATGGGGACTCGGCCGGCCGCCGGGTCGGCGGCGGCGCGGGCAGGGGTGTCCGCCGGAGGCCTGACCGCGTGATCGGCCAGTCCGGCAGGGGTGACGACCCGTGATCGCCGCGCCCCGGCCGTTCTCCCGCGGCACTGATCCCGGCCGATCGCTCGACCCCGTACCGCGGCACCACGCCCAGGTGCGGACGGTGGCGGGTGACTGCAGGGTGGTAGGGGGCACAGAAACGCACCGGACCTTCCCAGGAGGAGGACGACCCATGGCGAAGGCGAAAGGCAGCTCGTCGAAGAAGGAGCCGGCCAAGGGCGACAAGGTCGCCTGGCGGAGCCACGGCAGTGAGACCACGGGCACCGTGGAGAAGAAGATCACCAAGCGGACGAAGGCGGCCGGACGCACCGTGGACGCCTCACCGGACGACCCCCAGTACGAGGTGCGCAGCGACAAGTCCGGCCGTACGGCCGTGCACAAGCCGTCGGCCCTCAAGAAGAAGAAGTAGGGGTCGGCGTGCCGGCCGAGGACGAGCAGCGCGAGACGTGGGAGACGTTCCGCGAGCTGGTCAACATGACACCGTCCGCGCTGGAGAAGTGGCTGGCCACCGACGACTCCCAGGCGGCCGGACAGCACAAGGACGGAGGCGAGTCGACCGGCCACGCGTCCGGCCGCGCCATCGTCGGCATCCTGCGCAAGAAGCAGAGCGACCTGTCGGACGCGGACTACGCGCACATGCGCAAGGTGAACGGCTACATCCACCGTCACCTCGCGCAGCGCCCGTCCGGCGATGTGAGCGACACGCGCTGGCGTCACTCGCTGATGAACTGGGGCCACGACCCTCTCGCCGGCAGCTGAGGCCGGTGGCTGTCCGCCCGGCCCGACAAGGCCCTGCGCTGTCGCGCGGTGAGCCCTCCCCACACCCCGTCGGTCTCGCCGCACCGAAGGGCCCACGCCCTGCACTCGTGCAGGACGGGGCAGCGGCGGCAGACCTGCCTGGCCCGTTCGATCTGGGGCAGTGACGCTCCGTCCTCGGTGACGGGAAAGAAGAGCTCGGGGTCCTCAGAGCGGCAGGCGGCCAGCTCACGCCAGTTCACGGTGTCCTCCACCCAGCTGGGGCGAACGGAGCAGCGTCGGGCCGCGAGGCCGCCTGCGCCGTCCGGCGTCTCGTATGTCGTTCACCCGGCAGAGGTTTCACATCAAATTAGAGTCATTTGGCGTGTTTGTCCAGATAGTGGTGTGCCTAGCACGGTTCCCTGCGAGCGCACCGGCTGCCCCGCACACCCCA
Source organism: Streptomyces sp. NPDC051315 (assembly GCF_044455165.1). NCBI lineage: Bacteria > Bacillati > Actinomycetota > Actinomycetes > Kitasatosporales > Streptomycetaceae > Streptomyces > Streptomyces sp. NPDC051315. Next base: position 57,655 of record NZ_JBITEN010000028.1, read on the forward strand.
CGGACGCGCACACCGGAATCCGGCGGGGCCGGAACGCATCCGACTCCCCCGGCCGGCGGGAAGTAAGTGCGTGGCCCATCCCGGACTGCGCTGCCGCCAGTCCCCGGGGACCGCTTCCCACTCGCTCCGGGAGACACCATGCACCACCCGACCAACCCGCCGAACGGGACACGGTCCGGTCGGCCGCCCGAGCCTCTTCGCCTCGACCTGACCGTCCTGGTGGTCGTCAGCCCGACCGAAGCCATACCCGTCGAGACCTGTTTCCGCTACGACCCCACCGACCCGCTCGCCGTGCGCATGGACTTCCCCGGCCCGCCGGACGGCGTCCCGCCCTGGGTCTTCTCGCGTGATCTGCTGTACACCGGTCTGCGCGCACCGTCCGGAGACGGTGACGTGCGGGTCTGGCCGCCCTGCCGCTGCCACGGCACGAAGACGGCCCGCATCCTGCTGCGCGGCAGGAACGGCGCCGCCGTGCTGTACGTGCCGGCCGCCGAGTTCCACGACTGGCTGGAAGCGACCTTCGCGGTGGTGCCCGCCGGTGAGGAAGGTGCCCACCTGCGGTGGGACGACATCCTGGAGCGGCTGCTGCGGCGCGGATGACCCGAGGACCGCCGCACCGCCCGCCCGCGGTCCCGCGAGCCGAAAACCGGTGGACATCGCGCAGGGACACCGGCGAGCGTTGACCGAATGCAGCAGGAGAACATCTGGGACGCCGATACCGCCCGGCGCTACGACACACCCGGCACCGGCATGTTCGCCCCCGAGGTCCTGGAGCCGACCGTGAACCGCCTCGCCGAGCTCGCCGGCGACGGAGCGGCACTGGAGTTCGCCGTCGGGACCGGCCGGGTGGCCGTGCCGCTCGCCGGGCGAGGAGTCCCCGTCACCGGCATCGAGTTGTCCCCCTCGATGGTGGAGCGGCTGCGGACCAAGGCGGACGAGGAGACGGTCCCTGTGATCATCGGTGACATGGCGACCACCGTCGCCCCGGGGAGGTTCAGCCTGGTCTACCTCGTCTACAACACCATCTCCAACCTGCTCACCCAGGCCGAGCAGGTCGAGTGCTTCCGCAACGCCGCCCGCCATCTCACGCCCGGTGGCCGGTTCGTGATCGAGCTCTGGGTGCCCGAGCTGCGCAGGCTCCCACCGGGCCAGGCGGCGACCGTGTGGGAGTCGGCACGCGGCTACATCGGCCTCGACACCTACGACGTCCTGCACCAGCGGGTCGTGTCGCACCACTTCTGGTTCGACGAGACCGACCAGGCCCGGCTGTACCGCAGCCCCCACCGCTACATCTGGCCGGCCGAGCTCGACCTCATGGCCCAACTCGCGGGATTCGAACTCGAGTCCAGGGACGCGGACTGGAACGGCACCGAATTCACCGCCGAGTCGCGCTCCCATGTGTCCGTCTACCGCATCCCGCCGACGCCATAGCGCGGCAGGCGGCAACGGCTCACCTCAGCAGGAGCTGCCGCACGACGACGAACTGCTGCCGCACGACGACGAACTCCCGCAGGAGGACGAGCCGCTGCCGCACGAGGAACCGTTCGACGAGCCGTCGCACGACGTGCTCGTGACGTACCAGGACGAGTCGCCGAGCGAGCTGTCGCCGAACCTGGTAGTCGATCCGGCACTTCCCGAGCTGCCCGCCACCCAGACCCCGTGGCCACGCCCGGCCCCCTGACCACGCCCGGTACCGCCACCGCCGACGGACGCCGACCGGCCGAAGTCGTCCCACGCCCGCCGCCACGCCCGACGGATCATCCAGGTGCACAAGGCGAGCAGCCCCACGACGGCCGCACCCACCAGAACAAGCGTCATCAGCATGGTTTCCCCCCGACCTGCCGGGCGTTCGCACCGGCTGCCCCGAGGATGCCCCGCGTCCCGAGCGCTTCAAGCCCGTCTTGAGCAAGCCCAGAGGTTCGCGTGACGGATCTCGTCGGCCGGCCGGGGGCGCGAGGCGTCCGGGGCTGCGCCCGCGAACAGGGGAGGCCGGCTCCCGGCGGACGGGCCGCTCGTGCTCGACGACCCGTCTGCCAGGAGCTCGTGCCCACAGGGACGGGATCAGAAGACGTTCTGGCCCGGGACCAGGATGCCCCGAGGGTCATAGGTCCGTTTCGCCGCCTCCAGCCCCGGCCAGGCCGGACCGAAGTGGGTTCGCCAGTCGGCGGGCGTGAAGGGGATGCTGCCGACGGGGTACTGGGTGCCGCCGACCGCGGCGGCGGCCTCGTAGGCGGCGCGGTTGGCCGCCAGACGGCGCTCGACGGCGGCGGTGTCGTTCGGCGGCGTGGCGCCCAGGATGTCGAAGAGGTACGACACGTCCTCGTCGGAGGTGCGCAGCAGCGGGGTGGTGAGGCGGTCGCGCAGCAGGGGGTAGAAGAGGATGACGCCGGGGCCCAGGTCGGCCGGGGTGAGGGCGTCCAGGATCCGTGCGCTGACGGTGGCGGCGGAGTCGCCGGGGAGCATGAGGTTGAGCCAGGGGTGGGCGTACGTCCAGACGCCGGCTTCCTTCATGGCCGCGATGACGGGGGCCAGCCGGTCGAGGAAGTCGTAGTAGGGCAGGTCGGCGCTGTGGACGCGGGAGGGGTCGTGGCGCAGGCCGCGCAGAAGCGCCGTGTCGTCCGGTGCGGGGCCGGCCGGCGGGCCGTAGGCCACCGCCTCCAGGGTGTAGACCCGGAAGGTCCCGTCGGCGTCCGCGAAGACCTGGCCCTCGACGTAGTCGAAGCGGCCCTCCTCGACGAGGGCGCGCTGGTCGTCGAGGAAGGTCTCCAGGTCGTCGTAGGACAGCTGGTAGTGGCGTACGGTCTCGGGCGCGCGCACCAGGCGCAGGGTGGCTTCCACGATGACGCCGCACTGGCCGAGGCCGGCCAGGACGGCGTGGAAGAGGTCGGCGCGCCGGGACGGGGAGCAGCGGACCAGTTCACCCGTCCCGGTGACGACCCGGAGTTCGGTGACGTTGTCGACCTGGGCGCCGTGCCGGTGGACCTGACCGCCCATGCCGCCCACGGACAGGGTGCCGCCGACGGAGAGTTCGAGGTAGTCGGTGAAGACGGGCGGGGTGAGGCCGTGGGCGAGGGTCGCCTTGGCCACGTCGCTCCATCGGGCGCCCGCGCCGACGGTGACGGTGGTGCTGTCCGGCCCCACGGGACCGATGTCCGCCAGGGGCGTGGTCTCGATGACCAGGCCGCCCCGCACCTGCGCCTGGCCGAACGGGGCGTGTCCCTGGCCGCGCGGCGCGACCGGCAGGCAGTGCTCGTTGCAGAACCGGACCATGGCGACGACGTCGCGGACCGCACCGGGGCGCAGGACGGCGACGGGGCGGTGGTGCACGATGTGGCCGTAGTCGTCGGCCGCGGCGGTGAGCGACGGCTCGTCCGTGAGGAGGGTCCCGACCAGCCGGGGAATCCCGGCGAGCTCCGTGCCGGACTCCGACGTGGTCGCGGCCCAGCTCCGGGAGGCGGGGTCGAAGCCGATCACGGCCGCACCCGTGGCCGTGAGCCCACGCAGAACGGTGCGTCTTGACGGTGTGCGGGACATGCGCACAACCACCTCTCAAACGACGGGAAATGGCAAAATCTCCGACAGCCTAAGGGGAGTTGATCCCCCTGGTGCCGCATTCCACCGGTTCACGGCGCCGGATTCCACCGGCCCACAGGTCCACGGGCGGACCTGACGGCACACGGCCCCGGCAGCCGGCTCCGGGCGTGCCCGACGGGGGCCGCGACCGCGACCACCACACGGCGAGCTCGATCATGTCTTCGCCTGGCCCGCCCTCAGCCGGCCGCTCGCACCCGGTGGCCAGGGCCCAGGCCCACCCGGGTGCGAGCGGGTCGCGCTGCGACGACGCGGGAAGGATCGAGTCCGGGTCCGGCACGTTCGGCCCCGACCGCTGTCGCCCTCCGATTCACAGGTGCGCACCTGCGCTGCGTGGGTACGCGCATACGGCGTTCACCCCATCGGTGCGCGCTTGGTGCGCGGCTCTGCGGAGCGTGAGAGCTTGGCACACCGAATGACCCTTTTGAGAGCTTTGCCCGTCGGCTGGCCGGTCGTGGGCACGTGCACAGGCGGCCACGCCGACCGTGGTCAGGTACGAAGCGGAGGAATGTCACCTGATGAGTGAGACCAATCCCCTCAAGCGGGCGGCCCAGAAGATCACCGAAAGCCTGGGCGCCGACGGCGCGGCGCCGGAGGAGGGGATTCCCGGGAAGCCCGGTCCCGAGTCCCCGTCGGTCGCGGAGCCGACGGAGCCCCGGGAGCCGCTTCCGCCCAAGCCGGACCAGACCGGCCCCGACACCGTGTCCCCGACGGGACAGCCGACGGGAGCGGAACAGGCGCGGATGGCCCAGTCGGGCAGTTATCTGACGACCGCCCAGGGCGCGCGACTGTACGACACCGACCACTCGCTCAAGGCCGGGCCCCGTGGGCCGGTGCTGCTGCAGGACCACCACCTGCGCGAGAAGATCATGCACTTCGACCACGAGCGCATCCCGGAGCGCGTGGTCCACGCCCGGGGCGCGGCGGCGCACGGCGTGTTCCAGAGCTACGGCACGGCGGCCTCGGTCACCAAGGCCGCGTTCCTCGCCGAGGACGAGGAGACGCCGGTGTTCGTACGCTTCTCCACGGTGCTGGGATCGCGGGGCTCCTCGGACACCGTCCGGGACACCCGGGGATTCGCGACGAAGTTCTACACCAGCGAGGGCGTCTTCGACCTCGTCGGCAACAACATCCCCGTCTTCTTCATCCAGGACGCCATCAAGTTCCCCGACATCATCCACGCCGGCAAGCCGCATCCGGACCGGGAGATCCCTCAGGCGCAGAGCGCCCACGACACCTTCTGGGACTTCGTCACCCTGCACACCGAGGCCACCCACCACACGCTGTGGAACATGTCCGACCGGGGCATCCCGCGCTCCTACCGGACGATGGAGGGCTTCGGCGTCCACACCTTCCGCCTGGTCGCCGCGGACGGCGGTACGACGCTGGTGAAGTTCCACTGGAAGCCCAAGCTGGGAGTGCACTCGCTGGTGTGGGAGGAGGCGCAGATCATCAACGGCGTCGACCCGGACTTCCACCGCCGGGACCTCGCCGACGCCATCGAGGCGGGCGCGTACCCCCAGTGGGAACTGGGGATCCAGACGTTCCCCGACACCCCGGACCAGACCTTCGAGGGCATCGACCTGCTGGACCCGACGAACATCGTGCCCGAGGAACTCGCCCCGGTGCAGCCGGTCGGTCTGCTCACCCTGAACCGCAATCCATCGAACTTCTTCGCCGAGACGGAGCAGGTCGCCTTCCACGTCGGCCACCTCGTCCCCGGCATCGACATCACCGACGACCCACTGCTCGCCGGGCGCCTCTTCTCCTACCTGGACACCCAGATCACCCGCCTGGGCGGTCCCAACTTCCCGCAGCTGCCGATCAACCGCCCGCACGTCCCCGTCAACGACATGCACCGCGACGGCATGCACCAGACCGCCGTGCACCGGGGCGTCGCCCCCTACCGGCCCAACTCCCTCGACGGGGGCTGCCCGTTCACCGCCGGAGCGGACACCGGGGCCTACATCGAGACGCCCGTGCGCGTGCCGGAGGCGAGCAAGGTGCGGGAGGCGCCGGAGTCGTTCGCGGACCACTTCAGCCAGCCCCGGCGCTTCTGGCTCAGCATGTCCCCTGTGGAGCGCGAGCACATCATCGGCGCCTACACCTTCGAACTCGGCAAGTGCTACGAACAGGCCGTCAAGGAACGGGCGTTGCAGGTCCTGGCCAACATCGACCCGGTGCTGTGCGCCGAGGTGGCCGCGGGCCTCGGTCTGCCGGCCCCGGAGCCCACCGTGCCGCTGGCCGACGTCGAGCCCAGCCCGGCGCTGTCGCAGGTCGGCCGGAGCTGGCCCACGGACGGCCGGATCATCGGCGTCGTCGTCGGTCCGGACGGTGACCTGGACGGCGTACGCGCCGTGCGCGAGGCGGTGCTCGAGGCCGGCATGGTTCCCCTGGTCGTCGCACCGGCCGGAGGCGTCCTCGGTTCGGGCGACGGAGCGGTGACGGTCCAGCGGACCTACGCCACCGCGCGGTCCGTCGAGTTCGACGCGGTGCTGCTGGCCGGGACGCCCGGGGTGGGCAGCGACGCGTACGGCGCCCGTGACGCCAAGGCGTACCCGGCGGCCGCGCAGGGCCTGGCGGGCGACCCGCGCGTCACCCTGCTGGTGTCCGAGGCGTTCCGGCACGGCAAGGCCATCGGCGCCTGGGCCGGCGGTGAGGCCGCCCTCGAAGCGGCCGGCGTACCCACCGGCGCGGCGGGCGTGGCGGTCGGCGACACCGGCACGGCCGCCCTGGAGCAGGTGGTCCGCCTGATGGGCGAACACCGGGTCTGGGACCGGTTCATCGCCGCCTGATCCCGCCCGGACGGGGTCGGGCGGCCGTCCACGGGCGCGCGGGTCCCACGGGTCCGCGCGCCCACCGGCCCGCACGCGCCGCTCCCGCGGTTGCGGGAGCCCTCTCCTCGTGCGGTGGATGGAGCATGCAGACCTTCCTGCCGTATCCCGGCTTCACGGCGTCGGCCGCCGCGCTCGACCCGCGCCGACTGGGCAAGCAGCGCGTGGAGGCGCTGCAGGTGCTGCGTGGCCTGACGGTCGTCGGCTACGGCTGGCGGCACCATCCGGCGGTGCGCATGTGGGCCGGGTACGAGGAGGCGCTGGTCCGCTACGGCCTGGACGTCTGCGCTGTGTGGACGGCAGCCGGACGCGCCGACACCTGCGCCGCCTCGCTGGTGGCCGGCTTCGGCGCGCGAGGTGGCGGGGCCGGCGTCCGTACGCAGGAGCAGCTCGCCGAGGACGGTGAGCTGCCGCCGTGGCTGGGGGATCCCGCGTTCCACCGCAGTCACCGGTCGGCGCTCGTCCGCAAGGATCCGGCGTTCTACGCGCCTCTCTTCCCGGACGTCCCCGACGATCTGCCGTACGTCTGGCCGGCCTCGGACCGAATCACCGGGCGCGAGGTGTGACCGTCATGCCGGTTCCCGGACCTCATCCGTCGAGGCGGCAGCCGGTGAGCAGGGCCGAGGGGTCGGCGTGGGCCGGCCGGGGGACGGTGCGGTTCGCGGGTGGGCGGTGGCCGGTGGCGAGCCAGCCCTCGAGCGCGGTGAAGGCCGAGCGGTGGCAGGGCAGGAGGGGGCGGAGCCGGTCGGGGAAGCTGTCGGCCAGGGCGTCGGTGTGGGTGCCGTCCTCGATGCGGTAGTAGCGGTGCAGGTCGCCGCGGCCCGCCTCCCGGACCATGCGGGCGTAGACGTCGGAGTCCCGGCTGATCGGGAGCAGGACGTCGAGGGTGCCGTGGATCGTGATCAGCGGCCTGCCGATGCGGCCGGTCAGTGAGACGCGCTCCACCGCCTCGTGGACTGCGGTGGGGCGGGTCGGGTAGTCGTAGTCGGCGTCACAGCCCGGGGCGGACCCCGGGGCGCAGTACGGCGTGCCGGCCTCCGTCGCGCCGTCGAAGGCGGGGTCGAACTCCTCCCGGTAGACGCGCTGGGTCAGGTCCCAGTAGACCCGGTGGTGGAAGGGCCACAGGAACTCCGAGCCGGCCGGGTATCCCGCGCGGTGCATGTCCTGGCGTGCCTGGTCGGCGGCGGGTCCGCCCGCCGCGTGGACGGGGTGGTGGCGCAGGGCGGACGGCAGGAAGGTGAACAGGTTGGGGCCGTCGGAGCGCCAGAGGGTGCCCTCCCAGTCGACTCCGCCGTCGTACAGCTCGGGGTGGTTCTCCAACTGCCAGCGCACGAGGTAGCCGCCGTTGGACATCCCGGTGACCAGGGTGCGTGCGGGTGGCCGGTGGTAGCGCTGGGCGATCACCGTGCGAGCGGCGCGGGTGAGCTGGGTGAGGCGGGTGTTCCATTCGGCGACGGCGTCTCCGGGACGGGAGCCGTCGCGGTGGAAGGTGAGGCCGGTGTTGCCCTTGTCGGTGGCGGCGTAGGCGTATCCGCGATCGAGCACCCAGTCGGCGATGGCCCGGTCGTTGGCGTACTGCTCGCGGTTGCCGGGGGTGCCAGCCACGACCAGGCCGCCGTTCCAGCGGTCGGGCAGCCGGACGACGAACTGTGCGTCGTGGTTCCAGCCGTGGTTGGTGTTGGTGGCCGAGGTGTCCGGGAAGTAGCCGTCGATCTGGATGCCGGGCACCCCCTCCGGGACGGCCAGGTTCGCGGGGGTCAGTCCCGCCCAGTCGGCCGGGTCGGTGTGGCCCGAGCCCACGGTTCCCGCCGTGGTCAGCTCGTCCAGGCAGTCGGCCCGCTGATGGGCGGCGCCCGGCACTCTCACGTGGGAGAGGTGCGCGCAGTGGCCAGCGGCCGGCCCGGTGACGGGCCGGGCACCGGCCTGCGACGGGAGCAGGGCTGCCGCGGCGGCCAGCACCAGGGCGCCGAGGAGGGTGCGTCCGAGTGGGGGCGAGACGGCTCCGGGGAGCGGGACCATGGGTGGCCTCCTGGGTGCGGGAAGGGACGGGAGGGCTGGAGGCTAGGCGGTCCGTCAGGGGCACGACCATGTGTGGGCCCGCCATGACGGCCGGTCCCCTTGGGTGGGTCGCCGCCATGACAGTCAGGGGCACGCTCCGTCCGCGACGGTGAAGTAGCCGGTGGGTGACTCCTTCAGGGTGTGGGTGACGAACACGTTGTAGAGGCCCATGTTCTGCTGGGAACCCGTGGCGTAGGTGTAGCCGCCGCTGGTCGTGGCACGTCCCGCCTGGACGTGGGCGTGGTTGGTGGCGGTCCGGCAGACGGCCGTGGCGCCGGTGGTCCGCGCGGTGACCGGCCCCGACGGGGTCCCCGTCCCGCCGTCGGCGTCGCGGGCGGCGACCGTGTAGGCGTGGGACGAGCCCGGGGACAGGCCGGTGTCCGTGTACGACGTCGTGCCGGGCGTGGCGACGGGGGCGCCGTCGCGGTGGACGACGTAGCCGGTGGCTCCGTCGACCGGGTTCCAGCGCAGGCCGATGGCGGTGTCGGTGGCTCCGGTCGTGGTCAGGCCGGTCGGGGCGGGCAGCGAACCGGGCGGGGAGTCGGATCCCGCCAGTCCGAAGAACCGGGATATCCAGTAGCTGGAGCAGATCGAGTCGAGGAAGTAGGCGGCACCGGTGCTGCCGCACTGCTCGGTGCCGCTTCCGGGGTCGACCGGCGTGCCGTGTCCGATGCCCGGCACCCGGTTCACCTCGACCGCCACGGAGCCGTCGGCGGCCAGGTACTCCTCCCGGCGGGTGGAGTTCGGTCCGATCACCGAGGTGCGGCTCGGTGTCTGGGACAGGCCGTGCACCGCGGTCCACTGGTCGCGCAGTTCGTCGGCGTTGCGCGGGACGACGGTGGTGTCCTTCTCGCCGTGCCAGACGGCCACCCGCGGCCACGGGCCGGACCAGGAGGGGTGGGCGTCGCGGACGCGCTGGGCCCACTGGGCCGGGGTCCTGTCGGTTCCGGGGTTCATGCACAGGTAGGGGCCGGTGTCCTTGGTGCAGTCGTACGGCAGTCCGGCGACGACCGCACCGGCCCGGAAGACGTCCGGATACGTGGCGAGCATGACGGCCGTCATGGCGCCCCCGGCCGACAGACCGGTGACGTGGATCCGGCCGGGATCCGCGCCGAAGGCGGAGACGGTGTGGGCGGCCATCTGGCGGATCGACGCCGCTTCGCCCTGGCCCCTGCGGTTGTCGGTGGTCCCGAACCAGTTGAAGCACTTGTTCGGGTTGTTGGAGGTCGTGGTCTCGGCGAGGACCAGCAGGAACCCGTACCGGTCGGCGAGCCGGGGCAGTCCGGAGTGGTCGGCGTACCCCTGGGCGTCCTGGGTGCAGCCGTGCAGTGCGATCACCACCGCCGGTTTCGCGGGGAGGGAGGCCGGCCGGTGGACGTACATGGTCAGCTGCCCCGGATCGGCGCCGAATCCGTCGACCCTGGTCAGGCCGACCGCGGCGTGGGCGGTCGGGTCGGGGCCGGCCAGGACGGCCGAGAGCACGAGGGCGACGACGGCGAGGAACCGGGACGGCGTCCCTCTCCGGTTGCGCACCACCCGGGGCGCGGAGGACGTACGGGACATCGGGGGGACGGCTCCCCGGGACGGTGACGACGGCATGGCGGCTCCCTCGGTGACCTGCGGGGACACCGGGCCGCTCGCTCACGTGGTGGACGTGTGGCGGCGAGAGCGGCCCGGTGCCCGGCACCGTAGGGGTCGTTTGACGGGCAACGGTATGGCGGGCGGCCCCACAGCCCGCCGGGTCCGAGGGGAACGCGGACGGATTGTGTCATCGGGCGGCGTCTGCTACCACCGTGCCCGCCGGTCCCCCCGGTGCGCACCGAGGTCCAGGGCCTTCCGCACCACGCCTCAGCCGGGCACGCCCATGCGCTGGGTCCCGATCACCGACAGCAGACGGAGGGCCTCCTCCGACGGCGAGCCGGGGGTCGCGGTGTAGATGACGACCCGCTGGTCGAGGTCGGCGATGTCCAGGACGTCGCAGTTGACCGCCACGGTGCCGACGAGGGGATGGTCGAAGGTCTTGCAGAGGGTGGGCCCGGCGGTGACCTCGTGGGCGGCCCAGAGCCGGGCGAACTCCTCGCTCCCGGCGACGAGTTCTGCGACGAGCCCGGCGGTCTCGGGGTCGTTCGGATAGCGGGCGGCCGCGGCGCGCAGGTGCTGGGCGGAGGTGCGGGCGAACTCTTCCGCGTCGGACACCCCGTACAGCCGGCGGCCGTCCTTCCTCGGGCCGAGGAAGGCCCGCCGGACTAGGTTGCGGTCGCGGCGCGGGAGGGCGGAGAAGTCCTCCATCAGAGCGGCGGCCAGAGCGTTCCAGGCGATCACCTCGTAGGTCGCCGACAGGACGATCGCCGCGGCCTCCGGAAGCCGGTGCAGCAGGTCGACGATGCTCTGCCGCACCTCCCGCGACGGTCCGGGCGGGAGCGCGGGCGGCGTTCCGGCGAGATGGTGGAGGTGGTCGCGCTCGGCGTCCGTCAGGCGCAGGGCGCGGGCGAGGTGGGCGAGCACCTCGCGGGAGGGCTGCGGTCCGCGCGCCTGTTCGAGCCGTGTGTAGTACTCGGTCGAGATGAACGCGAGCTGCGCCACCTCCTCGCGGCGCAACCCCGGTGTGCGGCGGCGCGGTCCGGCGGGCAGCCCCACGTCGGCGGGGGTGATCCGCTCGCGCCTGCCGCGCAGGAAGCCGGCCAGTTCTCGTCGGTCCATGCCTGCCAGTGTGCGCGGGCCCGGGCCGGCCCATCCAGGTACCGCCGGTGCCTGGATGGGCACGACGACGGGCCGCAGGCTCATGGTCATGGCAAACACACCCACCGCAGTCCCGCCCCTCGCGTCCGGCGCCCCCACGGGTCTGCTCACCGACAAGGTCGCCTTCGTCACGGGCGCCGGCCGGGGCATCGGCGCCGCCGCGGCCCGGCTCTTCGCCCGGGAGGGCGCCCGTGTGCTCCTCGCGGCCCGCACCGAGTCCCAGCTCGAGGCCGTGACGCGGGAGATCCGCGCGGCCGGCGGCACCGCGCACCACGTGCGCTGCGACCTGGCCGACCCGGCCTCCCTCCGCGCCGCCGTGCACCGGACCGTGGATCTCTACGGCCGCCTCGACGTCGCCTTCAACAACGCGGCGACCATCCAGCCGCCGGGCCCGATGGACCAGTTGGCGGAGAGCGACTTCGACCACGTGTACTCGGTCAACCTCAAGGGGCCCTGGCTGGCGATGTCCGCCGAGATCGCCGCCATACGTGCCACCGCGGGAACGGGGGCCATCGTCAACACGTCCAGCGTGGGCAGTCTGATGGGCAACCCCTGGCTGCCCGCCTACGGCGCGGTGAAGCGCGCGGTCAACAGCCTCACCGCGTCGGCTGCCGTCACGTACGGCCCGGAGGGCATCCGCGTCAACGCCATCGCCCCCGGCACCACGCTGACCGAGATGATCGACAGGTGGGAGGCGAGTTCTCCCGGGATCGTCGAGGAGCTCAACGCCCGCACCCCGCTGGGCCGGGCCGCCGACCCGGAGGAGATCGCCCAGGCCGCGGCCTGGCTGCTCAGCGACCGCGCCTCCTACGTCACGGGGACGGTCCTGCGCGTCGACGGGGGTATGCGCGCCTGAGTGCGCGGGGGGACCGCCGGAGGGGAGGGACGGCTCCCGACGGGCCGGGTGCCGTCCCCCCGTGGACCAGCACGCCGGGGGCGGGCGGCGGCGATGGCCGAACTGGACGCGGAACTGCCGATGCCGCCGCCGCGGTGGCCGACGCGGGTCGTCGGCGCGGTAAGCAGCCGCCCCTTCCGGGAGCGGGTCGAGGAATGCCTGACTCGTACGCGTTGATCCGGTACCGCCTCTTTTCCCGGGATACGCACCGAGCGGACGGCGAAGGCACGGTACGGAGTTCCACGTTCCGGCGTTGGCATGATCACGCGTCAGCAGTGAGACGGAGCGTGGACATTACAACTGGATCATTGGAAGCATGTCGCACGTCTGTTCCCTTTTTCAGAAGGAGTACGGCGTGCACAGATCCACCAGCCGGTCCCGCGGACCGGCTCGACGGGGCCGGACCCCCGGCCTCGCCCTTCCTCTGGCACTGGTTCTCCTCGCCGAAGCCGGCGTCGCGCTGAGCCTCGCCCCCGTCGCCACCGCCGCGGAGCCGGTGGCCGCCACCACCCGGGCCGGGGCCGCCGCCCCCACCGCGTCCGCCACCGCACGCGAGGAGGTGAACGCGCGGCTCACCGCCCAGGCGCAGGGTCGGCGCATCGAAGTGATCGGCGCCCGCACCGAGAACACGACCCTGTGGGCGAACCCCGACGGCACCATGTCCCAGGAGTCCTTCGCCGGGCCGGTGCGCTACCGGGAGAACGGCCGCTGGGTCAGCGTCGACGTCGACCTCGTGAAGAACCCGGACGGCTCGGTACGGGCCAAGGCGCACCCGCGCGGTCTGCGTCTCGCCGGGCGCACCGGCGCCTCGGGCGGTGACCTCGTCACCCTCGGGCACGGCGAGCGGGAGATCGCCCTCGGCTGGCAGGGCGCTCTGCCCGAGCCGAAGCTGAACGGCCCGAAGGCCACGTACGAGGACGTCGCGCCGGGGACGGATCTGGTCGTCGAGGCGACCCGCACCGGTTTCGAGCAGTACCTCGTGGTGGCGGACCGTCAGGCGGCACAGCAGGCCGCCTCCTTCACCCTCCCCGTGCGGGCCGAGGGGCTCGAGGCCGCACAGAAGGCCGACGAGTCGCTGGTGCTGACCGACGCCCGCACCGGCGAGGAAGTCGGCCACGCGCCGACGCCCTTCATGTGGGACGCCTCCGCGGGAGGCGACGGCGCGGTCGGCGCGCGCAAGGCCCGCGTGGACCTCGACGTGGTCCCGCAGGACGGGGGCTTCGACCTCACGGTCCGCGCCGACCGGGGCTTCCTGGCCGACAAGACCACGAAGTACCCGGTCACCATCGACCCCGCCGTGTACTTCGGGACCAACTTCGACACCTTCGTCCGCAACGGCGACACCGCCGACTTCTCCGCGAACGCCGGCCTCAACGTCGGCCGGGAGTGGCAGAAGACCGAGGCCCGCTCGTTCATCAACTTCCCGCGCAGCGCCTCGGTCACCGGCCAGGACATCCTCAACGCCGAGCTGAACCTGTACGCGACCTGGTCCGACTCCTGTGAGGCCCGGTCCTGGGAGATCTGGGACACCGGCAACGCGTCGACGGCCACCCGCTGGAACAGCCAGCCCGCCTGGCGCTCCAAGGTGACCACGTCCACCCAGACGCACGGGTTCACCGACTGCGGCCCCCGGTGGATCAGGGAGGACATCACGTCCCTCGTCAAGCAGTGGTCGCAGACCGACCGCGCGGTGGACACCGTCGGCCTGCGGGCGACCGACGAGACGGACTACAAGGCGTTCAAGATCTTCGCCTCCGCCGACACGCCGCAGGCGCCGTCGATCCTCGTCACGTACGAGACTCCCCCGGACCCGGTGAAGGACCACGTCGTCTACTGGAACGACGTGCTCCAGACGACCTACCGGCAGGTCGGCGGGGCGCCCGGCCCCCTCGCCCGCGCGGGCGCGATGATGCACGGCGCGATCTACGACGCCGCCAACTCCGCGCGCTGCGCGGAGGGCGCGACCAAGTGTCTGGGCGCCGCCTACCTGGTGAAGGCCACGGCCACCAACGGCGCCGTGCCGGACGTGAACAGCGCCATCGACCACGCCGCCTTCGACGTCCTCCGGTCGGTCTTCCCGGGCTACAACTTCGACGACGAGATAGCCGCCGCCCGCTCGACCATCCCGGCCGCCGTCACCTCCGCGCAGCGCGCGGCCGGCACCGAGGTCGGTCAGAAGGCCGCCGCGGCGATGATCAGCGCCCGGCAGAACGACGGCTCGGCGCCCGCCGCCCCGTACACCGGAAGCACCCAGCCCGGTTTCTGGAGGCCGACCGGCACCGGTGACGGCGCCACCCCCGAGTGGGGCAAGGTCAAGCCGTTCGGCATGGCGTCCAGCACCCAGTTCCGCACGGCCGGGCCCGGCGGGCACACGCAGATGAGCACGCTGCTGCCGAGTCAGGCGTACGCCACCCAGGTCAACGACGTGAAGAACCTCGGCGGCGCGGAGTCCACCAGCCGCACCGCCGACCAGACGCAGGCGGCCCTGTTCTGGGCGAACGACCTCGACGGCACCTACAAGCCGCCGGGTCAGCTCTTCGATCACACCCAGATCCTCTCCCGCCAGCAGGGGATGACGGTCTCGGGCAACGCCAAGCTGTTCGCCCTCACCGCGTTCGCGATGGCGGACGCCGGCATCGTCGCCTGGGACATGAAGTACCAGACCGCCATCGACCTGTGGCGTCCGGAGAGCGCCGTCCGCCTCGACGGCGACGGCAACGCCGGCACCACCGCCGACCCCAACTGGCAGCCGCTGTCCCAGGACCGCAACGGCAACCACTTCAGCCCCGCCTTCCCCGCGTACGTCTCGGGCCACGCGACCTTCGCGGGCGCCTGGGCCAGGGCCACCCAGGACTGGTTCGGAACCGACCAGATCACCTGGACGGCGACCACGGAGGACCCCAACGCCCTCGGAGTGACGAGGACGTACTCCACCATCTCGGCCGCCGCGGCGGAGAACGCCGTCGGGCGTGTCTGGCTGGGTGTGCACTACCGGTGGGACGGCACCGACGGAGTCAGCGCCGGCGCCAACGCGGCCGCCTACACCTCGGCCAACCGGCTGAAGCCCAACACGGCGTCCGCCTGGACGAAGTACGAGGACCTGCTCAACCTCGCGGGCTGCCAGGAGGTCGGCAAGCGGCTGGTCGCCGAACACCGCTGGACGTCCTACCAGTGCACCCAGATCCAGGCCCCCGAACCCGGCCACACGCTCTACGTCAAGTAGCCGCCCGATGAGGAGAGAAGAGACAGTCATGCGTGTGCGGAAAACGTCTCCCAAGAGGCCGGGGCGCGCTGTGTTCGCCCTGGTGGCGGCCTGCGCGATCGGCGCCGTCGCGGCCCCGTTCGCCATCGCCGGCGCCTCGTCGCAGCCCACCGTCACCGCCGCCGCGGACGACGGGCCGAACGACCTGCTCCTGCCCACCCCGGAGGCCCCCCGGATCTCCAACGGGCCGTACGCGGGCTTCCAGTTGTGCGGCAGCCCGGCGGGTGACCCGGTCGTGACCTCCGGTACCCCGACCCTGGCCGCCACCCTGGAGGCCGTGGCCCCGCCCGGAACGGTCGAGTCCGCCGAGCCCGGCCCACGTCGCAAGGTGCTCTTCGAGGTCGACACGGCCGCCGGGGCGCCCGTCACGCACAAGCAGCTGACCAGCGACACCAGCCACGACGCCGCGTACCAGCTGCCCGAGGGCACGCTGACCGACGGCGCCTACCGCTGGCGCGTGAGGGTCAAGGACGGTGCGACGGAATCCGCGTGGACGGCCTGGTGCTCGTTCACGGTCGAGCTGCGCTGAGCGAAGCCCACCACCGAAAAGCCCGGTGCCCCGGAGCGCTCCTCGCGCGCCGGGGCACCGGTCGTGGGGACCGCACGCGGCCGTCCCCTCCCCCTCACGCGCGGGCGAGTTCGGCGGCGCCGAAGGAGACGTCGAAGCGGTCGCACCAGATGCTGACGCTGGTGTAGCGGGACGGGTCGACGCCGTCCGGCACGGCATAGTTCTGGCTGCCCTTGTTGCCCTTGAGCTTGCCGAGGCTGACGTACTCCCCGTCGTCGAAGACGTGCCAGCCGCCCCGGCCCTCCTTCACCGGCGCGTCCGTGAGCCACACGCGCAGGTCCGGCCCGTTGCTGGTGTCGAGGTTCTCCAGCCGCACGACGTGCGAGCCGTCGGCCAGCCGAACGAGCTTCACCGTGCCCGAGGTCGCGTGCTCATGGCTGACCAGGTCCCCGTCGGCCAGTGTCCGCGGGCCGGGCGACTCGGACACGGACGGCGCCGCCGAGGAGGACACGGACGGCTTCGGCGAGGCAGGCGCGGCCGGAGCGGTGGCGCCGGGCAGGGCCTCGTCCACGGTCTCGTCCTGCCACAGCGTCCACGGCTTGAACCAGTACAGGCCGAAGCCGGCGACGGCAACGACCGTCACCAGCACCCCGATGACCGCCGGTCTGCCCCACATGTTCCTGGCCCGCCCCATCTCGCCCCTGCCTTCTGTGAGTAACGCGTCGTCATCCCATTCAACACAACGCGCGGCCGGCCCGTGTCCCGGAAGAGATGACGGAATGCTGACGTCACCGGGCCGCGTCCCGCGCTCGCGGCCCGCGCCTCACAGCTCGGTGCCGAAGTTCTGGGTCCAGTACGGGCCGCCGTCACCCTCGTGGATGCCGACGCCGATCTCCTCGAAGGCGCAGTTGAGGATGTTGGCGCGGTGGCCCGGGCTGTTCATCCAGGAGGTCATCACCGCTTCCGGGGTCCGCTGGCCCTTGGCTATGTTCTCCCCGTACGTGGACCAGCGGTAGCCGGCGGCCGTGACGCGCTCGCCGGGGCCGTCCCCGTCCGGGTCGGTGTGGTCGAAGAAGTCGCGGGCGGCCATGTCGTCGGAGTGGCCCTGGGCGGCGGCGCGCAGCTGGGCGTCCTCGCCGAGCGGTTGGCAACCGGCCGCCGCCCGCTCCTTGTTGACCAGCGCGATGACCTGGGCCGCGGTGCCCGACGGGGCCTGCGGAGCCTGCGGGGTGCCGGGCGCCGGCTGCTGCGGCCGGACCGGCTCCTTCGGGGCCGAGGTGGTTCTGGTGGGGCGAGGGGTCGGTGAGGCACTCGCACGCGGCGACGTCGACGCGGACGGTGACGGGGAGGCGGACGGGGAGGCGGACAGGGAGCTCTCCCGAACCGTGTCGGGTGTCGCGTGCCCCGGTGCCGGGGCCTCGTCGGCGGTCCGCGCCGCGGTCGTGCCCTCGGTTCCCGTTCCCGGCTGAACGGCGAAGTAGTAGAGCCCTCCGCCGGCCACGCACGCCGCCACGACCGCGCCGCCGACCGCCCGGCGCCGGTTGCGCCGCCGACGGCGAGCCACGCCGCGGGAGACGGCCTGCCGGCCCGTGGCACGGTGGCCGCCCGGCCCGCCCGCGCCGGTGGCCGCACCGAGCGGGGACGCGGACGCGGCCACCGCGAGCGGGTCGGAGCCGGAACGTATCTTCGCCAGCAGCGCGGGCGACGCCGCCACCAGCGCCAGGCCGGCCAGCAGCCCCTCCGCGGGCAGCAGCCCGTTCCACAGGCCGCAGCAGCGGGCGCAGCCGCGCGCGTGCCGGGCGATGCGCTTGCGCCACAGCGCGGAGGGGCGGCCGTCCCAGTCCGCGAGCGTTCTGCGCAGTTCCTCGCACGGCGGCTGCGCGTCGAGTGCCCGGACGACCACGCGGGCCGCCTCCAACTGCGCCTTCATCCGCTGCACGCGCACCGCCGTGTGCTGCGGGGACAGTCCCATGGCCTCGGCGACCTCGGCCCGGCTCAACTCCCCCGCGCACTCCAGCCACCACAGGGACAGCAGGCCCCGGTCGTCGGGCTCCAGCCAGCGCGTCGCCCGAGCCGTCTCCTGGCGCTGGCCCGACAACTGGAGCTGCACCATGGTCAGATCCACGAAGTCGGCGCCCGGATCGGCGACGTCCGCGGCCTGCTCCACGGGGGTGTGGGCCGACTGCCGGTCCTGCCAGTGCGCCCGGATCTGGTTCATGGTGATGGCCACCAGCCAGGAACGGAAACTCTCCGGAGCCCGGAGGGCGCCCAGCGAGTCGAGGGCCCGGAGCATGGTGTCCTGCACCACGTCGTCCACGTCCACCGACCCGTTCAGGGCCCGGCCCACGATGTTGTAGACCAGCGGGAGGTGGATGCCCACCAGGGCGTCCTGGGCCTCCGTGTCGCCCGCTCGGGCGGCGGTCACCAACGCCGCCGGATCCACCGTGTGCCCTGTACTCATGTGCAGCTTCCCTGTCTTCGACGCCGAACGTTGCTGTCCGTCACAAGGGAGATCCCTGAGGAAGCCCCGGATAACAGTTCTTCGGAAAACCGTGCGAAGAGAGGGTGGCCGCACCGGGCCGACCACCGCAATGGGCGCGGTCACACCCGGCGGTGGCCGGGCGGCGGTGGGAGGTGGTGAGCGGGCTCGGCCGGCTGCCTCAGGCCTCGGCCAGCAGCGGGTCGTAGGCGGTGGAACGCCGTCGGCCGGACATGAAGCAGAGGAAGTCCCTGACGAACGCCCCGCGGGAGCAGGCGCCGTCGACGTCGGCCAACTCACGCCGGAACCCGGTGCGGAACAGGGCGCGGTACTCCTCGGCGTCGATGGTGCGGTCGCCGTCCGCGTCCGTCACGTCGAAGAGGACTTCGGCGACCCTGATCAGGGCGGGCCCGGCGAGCGACGGTACGGCCGCGGCGTACTCGTGTCTGCTGATGCGGCCGTCACCGTCGGTGTCGAGGGCGGCCTGCAGCTCTCGCCACCAGTGCGCGTACGCGTCGTAGAGCCTGGTCTCCTCCGGTTCGTCCAGGTCGAGCCGGCCGGACACCTCGCGTGCCATGGCCGCCAGATCGGGCCAGTCCAGGTAGCCGTCCCCGGTCTGGTCGAGCACCTCGTCGAAGAACTCACCGGCACTGCGCTGCACCGGTCGCCCCTCCTCGGCGGGGTCGGGCTCCGCGGCGAGGGGGCTGAGCAGTCTGAGCAGGGCGCCGGCCCGTTTCGTCCGGTCGCGCAGCGCTGCCAGGGTCCTGGCCCGCGGATCGTCGCTGTCGGGTGGCAGCGAGAGCAGGTCGGCCATCGCCTGCCCCTGGATCCAGCCGTCCGGCAGGAACCGTGCCAGGCCCATCGCCAGATAGGCGCCCTGGGTCAGGGTCCGGGCTCCGGGGATCTCGGGCAGTCCCGCCCGGCGGCGGAAGGGTTCCGGCAGGGAGGCCACGGTGATCGCGCCGAGGACGGGGCCCGCGAGGGCGCGGCCGGCCGCCCAGACCGTGGGCAGGTCGCCCAGCAGGGGCGGCGCCGGGAGGTGGTCGAAGAGGCGGTAGAGGATGATGCGCAGGGCCTCCGTGTTCTCCAGTTCCTCCTCGACGACGCGGTCGTAGTACGGCCAGAACTCCCGCAGGGTGGGCGGCAGGTGGCCGGCCCGGTCGCCGAGGACCGCGAGGAACGCCTGGAACTCGGTGTAGAGCCGTTCCATCGTGGCCTGGTCGAGCGGCTGACCGCTCAACCGGCACATGGTGACGGTGCTTTCGAAGAGCGTGGCGACCACCCAGGCGCGGATCTCGGGGTCCATCGCGTCGTAGGGCCGGTTCCGCTCGTCGACGCCGCTCAGTCGCGCGTGCAGACGATTGAGCCGGGCCGCTTCCCGCTGCCGGACCTGCTCGTCGGCGCCGAACATGCGCCGCAGACTCAGGAGGGTGTTGCGCAGGCGGCGCCATGGATGCGCCACGAACGTCGAGTTGGCGATCAGCGCCGCGCCGATCTGCGGGTGGGCGGCCTCCAGCACCGTCGCCCGGACCACCGCCAGCGCCCAGCGTGGGTCGTCGAAGAACGCGTGGAACTGCGAGCCCGGTCCGAACAGCGGTAAGGACGGGGGCTCGGTGCTCCCCCGCACGGAACTCTCGTCGCGGCCGGCCCTCTCGGGTCCGGCGCCGTGGGGGTGGCTGCCGGTGGTGCGGTCGGTCATGGTCGGGGTTCTCCGTTCGTGTTCGGCGTCACGCCGCCGTAGCGGCGCCGGCGCTGCTGGTAGATGTGCAGGCACTCCAGGAAGTCCGGTGCGCGGAAGTCGGGCCAGAGCACCTCCGGGAAGACCCATTCGGCGTAGGCGACGTGCCACAGCATGAAGTTGGAGATCCGCTGTTCACCCGAGGTCCGGATGACCAGGTCCACGTCCGGTGTGTCGGCGAAGGGGAGATGGGCGGCGAAGGACTCCTCGGTCACGTCGTCGGCCGGTACCCCGCGCCGGATGAGTGAGCGTGCCGCCTCGACGATGTCGCCGCGTCCGCCGTGATCGAACGCGACGGTCAGCGTCATCCCGCGGTTCTCCCCGGTGAGCGTGGTCAGGTCGTCGAAGTCCCGTGTGAGGGACGGCGGGATGCGGGGGTCGGTGACGCCCAGGAAGCGGCAGCGGATGCCTCGTGCGTGCAGCAGCGGGGCGTGTTTGCGCACCGCGTGGCGCACCAGCCGCATGAGGAAGTCGACCTCGTGGCTCGGGCGTCGCCAGTTCTCGGTGGAGAAGGCGTACAGCGTCAGCCACTCCACTCCTGCCGTCCGCGCCGCCTCGATGACATCGATCACCGTGGCCTCGGCGGCGCGGTGACCCGACGTGCGGGGCAGTGATCGCCGGGTCGCCCAGCGGCCGTTGCCGTCCATCACGCACGCGACGTGCCGGGGCGCCGTCACCCGCCCGGGTCGTGCGGGCCCGGGGACCGCCGAGGTGACCGGACCGCCGGTGCCCCCCGCGTCCGTCACCGGTGTTCCTTCTGGCTGCACAGCGCCATCCCTCCGACTCGGGCGTGCCGTTCGGCACGGCGGAGCCGGGACCGGGCACGCGCCGGCCTCCCCCTCGCGCCCGGGCCGACACGCAGCAGAGTGCCGGGCGTGCCTCACCGTCCGGACGCGATCAGCGCATGTTCACTCGTACGCGATCACCGGCGTACGGTCGCTCGACGAACATCCCTTCCCGCCCGCCCGGCGTCGAGGAGATCGTCCGCTGCCGGGCACGGGCCGGCCGGTGCCCCTGCGGGCGGGCACGGTCGCCCT
Source organism: Streptomyces sp. NPDC051315 (assembly GCF_044455165.1). Lineage (NCBI taxonomy): Bacteria > Bacillati > Actinomycetota > Actinomycetes > Kitasatosporales > Streptomycetaceae > Streptomyces > Streptomyces sp. NPDC051315. The sequence continues at coordinate 78,796 of NZ_JBITEN010000028.1, forward strand.
CGCCCCCACGGTGACGTACACCCCGGCCCCCGCACGGTCGCGTCCGTCCGGGTGGCGTCGGCCCGACGGCGAACCGACTCGGGCCCGGGCGGCGTTGTGCAGGACCCATCCGTCATCACCGGGAAAGGTTCCCTCATGCGACGCACCGTCCTGTTCTCCGTCTGCGCCCTCATCACGGCCGCGGCCACCGGGTTCTTCGCCACCAGCGCCATCCGGGGCCGCTGAACGCACGGCGCAGCCGTCGTGCGGGGCACCGCAGGGCGGGGCGCCTCGTGGCCGTGCGCACCCTGCGATCGGGGCGGCGGCAGGCCCGCACGGCGGGGACCGCCCGCCGGGGTCAGGGCCTCGGCCGGCCGTCTCACCCGGCGCGGCCCGCGCCGCGGCGGATCCGGGACCGTGGCCGCGGCGGATCCGGGACCGTGGCGAGCGGCGCCGCGCCCGGATGCCCCGCCGGAGCCCAATTGGCGTGTCCGGCGCCAGCTCGGCGCCCGTCCCCGTCGGCTCCGCCGCTGGTCACGGACTGCCGGAACCGTCCGGTTCGCCGTGCCCCTGCCAGGGCCGCGCCAGTACGGCCAGGGCCAGGGCCGCCGCCGCCACGGCGATCAGCATGATCAGCGCCATCGGCAGGGAGCTGTCCTCTCCGAAGAGACCGACCAGCGGTGAGGCCAGCGCCCCGAGCAGGAACTGCAGACCACCCAGCAGCGCCGAAGCGGCACCCGGGGCCGCCCGGCCCACCGCCTGGCCGATGCTCATGCCTCCCGGGAAGACCACGCCGATCCCGCCGGCGGTCACGAACAGCGTGATCCATGTGCCGGCCAGGGTCTCCCCCACCGTCACGACCAGGAGCACCTGGGCCAGCGCGCCCAGCAGGCAGACACCGACACCGGCCGTGAGGAGGGTGTTCAGCCTGCGCCTCCGGGCCAGGCGGGAGAAGACCGCTCCGCCGAGCAGCATGCCGACCGCGTTGGTGGCGAAGATGAGGGAGTACGTCGTCGCGGAGACGCCGTGGAGGCTCTCGAAGACGAAGCTGGAGCCGCTGATGTAGGCGAACAGCGCCGCCGACACGAACGCGACGACGAGGACGTATCCCATGAAGGCACGGCGGCCGAGCAGTGAGCCCATGGCGCGGAACGTGCTCGCGAAGCCGCCGCCGCGGCGGTGCTCGGGCGGCAGGGATTCGGGCACCGCGCGGACCACGGCCAACAGCAGCAGGACGCCCAGCACGGCCAGTACGGCGAAGACGGCACGCCAGGTGGAGACGCCGAGGATCGCCCCGCCGAGGACCGGCGCGGCGATCGGGGCCACGCCCATGATCTGGGACAGGACCGCGAAGTAGCGCGGCAGGTCGGCGCCCTGGAAGCGGTCGGTGAGGACGGCGCGGGCCAGGACCATGCCCGCCGCTCCGGCCACGCCCTGAAGGAAGCGGGCGCCGGTGAGCACGGTGACGTTCGGCGCGACGGTGCAGAGGATGGAGAAGAGGACGAAGCCGGCCGATCCGCAGATGAGCAGCCGGCGCCGGCCCAGCCCGTCGCTCAGCGGCCCGATCAGGAGCTGGCCGACGACCAGTCCGGCCAGGAACGCGGTCATGGTCAGCTGCACCGCCGACGTGCTCACCCCGAGCGCGTCCCCCATGGCGGGGAAGCCGGGGACGTACATGTCGGTCGCGAGCGGGGCGACCGCGGTCAGGGCGGCGAGGACGGCGACGAGGGCCCCGGCGGCCCGTCCGGAGGGAGGGACAGGGGCGGTCGGTGCGGCGTCGGCGGTGCGGTGCGCACCCGCCCGTCGGGTGGGGGACGGCGATACCATGACCGTAACGATAACCGATAGTTCACCAGTTAACAGTTTGGCCGAGCGTATGCCCCTCTCCCCCGCCGACGTCCGCGCGCAATGGGCCCGCAGCAACCCGGATCTGGACACGTCCCCGATCGATCTGGTGGCCCTCCTCAAGCGCGCCACGGGCCTCCTCGACCGGGCCGTCGAGCCCCTCTACGAGGGCGCTCCCCTCACCGCGCCCGAGGTCGACCTGCTCGTGTTGCTCCGCCATGCCACCGATCCGCTCATCGCCCGCCGCCTCGCCGCGGCGCTGGGCCTGTCCCGCGCGGGTGTCAGCAAGACCCTCGCCAGACTGGAGAAGCGCGGCTTCATCGCGCGCACCCCCAGTCCCGCCGACCGCCGCGCCGCCCTGGTCACCATCACCGAGTCCGGCGCGCGGGCGGTCGACGACCTCTTCCCCCGCCAGCTCGCCGCCGAGGTCGCGTTGCTGGACGGACTCGGGGACGACCGGGAATGGGTCCTCAGGGCGCTGGGGCGCCTGGTCGAGGCGATGGAGGGGCGGTCGAGCCGCGACTGAGCCACAGGCGCCGAGCCGACGGGCGGAGCCGGGCGGAGCCGGGGCCCGTCGAATGACGTGCCCTCCGGCGGGGAACACGGTGGCCACCTTTCGTGTCCGGTCAACCTGTCTGGAGAGACCATGAGTCTGCTGCGTATGGTCGGTCGTCCCATGCTGGCCTCGATGTTCGTCTCGGGCGGTCTTCAGTCCGTGCGAGCACCCGAGCAGGTCGCGCCGGCCGCCGAGTCCGTCGTGCGGCCGCTGACCGACCGCGTGGGGTCACTGCCCGACCGCACCGAGGACGTCGTACGGCTCAGTGGGGCCGTGCAGGTCGCGGCCGGGCTGCTGCTCGCCACCGGCCGGGTCCCCCGGGTGGCCGCGCTCGCCATCGCCGCCACGCTCGTGCCCACGACCCTGGCGGCCCACCGGTTCTGGGAGGCGGAGGACCCGGACGAGCGCGACCGGCAGCGCATCCAGTTCCTGAAGAACGCGTCCATGCTGGGCGGTCTGATGATCGCGGCCGCGGACACGGAGGGCAATCCGTCGCTGCGGTGGCGGGGCCGGCACGCCGCGCGGGGCGTGCGGCGCGAGGCACGGCTGGTCCGGCGGTCGGTCCGGGCCACCGCGCGCCCCGCGGCCACCGCGGGCGCGGTCCGCGCGAAGCTGGGCCGCTGATCCGCGGACCAGCCCCGGCCGGTCGGCACCCCTCGGCCGACCGCCTTCGCCGCGCCGCCCGGTCTCAGGCCTCCAGGGGCAGTTGCATGAGCGTGAGGTCGAACCACCGCCCGAACTTCCGGCCCGCCTCGCGCACCGTCCCCACGACGGCGAACCCGAACCGCTCGTGCAGCCGGATCGAGGACGCGTTGCCGGACTCGATCCCGGCGATCATGCTGTGGTGGCCCGCGCGGCGCGCCGAGTCGATCAGCGCGGACAGCAGCGCGCCTCCGATGCCGAGGCCCTGGCTGCCCTCACGTACGTAGACGGAGTTCTCGACGGTGTGGCGGTAACCGTCGAGCTCCCGCCAGGGCGCGTAGACCGCGAACCCGACGACCCGGCCGCCGGCCTCGGCCACGAGCGCGGAGCCACGCCCCAGGTGCGCGGCGAGCCAGGCCCTGGCGTCGGCCGGGGACTGCTGGGTCTGCGTCCACAGCGCCGTCGACGTCGCCACCGCGTGGTTGCGGATGGCACGGATGGCCTCGCCGTCGGCCTCGCACGCCGGCCGGACCCGCACCACCGCCCCTTTCTCATATATTGCCGTCATGTCCAACATAGTAGATCCCCTGGTGGAGCGGATCGCCGCGCGTGTGCGGACGGAACGGGAGCGGCGGGGCTGGACGCTGACGCAGCTGGCCGAGGCCTCCGGCGTCTCCCGCGCGATGATCAACCGGATCGAGCGGGGCGAGAGCAGCCCCACGGCGGTCGTGCTCGGCAAGCTGTCGGCCGCCTTCCGGCTCAGCGTCTCCTCCCTGCTGGCGCTCGCCGAGGGAGAGGCGCACACAGCGGCTCCCGCGGGGGGCGTGCGCCGCCAGCAGGACACGGCCGAGTGGCGCGATCCCGACACCGGCTACCGGCGCCGCCAGATCACCGGACCGCACTTCCCCGTGGAGACGGCGGAGATCCGGCTGCCCGCCGGCGCGAGCGTGGCCTACCCGGCGGCGTCCTTCGCCTTCGCCCGTCAGGTCGTGTGGGTCCTGGAGGGGCGCCTGACCTTCCACGAGGGAAACGCCGTCCACGTCCTCGGTCCCGGCGACACCGTCGAACTCGGCGAGCCCGCGCCGTGCACCTTCGCCAACGACAGCGACGGCGAGTGCCGGTACGTGGTCATCCGCGCCCAGGCCGAGCGGCCGTGAGCGAGCAGTCACCCCTCCCCCGCCACGGCACCGTCCTGCTCGCCGCAACGGCGGCGACGGCGATCGCCAACAATTACGCCCTCCAGCCCGCCCTGACCGAGGTGGCGGGCGACCTCGGGCTGTCCGCCGCGGTGACGGGACTGGTGCCGACCGCCGCCCTCGCCGGCTGCACGGCCGGGTTCGCGCTGTTGCTGCCGCTCACCGACCGTGTCGCGCCGCACCGGCTGGTCGGCACACAGTTGTGCGCCCTCGCCGCCGCGCTCACCCTCGCCGCGTCCGCCCGGAACGCGGCGGTCCTCCTGACCGCGTACCTCTTCATCGGCGCGACGGCGGGTGTCGCGGCCCAGGCCGGCGCCATCGCGGGCCGGTACGCGGCGCCCGGCCGGCGCGGTGCGGCCATGGCCATCGTCGCCACCGGCCTGTCGGCCGGCATCCTGCTGAGCCGCTGGGCCGGAGGCACCCTCTCCGACCTCCTCGGCTGGCGGCGCATGCTGCTGGTCTTCGCCGGCCTCGCCCTGCTCGCCGCGCTCGCCACCGCACGGCTCCTGCCCCGCGAGCGGCCGCGCCCGCAGGGCGGTTACCTCGCCACGCTCGCGGGTCTCGCGCCCCTGCTGCGCCGCCACCGCCCCCTGCGCCGGGCCGTCCTCACCGGTGGTCTGTGGTACTTCGCCTTCAACGTCGTCTGGGTGGGACTCGCCCTGGCGCTGGCGCGTCCGCCCCACTCCCTCGACGCCACCGCCATCGGGCTGTACGGCCTGGCCGGGCTGCTCGGTTTCGCCGCCCTGCCGTTCACCGGACGCCTGGCCGACCGGTACACGCCGCACCGGGTCACGGCGGCGGCGATGGTGGTCGCGGCGGCCGGTACGGCGGTGCTGGCCACCGGTCTGCGGCACCCCGCGGTCACCGTGCTCGGGCTGGCCCTGTTCGACGCCGGGTGCTTCGCCGCCCAGGCGGCCAACCAGAGCCGGATCGTCGCCATCGACCCCCGGCGTGCGGGCAGTCTGACCGGCGTCTACCTCGTGCTGTACTTCGCCGTCGGGGCGCTGGGCGCGGCCGCCACCGCCCCGCTCCTGGACGCGCTCGGCTGGCCGGGAACGGTGTGCGTGGCCGTGACCGCCCTGCTCACCGCCGGGGGCCTCGCCGCCGTCGGCGAGCGGCCCGCCGGAGCGCCGGGAGCCGCCCCGTCGGCCACCTGACCCGTCACCCGGGTGCCGGCATGAGCGGGCCCCGGACGGCCGGGGCCCGCCGCCGGCCGGGGCTCGCGCCGGGCGAGGCGCCGTACGCCTCACGCGACGCGCTGCTGGATCCAGCGCAGGGTGAGGTCGAAGATCTCGCCGACCCGGTCGTCGGGGAGCCCGTGCCAGACGTGGTCCGCGCCCGGGACCGTATGCAGCTCGACCTCGGCGCCGACCTCACCGAGGCGGGCGGCGAGCCGGCGGCTGTGGTCGCAGCCGACCATGGAGTCGTCCTCGCCGTGCACCAGCAGGAAGGGCGGCGCTCCGGGCCGGACCTGGGCGAGCGGACTCGCCTCCCGTGCCGGGCCGGGTACGTCGGCGGGGGCCGCGCCGAGCAGGAGCGCTTCGGGAGTGTGCGGGTCGTCGCCCTGGAGGGCGAGGTCGCTCGGCGCGTACCAGGCGACGGCGCCCTTCACCGGCGGTATCCCCGGCGACAGCGCGAGCAGCGCGGCGAGGTGCCCGCCTGCCGACTCCCCCCACACGACGACCCGGTCGGCGTCCGTGCCGAGCTCGGGAGAGCGCCGGACGAGCCAGCGCAGGGCGCTGCGCACGTCCTCCAGCGGCGCGGGGAAGAGCGCTTCACCGCTGAGCCGGTAGTCCACGGAGGCCACGGCGAGTCCCGCGGCGGCGATCCTGGCGAACGGGCCGGGCTCCCAGCCGCGCATGCGGTAGCCCATGTCCTCACGCCGCCCCCGGCGCCAGCCGCCGCCGTGCACGAAGATCACCAGGGGGGCCGGCGGTCCGTCCGGCCGGCGCCGCGGCAGCCACAGGTCGAGCTCCGGCGGGCGTACGCCCGGCAGGTCCGCGAAGGGCACTCCCCGCAGGAGGCGCACCCCGTCGCCGACGTCGGCCGCCGGCGGCAGCGGAGCCCGGTCGGGGTGGGGGGCCGCGATGAGGGTCCGCAGGTCCGTCTCACGACTCACGGGAGCGCCACTGGTGGTCGGGGAGGAACCGCACGTCGTACTGCTGGGGCACGGTCGCGAACTTGCCGGGTTCCGGCACGAACGGCTGCTGCGGCAGGCCGGGACCCTCCACCGGGGTGCCGAGGTTCTCGAAGAACCGCTCGAACGTCCCGCCGGGACCGGCCGCCACGCCGACGATCCGGCTCCCGTGCCGCTCGATGCGGTAGGCGTGGGGACAGTTCTTCGGCACGAATCCGAAGTCGCCGCTGGTCAGCAGCTTCTCGTACTGCTCCCCCGCGGTGTCCTCGACGAAGAGGCGCACGGCGCCGTCCGTCACGAAGAACACCTCGTAGGTGTCGGGGTGTAGGTGGGCCGGGATGGTGTCGCCCTTGGGGCCCTCACAGGTGAAGAAGTTGAAGGTGTTCTCCGTCTGCTCGCCGCCGGCGTAGACGGTGAACAGGTCGGAGAAGAGCTGCGCGCGGTCGCCCATGCCCTTCTCGATGAAGTACGGCGTGCCCGGATTCGGGGGGATCTGTGAGGCACGGCGGTAGCGGGTGGCGTACTCGATGGTCATGGCTCTCCTCTGGTCGGCACCACTCTATGTCAGTCAGGCTGACATCCACATCGCGGGATGTGCAAGACTTCGTCGACCTTTCCTTCCGGACGGTGAGGAGCCCATGGACGCCGGACACCGCAGCCTGCCGCAGCTGCTGGGCGAGGGCCGCAGGTGGTTCGAGGAGGCCCTGCTGGCCGCTCTGGAGGCGGCCGGAGCCGAGCAGGTGTCGTCGACCCAGCTGCAGCTCTTCGCGGTCCTGGACGAGCGGGGCACGACCGTGTCGGAACTCGCGCGGCGCATGGGAGTCACCCGGCAGACCGCGCACAAGACCGTGCACGCCCTGGTCGCCGTGGGCCTGCTCGAGCAGGCCCCGCACCCCGCGTCGGCCCGTCAACTGCTGATCCGCCGCACGCCGAAGGGGCGACGGGCGCACGAGCGGGCCACGGCCATCCTCGACGGGCTCGAGCGCGTCCTCGCCGACCGGATCGGGCAGCGGTCCGTCACGGAACTCCGAGCGGTGCTGGAGATGCCCTGGGGCGAACCTCCGGAGCCTTCCGTCCCCGCCGGGTGACCCGGCCGCGGGGAACGTCACCGCATGACCGGCCCCCTGGGAAGCCGTTGTCGACAAGGCCCCCCGGGACCCCGCCATCGGCAGGGCCCCAGGGGGCCGGCACACGCCCTGGTGGTGTCTGAGCGCGCCGCTCGGGCCGTGTCAGCCGCTCCGGCGGGACCCGACGTACGCCGCGAGGTGCTCGCCGGTGAGGGTGGAGCGGGCGGCGACGAGGTCGGCGGGTGTGCCCTCGAAGACGATCCGGCCGCCGTCGTGGCCGGCGCCGGGGCCGAGGTCGATGATCCAGTCGGCGTGCGCCATGACCGCCTGGTGGTGCTCGACGACGATGACCGACTTGCCGGAGTCGACGAGCCGGTCGAGCAGGCCGAGCAGCTGCTCGACGTCGGCGAGGTGAAGGCCGGTGGTCGGCTCGTCGAGCACGTAGACGCCGCCCTTCTCGGCCATGTGGGTGGCCAGCTTGAGCCGCTGCCGCTCGCCGCCGGAGAGCGTGGTGAGCGGCTGGCCGAGGGTGAGGTAACCGAGCCCGACGTCGGCGAGCCGGCCGAGGATCTTGTGCGCGGCCGGCGTGCGCGCCTCCCCGTCGGCGAAGAACTCCTCGGCCTCGGTCACCGACATCGCCAGCACCTCGCTGATGTCGCGGCCGCCGAGGTGGTGGTCGAGGACGGACGCCTCGAACCGCTTGCCCTCGCAGTCCTCGCAGGTGCTGGCGACGCCGGCCATCATCGCCAGGTCGGTGAAGATGACGCCGGCGCCGTTGCAGGTGGGGCACGCGCCCTCGGAGTTGGCGCTGAACAGCGCCGGCTTGACGCCGTTGGCCTTCGCGAACGCCTTGCGGATCGGGTCCAGCAGTCCGGTGTACGTCGCCGGGTTGCTCCGTCGGGAGCCGCGGATCGCCCCCTGGTCGACCGAGACGACGCCCTCGCCGGCCGGGATCGACCCGTGCACGAGCGAACTCTTGCCGGAACCGGCGACGCCCGTGACGACGACCAGCACCCCGAGCGGGATGTCGACGTCGACGTCACGCAGGTTGTGCGCGCTCGCGCCGCGGATCTCCAGGGTGCCGGTGGGCTTGCGCACCGTCTCCTTCACGGCGGCCCGGTCGTCGAGATGGCGCCCGGTGATGGTGTCACCGGCCCGCAGCCCCTCGACGGTGCCCTCGAAGCAGACGGTGCCGCCCGCCGTACCGGCGCCGGGTCCGAGGTCCACGACGTGGTCGGCGATGGCGATGACCTCCGGCTTGTGCTCCACGACGAGCACCGTGTTGCCCTTGTCGCGCAGCCGCAGCAGCAGGTTGTTCATCCGCTGGATGTCATGGGGGTGCAGACCCGTGGTGGGCTCGTCGAAGACGTAGGTGACGTCGGTGAGGGAGGAGCCGAGGTGGCGGATCATCTTCACGCGCTGCGCCTCGCCGCCCGACAGGGTGCCCGACGGCCGTTCGAGCGAGAGGTAGCCGAGGCCGATCTCCACGAAGGAGTCGAGGCTGTGCCGCAGCTTGGCGAGCAGCGGCGCCACCGACGGCTCGTCGAGGCCGCGGATCCACGCGGCGAGGTCGCTGATCTGCATCGCGCAGGCGTCCGCGATGCTGACGCCCCGGATCTTCGACGCCCGGGCTCCCTCGCTGAGCCGGGTGCCGTCGCACTCGGGACAGACGGTGAACGTCGTCGCCCGTTCCACGAAGGCGCGGATGTGCGGCTGGAGCGAGTCGACGTCCTTGGACAGGAACGACTTCTGGATCTTCGGGATCAGACCCTCGTAGGTGAGGTTGATGCCGTCGACCTTGATCTTCGTCGGCTCCTTGTGGAGCAGGTCGTGCAGTTCCCTCTTGGTGTACGCGCGGATCGGCTTGTCCGGGTCGAAGAGGCCGCAGCCACGATAGATGCGGCCGTACCATCCGTCCATGCTGTAGCCGGGGATGGTGAGCGCGCCCTCGTTGAGCGACTTGCTGTCGTCGTAGAGCTGGGACAGGTCCATCTCGGAGACCGTGCCCATGCCCTCGCAGCGGGGGCACATGCCGCCGGTGCGGCTGAAGGTCGCCTTCTCCGCCTTCTTGTTGCCGCGCTCGACGGTGATCGCGCCGCTCGCCCGGACCGAGGGGACGTTGAAGGCGTACGCGCTGGGCGGGCCGATGTGGGGCGTGCCGAGCCGGCTGAAAAGGATGCGCAGCATCGCGTTGGCGTCGGTGGCGGTGCCGACGGTGGAACGCGGGTCGGCACCCATCCGCTGCTGGTCGACGATGATCGCGGTCGTCAGCCCTTCGAGGACGTCGACCTCGGGCCGCGCCAGCGTCGGCATGAAGCCCTGCACGAAGGCGCTGTACGTCTCGTTGATCAGCCGCTGTGACTCCGCGGCGATCGTGTCGAACACCAGAGAGCTCTTGCCCGAACCGGAGACGCCGGTGAACACCGTCAGACGGCGCTTCGGGATCTCGATGCTGACGTCCTTGAGGTTGTTCTCGCGCGCGCCGTGCACGCGGATCAGATCGTGGCTGTCGGCAACGTGGGACGCAGGCGACTGCGTGTCCGTGCTCGTGCCCATGCTCATCGTGTCTCCATCTGTCGGGGGGCCGCCTTCGCGGTCTCCGTCTGCGTCGCCCGGCTCGATCCGACCAGCTCGTGGCCATACGTGTCCACCGGATTCGGCGGGGTCGCCCGGGGTGGCGTGACACCCGTGCGGGTGCCGCCCGGCCCCCGCCGCCCGGCCCGGGTCACGACCGGCGTGCCGCTGGCCGGCGGGCCGTCGGCGGCCGAAGCGGTCCGGGTCGTCGTGCGGGGAGGCTCGCACGGGGAGTGAGGTCCATGGCGGTCACGCTAGGCGCGGCGCACGGGCCGGCGCTTCTCCGTTCCTGATCGGTTCGCCCACCCGCTCCACCCCGCGCGGCCGCCCGGCCCGTTCCCCGGTCGGCGCGGTCTTCCCGGCGTCCTGCCCGTTCCTCCGCACCGGCTTTCGGCGCCGTGGGAAACTCGTCGGATGAGACGGCAGAACCTCGACGACCTCGTCCGGCTGCGGCGGGCCCGCGACCGGATGGACCGGGACTACGCCGAGCCGCTCGACGTCCCGGCGCTCGCGCGTGAGGCCCTGATGTCACCGGGCCACTTCTCCCGCAGCTTCCGCGCCGCGTACGGCGAGACGCCCTACGGCTACCTGATGACCCGCCGCATCGAGCGGGCCAAGGCGCTGCTGCGGCGCGGGGACCTCACGGTGACCGAGGTCTGCTTCGCGGTCGGCTGTACGTCGCTGGGGTCGTTCAGTTCACGCTTCACGGAGCTGGTCGGCGAGAGCCCGAGCGCCTACCGGGCCCGCGGCCACGACGACGGCGCCGCCGTCCCGGCCTGCGTGGCCAAGATCCACACGCGGCCGGTCAGGAACGGAGAAGCCCGCCGCGCCGCCGGGCCGTAGCGTGAACGGCATGGACATCAGACTCTCCCAGTGCTTCATCGCCGTCGACGACCATGACAGGGCGATCGCCTTCTACCGTGACGTGCTCGGGCTCGAGCTGCGCAACGACGTGGGGTTCGAGGGGATGCGCTGGGTGACCGTGGGGGCGCCCTCGCAGCCGGACGTGGACATCGTCCTGGAACCGCCCGCCGCCGACCCCAACACCTCACCGGCCGACAAGCGGGCCATGGCGGAGCTGATGGCCAAGGGCCTGCTGCGTGGCGTCATCTTCGCGACCGACGACTGCGACGCCACCTTCGAGCGCATCGCCGCCGCGGGCGCCGAGGTGCTGCAGGAGCCGATGGACCAGCCCTACGGCGTCCGCGACTGCGCGTTCCGCGACCCCGCCGGCAACCTGTTGCGGTTCACCCAGACCCTCGGGTAGCCGCTCAGCCGACGGCTGTGCCGAACCACTTCGGCAGATGGCCCAGCAGATCCCGCTGATCGTCACCGGCCCACACCACGTGGCCGTCCGGCCGCAGGAGTACCGCGGGAACGTCCAGTTCCTCGCTGACGTCGACGACGTGGTCGACCCGGTCCGCCCAGCCCGCCACCGAGAGCCGGCCGGTCCGGTCGAGCAGCAGGCCGCGGCCGCCGTGCATGAGCTCGTAGAGGCGCCCCCGCTTCAGCTTCACGTCGCGCAGCCGCCGGCCGAGCAGGTCGTGGCCCTCACCGACGTCGTAGCGGACGCCGACGGCGGTGATCATCTCGGTCACGTACCGGTTCACCTCCTCGAAGTCCATCAGCTTCGAGAACAGCTCCCGCAGCGCGGTCGCCCCGGGATCGGTCCCCAGCAGCGTGATCTGCGCGCGGGTGTTGTCCAGCACGGCGGCGCCCACCGGGTGCCGTTCGGCGTGGTAGGTGTCCAGCAGCCCCTCCGGCGCCCAGCCGTTGACCTCGGCGGCCAGCTTCCAGCCGAGGTTGAACGCGTCCTGCACACCGAGGTTGAGCCCCTGCCCGCCGGTCGGCGGGTGGATGTGCGCCGCGTCGCCGGCCAGCAGCACCCGGCCGACCCGGTAACGCTCGGCCTGCCGGGTGGCGTCGCCGAACCGGGACAGCCAGCGCGGCGCGTGCGCGCCGAAGTCGGTGCCGGCGACCACCCGCAGCCGCTGCTTGAACTCCTCCAGGGTCGGCGCGGTCGCACGGTCCTCGGCCACCCCCTCGGCGGGCACGACGATGCGGTACACGCCCTCGTTGCCGTCCACATCGGGAACGGCGCCGAACCGCAGCTGGGTCCGGCGGACCTCCTCGACGACGGCGGCGACCGTCGCCGCGTCCGCGGTCACCTCCATGTCGCCCAGCAGCGTCTCCACGCTGGCGGGCTCACCGGGAAAACCGACGCCGAGCAGCTTGCGCACCGTGCTGCGGCCGCCGTCGCAGCCGACGAGGTAGCGCGAGCGCAGCCGCGTGCCGTCCGCCAGCTCGACGGTCACCCCCTCCTCGTCCTGGCTGAGCCCGACCACTTCGCAGCCCCGCCGGATCTCCGCGCCGAGTTCGCGGGCACGCTCGTCGAGCAACCGCTCGGTGGCCGGCTGCGGGGTGGCGAGGCCGTACGGGTGGGCCGTGTCCAACCGGTCCGGCCACGGCTTGAGGATGCCACCGAAGAGGCCGCCGACCTGGAACTCCTCACCAGCCGCGCGGAACCGGTCCAGCAGTCCGCGCTGGTCCATGATCTCGACGCTGCGCACGTGCAGGCCGCGCCCGCGGGACTGTCCGGTGGGCTCGGCGAGCTTCTCGAGCACGACCGTTCGCACCCCGGCCAGCCTCAGCTCGCCGGCCAGCATCAACCCGGTGGGTCCAGCGCCGGCCACGATCACGTCGATCATCACGAATCACCGTTCGTTTCTGCAGGTAGTGGCTTCGGCGGGTGATTCTGCGGCACGCCCGGGGCCTTGCCGCAAGCCCCCCGGTGCGCTATACGTTGAGCGTGGCAAGGAGTGGGTGACCTCCTTGCCTTCTGTTTTTCACCGTCGCCTTCCGCCTTCGGCGCCTTCTCCCTCGGCCTCTGCCGCCTGTCCTTCGGCGCCTTCTCCTCGGGCCTGGCCCTTCTCGACGTCGCCTTCGGCCGGGCCCGCGCCGAGGGCCGGCTGCCGTTCGAGCCGCCGCGGTCGATGGCCGCCGTGGAGGCGTCCCGGCCGGACGTCCCGAACGACACCCGGGACCCCGTGTTCCCCTACGGGCACGGCGTCGACCTGCCCTGACCGCCGCGCGACGGCCCGGCCGCCCCGCGGCGGTCAGGCCGTCGCGGGAACGCAGGCGCTCAGGCCGACGACGTGGTTCCCGTCGAAGCCGTAGCCGGCGAAGGTGGCCAGGCCGCCGGGAGCGACGGTCCGGCACGGGGCGGGCTGGCCGTTGGTGTAGTCGACGGTGACGCTCACGGTGGTGTCGCAGTCGTTCACGACGGTGGTGTAGCGCCAGTCGGAGTAGTGGTGCACGCACGCGGGTGCGGGGGCCCGGGACGGATCGACGGCCGCGGAACGGTCGCCCGTGACGCCGGGCAGCAGGGCCGCCAGCGTGGCGGCGGCGGTGGCGGTGACCTGTGCGAGGAGATGCGGCATGGCGCTCTTCCTGTGGGAGACGGATGGGGCAGCCGCCATCCTTGAGACCTTCGACGTCTTGCGCAAGAAGATGAATGAGTTTTCAGACGTCGTCCAATCATGAAGCAAAAGCCCTGTTCACCGATGCGAAACGTGTCTGCAACTCTTGCAGAACGTGGTGTCCGACGCGGAGGGCAATCCCGGTCGACGCGGAGGGCGATCCCGGTCGATGACGGCGGGCCGCCCGCTCCACGGCTGCGCGGAAGCCGTGGCTTGCGTCGTGACGGTGGCCGTCCCATAGTCCGAGGTATGGACGAGCGCGAGGCGGCGCTCCACCGGGCGTACGGCCATGCCGTCCGCTGGCTGGCCACCCTGTCCGAGCGCCGGATTCCCGCCCGCGCCTCGGTCGACGAGATCGTGCGCGCGCTCGGCGCCGACCTGCCCGACGGTCCGAGCCCGCCCGCGGACGTCGTCGACCTGATGGCCACGGCCTGCGAGCCGGGACTCACCGGCTTTCCCAGTGGCCGCTTCTACGGGTTCGTCGTGGGCGGCACCGGGCCGGCCGCGCTGGCCGCCGACTGGCTGGTCAGCGCCTGGGACCAGAACTGCGTGATGCGCACCGTCTCGCCCGCCCACACGGCGGTGGAGGACCTCGCCGGCGCGTGGCTGCTCGATCTGCTGCGTCTGCCCGGCGACTGCGCCGTCGGCTTCACCACGGGCGCCACGATGGCCAACTTCACCTGCCTGGCCGCCGCGCGCGACACGGTCCTGGGCCGCGCCGGCCGGAACGTCGCCCGCGACGGACTCGTGGGCGGGCCGGCGCTGCGCGTCGTCGCCGGCGAGGACCGTCACATGGCCATCGACCTGGCGCTGCGCTATCTGGGCCTCGGTGAACCGGAGCTGGTGACGGCGGACGGCCAGGGACGCATCGAGCCGGAGGCCCTGCGGCACACCCTGGCGGCCGGCGGCCGGCGCCCCACGATCGTGGTCCTGCAGGCCGGAGACATCCACTCCGGAGCCTTCGACCCGTTCGAGGAGACGATCCGTGCGGCTCACGAGGCGGGCGCGTGGGTGCACGTCGACGGCGCCTTCGGGCTGTGGGCGGCCGCCTCCCCGCACCACGCCCATCTGACAGCGGGATTCCCGGCCGCCGACTCCTGGGCGACGGACGCCCACAAGACCCTGAACGTCCCCTACGACTGCGGCCTCGCCATCGTGCGCGACCCGGCGGCGCTCAGGGCGGCGATGGGCCTGCACGGCGCCTACCTCATCCAGGCCGAACACGGTGACCCCGTCGACAAGGTCCCCGAGCTCTCCCGGCGCGGCAGGGCCTTCACCGTGTGGGCCGCGCTCCGGTCCCTCGGCCGGTCGGGCGTCGCCGACCTCGTCGACCGACTGTGCCGGCATGCTTCCGCCTTCGCCACCGGCATCGCCGCCATCGACGGAGCGACCGTCCTCAACGACGTCGTCTTCACCCAGGTCTGCGCGGAGTTCGGCGACGACGGACGCACGGAACGGGTACTCACCCGGCTCCTCGACGAGGGCACGACATGGATCAGCGGCTCCACCTGGCACGGCCGTCGCGTCATGCGGATCTCGGTCAGCAACTGGTCGACGACCGACGCGGACGTGACGCGCGCGCTGGACGCGATCCGGCGCGCGGCGGCCCTCCCGTGACGCGGAGGGCGCGCTCGTCACCCGCAGCAACGCCTTCAGCAGCCGCTGGTCGACCCACGACGTCCGCCTCCACCACAGCGGCACCAAGCAGATTCGCCACCCCGACGTCGGCGACCTCGAATTCGTCTACGAAGCCGTGAGCCTGCCCGACCACCCCGGCTGCACGATGTTCGCCTGCACCAGCGCAGCCGGCTCCCCCACCGAGGAACGCATCCGGCTCCTGGGCAGCCTCGCCTCCACACCGTCCGCGACACAGCTCAGCAACCAGGAACGGCCCGGACGGCCTGCGGACCCGCCAGTGACAACGAGCCTGCCCATGTGACAACCAACGCGCTTCGGCTCACGCGGGCCGGCCCACCGCTCTCCGGGCGGGCCCCTTCAGTAGGAGACGTCGATGTAGTCGATGTCCGTGAACTCGACCTCGAGCAGGTCGGCGCGGCGCCCGTGGTCCTTGAAGTAGGCCTCCTGGAGTCCTTCGGCGATGACCTCGTTGGGGGTCCGGTCGCCGATGCCGCGCTGGGCGTCGAACAGGCGCCGGGCGTACTCGGCGGGCAGGTGGACGGTGATGCGGCGCAGGCGGCCGTCGTCGGTGGTGCCGACCGGGGCGGTGTAGCCGAAGCGGGCGCGTGCTTCCACGATGATGCCGGTCGTGGCAGCCGCCTGCCGGCGGCGCCGGTCCCGGACCCGGGGCTGCCAGCGGGCCCGTACGGCGGCGTCGATCCGGTCGGCGATCTCCTTCGGGGGATGCCTGCGGGCACCGCGCCGGTAGCGGTTCACGGAGTCCGCGGTGACGCCGATCTCCTGCGCGACCGCCTTGGCCGTCTTCAGCTGCCTGAACAGGAAGTTGATGCGGCCTTGCAGGGTCTTGGGCGGTTGACGGGTGAAGGCTTCCTCGTCCGCGCGGTCGACGGCCTCGTTGATGAGGGCGTCGTCGGCGTCGGCGTTGCCCGGACGGATGCGTCGCACCATGGCCTACTCCCCCTCGTCCACGACGGCGTCCCCGCCCTTGATGTGCCGGGCGGGGCTGTATCCCTGCTCCATGAGGTCCACCGCCCAGGCCATCTCCTGGACGCCCTCCAGCTTGCAGAATCCGGGGTGCACACCGAGGCGGAACGTGCCGTAGACGGGCGTGCCGTCGCCGTTGGACGGCAGGAGGTGCAGGGGAGAGGGGCCACGGCTGGCGTAGACGACGCAGTCCGAGAGCACCGCCAGCGGGTACGCGGCCGTCAGCGCCGCGAGCTTGGCCATCTTGCGGTGCATGTTCACCCTCGCCTTGGCGATGATGGCCGCGCGGATGTCGGGTCGCCAGGTGGGACGCTCCAGGGCGGGCCAGCGCTCCCCGTCACGGTAGTGGCGGCCCTGGGGGCGTTCCCGGAGCTTGCCGATGCCGCCCTTGACCGTCGACTTGATCGCGGAGAGCACCATGGCGCCCTGCCGGTGCCGGCGGACCGCGGCCGCCAGCTCCCTGTCGTCGGCGGCGGCCAGCCGGGCCACGTCGGTCCGGTGCACGGACAGCTCGCGCAGCGCGGCCCGCAACGCGTCGGGAGCGTCCTCGTCGCCGGCCGCGTACGTCCTGTGCAGCGCCATGGCGTCCAGGAACACGGCCGGGTCGGCGTCCTTGGTGACGGGGATGCCCATCTCCGCGCTGGTGGCGAGGTAGGCCTCCCTGAGGCGGTCGTGCCAGGGGTCGAGGTACGCACCCGTCTCCTGGCGCAGGTACGCCTCGGTGGGCCGGACGTCGTGGCCGAGTTCTTCGGCGTACGCCAGCGTCGGGGTGGTGTACCAGCCGGGCCCGTCGGGACGCTGCCCGGTGGGCGTGAAGGGGTTGGGCAGGCGCGGGTCCAGTTCGATGCGGGAGAGGTCCGCCCGCCAGGTGCCCGGGACCTTCTTGTCGAACACGGGCGCGGTGACGTGGACCGGCTCCGCCAGGCCGACGGTGAGGCGGGAGGCAGCCGCGAGGAAGGCGGTGTTGATGTCGATGCCCACCGCCCAGGGCAGCAGGCACTCCTCATCGGCGAGCAGGTGCGGGTCGCGCACCCACTGGTAGGCCTCCTCGTCGAGGAAGCCGCGCTCCCAGCCCTGGGCGACCGGGTGTTCCAGCGGGGCCTCGGGCGGCGCCGGATCCACCGGCCGGGTCAGCGCGCCCGGGTTCGGGCCGGACACCCATGCGCCGGTCGTCTCGTCCTTGACCGGCCGGGTCGGCGGCCGCATCGCGGTCATCAGCTCCAGGCCGGTGACGGCCGTCGAGCCGCGCGGGGTGAGGACCCGGGTCGCGAACACTCCGAGGACGCGGGCGAGGTCGGCGGGGTGCAGGTGGGCGGCGTCGCCCCAGGCACGGGTGTCCAGGGCGTCCCACGGCAGGACCGCCAGCTGCACGCACTGCCGCCGGCCACCCTGCGCGGGCCGGTAGACCCTGGGCCACGGGCCGAACCCACGCTGCGTCAGCCTCCACTTGGCCTTCGTCAGTTGCCTGACGACGGGATGGTCGTCCGGCAGGCGCAGCCCCCGGCGGTCCTCCAGCCGTTCCGGCAGTCCGAACCGGGCCGCGGCCGAGGCGGTGAGCACGATCAGCGGGTCGGAGTCCTTGCCGTGCCGGTGCAGCCGCGGCGTGCCGATCCCGGACTCCTCGAGCACCCATTCCGCCAACTGCGCGACGGTGGTGGCCGGGCACTCCAGCAGCACGCCGCCGAGGCAGTACGCGGTGCCGTCTCCGTCCAGGACCGCCAGCGGACCGTTCGGGAAACCCTTCTCCCCCGCGGGCGCGGCGGCCCTCGCCTTCGTCCGCGCCGGGCGCCGTGCCGGGGCGGACGCGGGCTCGGGCGTGGGCGCGGTGTTCGGGGCGGGCGGGGTGAGAGTCCTCGGGACGGGCGCGGGCGCGGGGTGAGCCTTCACCTCCCTCTCGGGGGCGGGGGAGGCCGTCGCGGCTTGCCCGAGGGCGGGGGAAACCGTCGCGGCCGGCACGGACTCGACGGGAACCGTCGCGGCCGGCACGGAGTCGGAGTCGGGGGAAACCTTCACGGCCGACGCCGAGTCCGAGTCGGGGGAAACCCTCGCGGTGGGCACAGGGTCGTTGGAGGCCTCCGGCGTGGTGCCGGTCGCCGGTTCGGCCGGGTACTTCGCCGCCCAGCCCTCCAGCAACCGCAGGTACGCCTGGCGGCGCGGCGCTCGCGGCTCCGACCGCCCGCTCTCCCAGTTCTTCACCGTCTGCTTCGTCGTGCCCAGCACCTGCGCCACACGGGCCTGGCTCACCCCGGCCGCGTCACGGAGCCGGATCCGTTCCGCGGGTGAGGGCAACTCGGGCTCGCCGGCCAGCAGTTCGTCCACCGCCGCGAACAGCTCTTCCTGGGTCGGTCTCTGCTGCACACGCCACCTCCGACCCGGACACTAACAGAAGTTAACCAAGGATTATCCAGTCATTTTATCCCCGAATTGTCCCATCGATGCGCACTCGGTCCACTCGGTACCGACCCGGGCGGGGGATTCGGCGCGGACATGTCCGCTTCCTCCACTCCCGTCCACCGGCGGTTCACCGGTAGGACCACAAAGCGATAACAGCGGGCAACTGTCAGGGAGTTTGCGAAGTCTTGTCCGCCATGAAGATCTCTTTCCTGATCCACAACGCCTACGGGATCGGAGGCACGATCACCACCACGTTCAACTTGGCGCAGGCTCTCGCCGAGCGGCACGAAGTGGAGATCGTCTCCGTGCTGCGCCACCGGGAGCGCCCGAACTTCGCCCTGGACCCGAGAGTGTTACTCCGGCCCCTCGTGGACCTGCGCAAGGAGAAGAACCATCCGCTGCACCAGCGACCGGCGAAGGTGTTCCCCGCCGCCGAGTACCGCTACCGGCAGTACAGCGAGCTGACCGACCAGCGGATCGGCGAGAGCCTGGCGGCGACCGACGCCGACGTGGTCATCGGCACCCGGCCGGGGCTGAACGTGCACCTGGCGGTCCAGGCCCCGCAACGGGTCGCCCGTGTCGGGCAGGAGCACCTCACCCTCGACAACCACTCGCCGCGGCTGCGCACCGAACTGCGCCGGGCCTACCGCCGGCTCGACGTGCTCACGACGGTCACGGAGGCGGACGCCGCCGCCTACCGCCGCAAGATGCGACTGCCCGGCGTGCGCGTGGAGGCTCTTCCCAACAGCGTTCCCGACCCGCTGCTGCCCGCCGCGGACGGCACCGCGAAGGTGGTGGTCGCGGCCGGCCGGCTGGTCCCGGTCAAGCGTTACGACCTGCTGATCGAGGCGTTCGCCCTGGTCGCCGCCGAACACCCGGACTGGCGGCTGCGCATCTACGGCAAGGGGGAGGAACACGCCCGGCTGCAGCGGCTCATCCACGACCTCGGGCTGTACGAGAACGCCTTCCTGATGGGCGCGGCGGCCCCCATGGAGGCGGAGTGGGTCAAGGGCTCGATCGGCGTGGCCACCTCCAACTTCGAGCCGTTCGGCATGACCATCGTCGAGGCGATGCGCTGCGGACTGCCCGTGGTGAGCACCGACTGCCCGCACGGCCCCGGCGAGATCATCGAGGACGGGGTCGACGGCCGGCTCGTCCCGGTCGGGGACCGCGACGCGCTGGCCGCCGCACTGCTGGAACTCGTGCGCGACCACGAGCGGCGTCGGCTGATGGGCCGGCAGGCCATCGAGAACGCGCGACGGTTCGCCCCGGGCCCGGTCGTCCGGCAGGCCGAGCGTCTGATCGACGAGGCGATCGCGGCGCGCGCGACCGGACGACCGCTCGCACCGGACGGCACCCGGATGCACCAGACCCTGATCAGCCAGGGCTTCGCCGTACGCGACGCCGCCCACGCCGCGGCCGGCCGCGCGCTGCGCACGATACGGAAGGGACGGCGATGACCACCACCTCCCCCACGACACCCGATCCGCACCTTCGGACCGACTGCGCGGTCGACACGGACGGCCGGATCGTTTTCACCCTCCGGTCCGGCGAGATCACCGCCTCCCGGACAGCCCGGACGCCCCCGTCGTCCCCCTCGCCCCCGTCGTCCCCGTCGCCCCCGTCGTCCCGGTTGTTGCTTCGGCTGCGTTCCCAGCAGGGAGAGACCGAGGAGATCCTTCACGTCCTCGACCTGGAGCCCCTGGACGACGGCCGCCGACGCGCCGTGCTGGAGCCGGAGCCCGCCCTCACGGAAGGGCGATGGGACGTGTACCTGCTCCCCGACCCGGGAGCGGAGCGCCAGCGGCTGCGTCCCGGTCTGCGGGACCTGCGGGCCCTCGTCGACGGACGGACCCGCGACCGGCCGGCACCGGTGGCCGTCCGGGTTCCGTACACCACCAAGGACGGCTATCTCGCGGTACGGGCCTGGCTGCGCACCGCCCACGCGGAGGTCGAGGGCGTCGACGTCACGGACCGGTCGATGACGGTCAGGGCCCGGCTGCACGGCGCCCCGCTCTCCGAGGAGGCCGCCGTCCTGCTGCGCCCGCGGGGCGGGAACGGCGTCGAACGGACCCTGACACCGCATCCCGGGGGCGACGGCCGGGCGTTCTCCTTCACCGTCGACTACGGGGAACTGGTCACCGACGACTCCCCCGCGGGCCGCGCCTGGGACATCAGCGTCCAGGCCGGACCCGCCGCGGAGGGACCTGCCGTCCGGGTCGGCCGTCTGCTGGACGACATCGCGGACCGCAGGGAGATTTTCGTCTACCCGGCGGCCACGGTCGGCGGTGTCGCCGTGCGTCCGCGCTACACGGTCGACAACGACCTCTCCGTGGAGGTGACGGCAGCGGTGTGACCGCCCCCGCCGGGTCGCTGGGTCGGGCGGGGCGGCGGGTCGTCACAGGGGGAACAGGCTGCGCAGTGTCAGCCCCACGCCCACGGTCAGCACCGCCGGCGCGGTGAGCAGGGTTCCGTACGGCGCCAGGCGGCGCAGGGCGGGAAGGCGGCGTTCGCCGAAGTGGGCGAGTCGGGTGCCTCCGCCGGACAGCAGGAGGCCTGACGAGGTCAGGGTGAGCGCCATGCCCACGCCGTACCCGAGGACCAGCAGGACACCGAAGGACGTACGGCTGAGGGCGACGGCGCCCAGCAGGACCACGAGGGCGGAAGGGCTGGGCACCAGACCGCCGGCGAGCCCGACCCCGATGAGGCGGGCTCCGGCGCCGCGGGTGCCGCCGCCCCGCAGGGAACCGCCCCCGCCGCCGCGACCGAGGCCTGCGAGCCGCTCCCGCCGAAGCTGTACATCTCCCCGTGGGGCGACGCCCAGGTGAAGATCAGCGACTCGTTCCTCAAGTGGCTCCAGGACGAGCGCGTCACGATCACCGCGATCAGCCCGTTCAAGATGGACGCGGACGGCAGGGGCTTCAGCATGCCGATCGGCTCCACCTCCGGTGACGGACTCGACGCCCAGGGCCGCATCCTCCACCCCGGCGGTCTCCGGCTCAGCCACGCCGAGACGGGCAAGCAGGTCACGCTCAAGCCGACCTGCATCCGCGTCATGCCGCGGCCCGCCTGGACCTCGGGCGTCGAGGTGAACGGCAAGACCGTCGCCAAGCAACTGCCGATCGGCGACACCAGGTACGACGAGGTGATGACGAGCGCCCGTCCCAGCACCACCGGCTTCCGGCTGGAGAAGGTGCCGTTCTACACCAGCGCGGAGCTCGCCTCGACGATCCAGGCGCAGCTCGGCCGTCCCGGCCCGGCGGTGGGCACGCTGATGGGCACGCTCACGCCGGACTTCCGGTACGTCCCCAACGACCCGAACCGTCCGGCGACCCCGCCGGCGACGTCGACGACGCCGACCGTCCCCACGGCGCCCTCGACGTCCACGACGCCCACGACGCCCACCACGCCGAACCTGCCGGCGGCACCGGCCGTGCCCGGTCTGTAGCACCCTCGGTCGACTGACCGACCGACAGGAGCCCGCCGTCACTTCGGCGACCTCCTGCCCGTCGTGGAGCGGGCACGGCGGCGTTGTCAGTGGTGGCAGGCAGGATGACGCCCATGACAACACCTGTGGCAGTGATCGTGGACGCCGTCGGCTACGCGCAGGCGGTCGAGGACGCGGTGAAGGCGTCGGCCGCCTACTACTCGGGGGGCACGTCGGCGCTGGACGACGACGCCTACGACCGGCTGGTGCGCGGTATCGCGGCGTGGGAGGCCGACCACCCCGAGCAGGTGCTGCCCGACTCGCCGACCGGGAAGGTGGCCGGCGGTGCCGTGACGGGGGACGTCCCGCACACCGTGGCGATGCTGAGCCTGGACAACGTGTTCTCGGCGGAGGAGTTCACCGCGTGGACCGCTTCCCTGGCCCGGCGCATCGACCGCGACGTCGAGCGGTTCAGCGTCGAGCCGAAGCTGGACGGTCTGGCGGTCGCGGCCCGCTACCGCCGCGGCCGCCTGACGAGACTGATCACCCGGGGCGACGGGACGGCCGGGGAGGACGTCTCGCACGCGATCGGCACCATCGAGGGCCTGCCCGCCCAGCTGGCCGAACCGGTCACGGCGGAGGTGCGCGGCGAAGTCCTCATGACCACCGCCCAGTTCGAGCACGCCAACGACGTGCGGACCGCGCAGGGCGGGCAGCCGTTCGCCAACCCGCGCAACGCGGCGGCGGGCACCCTGCGGGCCCGGGACCGCGCCTACACGGTGCCGATGACGTTCTTCGGCTACGGCCTGCTTCCCCTCGCGGACACCGAGGCGGCGCTCGCCGCCCGGCTGCGCGAGGGGGCGCACAGCGACCTGATGGAGCTGGCCGCCGAGCTCGGCGTGAACACCACCGCGTCCACCGCCGTGCCGGGCGTCACCGCCCGCACCGTGGAGGACGTCCTGGCCCGCGTGCGGGAGATCGCCGCCCTGCGGCCCGAGCTGCCGTTCGGGATCGACGGCATCGTCGTCAAGGCCGACCTGGCCGCCGACCAGCAGGCCGCCGGTTCCGGGTCACGGGCGCCGCGCTGGGCGATCGCCTACAAGCTGCCGGCCGTCGAGAAGATCACCCGGCTGATGGACGTGGAGTGGAACGTGGGGCGCACCGGCGTCATCGCGCCCCGCGCCGTCCTGGAGCCGGTCGAGAGCGAAGGTTCCACCATCACCTACGCCACCCTCCACAACCCGGCCGACATCACCCGCCGCGACCTGCGCCTGGGCGACCACGTCATGGTCCACCGGGCCGGTGACGTCATCCCCCGTGTCGAAGCCCCCGTCGCCCACCTGCGCACCGGCGACGAACAGCCCATCGTCTTTCCCGACACCTGCCCGCGCTGCGGATCCGGCATCGACACCAGCGAGCAGCGCTGGCGCTGCGAGAACGGCCGCAACTGCCACCTCGTGGCCTCCCTCTCCTACGCGGTCGGCCGCGACCAGCTCGACATAGAAGGCCTCGGCCACACCCGCGTCGTCCAGCTCGTCGACGCCGGCCTGGTCGCCGACCTCGCCGACCTGTTCACCCTCACCCGCGACCAGTTGCTCGGCCTGGAGCGGATGGGCGAGACCAGCACCGACAACCTCCTCGCCGCACTCGCCGCGGCCAGGAACCAGCCGCTCTCCCGCGTCCTGTGCGCCCTCGGCGTCCGCGGCACCGGCCGCTCCATGTCCCGCCGTATCGCACGGTACTTCGCCACCATGGACAACCTGCGCGCCGCCGACGCCGAAACGATCCAGCAGGTCGAGGGCATCGGCACCGAGAAGGCCCCGTCCATCGTCGCGGAACTCGCCGAACTCGCCCCGCTCATCGACAAACTCGCCGCGGCCGGAGTCAACATGACCGAGCCCGGCGCCACCGCGCCCACCGCGGCGGACAGGGCCACCGACGCCGGAGCAACGGCGACCGGTGACCCGGCAGCCGGGCCGCTGGCCGGTATGACGGTGGTGGTCACCGGCACGATGACCGGCCCCCTGGAGAAGCTCAGCCGCAACCAGATGAACGAGCTCGTCGAACGCGCCGGCGGCCGCTCCTCCTCCAGCGTCTCCAAGAAGACCACCCTGGTCGTCGCCGGAGAGGGCGCGGGATCCAAGCGCGCCAAGGCCGAGTCGCTGGGCGTGCGTCTGGCCACCCCCGACGAGTTCGCCGCGCTGGTCGCCGACCAGCTCGGCTGACCGCCCTCACACGGGCGCACCTGCCACGTCGCGACGGACACGGGCCCGGCTCCCCCGGCACGACCGTTACGGCCCGGCTCGCCGCGCCGTAACGGACACCGTCCCGGCTAACGCATCGTGAAGGACAGGTGCGTCGACAGCGCACGCAGGAAGTCGGGCGCGTCGAAGATCTCGCCGGCGGAGGCGACACCGGTCGTCCTGGTCCGCCCGGTGAGGATGCGGTGGACCGCCTCCACCGCGAGCGGCGCGCTGACGGCGTAGATGTCCCGCCCCGTCGCCACGGCGCGTCGCTCCTGCTCGCCGGAGCGCACGAGGACGTCGACGAGGAAGGTCTGCGCGGACCGCCCGCGCTCGTCGACCGCGGCCGGTGCCGGGGTGTCCGGGGACGACAGCTCCCTGGCCGCCTCGATCGTCATGTAGGTGCGCACCTCCGGAACGGCCAGGTGGCTGGGGACGGTGACGACGTCGGCCATCGTGAACTCCCCGATGACGGCCCGGGTGCCCATCGGGTCGGGGAAGGACCACTCCAGGACCGGCGGTTCGTCACTGCGGTATTCCAGCCGCCCGTTCGTGTAGCGGACCCGTCGGCCGTCGCGCCGCGACCGGGAGACCGTGCCCGCGGCGCGGGTCCCGGCCGTCGGGTGCCAACCGTTCAGCCCGTAGGCGATGTGCGCCTCGTCGGCCGACGTCCAGTCGCCCATCGCCGCCGTGACCAGCAGGTCTCCGAGGCCGCCGTAGAAGGCCATCGCGGGGACGACCACGGCTCCGGCGGCGCGGGCGCGGTCGGTGTAGTGCGCGAAGGTGTCGACGTTGGCCTCGATCTCGGCCGCCACGTCCACATACGGGATCCCGGCACGCAGGGCCGCCTCGATCACGGGGGCGGCGGTCACGGCGAAGGGCCCGGCGCAGTTGATCACAGCCGCCGTTCCGGCCAGTGCGCGGTCGAGCGAGCCCGCGTCGCCGACCGACGCGGGCCGGATGTCCGATCCGGGTCCGGCCGACGCCAACGCCCGCAGTTTGTCGGGGTCGCGGCCGGACAGCACCGGGGCGAACCCGCGCTCCCGCAGCTCCGACACCACGAAGCGTCCGGTGTGCCCGTACGCGCCGAACACCGCCACCGCGTGCCCCGTACCCATGACTTCTCCCCGCTCCTGGATGATCCTTCGGGGACATCCTGCCGAGGGCGGACCGCTCGGCACGAGTGTCCGGAACGACATGACGCATACAATTCCGGACATGAGCTCTGTCGCGCTGGCCGTCACCGACGGGATGCTGCACTTCGAACTGTCCGTGGCGTACGAGGTGTTCGGCGCCGCCCCGGCCGGCGTGGCCGTCCCCTGGTACGACGTCGCCGTCTGCGGGACGGACGCCGTGCGGGTCGGCCGGTTCCGGCTGGAGCCCGACCACGGGCTCGACCGGCTCCGGCACGTCGACACCGTGATCGTCCCCGGCTGGGCGGACATCGACGAGGAGCCGCCCGCCGCCCTGGTCGACGCGGTGCGGGCGGCCCATGAGGCGGGCGCGCGGGTCGCCTCCCTCTGCACGGGTGCGTTCGTGCTGGCCGCCGCCGGATTGCTGGACGGCAGGCGCGCGACCACGCACTGGGCGCACACCGAGGCCCTGGCCGCCCGCCACCCCGAGGTGGAGGTCGACCCGGACGTGCTCTACGTGGACAACGGCAGTGTGCTCACCTCCGCGGGCAAGGCCGCCGCGCTGGACCTGTGCCTGCACCTCGTCCGCCTCGACCACGGCTCGTCGGTCGCCAACGCCGTGGCCCGCCGCCTGGTCGTGCCGCCGCACCGGGCGGGCGGCCAGGCCCAGTTCGTCGCCACCCCGGTGCCCGCCCGGGACGACCACCCGCTCGCCGCGCTGTTTCCCTGGGTGATCGAACGCCTCGACCACCCGCTGACCGTCGAGGACCTGGCACGACGGGCCCGGATGAGCTCGCGCAACCTGGGCCGCCACTTCAGGGCGGCGACCGGCACCACGCCGCTGCAATGGCTGCTGACTCAACGGATCCGCCGCGCCCAGGAGCTGCTGGAGACGACCGACGACAGTGTCGACTCCATCGCGGCCGCCACCGGCATGGGCACCGCCACGACACTGCGCCGCCACTTCAACCGCACGGTCGGCGTTCCCCCGGACACCTACCGCCGCACCTTCCGTGCGCGCTCCCGCCCCGTCCCGGACGGCAGCCGGCCGTCGCACCGCGCCGACGGCCACCGCCCCGCTGCCCCGGTCGGATGACGCCGTACGCACCCGCTCCACCGACTCGGCCTCATCGGTTCACTCGGCTGAGCGTCCCGAGTGGTGGGAGACGATCACCTGGCCGACGGTGGAGCACGTCGGGGCCGAGTCACCTCAGCTGACGAAGCGCCAGCTGCTCGGTCTTGGCGGAAGGATTCTCAGATGCGCTCTGCCCGCTTGCTCCTGGCCACCGCGGCAGCCTCGGCCGCC